>CABZRR010000030.1 GCA_902528215.1 uncultured SAR86 cluster bacterium | reverse complement strand
ATGGCTCTCTGCCTTTATTAGCTCCAATGAGTGCAATTGCTGGGCAATTAAGCATGGTTGTTGGGTCATATCATCTGCTTAAGCCCAATAATGGCAGGGGTACTTTAATTAGTAAGATTGATCCAAGAATAGTTACTGTTATTGGTGCTGGAGTCGCAGGCAAAGAAGCAATTGCTAAAGCGATATTAAATCATGCTGAAGTCAAAATCATTGATCTAGATCAGTCAGTCTTAGATGACTTAAAAAAAGTTTATGAGGGTAAAAATGTGGAGTATATTTTATCTACTCCTGATTCAATTCAAGATGCCATAAGTGTTTCTGATCTTGTAATTGGTTCTGTGTATGTTGTTGGCAAAGAAGCTCCAAAGGTAATTAAAAAAGAAATGTTAAAGGGTATGGTTGATGGTAGTGTGATTGTTGATATTTCTATTGACCAAGGTGGATGTTTTGAGACGAGTAGACCTACTGACCATGACAACCCAACTTTTTTACATGATGGAATTCTGCACTATTGTGTAACTAACATGCCGGGAGCTGTTCCATTAACTGCATCCAATGCCTTAAATAATGCAACCTTGCCTTTTATTCAGGAAATTGCAGAAAAGGGTATAACTAAAGCTTTGGGTGAAAATAAACATTTATTAAATGGACTTAATATTCAAAATGGAAAAGTAATTCATCCTGGTGTAAGAGAATCTTTAAATATTTAGACAGCTATTTGAAGTAACTCATTGCATCTTTAGCAGTTTGAGGTAAATATGCTAACCCGTGTTTTGAATCACCAATGGTTTCAAGATTTTGAAAATTAGCTTTTGATTTAAACACAGCATCAAGTGCAATATCAAACTCTCTCTTTGAGAATTCCTTTTCAGAAATTACAGGGACTTGATTGGCTAATTCATCTAAAATTTTCCATCTCAGTACAACCGGCATTGAACCTCCAATGGATTCACTGTTTTTAACTAAAAACACGTTAATCCCAATTGAGCTCAAAAAAGAGGCTAAATGAAGTTGAATGGTGTCTGTGCCAAGGATGGCACAATCACCATAATTTTTTTCTTTAATGCTGTGTTTAATAGAATTAAAATCACCATTTGCTTCGATGATAAAGGGTTGCAACCAGGATTGAATATTAATTGCGGTAGTAATGGACGCGGAGGGGACTCCCCCTGATGCAACTATAATTTTTTGGCCATTTAAAAGCTTCTTTTCAATTTCATCTGATGAGATTTCGCTATTTAGATGCAAGTCAATTAATTTATTTTTAACAGAGGCTTGATAATAATTTAATAATTGTCTGTAAGGTTCATAAATTAAAGATGATCCAATTAGATTGCCACCAATAAATCCTTGTTTTTCATATATTGAAACTTTAATATTTCTTTTCGCAGCTTGAAGCGCAAGTTCCAATCCAGCAGGACCGGCACCGATAATATCCAAGTCTTTTTGAGAAAATTTTTTGTCTTTTTTCCCTAATCCAACATCAGATGCACATACCATTTTTCCATTAAGAAAAATTCTGCTAACGCACTCATAAGAATATTGACATGGTTTAATTTTGTCTTGTTCGTCATTGATTAATTTATTTGGTAAGTCAGGATCAGCCAAAAGCTTTCGACCCATAGCAAGAAAATTAAATTTTCCATCTGAAATGTATTTGTCTGCTTTTTGTGGTTCTATTCTACCCACTGCAATTATTGGAATTTGAACAGTATTTCTTATTAAACTTGTTACTTTTATAAAACTTTCTTTTTTATGGTTCAAAGGAGCCTTTGTAAAATCAGGACCCGATGCAGGATTAGCATAGCTGCTCACATGAATAGCATCAATTCTAGACTCTATATGTTTTGCAATTTCGCATACTTCGGTTGAAGTAAGACCATTTTTGATATTAATCTCTTCACCATCTAAGCGAACAATTACTGGAAAATTTCTTGGAACTTTTGTTCTAATTGCATCAATAATTTCATTCAGAAGCCTCATTCTATTTTTCAATGAGCCCCCATATTGATCTGTCCTTAGATTTGT
>CABZRR010000029.1 GCA_902528215.1 uncultured SAR86 cluster bacterium | reverse complement strand
TTGATTGTATTTCCTCAGACGAATCTATCTCATTATTTATGTTTTCAAAGACTCTATAGAAAGGGCTATCTTTTGGCTCGACAAAAACTTGTAATTCAATTTGTTTATAAACTTTTTCCATAAGAAATCTTGGTGGAACAATCCCTTGATCAATGCCAATACTTGCTTTTTCAATTGCATCATCAATTAACGTATTTATTTTTGAAAGCCTTTCAATCCAATCTAAAAAATTCTGTTTATTTCTAAGAGGAATTATACTCGTTGTTTCGTGTTGTAATTGAATACCGCCCCTGTGACTAAATGGCATTAAAAATTTTTTAAATGAATGAGCTTCTATTGAATTTTCATATTGTTTTTTAAAAAGAAGATAATTAACTTGATTTTCTTCAGTAAAATTTTTTGTCTCAAATTCTTCCAATTGATTCAACACTTGTAACTCAATCTGATGATTTGAATAAATTTTTTCAATTGAAGTATCCGACCATTTTGTGTTGTTGGTAAGGTCTCCCATGCTGGAAGCATAGACTGGATTATCAGCTATCATTCTTTCCCATTCTGAATTAAGGAGAGAATTAAATTGAACTTGATGATTTTCTGTTGAACACCCTATTAGTAATGTTAATAAAGCATAGAGTGAAATGCTTCTCATCACATATTAGGGTAATTAGGACCACCGGTACCTTCGGGCGTTACCCAAGTAATGTTTTGAGAAGGATCTTTAATATCGCATGTTTTGCAATGAACGCAATTTTGTCCGTTGATAACAAATTTTGGTTCGTTATCTTTTTCCACAACTTCGTAAACACCAGCTGGACAATATCTTTGTGCAGGTTCGTCATATATAGGCAGATTTTGAAGTATTGGTATGGTTGAATCTTTAAGTGTCAGGTGACAAGGCTGATCCTCTTCGTGATAGGTATTGGAAAGAAATACAGAACTTAGCTTATCAAAACTGATTTTACCATCAGGCTTAGGATATTCTATTTTTGGCATATCAGCAGCAGGTTTCATGCAGGCATAGTCTGGTGTTGTATGTCTGAGAGTGAAAGGGAGCTTGCCTCTAAATATCAATTGATCTATTGCGTTGAAAGCAGCTCCAATTAGAGCACCAAACTTATGGAACATGGGTCCAAAGTTTCTTGATTTGTAGAGCTCTTCATGAATCCAACTTGATTTAATTAAATCATTGAATTCGAGTTTGCTATTATTATCAATATTTTTAAAAATGGCTTCTGCAGCAAGCATTCCAGATTTCATAGCTGTATGGGAACCTTTAATTTTTGAAAAAATCAGTGTTCCAGCATTGTCACCAACTAAAACACCACCTGGAAATTCCATGCTTGGTAGTGATTGAAGACCGCCTTTAATTAGTGCTCTAGCTCCATAAGTAATTCTTTCTCCTCCCTCTAAATAACGTCTGATTGATGGATGGGTTTTCCAAGTTTGAAATTCATCATATGGACTAAGGTGAGGATTTTCATAATCTAGTGGTACGACATATCCTAAATATACTTCATTATTATCTGCATGATAGAGGTAAGATCCAGCAGGGGTATTTTTAGCACTAGGCCAGCCATTCGTGTGGATAACAAGACCTTCTTGATGCACTTCATCCTTAATTTTCCAAATTTCCTTAAATCCAATTCCATAATGTTGCGGGTCTTTATCCTTATCTAACTCAAATTTTGATATTAATTGTTTACCAAGATGGCCTCTGCAGCCTTCACCAAATATTGTATATTTAGCTTTAATATCTATCCCTGCTTCGTATCCTGCTTTCTGTTCACCGTTTAAACCAACACCCATATCTCCAGTTCTAACGCCAACAACTTTATCTCCTTCATAGAGGATCTCACTTGCAGGAAAACCGGGAAATATTTCAACTCCCAAATCTTCTGCCTGAGTTGCGAGCCATCGACAAAGATTTGCGAGACTGGCTACATAATTTCCATGATTATTCATGGGTGGCATTACAAATGAAGGAATAGGCAAGCTGAATTTTTCAAACATAAACATTAACTTATCTTTTTTAACTGGAACATTGAGAGGACATTCTTTTTCTTTCCAATCTGGAATAAGTTCATTTAAGGCTGTAGGTTGAAATACATTTCCTGAAAGTATATGAGCGCCTATTTCAGAACCTTTTTCAAGAAGACATATTTCTAGAGATTTATCATTTTCTTTCGCCAGTTGAGCAAGTTTTATGGCAGCGCTTAGGCCAGATGGACCTCCGCCAACGATGACGACATCGTATTCCATAACTTCTCTTTCCATCGATTACTCCCTCTTTTTTTAGTGGTAAAAAAACATTACAATTATATCCGCATAAACCTTATAATTAATGATATTATATCAAAAATTAATAATAAATTATAACTATTTAAAATAATATCAGATTTAAAGAGCTCAATCTATGAAAATA
>CABZRR010000028.1 GCA_902528215.1 uncultured SAR86 cluster bacterium | reverse complement strand
AATATACGTCTTTTTTGAGAAGTGTCAACCCTTTTTTTTATAAAAATTGTAATTTTATTAAAATTAAGCTTCATAAGTTGTCACAATCCTTCAACAAGAACAACGTGACGATTGGAAGAATTTACGCAGTACTTTAGAGCTTCTTGATACTCATTTGATTCATAACATACCTTGGCTTCATGCATTGAATTAAACTCGACCAAAACAGTTCTCTCATAGGACCCACCCTCTAATTCAATTTGATCACCTCCACGTACTAGAAAAGTGCCTCCATATTGATTAATAGCTGGTCCTGCAAGCTTAATATATTCATCATATTCTGCTGAATTATGAACATGACATCGAGTGATCCAATATGCTTTCATTAAGCTTTAAATTTTAACCTCATTTCGTGCAATATAGGTTCAGTGTAACCGCTGGGTTGACTTCTTCCCTCTATGGCTAGATTGCATGCTGCTCTAAAAGCAACACCATCATATGACGGACTCATCGGTATGTATGAGGGATCCCCAGAATTCTGCTGATCAACAACAATAGCCATTTTTTTCATGGTATCGATAACTTGGTCCTCAGTGCAAATAGAGTGATGCAACCAATTTGCGATATGTTGGCTAGATATTCTGCATGTTGCTCTATCCTCCATAAGTCCAACGTTATTGATATCTGGAACCTTGGAGCATCCTACTCCTTGATCAATCCATCTAACAACATAACCAAGAATACCCTGGGCGTTATTGTCTAATTCTTTTTGAATATCTTTAGCTGAAAGCTCTTCTGGATTTTCCATTAAAGGAATGGTGAGAATATCATCAATATTGGCCTTAGGTCGCTGCAAAATAATTTGTTGTCTTTCAGAAACTAAAATTTGATGATAATGCATTGCATGAAGAGTAGCGCCGGTCGGTGACGGGACCCAAGCACAGTTTGCTCCAGATTCTGGATGCATGGTTTTGGTTTCATACATATTTAACATTTCGTCAGGCATTGGCCACATACCTTTCCCAATTTGAGCACTGCCTTTAAATCCAGTTTCAAGGCCGGAATCAACATTCCAGTCTTCATAAGCAAGAATCCAAGGCTGCTGTTTCATATCTGCCTTAGGAATCATTGGACCAGCCTCCATGCTGGTATGAATTTCATCTCCAGTTCTGTCTAAAAATCCAGTGTTAATAAAAATTACTCTATCCTTAGCAACACGAATACATTCTTTAAGATTTATTGTGGTTCTTCTTTCTTCATCCATAATTCCTACTTTTGCAGTCAACTGATCAAGATTTAAGGCATTTTCAACCGCTGAAAATAGATCACAAGTGAATTGCACCTCATCAGGTCCATGCATTTTTGGTTTCACTATATAAATGCTGCCAGTCCTTGAATTTTTTATCTCTCCCTTACCATTAATATCATGCATTGCAATGCAGATTGTGAACATTGCATCCAATATTCCTTCAGGGACCTCATTACCATCCTTATCAAGAATTGCTGGATTAGTCATCAGATGTCCAACATTTCTTACAAGCATGAGGCTTCTACCTGGCAATTTAAAGCCGGAGCCATCTGGTGCAATGTAATTTCTATCAGGATTGAGAGAACGAGTTATTTCACTGCCGCCTTTAATAAATTTTTCCTGAAGGTCTCCTTTCATTAAGCCAAGCCAATTTCTATAAACAGTAACCTTGTCCTCTCCATCAACCGCCGCAACCGAGTCCTCGCAGTCTTGAATCGTTGTAACTGCAGATTCTAATAAAACATCCTTGATTCCAGCAGGATCAGTAGCCCCAACAGAATGTCCAGCATCAATTTGAATTTCAGCATGGAGATTATTGTTTTTGAGCAAGACACAAGAAGGAAGATTTGGTGAGCCTAGAAAACCTTGGAATTGATCACTGTCATTAAGTGTTGAAGTTTGTCCATTCTCTAACCCAAACTCTAATTGTCCGTTGTTTACTGAAAAAGAGTGTACATCAGAAAAACTAGCATCATTTAACGAAAAATTTTCATCCAAAAAATTCTTTGTAAATTCTATTACTTTGTCTCCACGAACTGGGTTATACGAACCTGCTCTTGACGCACCATTATCCTCTGAGATCATATCAGTGCCATACAAAGCATCATAGAGACTGCCCCATCTAGCATTGGCAGCATTTAAAGCAAATCTTGCATTCATAACTGGAACAACTAATTGAGGTCCTGCAATAAATGCAATTTCTGGGTCCACATTATCAGTTGAAATTTTAAAGTCTTCGCCTTCAGAAACCAAATAGCCGATGTCCCTTAGAAAATCTTTATAAACATCAAAATTTTTTTCTAGCCCGGGATTAGCCAAATGCCAAGCATCGATTTTACCCTGCATAGATTCTCTAATATCTAGTAATTCTCTATTTCTTGGGCTAAATACATTAATAATATTTTCTAAACTGTTCCAAAAATGATCTTCAGATAAGTCCAATCCTGGCAATACTTCAGATTTAAGAAATGCTTCTAGATCTATAGAAACTGATAATGAACCCTTGTTGATATATTTGTCTGGCACTATATTCTCGCTTATGAAATAAAAACAAAGATATAGTCTAACAAATAAAAATGTATGGCTAGAAGAAAATTAATCCATTTACATTATTAATTTTGATACCTATTGATAACTGTTTGAATGGGACTCAAAATATACATCTTTAGGTTCAAGGAGCTGGACACATCTGGCCTAGTTCGATATACGAAAGAATTAATGATCCCAATTCCAGCCAAAGAATCTAGGAGTTTTTTTCAAAGTATGACATAAATTGTGTCATACAATAAAAAGAGGGGCATCTTGCCCCTTTTTTAAATCCTTAAATATTTTTATCTAATTAAAGTCCCTGAATACATCCTTGAATTTTCACAAGAATATGTTTCTCTAACTGCTTTATTTTCAACTGCATCATTCACATCAGACCAATAATAATCAATAGCTTTACCCCACTCTTCCCAACTGGGTGAGCCATAAGATAACACAAAATCATACTCAGCAAGTTCAGCTGGGCTACCATTACCAGGTACAATTAAGCGAGCCCCATTTTTAATGCCTGCTTTATGAGATATTTTCATTTGATTGCTTAAGTTTATAAAAGCGTCTGCAAGTGTTTTGCCCTCTTTTAGATTGCAGTAGCGATAAGAGACTGGATAAGTATCCGACAAATCTTCAGGACTAAAATTTGACTCTAAAACCCACTGATATGAATTAAATGCTTGAACGCACGTAACTGGAATAGAGTCTCTTACTTCTTTAAAGTTATCTCCAAACCAATTATCTAATGCTTTTCCAAGATTTATTGATGAGTCAGCATGTCCAACCCAAAACATATCAAAATCAGTAAGCGGAGTTCGATATCTCGGAACCATTACGGAAGCATCATAACCAGATTCATCCGTTGCATCCATGACTTCATTCCATGACTTAGACCATTGCATAAAATCATACATGCTTTTTTCATCATTTAGATTACACATTAAGTATTCAGCCCTAATTGGATCAGGAACTTCCTGTGAATTAACAAAAAAGCTAGAAACTATGAGGGTAATTAAAAATAAGTTCTTCATTTTTTTCTCCAAAATATAAAAAATTAAGATCCACAAGTATGCAAGATATGTAAAAAAATTACATGTATTTTTTACGAATTTTATGTAAAAAGAGGGAGTTAAAAAGCTCCCTTTTTTTGAAAAAAATAATTATCTTGAAACTTTAAATCCTAATTGGCTTTGAACTAGAGCCTCCTCTGACATGTCTCCTCGAGCAATTACTTGACCGCTATCATCGAATTGAAATCTTGTAACTTGATTTTCTTCAAACTGAAGTCCTGTAATATCATCTGTAAACTTATGCCATGTCCATGCATAAACAACATTATTTTCTCTATTTGCAGCAACCTCAATTATTCTATATTCATCAGCACCCCAATCTTCAGCATCAGAAGATTCAATGCTATCTAAAACTTGCGCTTTAGTATATCTTGGACTAACCAATCCTCTCTCAAATAAAACATCTACATTCTCACCGTTTCTATTTACAACAGCTTTGACTGGCATGCCAGGAAGTCCGGCAAAAGATAAAACTCCGTTTTCTCTATTTTCTCTAGTTGCAGGAACACCTTCAACGGAGACGAAAATATCGCCCTCTTGCAAAACTCCGACAGCTGGACTATTTTCAATGACCCGGTTTACAACCATCTGATCGTTGCTTGGATTAAAGTTAAATCC
>CABZRR010000027.1 GCA_902528215.1 uncultured SAR86 cluster bacterium | reverse complement strand
AGTGTGGCAAGTAATTTTGAAAGGCTAATTTATGATCTATTCCTAGATAGAGATGCATCTGTATGTGCTGAAATGTTTGATAATTTCCCAACCAGTCCAATTGATCTGAACATATCAACATGGAAAAAGAAAGAAGACCTTTTTTCATCAAGTAAGGTTAATGACACGGATACAACAGGCATGATTGAAGAAGTTCATCGATCAAATGGCTATCTTCTAGATCCTCACACAGCTGTTGCAGCAGTTGAAGCTTTCAAGCTGAGTGATAAAAAAAATCATTATGTTTTATTGTCCACAGCACATCCCGCAAAATTTCCTAAAGTGTATGAAGAATTAAATATTGAAATAAAATCATCACCTGTTGCATTAAGAGATCTTTTTGAGAAAGATGAATATTTGCATACTTTTGATGCTGATTATAAAAAAATCACAAACTTCATAAAACTTAATAACTGAAACTTACACATATGAATATACCCAAAATAGTTAAGACATCTCAAGCAGATTTAGAGAAAGTGAAGGGAGTTCTTACGCTAGGTTTTTCATCAGATGCCTTGTTAAGGTGGGTTTTCCCTGATTCGTCTTCTTATCTTAAATGCTTTGATATTTGGATGGAAGAATTTTCAAAAATAGCTTTTAAAAATAACATTGTTTATTCAGAAAAAAATTTCTTTGGCTCATCTCTTTGGCATCCTCCTGGAGTTGAGTTTGATAGCTCAGTTTTGGCATCAACTTTTGAATATGTTCCTGCTGAAAGAATAGAAGTTGTAATAAAATTTTTTGAAGAATTTGAAAAGTATCATCCAAATGATGCTTGGTATTTGCCATTTATTGCGGTTGATCCCTCCCAACAAAGACAAGGCATAGGATCTTTTTTGTTAAAAGAAGCGCTTCAAATGATTGACGAGAAGGGTGATAGAGCCTACTTAGAGGCATCCAATGAAATGAATAAAGCATTGTACAAAAGACATGGTTTTGTAGAAATTGGAAGAGTGCAATTTGAGGACTCTCCACCTGCATTTCCTATGATCAGAGAATCAAGTAACTAATTATTCTTTCACAGGCCAAACAAAGAGATTAAAATAGAACTCATGGAAATAGGCGAACTAAAATCTATTCTTGCCAATCTTAGAGACCGCATGATTGATCTCCGGGGGCATCTTTGACGTTGCAAATAAAGAAAAATTATTAATTGATATTAATAGTAAATTATCTGATGAGTCTACTTGGTCTAATTTAGATCTATCTCAGGCACTCAACAAAGAAAAAGCAGATCTTGAAAAATTTTTAAATTCCTTTCTATCAGTTGATGAGTCAATAAATGATAATCTTGATTTATTAGAAATTGCCATAGAAGAATCTGATTCGGACTCTATAAGTGAGATAAATCAAGAAACTAATTCTTTAATTTCAAGTGTGGAAGATTTAGAGTTTAACAGGATGTTTTCCAATAAAATGGATCCTAATTCTGCATTTATTGATATTCAATCAGGTTCTGGGGGAACTGAAGCTCAAGATTGGGCTGATATGTTGTTAAGAATGTATACAAGATGGGCAGAAAAGCATGAATTTACAGTTTCCGTGATAGAGCATTCTCCTGGAGAAGTTGCTGGGATAAAATCAGCCTCGCTTTTGATAAAAGGCAGTTATGCTTATGGGTGGCTTAGAACAGAAACAGGAGTGCATAGATTGGTCAGAAAATCTCCCTTTGATTCTGGCAGCAGACGACATACATCATTTGCTTCTGTTTTCATTTCACCAGAAATTGATGAATCAATTGAAGTTGAATTGAATCCTGCTGACGTTAGGATTGATACATATAGAGCATCCGGAGCCGGGGGCCAGCATGTTAACAAAACAGATTCGGCAGTTCGCTTAACTCATGTTCCAACTGGCACGGTGGTTCAGTGTCAAAATGATAGATCTCAGCATAAAAACAAAGACAATGCATTCAAGCAACTTAAATCTAAGCTCTATGAGCTAGAATTACAAAAACAGAAAGATGAGCAACAATTATTAGAAGACAGCAAATCGGACATTGGTTGGGGAAGCCAAATTAGATCCTATGTTTTAGATCAATCTCGCATTAAAGACTTAAGAACAAACGTTGAAAGTGGTAATATTTCATCAATTCTAGATGGAGATATTGATATATTTATCAAAGCAAGTTTAACCCAGGGAGTATAAATGAGTGACTCAAATATTAGCAGTGAATCCTCTATCTTAGAGGAAAGGCGAAGGAAGCTTGAAGAGCTTAGGGAGCAAAACATTGCTTACATAAATAACTATATTCCAGCAAATTCTTCTAAGGATCTTCATGAGGCATATGGTCATCTAGACAAAGAGGACCTTGAATCTAAAAAAATTACTAACTTGTCATTGGCTGGAAGAATAGTATTAAAGCGAGTGATGGGCAACGCAAGTTTTGTAACCATAAGGGATGGATCTGGGGATATTCAGGCATACATAACTAAAAATAATATAAATCCTGACTTATATAAAAGTTTTAAAACCTGGGATCTTGGAGACATTATTGGTGTTGGAGGAAATTTATTTAAGACCAAAACACAGGAACTCACTATAGAGGCGCATTCAATTATTCTTATTACCAAAGCCTTGAGGCCTATGCCTGAAAAGCATAAAGGCCTAGCTGATATTGAAATTAAATATCGACAAAGATATTTGGACTTAATGAGTAGTCCTGAATCAAAAGAAGTATTTGAAAAAAGATCTAAAATTGTTTCCTCGGTTAGATCTACTATGCTTGAAGATGGTTTTTTGGAAGTTGAAACTCCAATGATGCATTCAATACCTGGCGGTGCAGTTGCAAGACCTTTTGTCACTCAACATAATGCGCTCGATAGAAAACTTTTTTTAAGAATAGCTCCTGAACTGCATTTAAAAAGATTATTGATTGGTGGTTTTGAAAAAGTTTTTGAAATTAATAGAAGCTTTAGAAATGAGGGCTTATCAACAAGGCATAATCCAGAATTTACCATGTTAGAGTTTTATACAGCATTTGCTACATTCAACGGGACGTTAGAGTTTACAAAAAATATAATTCAAACTGCCTCTGAAGCTATTGGCAATAAAAATAACATTGAGTGGGATGGAGATAAAATAGACTTATCTAATTTCTCGATAAAAACTCTAAATGATTTAGTTTTGGAATATAACTCTGAATTGAGTAAGGCTGATATAACTAACAAAGATAAACTAAGAACTTATGCAGAATCTATAAAGATTTCTGTGAAAGATCAATGGGGCGAGGGAAAAATTTTATTAGAAATTTTTGAGAAAACTGTAGAGGACAATCTTATTCAACCTACTTTTGTCATCGAGTACCCAGTTGAAGTCTCTCCTTTGTCAAGAAGAAATAACGATAATCCATTAATTGCAGACAGATTTGAATTATTCATTGGAGGCAAAGAGCTAGCCAATGGTTTTTGTGAGTTAAATGATCCTGATGATCAGGCTCAAAGATTCCATGATCAGATTAAAGCTAAGGCTGATGGTGATGATGAGGCAATGGGATTTGATGAGGATTATATTACAGCATTAGAACACGGCATGCCACCTGCTGTAGGCGTTGGCTTGGGCATAGATAGATTAGTGATGATGTTAACCAATCAAAGTTCAATAAGAGATGTTATATTGTTTCCGCAGTTAAAATCATAAAACACAAGAGATGAATGTTACATTATTTTTAACATTAGGCGTTCCACTCATCATTATTTTTTATGTAATAAAGTCTGACAAGTTCCGAGAACCTACATCGCTCATCTTAAAAACTTTTTTTGTAGGAGTTCTACTCTGCATACCTGCTGGTGAGCTAAACTTATTTTTCATTCCAACTAAGGAATTTGCTTTTATGGCAGGTTTCACTGAGGAATCACTGAAATTTATTGCTCTTTATTTTTATATTAAACCTAAGAAATCTTTTAATGAGCCTATTGATGCAATCGTTTATGGAACAATTATATCTCTAGGATTTGCAAGCTTAGAAAATATAAGCTATGTCTACTCAAGTGGCGCAGAAGTTGAGCCACTTGCAATAGCAATACTTAGGGCGTTTAGTGCGATCCCTATGCATGCTACATGTGGTATTTTGATGGGTTATTATTTTGGAATGCATTCATTTAGGGGTGAAAACATTAATTTAGCTAAATCTTTAATGATTCCTATGGTTTTCCATGGAGTTTACAATTTTCTTGCAGGAAACTCTTTGATTTTGATGTTTTTATTTTTAGTTATTATGATTATTTTTGCAAGGAATCTGCATAAAAAGCTTATTTTCTTACAAAAAAGTAAAACCA
>CABZRR010000026.1 GCA_902528215.1 uncultured SAR86 cluster bacterium | reverse complement strand
TTTATCTTCGGATTATGTTTCAATTAAGTTTATTTCAACGATAATATCCTCTTTGATAATCTAAGGGGACCATCTTGTAAATGCTTTTTAATAATTTAGACATTTTTATTGTCGTAATTTATTGTGTTGGCATTGTAACAATTGCTCAATATGTTTCTAAGTCTAAAGAAGGTCAAGAGAAAACCGCAGAAGATTATTTCTTAGCTGGCAGATCACTTCCTTGGTGGGCAATAGGAGCCTCCTTAATTGCTGCAAATATTTCTGCAGAACAAATTATCGGTATGTCGGGACAGGGATTTGTGGTTGGAATGGCAATAGCTACCTATGAGCTTACGGCTGCAATTGCATTAATTGTAATGGCAAAGTTTTTCTTACCACTTTTTTTAGAAAAGCAAATTTATACTATGCCTCAATTTCTTGAGCATCGATTTGATAATAGGGTTAGTCTTGTGCTGTCATTTTTTTGGTTAGCCGTTTATGTTTTTGTTAACCTGACAAGTGTTTTATGGCTAGGATCTTTGGCAATAAACTCATTAACAGGACTAGATCTATTTTATGGATTAGTGCTTTTAGCATTTTTATCTTTAGCATATTCATTATGGGGTGGACTTAAAGCTGTGGCTATGACAGACATTATCCAGGTGATTTTATTAATTTTCGGAGGTCTTTCTGTTTCTTATATAGCTTTGAATCAAATTTCAGATGGCGCAGGAATTTGGATTGGATTGAATCAAGCTTATCAATCTCTTCCTGAAAAGTTTGACATGATTTTATCCTTAGATCATCCTGCATATAAAGATCTTCCAGGCGTATGGGTTTTAATTGGTGGTTTATGGATAGCGCATTTTGCTTATTGGGGATTTAATCAATACATTACTCAAAGAGCATTAGGCGCTAAATCATTGCCAGAGGCCCAAAAGGGGGTTATGTTTGCCGCTTACTTGAAGCTTCTGATGCCATTTGTTGTAGTGCTTCCTGGAATTTGTGCAGCAATTATTTATCCTGGACTTGAAAAGTCTGATCAGGCATATCCAATGATGATGGCATTACTTCCAAATGGTCTTTTGGGACTCACTTTTGCCGCACTTGTTGCAGCCATTGTCTCTTCACTTGCATCAATGACTAATAGCATTAGCACAATTTTTACAATGGACATTTACAGAAGTTTTACAAAATCAAACCCATCTCAACAAAGATTAGTTTCAGTTGGAAGAAATATTGCTTGGATTGCATTAGTTATTGGTGTTATTTGTGCTCAGCCACTTCTGGGAAGCATGGAGTCTGCGTTTCAATACATACAAAACTTTACAGGATTTTTCACACCAGGAATTTTAGTAATATTTTTAGTTGCTCTTTTTTGGAAAAAGGCTACAACCCTTAGTGTTTTAGTTGCAGCAATAATGTCCTTAATTTTATCTTTGGTAATTTTTCTTATTTTTCCAGAATATCCCTTTATTCACAGAATGGGTGTTGTATTTCTAGTTTCAGGTTTTGGATGTTACCTTACTGCATTTCTTCAAGGTTATTCAAATCAACCTAAAGCAATTGATCTAGTTGATATAAATTTCAAAACAGAGTTTTTATTTAATATAAATACCATAATTATCTGCGTGATATTATTAATCACTTATTTTTTACTGTGGTAATGAATTCTCAAGGTAGTTTTTCTGATAAAAAAGTTTTACTTATTGATATAGGTGGAACCAACATAAGAACAGCTACAGCTGAAATCGGTAGCAATGAAATAAATAGTGCTTCGAAACAAAATTTAGATTGTTTAGATTCATTTGATCAGATTATTCAAAACCTTTTAAGTAAAGATCAAAATATAAAACATATAGTTTTTTCTGTTGCTGGTCCAAAACTTCATCAATCTATTGCGATGACAAATAGAAATTTTGAAATAAATGAAAAGACAATACTGAAAAAATTTGCTGTAGATTCTTGCTATATTCTCAATGATTGGGAATCCATTGGCCATGGTTTATCACTTTTTGATACCAAAGAAATGAGCTTTATAAATAAATATGATGGATTTAATCAGACATCATTGGTTATAGGTCCCGGTACAGGTCTTGGGGCAGCTCAAGTTATTGAAGATAAAATTGTTCTTCCTACAGAGATTGGAAATAGTTCTTTGACTCTTCCAAAATTATTTGAGGATTTTGAACCCGTTGCTATTGAAAATTTTAATATTATTGAAAATATTATTTCTGGAGGCGGGCTAAAACAAATATATAAAATTCTCTCCAGGGAAGAAAAGTCATCTGAAGAAATAGTTTCAAGCTTTAGTGATGATGAATTTTCACATAAAGCCATAAATTTCTTTCTCAATTCATTTTCTCAAATATTATCTGAACTTGCATTAGCATATATGCCCGGAAATGGAGTATTTATCGCCGGAGGTTTAATGCGTTCAATGCATCAATTTATAGATAACGATATTTTCATGAAAAATTTTTTGATGAACAGAAAACCAATGCACGCAAAAATTTTGTCGCAAATGCCGATAGCCATTGTCAATCAAGAGATGACTTGTCTGCATGGAAGTTTAAATTTTATTAATAAAATTAGTGAAAAACAAAAGTAAAAATTGAATAACTCATACTCAGATCAGCTATCTAAATCAATCGTGAAAACATTAAATGAGTCGATTGAATTGAATGGAAAAGCATCATTAGTTGTATGTGGCGGAAATAGTCCTTTATTAATTTACCAAAAATTAAGCCTCGCTGATTTGGATTGGAATAATGTATCTATCTACTTAGGGGATGATAGATTACTTTCCTCAGATCATATTGATTCAAATGAAAATCTTTTAAGGAAGAATCTTTTAATAAATAATGCTAAATCTGCTAAATTTCATCCTTTAGTTCAGCCAAGGATTGATATCAAAAATATAATACTTCCCTTTGATATAGTTTTACTCGGATTAGGTCTTGATGGCCATTTTGCATCACTTTTCCCTGAGCAAGTTAAATTAAGTAGTGCTTTCAGTATTGATGCTGAGCCTAATTTTGTATATTCAGATATTCCTTTAGGGTCTCCGAGCTATAGAAGAATTTCTATGAACCTTGCATTACTTCTCAATACAAAACGATGTATCTTGTTAGTAACAAATTCTAATAAAAGATTAGTTGTTGAAAAAGCATCCACAAATAATAAAATGCCACTATATTTCCTAATAAATCAAGATAAGACAAAACTTGAATTCTCAGATATAGATTTTCAATAAGGGACAGGCATGAAAAAACTTTTTTTGATAATTTCATTTTTCAATATTTCATTATTATCAGCTCAAGAAGATTGGAGTCGGTCAAATGCTTGTGAATACAAAAATTTTGATAACGACTATTTAATTGAGCAACTAATCAAAGCAATGACGATAGAGGATAAAGTTGGACAAGTTATTCAAGGAGACTTGGACTTTGTTACTCCAGCAGATGTAAAAAAATACAAACTCGGATATAATACTTCCCTTTGATATAGTTTTACTCGGATCGGTTTTGAATGGAGGAAACACCTCACCAAATGGTGATAAATATAGTTCGGTTGAAGATTGGAAAAACCTAAGCAAAGACTTTTATGAAGCTTCTCCAATCTTTAAAGGCATCCGAGTCCCTGTTTTATGGGGAACTGATGCGGTTCATGGTCATAATAATGTTATTGGAGCCACATTATTTCCTCACAATATAGGACTTGGCGCAACTCGTAATGAAGAGTTAATTAAAAGTATCGGTGAGGTAATTGCCTTAGAAGTTTTGTCAACCGGAGTTGCTTGGACATTTGCTCCTACAATTGCAGTTCCACAAGATGATCGTTGGGGAAGAACATATGAAGGTTTTTCTGAGGACCCTATCTTAGTCTCAAAATTAGGCAAAGCTTTTGTGCTTGGACTTCAAGGTGAGGGAGATACATTGCTTGATAAAAATCATGTTATTGCTACTGCAAAGCATTTCATGGGTGATGGAGGCACATTGAGAGGAGTTGATCAAGGCAATACCATAATTTCTGAGATGGGACTAAGACAATTACATGGATATCCATACTTTGATGCTTTAGATGCATGTGCTCAAACAGTTATGGCGAGCTTTAATTCTTGGAATGGTCAAAAGCTCCATGGATATAAAGAGTTATTAACAGATGTTCTGAAGCAAGATATGCAATTTGATGGTTTTGTTGTAGGTGATTGGAATGGCCACGGCCAGGTAGATGGCTGCTCGAACTCAAAATGCGCCCAATCCTTTAATGCTGGAATCGACATGTTCATGGTCCCAGAGAACTGGAAAGGCCTTTTGTTAAATACAATTCAGCAAGTTAAATCTGGTGAAATTTCTGAGACCAGACTCGATGAGGCAGTTAGAAGTATTTTAAAAGTTAAATCTAGGCTTGGTCTATTTGATGGAAGGATCCCGCATGAATTCAAAGAAAATCTTTTGGGTCACCCAAGGCATATTGCTCTGGCTCGTCAGGCTGTAAGAGAATCCTTAGTTTTGTTGAAAAATAACAATAAATTTTTACCAATAGATCCTAGACAACATGTTGGAGTCATTGGGAATGCCGCAAATAAAATTTCATCGCAAACAGGTGGTTGGACCATTACTTGGCAAGGTAGAGAAAATTTAAATGAAGATTTTATTAATACCAATACTATATATCAGGCTTTACAGCAGATGATTTTATTATCTAAAGGAACAATAGAGTTTTCTGAAAATGGTAAATTTAAAAAGAATCCAGATGTTGTGATTGGTGTCTTCGGAGAGGAGCCATACGCTGAAATGCTTGGTGA
>CABZRR010000025.1 GCA_902528215.1 uncultured SAR86 cluster bacterium | reverse complement strand
AAATTAAGAATGAACCACCATAAACTCCAATAATTGATATTAAAGATTGCACTAAAGTATCAAGAAGGGTTAAGCCAGGTAAAAGCCATGGAAAACCACCCAATAATATAAATCTTGATAATTCTAATAATGTAAGAAAACTAGCAAACGATAGACTCATAATAAAAATATTTTTGCTGGGCTTAAGAAGTTTAATTAGCGAAATAGGGGTGATAAATACCAATGCAAGCATTATTCCCATTAATAATAATATCAAAATAGATATTGACAAATTGGTTTTTCCATAGAAGTGAATACTTACTATTAACCATCCTGTTCCAGCTATCCAATAACCTAAGCCCCAAGCAAGAGATCGCTTAAAAGCTTCAATATAATTTCTTGAATTTGCTATTGAGTAGATTAGTATTGCGAGACTTATAAGAATAATCACCTTGATATCAAATGGATTGAAGGCAACTACAGAAAGTGCGCCACTTAATGCAAGAACTAAATATTTTATAAAAGAGCTTTTATAGATTTGTTTTAATGGTGATGCCAATTTTTTTTATCTTTCTTTTATCAGCAGCTGTTACAGCTAAAATCATGTTATCTAAGTCAATTTTATCGCCAACCTTTGGTAAGAATCCCAATTTGCTTATAAAAAGTCCAGCTAAAGTTTCTGCATCCATGCCATTAAAACTCTTGTTAAATTTTTGCTCAAATTCTGAAAGCTCTAGGGTGGCATTTGCAATATACTCATATTCGCTTACCTGAATTAAATCCTCCTCCTCCGAGTCATGTTCATCTTCTATTTCACCGACAAGTTCTTCTAAAATATCTTCAATTGTTACAAGTCCAGAAACTGTTCCATATTCATCTATTACAATAGCCATATGAGATCTATCTTTTTTAAATTCTTCAAGTAATGAATCGGCTTTCTTAGACTCTGGTACCACTTTGATATCTCTGATCAATGAGAGTAATTTGAAGTCTTTCAAATTTTGATTAATTATTGGAAGTAAGTCTTTTGCAAGCAATATACCTTGGACTTCATTTTTTGCAGGACCTAAAACAGGGTATCTTGAATGGCCAGAATTGATTATTCGAGCAATCATATCTTGTGGATCTTCATCAGGGGCTAAAATTACCATTTCAACCCTTGGAACCATTATCTCTTTTACCGTAGTATCTCCAAGCCTAATAGCTCTTTCAGCTATAAACTGAGCCTCTTTATCTATCAGCTTTGCGCTTAAAGCATCTTCAAGCAAAACGGATACATCATCTAAGCTTGACGGCTTAATTGTAAAAAAGCGCTTAATTTTATTTAAAAGACTCGAAGGAGGTTGATCTTGATCAGTATCTTGGTTGGTCATAATTTGTAAGGATTAGCTATTTTAAAATTTTTTAAATATTTAATTTCTTGAGACTCCATAATACAGGCATCTTTATCTTGTTTATGATCAAAGCCTAATAAGTGAAGTATTCCATGAGCCAATAAATGCATCATATGATCCTCTACGTCTCTATTCAAGTTCTGTGACTCAGTTTTTATATATGGAATACTCATAGCAATATCCCCAAGTTCACCAGAAATTTCCTGAATTTGCTTACTTGCTGGAAAGGATAATACATTTGTGTCTGAACTTTTATTTCTAAATTCTTTGTTGAGCTTTTTCATTTCAAAGCTAGAAACAAACTTAAGGTTTATATTTAATATTTCCTCTTTTTGATCAGATAAAACATGTTCGGCCATTAAATTTAATTTTTTCTCCAAATCAGCGGAAAAGTCATTAAATTCATGATTAGGAATATTTAATCTCAATTTTTTTGTTGGTCAAATTTGTTGTAAGCATCAACAATCTTTCTAACTAGCGGGTGTCTAACAACATCTCTTGAATTAAAAGTTGTAAATCCAATATCATCTAACCCATCTAGCACTTTTAAAACATGGGAAAGTCCAGACTCAATATTTTTTGGCAAATCAATCTGGGTCATATCACCATTAATTACAGCGTAAGAACCAAAGCCCATTCTTGTTAAAAACATTTTCATCTGATCAACGGATGTATTTTGGCTTTCATCCATAATTATAAATGCGTTATTTAGAGTTCTTCCTCTAAGATATGCAAGTGGAGCAACCTCAAGAATCTCTTTTTCAAGCAATCTAACAACCTGCTCGAAACCTAGCATTTCATATAAAGCATCGTATAGGGGTCTTAAATAAGGATCTACTTTTTGAGAAAGATCTCCAGGTAAAAACCCAAGCTTTTCACCTGCTTCAACGGCAGGGCGGATAAGTATAATTTTTTTTACGTCTTCATTTACAAGCATCTCAACTGCCTTAGCAACTGCTAAGTATGTTTTTCCTGTGCCTGCTGGGCCGACTCCAAAGTTGACCTCATATTCACTCATATTAGATATGTAATTATTTTGATTATTTCCTCTTGATTTAATAATTTTTTTTGGCGTTTTAATGGTTTGATCTATCACATCTTCGGATATGACATCGGGATTTATATCTGCGTTTTTATTAATCACCATCTGTATTTGCTCCTTTGAAAGTTCACTTCCATTTGATGTTGATAGGTATAGATCTTTAATTGCATTTGATGCTTTTTTAGTATTTTCTTCTTCTCCTGAAATACTAATTTTATTGCCATTTTGAAATATTTTAACCTTAAAAGTTTTTTCAACTATTTTAAGATTTTCATTTAACTCGCCAACAAATCTAATTAGGACATCGGCATCATTTGGATTAAGTTCTAAGCTAGCAGAAGTAAGATCTTTTGGCATTAATTTTTAAGACTGCCTCTAAGGCTATTAGTTAGAGCCTCTTGAATTTTAATATTTTTAAAGTGGCCTACCAAATCTAATTGGTTTGATTGAAAATTTACAATTCTGTTACAAATAGTTCTTCCCTGTAGTTGGCCAGGATCTCTCCTCGATTGACCGTAAATTAAGCATCTCTGAGAGGTTCCTACTTTTTTACGACTATAACCAAAGGATAATTGATTAAGCCGTGATTGCAATAAGTTTAAACGTTCTTTTTTTTCTTCTAAAGGTACATCATCTGTCATTTCAGATGCTGAAGTATTGGGCCTAGGACTGTAAATAAAACTATATGACTCATCGAATTTTACTTCGTTGATAATATTAATTGTTTGCTGAAAATCTTCATTTGTTTCACCTGGAAATCCCACAATAAAATCAGAAGAAAAGCTCATATCTGGTCTTATAACTCTAATTCTTTCTATAAGTGCTAAGTACTTTTCTGCGTTATATCGCCTCCTCATTAATTTTAAGATTTTATCCGAGCCGCTTTGAACAGGAAGATGAACATGGCTAACTAACTCAGGCACCTTATCATATACTTCCACAAGGTCATCTTTAAATTCATGGGGATGGCTTGTGGTAAAACGAATCCTTTCAATATTCTCAATTTTTGATGCTAATTCAATTAACACTGCCAACGATGACTTTTCTCCTTTAAAAGTTCCTTTAAAGTTATTTACATTTTGTCCTAAAAAATTAATTTCTCTGGTTCCATTCTCAGCCAAAATAGATACTTCATTTAAGATATCCTCAATGGTCCTTGACACTTCATGGCCTCTAGTTTTGGGGACTACACAAAATGAACAATATTTATTGCAACCTTCAGCAATGGAAACAAAAGCTGAAGGCTCTCCTTTGCCCTCTACGGGCAAATAATTAAATTTTTCTAACTTCGGAAAAGAAATATCTATCTGATTAACACTTGTTTCTATCTTGTTTTTATATAACTCAGGAAGTTTATGCAAAGTCTGCGGACCAAACACTATATCTACCGCTGGTGCTCTTTTAATAATTTCTTTACCTTCTTGAGAAGCCACGCAACCACCAATAGCAATTTTTAAATCAGGTTTGTCTTCCTTTATCTTTCTCCATCTTCCAATCTGATGAAAAACTTTTTCTTGAGCTTTTTCTCTTATAGAACATGTATTTAATATCAGGAGATCAGCCTCACTTTCATTGTTAGCTAATTCAAAACCTTCTTTTTCTACTAAAAGATCGGCCATTTTTGCAGAATCGTATTCATTCATCTGACAACCATGAGTTTTTATATATAATTTTTTTTTCATATTTTAATTATTTATTAAAATCTTTTATTATCAAATTTTGTTCCCATATAATTAATCATGGCTAAAAAGAAGACATACAAAATAATTTTCATGCAACTTGGTGAAATATACGAAATTTTTGCTAAACAAATATATCAAAGTGACATGTATGGCTTCATAGAGGTTGAAGAGTATATATTTAAACAAAATAAACAGCTAGTAGTTGATCCAACATCTGAGAAATTAGAAAAAGAATTCAAATCGGTTGAAAGATCGTATATACCAATAAATTCTGTTATCAGAATAGATGAGGTAGTTGAGTCTGGAGAAGCCAAGATTAAGCAGCCCAAAAGTCAGGTTGCTCCTACTCCTATAAATATTCATCCTGCAAAAAAATAAGATAAGTACATAGCTTCTTTGCCTTTTTTTGCTCAACCCTTCTAAGGAATTGTTAAAATTTTAAAATGAAAAGAAGGCAAGCTATAAGAATCACATCTCTAGGTGCCATTGGCTTTAGCGCATCTATAAATACAGGCTGCTCAAATAATGCATTTTCATTTAATCATGGTGTTGCCAGCGGAGATCCCACTCAAGAAAGAGTAATTCTGTGGACAAGAGTCACTCCAAAAAAAGTAGGTCCAATCGAAGTAGTTCTTGAAATATCTGAAAAAGAGAGCTTTTCCAAAGTAGTTTTTAAAAAGAAATTACATACCTCATCATTAGTTGACTATACGATTAAATATGATTTTAAAGCTAGCAAGTATTGCGAAAGTCATGAAGGATTTTTTTATAGGTTCAAAGCCGGTAATGTTGTTTCTGAAGTAGGAAAATCCAGGACATTCTCTTCTGATACTCAGTCATTAAAAATCGGAGTCTTTAGTTGTAGTAATTATCCTGCAGGATATTTTAATGTTTACGAAGCTGCAGCAAAAGACAATCTTGATTTATGGTTGCATCTTGGGGATTATTTGTATGAATATCCAATGGGTGGATATGCAACAAATATTGCTGAAAAACTTGATAGGACACCAGTGCCTCCTCATGAAATGATCAGCCTTAGTGATTACAGGCAAAGGCACGCTCAATACAAACTAGATCATGGCTCCAAAAAGCTTCATAAAAATGCTCCGCTAGTAGCAGTATGGGACGATCATGAATTTACCAATGACGCATGGAAAAGAGGTGCTGAAAATCACTCAATAGATGGTTCTGAAGGAGATTTTTTTGCAAGAAGATCCGCAGCTATAAAGGCTTATTTTGAATGGATGCCAATTAGAGAGCAGGAAAGTAAAAGAAAAATATTTAGAGAATTTAAAATAGGTAACATATTACATTTACTTATGCTCGATACACGTCAATATGGTCGTGATAAACAAATTCAGCCTCTAGAGTACTTAACTAAGTCTGGGTTTAATCAAGCTAAATTTTACAATGATTTAAATGATATTAATCGAAACTTATTAGGACCTAGTCAAATTTCTTGGATTGAAAATGCAGTATCTAAGACAAATGCAAAATGGACTATCTTTGGTCAGCAGGTTCTCATGACTAAATTGAAGTTTCCAGACATTTCCAATGCATTAGAAGGAATATCAGATCAGCTCAAGCCATACATTCAGCTTATAAAGTTAGGACTCCCATCAAATCTTGATGCTTGGGATGGATATCCAAAAGAGAGAGAAAGGCTATACAAAATTATGCAAAGATCTGGTAAGAAATTTATTAGCTTAGCGGGGGATACTCATAATGCATGGCTATCCCAGCTCTTTGACGAAAGAGGCAGTAAGGTTGGTATAGAAATTGCGACTCCTTCTGTGACGTCGCCAGGCCTTACTGATTATGTCCCAGTTGAGGCAAAAATTTTTGAGGATTCTATCATTAAAAAAAATAGTGAGCTAGTGTGGATGGATGCTTCAAGCAGAGGATTTACCTCTATTGAAATAAATAAAAATGAAATAGCGGCTAAATATAATTTCATCGAAACTATCTATGAAAAAAACTCTTCAATTAAAAAATTTAAAAAATTTAGGATTTCAAAAAATTACGAAATAAAAGCTTAGTTAATTTAATCAAAAAGCATTTGTTTATAAAGTTTTAATTCATTGATTGATTCTTTAATATCATCTTTTGCTCTATGAGAACCTTTTTTTTCATAGGTTTGTGCGTCATTCATCCACCTCGAAATTAGTTCTTTGACTGATGAAACATCTATATGTCTGTAGTGAAAGTAAGATTCCAAATCTGGCATATACTTTGCTAAAAATCTTCTGTCATGAGAAACAGTATTTCCGCACATTGGAGATTTTTTATTTCCTACATACTTAGAAATAAATTCTAGAGTTTCTATCTCTGCAGATTGTTCAGTAACGCTGCTTTCAAGAACTGATTTAATAAGCCCAGAGTTTCCATGCTGATTGGTATTCCATGCATCCATGCTATTCACTAGTTCTTTAGGCTGATTGATGACTAGATTAGGACCTTCTGCAATAATGGTAAGATTACTATCTGTAATTATGGTAGCAATTTCAATAATCCTTTCTTTTTCAGGATCTAATCCTGTCATCTCAAGATCGATCCATACTAGGTTTTGGTTTGATTTTTGAGTAGACATAAATGTTGTTAATTTTTAACTATAGTGTATTTTGAGCCCAAGATGTTAAAAGTTCAAACCGGTCAAATAGTAGAGTTCTATTCAAATTCTTGTTTAGTATTAGCCAATGGCAATAATTTTAAATGCAAAATACAAGGCAGAATCAATCTTGTTGTTGGAGATTTTGTTGAAATAGAGCCCCTAGTAGGTGCTGATCATTTTAAAGCGCTGGTAAAAAAGAGACTAGGTAGATCATCAATTCTTTATAAATCTAAAGAAAATACAAAAAAACCAATAGCTTCAAATATTTCACATATAGGAATCTTGGTAACTAAAAGCCCAAAGACAAGCCTGGAATTTATTGATAAGTGGATAGCAATTTCAATTAATGCATCCATAGAGCCTTTTATTATTTTTAATAAGATTGATGCGTTAAAAGAAAATGCATTCTCAAAAGAACATAGTATCTATAAGAGTATAGGAATAAAGACGTTTGAAATTTCTGCAAAACTTTTAACAAATCTAAACTGCCTGGAAAAATTTCTTGCAAAAAAAACTACCATATTCGTTGGTAATTCTGGTTCTGGCAAATCAAGCCTTACTTCTGCCATGACTGGAAAAAAAATTCTTTCTAGAGATTTATCAAACAATCAAGGGGTTCATACGACCTCTGTTTCAACTTTATATAATGC
>CABZRR010000024.1 GCA_902528215.1 uncultured SAR86 cluster bacterium | reverse complement strand
TAATAAAGGAACAATTGTTAAATTATTGCCTAAAGGAGTTCAGAGTTCTATCTCTGGAAAAGTTTACAAAAATAAAGAAATATCATTTTTTTATATATTTGGCTATTATATTATCCCTTTATTATCAATATTTGTTCTAGTCTCTATTATTATATTAAGATTAAGGTAATGCATTATTTTATATTAATTTTTATATCATTATTCTCATTATCAATTTCTGCAAGTTACTCGATAGATATTAGTATTTCTGAACAAAGACTATATCTATATGAAAATAAAGAAATAATAAGGAGTTATCCTGTTTCTAGCTCAGCCTATGGGGAAGGGCAAATAGAAAACTCATTAAAAACCCCATTAGGCATGCATGAGGTAAAAACAAAAATTGGGACTAATGTTGATAAATATCATTTTTTTGTTAGTCGAGAACATATTCCTCAAAAAGTTAACATTGTTCATAGAGATATAGATTCTGATGACGATTTTATTACATCAAGAATTATGTGGTTGTCTGGATTAAGTGAAGGTTTTAATAAAGGAACAAATGTCGATTCATTTAAAAGATATATATACATTCATGGTACTCATGAAGAGGGCTTGATTGGTAAAAAGGCTTCGCATGGTTGCATAAGAATGCTAAATCATGATGTCTTAGAGCTTTATAAGCTTATCCCAGAGAAAACGACTGTGAATATATATTTATAACTTATCTTATACGCCACCCATATTAGTTACTTTAAAGCTTAGTAACTCTGCCCTATCTTCAACTGCAGGAGCTTCTCCAAAAGTTGCAGATTGATCAGCTAGTTTTTGAAGCAGAGGCGCAGGTTTCCAAAATTCTTTATCTAAATCAGAAAATATATCCATTTTCTTTATTATTTCTTCTAAACCTAGCTGATTTGCATAGAACATTGGACCACCTCTCCAAATTGGAAATCCATAACCATTGATATACACAATATCCATGTCACCAGATCTTTGTGCAACTCCCTCCTCTAAGATTCGGGCCCCTTCGTTAACTAAAGCTAATATACATCTATCTACTATTTCTTGATCCGATATCTCTCTTCTTTGTATATTATTTTTTGTAGAAATTTCTTTGTAGATTTCTTCATTTTCTGGAGCAGGATTTGGGGCTCTTGAACCTTCAGAATAATTATAAAATCCCTTAGAATTTTTTTGACCAAATCTATCTCTTTCACAAAGCTCATCTGATATTTTATTTGCAAGAGGAGTTTCAATATTAGCTAATTTTCTTGCTCTCCAACCTAAATCTAAACCAACTAAATCTAGCATTCTGAATGGTCCCATACTCATACCAAAAGATTCCAATGCATTGTCAACTTGACTGGGTAATGCACCTTCAAGAAGAAGCATATTTGCTTGGTAAGTATAACCAGCAAGCATTCTATTTCCAATAAATCCTGGAGCATTAAGAGATACAACTGCTGCTTTTCCTATTTTCTTACCAAGTGACATAACAGTTGCCATTGTTTCATCAGAAGAGTCTTTCCCTCTGACAACTTCAAGCAGCCTCATAACATTAGCAGGACTAAAAAAGTGAGTACCTACTACTTTTCCAGGTCTATTGGTTGAGGCTGCTAATGCATCAATATCCAGACCCGAAGTATTTGATGCAAGTATTGCGCTATCCTTAGTAACTGAATCTAAAGTTTTAAAGATTTCTTCTTTTAGCTCAAGATTTTCATAAACTGCCTCTACAACCATATCTACATCAGCCAAGTCATCATATGATAGAGTAGGGGTAATTAGACCCATCACAATATCTTTTTGGTCTTGGGACATTCTCCCTCGATCTACCATCATTTGATAATTTTTTTCTATAACACCCATGCCCCTCTCAAGATTTTCTTCATCTTGATCTAAAATTAATACAGGAATGCCTGCATTTGCTAGGTTCATAGCTATTCCTCCTCCCATTGTTCCAGAACCAACAATTCCTGCAGTATTAATAGGCATTAAGGGAGTATCCTTGGGTATATCTGCTATTTTGGAAGCAGCTCGCTCGCCAAAGAATATATGAATCATAGCTTCGCGTTGAGGGTTCATTAGGCACTCAAGAAAATAATCAGATTCTTTTTTTAAACCTACGTCAAAATCATCTTCATTTATGGCTGCTTCAACACATGCAATTATCTGACCTGGAGCAAATTGTCCTCTTCTTGTTTTTGCTGCCAAGGCCTTAGCTTCAGCAAGAACATTCTCAGAACCTCTTGCCTCAAGTAATTTCTCATTTTTGTCTCTTACTTTTGGGTGATCGCTTAGGTCAATTTTATCTTGAAGGAATGCAATAGCGTCATCAATAAGAGAGTTTTCAGAAATAGCATCCAGTATTCCTTGCTCTAAAGCTTTCTTAGCAGATAATGGAGTTCCAGAAAGCATCATTTTTAATGATTGAGAGGGCCCTACTAGCCTTGGAAGCCTCTGAGTACCCCCAGCTCCAGGCAATAATCCAAGATTTACCTCGGGTAGTCCAACAATAGCTTTATTTGTGCCCATTCTATAATTGCATACAAGTGCAGTTTCTAAGCCTCCTCCAAGGGCAGTTCCATTAATTGCAGCTAAAACCGGTTTTTTGCTGAATTCTATCGCTCTAAGAGCTGTGTTAAGGTCAGGACCATCAAAACTCTTTCCAAACTCAGATATATCAGCTCCCGCAATAAAAGATCTACCTGCGCCAGTCAGGATGACACCTTTGACTGACTCATCAGAATTTGCTTTTTCTATAAATTCAGCTAATCCTGCTCTGACACCGCTGCTGAGAGGATTTACCGGGGGATTGTCAACTTCCAAAATAGCAATATTGCTATTAACACTATAATTTACTTTACCTTTCAATTCATTTGTCATAATTATCCCAAAATTAAGTTTTAATCTGAAATTATATATATATTTATTGGATTAGGCTCAAAATAACAATTATCTGGATAAAATTCTTAAGATATTAACAATTTATATATATATAAATAAATTAAAATTATTTATAATTTTTGTTGATATGTAATTATAAATATGTATAATGATGTTTCCAACATTTCTCTCCCCCTATGATCTGTTGGATATTTCTCTGGAATTATGGAGGGTTGAAATACCCTCCATCTCTGATAAAGGTTAGTTATGAATGAAAAAATTATTGAGCGCTTCGAACTTCTTACTCTAGTAAGTATCTTTATATCATCAGTTTACGCAATTTCTCCAGTAGTGTAATATCTTCAGGATGAAACAGCTTTTTATCCTGGCACTTACTTCTTTTTCAATATCTGCATTTTCTTGCTCAGATATTCTTAATAGCACGCTTAGAGTTTTAGATTCAGATGATGAGAAAAATCTCTGTGAGTATTCAGGTAATGTAGTTTTGGTAGTGAACGTAGCGAGCAGATGTGGCTACACACCTCAATATGCTGGCTTACAAAGACTATATACTAAATTCAAAGATGACGGCCTTACTATTATAGGAATACCATCAAGAGACTTCTTTCAAGAATTCTCTGCTGAATCAAAAGTTGCCGAATTTTGTAGTACCGAGTACGGAGTAGAGTTTCCTATGTTTTCTACAGCAAAAGTTACCGGAAAAAAAGCTCATCCATTTTACAAAAAACTTATTGCAGCTTCAGGAAAAGAACCAAGATGGAATTTTGCTAAGTATCTTATTAATAGAGACGGACAAGTTATTGGACACTACAAATCAAGTGTTACTCCAGAATCAGAAAGATTAGTTTCGGCTATTCAAGCTGTACTTTAAGCCCTTCCAACAATTACTTTTTGAGGTCTACATCTCGCAAATATACCATTGTCCAAAACTCCTGGTATTAAGTTTATCACTTGTTCCATTTTTAATGGGTCAGTAATCTTTAAATCTTTAACATCGAGAATTTGATTATTTTGATCGGTCAAGAAATGCTCCCTTAACTCAGGCACTCCTCCCAATTTCACCATTTCTCTCGCAACATAACTTCTGCTTTTAGTTATTACTTCTAATGGAAGTGGAAAGGAGCCTAAAACTTCGACTAATTTAGACTCATCCACTATACAAATAAATTCATTTGAGGCTGACGCAACAATTTTTTCCCTAGTGTGAGCTCCACCACCACCTTTTATTAAGTTGCTAGAAGGATCTACTTCATCTGCTCCATCAACATATACAACAATCTCATTAATATCGTTTAGTTCAAATACCTCTATACCAAGTTCCTCCAACAATTTTGTGGATGCCTCTGAGCTAGAAACAGCTCCTTTAAAAAGATTTTTAATCTTTGCAAGCTCTTCAATAAAGTAGTTTACCGTTGAACCAGTTCCAACTCCGATTATCGAATTAAAATCAATTTTTGGTTTTATATATTTTATTGCTTCAATCGAAGCATTTAATTTTGAATTGCTCATTATGGGTATAATACTTAAATTATTATGCGACTTAAAATAAAAAAATCAGGTTCTTTTAAATTTTCAAAAAAATATTTAGGTTTAATCTCTGAATCTAAAGTTTACGATGTTGCTGAAAAGACCCCAATAACTTTTGCTGGAAATTTATCTAGCAAGCTAAAAAATTATGTTTATTTGAAGCGTGAAGATATGCAACCAATTTTTTCATTCAAAATTAGAGGCGCTTATAACAAGATTGCTAATTTAAGTTCTCAACAGCAAAAAGTGGGAGTTATAACTGCATCGGCTGGAAATCATGCACAAGGGGTTGCAAATGCATGTAATAAATTAAAAGTACCATGTTTGATAGTAATGCCAGTAACAGCGCCTGAGATAAAAGTAAAATCCGTTAAAAGATTTGGCTCCAAGGTTTTATTGCACGGAGATAATTTTGATCAGGCCTCAAAAAAAGCAAGGCAAATTGCAAGGGAGCAAAGGCTTGAATTTATCGAAGCTTTTGATGATCCGCTCACTATAGCTGGCCAAGGTACCATTGGAAAAGAAATTTTAGACGAAAACAATGACTTAGATGTCATTTTTGTGCCTGTTGGGGGAGGTGGTTTGTTGGCAGGCGTAGGCGCATGGGTTGCTCAAAATAAAAAAGATATCAAAATTTATGGTGTTGAGGTTGAAGATTCGGCTTGTTTGGTTGAGGCAATTAAGTCTGATAAAAGAGTAAGACTTCGGGAAGTAGGATTGTTTGCTGATGGGGTGGCTGTAGAGCAAATCGGTAAAAATAATTTTGATGTAATAAGGGAGTGTGTTGATGGAGTAATTACAGTTAGCATTGATGAATTATGTGCTGCAGTTAAAGATATATTTGAAGACACAAGAGTTCTGTCTGAGCCTGCGGGTGCTCTTGCATTGGCAGGATTAAAAAAATATGCAACTAAAATTACAAATAAACGTTTTCTAGCTATTAGTAGTGGAGCAAATGTTAACTTTGAAAGACTTAGTTATATTGTAGAAAGATCTGAGGTTGGTGAAAATAGGGAGAAACTGCTTAGCATTAAAATTCCAGAGCGTCCGGGAAGCTTTTTAAAGTTATGTAAAGTATTTGGTCGATCTCAGATTACAGAGTTTAATTACAGATTTGCTAACAAGATGGACGCAAATGTCCTAGTTGGAATTAAAACTGAAAATGAAGATGCATTTAAAAAAATTAAGATCATGCTGACAAAAAGTAAATTTAAATTTTCTGATTTAACAAGAAACCAAATTTCTAATGACCATCTCAGACACATGGTTGGAGGTCATAAGAGCATCATTTCGGAAAGAGATTCTGAGAGATTGTACAGATGTCAATTTCCAGTTAGGCCTGGAGCCTTAATGGGGTTTCTTAAGGATTTTGGTTCAAAATGGAATATTTCTTTATTCCATTACAGAAATCTTGGAGCAGCATTTGCCAATGTTCTAATTGGCATTGAAGATAAAAGCAAATCTGCTAATGCGTTAGAAAAGCATCTTAAATCATTGGATTATACTTTCATTGAAGAAACTGATAATAAGGCCTACATTGATTTCTTAAGATAATGATCAAAGAATTTGAAATCTTCGTCCCTGATGAAAAGATTGAACTACTTAATCAAAAGATAGATTTAACAAGGTGGCCTGATGAAATAAATGACGATCGATGGACGCTAGGAACAAACAAAGATTATTTACAGGATGCCGTTAAAACTTGGAGAAATAATTTTGATTGGAGAAAACATGAAACAAAATTGAATGAAGCTGGTAGTTTTAAATACAAAACTAATTCAGGCTTGGAGCTTCATTACCTTCATAAAAAATCTAATTCAAAAAATGCAATTCCATTACTGCTTACCCATGGATGGCCAGGAAGTGTTCAGGAATTTCTTAAAATTATTCCTGAACTAGTAGCTGGTAAAGGTGGAATTGAATTTGATGTTGTCTGTCCCTCAATACCCGGATATGGGTTTTCTGACAAACCACAGGAACTGGGAATGAACTCAGAGGAGGTGGCGAAACTAGAAAACGAATTGATGCTTGCTTTGGGTTATGAAAAATATATTGCGCAAGGCGGAGACTGGGGATCAATGATAACAAAATGGATCGCAGAACTCTTTCCAGAAAATTGTATAGGCATTCACCTGAATTTAGTAATAGCATTTCCACCGGAGGGCGAAGACTCCATGCAGGGAGTATTGCAAGAAGAGATTGAAGGAATGAAAAACATAGAAAAATATCAGGCAACAGGATACGGATATTTTGCAATTCAAAGCACGAAGCCTCAGACAGTTGGATATGGTTTAAATGACTCTCCTGTTGGTTTGGCAGCATGGATAATTGAAAAATTTCATGGATGGACAAAAGATGATTCTGACAAACTTGTAGTTCCCCTAGATGAGGTTCTTGCAATTGTATCTTTGTATTGGCATACAGAATCTATCACGTCATCTGCAAGATTTTATTATGAGAATGGTCCTTTAGGATTTACATTTAATCCAGTTTCTCAGCCAATGGCTGGAGCTATCTTTGAGAATGAAATTGCTAGACCACCCAGGGTTTGGGCAGAAAAAATCTATAACATAGTTCAGTGGAATCAATATCCAGGAGGGCATTTTGCAGCATTAGAGAATTCTAAGATCCTTTCAGAAGATATTTTTAATTTTGCAGCTAAATTAGAAATTTAACTTTCAAAGTTTTTACTTTGAGTCTCTGAGAATACAATATCTAGTCTAATATCATGAATCTCATTGATTGAGTCGTCTAAAAACTGAAAGTCATAAATTAAACCAATTAGTAATGGCCTGTAACTATTTTTATGAATCGATTTTAAATATCTATCATAGTAGCCTCCACCATATCCAAGCCTGTATCCATTTTTATCTACGCCAACGGTTGGAATGATGATGATCTCATGCTCCATAGAGTTGATCGCATCGCCATCTGATGGCTCATAAATATCGTATTTATTTTTAATTAATTGTTCAAAGCTTTTAGGTGCAATCAAATTCATTGAATGATTAGGTCCAATCTTAGGGTAGGTAGTTAAGCGATTTTCATTAAATCTTTTTTTATTAATGGCTGCCAGATCAACTTCATTATTTACAGAGAAGTAACTGCCTAATATACCAACTTCGTCTAAGCTAAATTCCGCATTAACATTTTTTACTATTTCTTTTGAGAGACTTGAGACTTCGGATGAACTTAATGCATCCCTTATATTAAGGATAGATTGTCTATATTTTGATTTCACTTTTGCGTGTTAGCTAAAAAACCAATTCACCGCCACTTATCGTTACCTGAACCGAAAGCTCAGGTGGTGAAGCTCATACTGCATCAGGCTTCCCTTGATGGTAATGCACAACAACAGCAGTGGAAAATCACCTTTAAATATATTATCGGTTCAAAGAATCTCGATAAGTTAGCGAATGAACCAGTCAATTACATTATAGATTAGTTGATTTTAAAAAAAAGACTTTTGCTAATTTAGAGATTTTTCAATTTTTGAAGCAAGATCTTTAATGGTTTTTTCTTCCGTTTTTGAGAGCAAGCTTCCCTCTTGCGGGAGTTGACTTTTAAAAGCCAAGTCCAGACTGGTCAAAATTAAGGCATTAGATTTGTCAGGGATAGAATCTATTTGCTCATTTAATATTTCAGCTGCTTTAATGAGGCCTTCTTTATCTTTTGGCGGGCAAGCAATTGTGATCTTTTTGCCCATAACCATTAATTCTAAGACTTCTTTATTGCTCATGTGATTTAATAACTTTAGCTAACTTGGTATTCGCTTTTTCGAGCTTTTTAATTTCATTTGATTGAACAAGCTTATGCTTTTTCCATTCCCTCTCTTTCTTTATATAAGCATCAATAATTCCTTTTTGTTCATTAAATCTCTTTAAAAGCTTCTCAGTACTTTTAATTAAAATATCGATAGAACTTTTCGAAGTTTCACTCATAACAATATTTAGTTTAAGTCTTAGTGTGTAAATAGGGAAGTTTGAAAAAGAAAAGAGTAGAATTAGCACATGAAAAATAGATATGCAGATAGAAGGAGTAAACTTGGCGCAATGTTACCAAAGAACTCTGCTGTAGTGATTGCTGGTGCAGCAGTTCAATACAGAAATGCAGATTCTTCTCACGCGTTTAGACAAGATAGCAATTTTTGGTATTTAACTGGTTTTAATGAACCAGAGTCTACATTAGTTCTTTTAATCAATGAGAGCAAAGATGTTCAATCAATAGCTTTTGTTCCAAAAAAAGATGCATTAAAGGAAATATGGGATGGATACAGGGCCGGACCTAATGGAGCTGTAAAGGATCATGGTTTTGATCTTGCTTTTGATAACACAGAAATAGACAAAAGATTGCCTGATCTATTGGCTGGATACAATCAGGTCTTTTATCCGGTTGGTAAGAGCCAG
>CABZRR010000023.1 GCA_902528215.1 uncultured SAR86 cluster bacterium | reverse complement strand
TTGATAAGAAATTATTAACAAAAGAAGATATTTCAATAATTAAATAATATATTTTTTGCGTTTTATAACTAATGCCAATAATTACTGCAAAAAATTTAACTAAATATTATCTTAATCCAGAAAAGGTAGGCGCGACTTTTGCTGCAGTCAATAGCATCAATTTATCGATTGAAAAAGGAGAGGTCTTTGGTTTATTGGGTCCAAATGGAGCTGGTAAAACTTCAACGCTAGAAATGTTAGAGGGATTAAATAAGATCGATGGTGGCTCAGTTGAGATTGATTCTATTAACGTTGAATCATCCCCATATGCTGTTAAAGAAATTATTGGTGTTCAGCTTCAATCAAGTGAATATTTTGATCGATTAAATTTATCAGACTTACTTAATCTTTTTGCTGCACTTTATTCAGCTTCAGTTGAGCCAAGGGAGTTACTTGTTAAATTTAATTTAGAAAATAAAATTCTTGCAAAGCCTGATGAATTATCAGGTGGACAAAGACAAAGGTTCTCCATTGCTTGCGCATTAGTCCACAATCCAAAAATTTTATTTTTAGATGAACCAACCACTGGATTAGATCCTCAAGCAAAAAGAAATATATGGAAAATTGTTAAAACTCTAAATAAGGCTGGGATGACAATTGTTTTAACTACTCATAACATGGAGGAGGCTGAATATTTGTGTGATCGAATAGCGATCATGGATGAAGGCTCTGTTATAGCTCAAGACTCTCCAAAACAACTTATTAAAGATTACGCAAATAATATCCCTGAACGCACCTCCCGTGGCAATTTAGAAGATGTTTTTTTATCATTAACAGGCCATGAGTTAAGAGAAACATAATGTTAAGTAAATCTCAAATATATCTTGGAAGCACTTTCATTAAAATTTATTACAGAGACAGACAATCATTAATTTTCAGTATTATTTTTCCATTAATTTTAATTGGAGTATTTTTATATGTAGATGGTGAGCCAAGCCCAACGAACTTAGGCTTGGTCAATCAGTCTCAAAATGAATTGTCTTTAAAATTTACAAAATTATTAAAAGAAAAAAAAATATTTTTAGTTAAACAAGGTACAGTTTCTGAGTTAAAGGATAGTTTGAACTCAGGTGATATTACTGCTCTAATCATTATTCCTGAAACTTTCAATCAATCGGGAATAGCTCAACTTAAATTATTACTTGATGCTTCCCAAGTAAGACAGGCGGACTTTATAAAAGATTCTATTGAGTCTACTTTGCTCTCAATTGAGCGAGAGATAAGAGGTGCTCAGCCAATGTTTGTTTTAGAGCTAGAGGACATTAAATCAAGACCTCAAAGATACATAGACTTTTTGTTACCTGGAATTTTGGCATACATATTAATGAATCTTTGTGTTGCTGGAAGTGGATATAATCTTGTTGAATATAGAAGAAGAGGGATTTTAAAAAGATTATTTGTAACACCAATAAAGCCGAAGGACTTTATAATCTCGATTGTTTTGGCAAGAATGTTTATTTTGTTAATTCAGCTTTCAATAATTCTTGCTCTGGCGGTTGGATTGTTAGATATAAATATTATCGGAAGTTTAATGTCACTATTTGGAGCAGTAGTCCTCGGCGCATTTATTTTTTTATGCATCGGATTTTTTTTAGGAAGTTTGGCAAAAACACAAGAATCAATTCAACCAATTGCATTACTTTTTACATTTCCTCAACTTATTTTATCTGGAATTTTCTTTCCTATCACAAGCCTACCAGAGATTTTGCAACCCACAGCTCATATTTTGCCGCTGAGCGTCATAGCTTCCTCTATTAGAGATATAGCAAATGACGGAGCGACTTTAATAAGTTTTGATCTCAATTTTCTTGGAATAATCCTATGGATGGTAATTAGTTTTTTTATTGCTACAAAATTTTTTGATTGGCAAAAAGTAAACTCTTAATTTTAAAATAGATCACTATTTGACTCTAAACTAAAACCTATTTTTAATAATTCAGCATCAGACCAAGCAGTCCCAATGATTGAAATTCCAACTGGCAAGCCATCTATTTTTGCCATGGGAATGGTTAAATGTGGATAACCTGCAACAGCAGCAAAAGCACCATTCCCAAAGCTCATTTGATTTGACATGGCGGACCTATCTCCACCTTCATTATCAATTTTCCACGCAGGGTTTCTAGTTAAACCAATAAAACCATCAAGATTATTATCTTCTAGCAGCTTATCTAGATCATCTCTAACAGATATGACCATTTGTAATGCTTGTTTATATTTTTCAATCTTGCCAACAGTCTCAATGCTTTTTTGAAAAATCTCTTGTTCAAAATAGGGCATCATTGTTGCTGCATTTTTATTATTAAAATCAATCAAAGATTGAACTGTTTTAATGGAGCTTGATGATTTTGAAAGATAATTTTCTATACCAATTTTAAATTCATACAGCAATAAGAAATAAGAATCTTCGCTGGGATAGACTCTAGAATCATCTATTTCAACAATTGTGCCACCGAGACTGGTAACTAGATTGGTAATTTTTTCAAGCAATTGATTTGCGGCTTCATAATTTTCTCCAGATCTAAGTAACCCTAACCTTTTTCCAACAATACTATTTTTATTTAATTCACTTGTGAAGTCATAATTAAAATCTTTAGGTATCAATAAAGTAGCTGTATCATCAATGTCTGGGCCTGATATTGTTTCTAAAACCTCTGCAACTAACTTAACAGATTTTCCCATGGGACCTGCTGTATCTTGAGTAGACGAGATAGGAATTATGCCTTGCCTACTTACTAGTCCTACTGTTGGCTTAAATCCAACTATCCCATTGACTGAAGCAGGACAAGATATCGAGCCATTTGTTTCAGTGCCAATTGCAAGATCAACCGAACCAGATGCAACGGCAACAGCCGAGCCAGAACTTGATCCGCAGGGATTTAGATTATTTCCATAAGGATTCAATGTTTGGCCGCCATAACTTGACCAACCACTTATAGATTTTTCTGATCTAAAGTTGGCCCATTCACTTAAATTAGTTTTTCCACTGATATGAAAACCTTCCTGTTTGAGTTTTTTTACAATAAAAGCATCTTTTTCCGCAATATTGTCTAAAATTGCTAAAGATCCAGCTGTTGTAGGAAATCCCTCAAGATCAATATTATCTTTGATAGCTATGTTTATTGATTCTCCATCAGAGCTATTTTCTATTGTTAATATGTATGCATTGAAAGGATCGTCAATTGCATACAAATCGCAATGAAGAAAGGCAAAAAATAATACACCAATTAAATATTTATTTTTTTTCATATCCCAATCTTATCTCGGTTTTTTCAATCAATAAATGCTAATTGATAAATAATATCCACCAGATTTATGCACTAAAAAGTTGCAAATTTACATATAAAATGCATACTTTTTAAACAATTTTTAAATATTTGGGGGAAAATATGTTAAATAAAGCTACTTGGATGGTTTCTAGACTATCCTTATCAACGATTATTGCTGTTAGTTCCATGCTTGCAATAGACTCATATGCTCAGGATGCTGAATTTGTAGAAGAGGTTGTTAGCATTGGTACTCGTGGTAAGCCTAGATCAGTTTCTAGCTCTCCAGTACCTGTTGATGTTCTTAGTGCTGATGATATTAGTAAGACAGGTACAGATGACCTTTTAATGCAGCTTCAAGGCAGTATTCCTTCTTTAAACGTTCATTTGCAGCCAATTAGTGATGCTGCGAGTATGATTCGTCCTGCAAACTTAAGAGGTTTGTCAGCTGATGCTACTTTGATTTTCACAAATGGCAAGAGAAGACATCACGCTTCAGTGATTGCCTTCCAAGGCGGTGGAGTGAATGATGGCTCCCAAGGTGCAGATATTTCAGTAATCCCAGCTATTGCTCTCAAAAGAGTTGAAGTACTTAGAGATGGTGCTTCAGCACAATATGGTTCAGATGCTATTGCTGGTGTTATTAACTTTGTGCTAGATGATATCTCTGAAGGTGGAACCCTTTCTTATAAGATGGGTGAATATACCGAAGGTGATGGTAATACCACCACAATTGCTGGAAAATATGGCATGCCTCTTGGTCAAGATGGGTTTGTTACAACCAGTTTTCAGATCAGACAAGCTGATGATACTTCCAGAAGTCAACAAAGACCTGACTGTGCAGATTTAACAGCAGGTGGAAACACTGCTGTTGCAAACCCTTGTCAGATTTGGGGCGCTCCAAAAGTTGATGACGATGTGACCTTCTTTATGAACACTGGAGTTATGAATAGTGATGGCTCAGAGTCTTACATGTTTGGTAATTACTCAGAAAGAGATGTTGATGGTGGATTCTATTATCGTAATCCAGATGGCAGAAGCGGTGTTTTTACAATTGGTGACTTCAGAGCTGTCGGAAACGTAGATGGCACTTGTGCATATGGAACAGGTGATTCAGGTCAAGTTGACCCATCTGACTATGCTATGAGGGATGCTATCATGGCTGATCCAAGCTGTTTCTTAATGAATGAAATTGCTCCAGGAGGGTACACACCTAGATTCTTGGGTAACATCACAGATACTTCATTAACAATAGGTAGAAGAGGAGATATTACTGATGGTTTTTTAGCTGGTCATTCATATGATCTAAGCGGATCAGTTGGTAGAAACGAAGCTGACTTTGGCTTGAACAATACTGTCAATCCATCTATGGGCCCTGATACACCTCGTAATTTTTATACTGGGTCTTACATTGAACTGGAAAAAGTTTTTAACTTTGATTTAACAAGACAGGTTGACTCTATGACAGTTGCATATGGTGCAGAGTGGAGAGAGGAAACTTTTGAAGTTATCTCTGGTGAAGAGGCTTCATGGAAAGCAGGTAAATATGCACTTCAAGGATTCAATGTTGGTTCTCACGGGTTTGCAGGATTTTCTCCTGATTCTCAAGGAGCTTTTACAAGAAGAAGTTATGGTTTATATGTTGATTTAGAAAATCAAGTAAGTGATGTTTTCCTTCTTGGTGGTTCTTTTAGGTATGAGGATTACTCATCATTTGGTGATACTAATGACTTTAAACTAAATGCAAGATATCAAGTTTCAGAGAATTTAGCATGGCGCGCTTCCACAAGTACTGGTTTTAGAGCTCCAACTCAAGGACAGGTTAATGTTGTAAATACTCAAACAACGCTTGTTGATGGACAATTAACTCAGGCTCAAACGTTACCTGGGTTTAAGTTAGGTGCTGGGCAGTTAAAACCTGAAGAAGCTACCAATACGTCATTTGGTGTTGTTTATAATGCAGGAGAATTATCACTAACTGCTGATTTCTTTGTGATTGAATTAGAAGATAGGGTTGCATTAACTAGTAATGCAGCTCCTACTGCTGCTCAGGTTACAGCCATGGGTGCAGCAGGCATTCCAAATCCAGAATTAATTGGTCAGGTAAATTACTTTACTAATGATTTTGATACTGAAACAACTGGTTATGATTTAGTTGCAACTTATAGTACGGTTCTACTTGGTGCTGATGCTGATATAAGTGCCGCTTGGAATCACACTGAGACAGAGGTTACAAATGCTGGTGCTGTAACTGGTGATTCAAAGATTAAAAGGTTAGAGGAAGGTCTTCCTGAAGATAGAATGACAATCACGGTTGCTCAAACTTGGAGCGATAAAGTAAGCTCATTTGTAAGAGCTAATTATTACGGTGAGTATTATGCAGTGCATGCCGATTGGTTTGGCACTGACTCTGATGCAGAGTGGACTGTTGATGCATCTGTAAGCATTGATCTATCCGATAACTTCTATGTTTCAGCAGGTGTTCAAAACTTGTTTGATACAGAAGCTTTAAAAATTGAGGGCTCATCTGGAGCTGCAGGTGAGGGTGTTCCAGGTAATGTACTCGGAGCAATTTATTATGAAACCTCTCCATATGGCATCGAAGGTGCTTTTTGGTATGTTAAAGCTGGATATAATTTTTAAAATTTTATCTTGAAAATAAAAGGGTGCTTTTGCACCCTTTTTTTTAAATTATTTTTTAGATATTGCAGAAATACTATAAAGTCCGACTGATACCGCAGGACCAATACCAAATGCAAAGATTAAAGTCCCAATACCAATAGTTCCGCCTAATTTCCAACCAATTGAAATTATAGTTAATTCAATAAAAGCTCTTACCCATGCAATTGGCAAGCCTGAGACTCTTTGAAAACCTGTCATCAATCCATCTCTTGGTCCAGGGCCTAAGTTTGCTATAAGATAAATACCACTTGCAAAACCTACCAACAAAGTTCCAAAGACAGCTTGTAATACTGTTATTAAAAAATCTTCTGGATGAGGCAAGTATGGTAATGACCACTCAATAACAGCTGCAATAATAATTACATTTAAAATCGTACCAATCCCTGGCATTTGTTTTAATGGTATCCAAATTATTAACACACACAAACTTATCCAAAAAGTAAGCTTTCCAATGCTCAATCCAAAGGTTTTGGAAAGACCCTCAGCTAAGACTGTCCATGGGCTCATGCCAGCCCCAGCAGTTATAATAATCGATTCACCTAATCCAAATAATGCTAATCCAAAGCAAAGCACGAAAAGGGTTATAGATCTAGGTTTATAATTTAAAGGTTCTTTTGAGCTCCAGTTTGTTTTAGGAACAGCTTTTATTAAAAAAATTTTCATTAATATTTCAGTGTAATTGAAGAAACAAATAATTACTTTTCATTTTCAAAAAATTAATGAGAATCATGTTTATTAAAATATAATTTTAAGTATGAATAAATCTGATTTATCAAGAATAATAGAGATGGCGTGGGAGGACAGAACTCCTTTTGATGCTATCGAAACTCAGTTTGGCCTAAATGAGCAAGCCGTTAAGGAGCTGATGAGAGACAATTTAAAGCATTCTGCATATAAGAATTGGAGAAAAAGGGTAACTGGCAGAGTAACTAAACATAAAGCGAAGAGAGGGTTTGAAGTTGGTCGTCATAAATCTTATGATCAAAATAAAATTAAATAAGCCGATCAAGTCCTGATAAAAAATTTTTACATCCTTTAAAATAAAAGTTATATTTAAAATTTATTAGAATAATTTTATGAAATACACACTTTTAACCCTAGTTTTAATATCAACAACTTCTCTGCAAGCAGGTCATCATGAAAAAATGATGGATGCAAAAGATGTAGTAAAAAAAGCCTATGCAACTTTTGCATCTGGTGATACAGAAGGCTGGACAGCCCTCCATGCTGATGATCTTACTTTTACTGTATTTGGTAACATGCCAACCACTGGAAAACATATTGGGCCTGAGGCAGTAATTAAAAATGTTTTTGAGCCTATTGCGGTTCATTGGCCAAATTTTAAAATCCTACATAAAGCTATCTACTCTGATGGAAACATGGTCTTTGTGCACTCAGATATGACCGCTGACGGCTTAAGCACCGAAACATTACATATGTTTAGAGTTGAGGAAGGAATCATCCAAAGTTTTACTGCATTTGATGATACCGGTTCGATGTCTGAAGCAATTGTAAATTAATTAAATAGCGTCTCTTAAAATTACAGTATTATTATCGGCATTTCAAATAATAGCCTCTTAATGAAATCATCAATTGCACACGTATTTTTTTCTTCAATTTTTTTATTTTTTTTAAGCGGTTGTCAGGTTAAAGAAGTTAGTCCTTATGCTCAAGCTAAAAATCCATATTATCATCTTGGAGTTGAAGGCTATACAGGCGTTGCATTAACATCGTGCTTGGCGGTATCTGGTCCACCTGCAGGGAGACCAATAAGAGCAAGAAAATTAAAGGACGGAAATGTAGTTGAGGCTGGTGCACCAGTTTCTCAGCTTGATTACTTTGATTGTGTTGACCAAGAACTTCATACTTTAGGCAGGGATAAACATGATAAAGAATCTGATTAAAATCTAATCTAAAGCTTTTTTTACAGCATCAAGTAGATCTTCAGTGTCTTCTAACCCAGCAGATATCCTAATCAGATTTTTCTTTATACCAATGTCTTTTTTTTGCTTGGGACTGAGTGCTGCATGAGTCATAGTATATGGATGGCCAACCAGACTCTCAAATCCTCCTAGTGAACCTGCAAGTGAGAGAATTTTTAGATCATCAATAAACTTTTTGACCTCTGATAAACCATTTTTTATTTCAAAGCTAAGCATTCCTCCAAATCCGCTTTGTTGTTTTTTAGCAATTTCATGAGATGGATGATTTTTAAGACCGGGATAATAAACATGAGATATTTTTGGATGATTTGACAACAGTTCCACCAATGCAGAAGCATTTTGTTCATGCTGCTTCATTCGTAAGCTCAATGTTCTAAGACCTCTCAAAGTCAGGTAACTATCAAAAGGGGATCCAGAAATGCCTAAATTATTTGCCCAAAACTTTAATTTGGATAAAATCTTTGCATTATTAGTAATTACAGCTCCTCCAATTACGTCTGAATGACCATTGATGTACTTTGTTGTTGAGTGCATAACAATATCAGCTCCTAACTTTAATGGATTTTGAAGAGATGGGGAGAGGAATGTATTATCCACCGCAACTAAAGCATTTTTCTTTTTAGACTTTTTTACTATTTTCTGAATATCTACAACTTGCAATAAAGGGTTAGATGGAGATTCAATCCATATTAAATCAGGATTTATATCATCAATAGATTCTCCTATAAATGATTTGCTGCCTTGATTAAGAAAGTAAACCTCAAGAATGCCTTTTTCGGCAAGAGATGAAAACAGTCTAAATGTTCCCCCATAGCAATCATGAGGAAGAATCACCTTACTTTTAAGCTCTAAAATATTTGCTATCAAAGAAATTGCTGCCATGCCTGAGCTTAATATTTCTCCACCAACACCTTCTTCAAGGTCTGACAATGCTTGTATCAAATGATCTCTGGTCGGATTTTCTTGCCTTGTATATTCATAAATTGGTTCTTTGCCAAGTTCTTCATATTCAAAATTAGTTCCAAGATATATTGGCGGTACAATAGATCCATATTGTTCATCGGTTCCAATACCTGCTTTCGAAGCAATAGTTTTTTGATTTAATTTTTTACCCATACCATTATTGAATCATTATTCATGAAACCATGAAAGGATAAACAGTTCATTAAATAAAATTTTAATTTCAAAGATTGATTCTTTTGCTTGATAACACTTACTATTAGTGTTCATTATTCATAAAAATATAGGATGCTTTAGGTGCTAAATTTTATATTTATTTTTTTAGTTTTAATTTCCCTTTTTTTGGGAAATGCAGCCTTATCTGTATTTTTAGGAATTCTATTTACCTATTTTTTTCGTCCCTCCCAAAATTTTTTTAGTAGGCGCATTAATACTCTGCCGTTACAGATCGGAATTGTTCTTCTAGGAGCAACTATAAGCATGCCTTATGCGCTAAGTGTAAGTGCAGATTATTTCCCATGGATTTCATTATTTGTAATAGTTTCTTTTATTGCTGGATTGATTCTCGGAAAAATTCTTGGTATACAACAGCGACTTGCCTTTTTGCTATCATCAGGCGCAGCTATTTGTGGTGGAACTGCTATGGCAGCTGTAGCTCCAATTATTAAAGCTAAACCTCAAGAACTTGTGATTGCAATGACTATAGTGTTTTTATTAAATGCTATTGCGATTATTTTATTTCCAATTGTCGGTAATTATCTCGAAATGACTAATTTTGAGTTTGGTGCCTGGTCTGCGCTTGCAATACATGATACAAGCTCAGTGATTGGATCTGCAGTAACTTTTGGTGGTGAGTCAGCACAAGTTGCGGCCACATTAAAATTAGGAAGAACGATATGGCTAATTCCACTGATATTAATTGTGAATTGGATTTTTAATAAACAAGCAAAAGCAACTAAGTTTCCAAGATTTATTATATTTTTTATTGCAGCAATCTTTTTAA
>CABZRR010000022.1 GCA_902528215.1 uncultured SAR86 cluster bacterium | reverse complement strand
TAAGTTTATTTGAGTTAAGATAATATCTGAGTATTAAATTTGTGAGAAATAAATGAAAAATTTTGAAAATAAGGTAGCAGTAATTACTGGTGCAGGGAGTGGCATTGGTAGAGGTATTGCTGAGGTATCAGCTGATAAAAAAATGCGGCTTGTTTTAGCAGACGTAGACCAAGCTGGTTTGGATGAAACTCTTGAACTTGTCAAAAGCAAAGGAGTAGAGGCAATAGCCAGAGTAATCGATGTAAGTAATTTAAATGAAGTTGAAAATCTTGCCAGTCAAACCTTTGAAACCTTTCAACACTGCCATCTTCTTTTTAATAACGCTGGAGTATTGGGTCCCGCACCTTTAAGTCAAGTAAATCGAGATATGTATGATTGGCTGATTAACATAAATCTGGGAGGCTGTTTTAATGGAGTGCATGCTTTTTTACCTCAAATGCAATCCTCTGGTGAGGAATCACACATAATTGCAACCTGCTCAACATCCGGATTTATCGCTTATCCAATGTTAGGCCTATATTCTGCCTCAAAATTTGGAATTAGGGGCTTAATGACATCGTTAAGAGCGGAGTTAAATGGTTCCAATGTGAATGTCAGCATTGTTTGTCCGGGTGAGGTAACAACCAATATTGTAAACAGCACATTTGATAGTTCTCAAAAACAAGATATTGAGGATAAAGCTGAAGATTCAGATACTGATCCTAGGGCAATGCTTGAGGTTGCAGCTGAAGATGCACACAACACCTATCCAATATCTCCATTGGAGGCAGCAAAAGCTATTTTTTCAGGTATTGAGAAAAAAGATTTTTACATATTTACTCACAAGGGTTACAAGCGCCAATTAGAGGAGATTTCTACTGAATACCTACAAGCTTTTGATCAAGCCATGTATCAATAAAAAATACTATGCTCAATAAAATATTACTATCTTTGGCCTTAATTAGCTTTATCGCTGCGCTGATCTATACCCCAAAATTGTTAAGAGTTTACAAAATGATTAATTTATATGAGCAAGACAAAATAGCTTTCAACTTTATAAATATGGATAAAGTTTTTCAAATTGGCCCAGTTATTCCCGCATCTGGTGAATCATTTGTATTTAATAAAAAAGAATTTGATTTACCACAAACTTATTACTTTGATGACAAAGAAAGAAATTTAATGGAAGCACTTGATTATTACGAAACAGATGGGTTGATTGTTTTAAATAATGATACGATTTTGTTTGAAAATTACTGGCATAACAATAATCAAACATCTCAGCATATTTCATGGTCTGTTGCAAAATCTTTTCTTTCAGCTTTGATTGGTATAGCAGTTGAAAGAGGTCAGATAGATAGTATCAATGATCCAATCACAAAGTATCTTTCAGACTTTTCAAATACCGGTTACAACAATATTTCAATCAAGAATTTGTTACAAATGTCATCAGGCATAAAATTTAATGAGGACTACGCGGACTATAACTCAGATATTAACAGGTTCGGAAGAACGATATCCTTTGGGACATCAATGAGAGAGTTTGCTAAATCTTTAGAAAATGAAAAACCTCAAGGCACCTACAATCATTATGTGAGCATTGATACTCAAATGCTTGCCATGCTTTTACAGGAAGTAACAGGCAAGACAATTTCAGATAACCTCAAAGATGATATTTGGCATAAGATTGGAATGGAGCATGATGCTTATTACATGATTGATAATTCAGGCATGGAAGTAGCTTTAGGTGGTTTAAATGCTTCGTTGAGAGACTATGCTAAATTTGGACTTCTGTATTTAAAAAGAGGTTTTTGGAACGGAGAATCAATTGTCCCTGCTGAATGGGTTGATGCATCCCATAGAATTGATGAGGAGCATCTTAAACCAGGAGAAAATAACTCTTCATCAAGTTCATGGGGCTATGGCTATCAGTGGTGGATTCCAGGATTTCCAGATGATGAGTATATGGCTTCAGGCATATATAACCAGCATGTTTTTATTGATCCAAAAAACAATGTTGTTATAGCTAAAACTTCATCAAATTATAAGTTCCCTCAAGAAAAAGATCGTTCAAAGGATGAGCATGTTGCTATCTTTAGAGCAATATCTTCTGCAATAGCTGAAAACTTCTAATAATGTTTTCAAAAGGAAAATTTATATTTTTTTGTGGATTTATTCTTTCTTTGAATTTACAAGCATGGTGGGAGACTGGTCATAAAATGGTTTGTGATAAAGCATATGAACTATTAACACCGTCAACAATTGTAAACATTGACCCCTTTATAAAAGAACTTGGTTCTTTTGGTGAAGCATGTCTTTGGGCTGACTGGATTAAAGCTGACGAAAGAAAAGAAACCAGATCTTGGCACTACATTAATCTTCCTGATTCAGAGCAAAATATTTATAAAGCGAAGTGTCCTGAAAATGGATGCTTGATTTTTTCATTGCATGAGCAAATAGCAATTTTAGAAGATTCATCAAGCACGAGACAGAATAAAAAGGAAGCTTTGTGGTTTGTCGGCCATTTTATTGGAGACATTCATCAACCCATGCATGTGGGTTATCCGCATGATCGAGGAGGCAATGATCACTTACTAGCGTTTACCGATGGACGTCAGACAAATATGCATAGTTTGTGGGATGGACAAATTATTGAACATATGGAGTTTACAAACAGTAAGAATTATTTTTCAAAAAAAGTTGATGAGAAAATTATTCAATTCTTGAATGTGTTTCATTCAAATGATATTGAATCTTGGGCTCAGGAAAGCAGAGACCTTGCAATGCAACCATCTGTCGGTTATAGAAATAATGAGTTAGAGGTTGTTACAAATGTGTATATGGAAAGTCACTTTGATATTATTAATGAAAGAATTGCATTAGCAGCTATTCGTCTAAGTCAACTTTTGAATAAAATCTTTCAAGAAAGTAATTAAATTTTAAAATGCGCAGATTTTTAGAATATTTTAATTCACCAAAAAAAACTAAATTGATTTTGTCCTTAGATGGAGGTGGTGTAAGGGCGATAGCAGAAGTTGTATTTCTAAAGCAGTTAGAAATTGCCTCTGGAAGGAAAATTTTTGATTTATTTGATTTTTTTATTGGCACTAGCGCCGGAGGAATTAATGCATTGCATTTTGCAGGACGAGGATCTGATTGCTTTGAGTTGGAAGAGTTTTGGTCAAAAGAAAATTTAGCTAAAACTATGTCAAAGTCATTTTGGGATAATGCATCTTTTCTTCAAACTAAACCTAAATATGATGGAATAGGAAAGCGAGATGTCCTGCTCGAATATTTCCGAGATCAATCACTTGGTGAGGCTAAAAAATCCGTTGCAGTTTTAGCCTATGATGTTGAAAGTCGAAAACCTCGTTTACTAAGCTCATATGATTCTCCGGGTATAAAAATAGTGAGCGCAGCAAGTGCAACGAGCGCCGCTCCTATTTATTATTCAACTCAAGAAATAGATGATGGAACTTGGTTAATAGATGGTGGAATAGTTGCTAATAATCCATCTTTGCTTGGTTATTCTGAGGCCAAAAAACTTTTCCCAGATTATGAAATCAAGGTTCTCAGCATTGGAACCGGGATAAATAGAAGAAAAATAAATGGAAAAAGTTCTGCGAAGTGGGGTGCCATAAATTGGTTTAATCATGATATTTTGGGGATTATGCTTGAATCTAGTATGTTTGATGAAATTGCCAGTGACTTAATGGGTGAGAACTACCTTAGAGTAAACTCCTCCACTGGTCTTGTTAACAGAAGAATGGATGATACCTCTGAAGTAAATCTTGAGCGAATAAACTTAATGGGAATGGAGTGGTGGTCCGATTTTGGTGACAAGACACTAGACTTTTTAAATGTTTAATATATTAAGTTTTATTTCTAAAAATACGTTACACTGCTTTTTTAATTTTCATTAAATAGGAATAATATGAATATTTATGTTGGGAACCTCCCGTGGAGTATAGACGATGCTGCTCTTGAGCAAATTTTTGCAGAGCATGGCACTATTACATCAGCCAAGGTTATAACTGATCGTCAAACTAAGCGCTCTAGGGGCTTTGGTTTTGTTGAAATGTCAGACGGCGGTGAAAATGCAATCCAAGCATTGAATGATGCCGAAGTTGAAGGCAGAAAATTGGTCGTTAACGAGTCACGTCCTAGAGATTAATTAATGAGCTGCCTAGGGCTGATTGGATTATTTGGTCTTATCGGTTTCACAGGTCTTCTTAATAAAGTTCATCCAAGTCAATCCGGCAGCTCAATAAGATTATTGAGTATGCTAGGTTTATTTGGCTTACTTGGATTTTGGATTCCTTCTTTTGGAGCTTGCGGTGCTTTCGGAGCTTTCGGGGTTTGGAATCATCAGAACAAATCTATCTCACGATTAGCTCATCTCGGTTGGCTAGGGGGGGTTGGTTTATTTCAAACTCTCAACTTGTATCTTTTGTAGATAGAACTAATAATCCCGCACCTATCGCTATGTTTTTGACAAAATTTTGTATTTCGTGAGCTTGAGCAGGATCTCCTGCAAATGCCCAAAAATTATGAATAAAAATATTTATAACAATTGTAAGCACGAAAAGTATCAGCGAGGCTATCCTCAAATTTCTTCCAAGAATTAAACATAGTCCGCCCAATATCTGAATTCCTATGATTACAGGTAACAGCATTGAGCTAAATGGAACTCCTTTTATTTTCATCAATGCAAGGGTTCCAGCATAATCAAACACTTTGCTAAATCCTGGACCAACAAAATATAAGCCCAATAAAGATCTTCCAATAATTAAATAAAAATTATCAAATTTTTTTATCCATTTCATTTAATACTCTATTAAAAATACTAATGCTAGATTAACATTATTGAATATATTGGAGATTTTGATGAAAATTTTTTTTAATACTCTTAACTTATTTTTTATAGTTTATAGTTTTTCTAATTCTGTCTTTGCAGTAAATCAAAATGACTCTTTGCTTGAAGCGATAAATGATCCTAACAGAAATCCCTCATATTCAAAGAGAGATAAGTATAGAAATCCCTATGAAACACTAACTTTTTTTCAAATTAATTCATCTATGCATGTCTTAGAATTATCTGCGGGAGGCGGTTGGTACACTGAGATATTAGCTCCATATTTAAGAAAAAATGGAAAATTATCAGTAACTCACCATAATCCAGATGCTGGAGGGTACTACATGCGCTCTAGAAACTCTTTTGATAAAAAGCTTGCTTCCAATCCATTATTCGATGGAGTAAAAGTAATTACTGCAGACGTCCCTCCATCGAACGCTTTTACTGATCCAGAGAGTCAAGATCTCGTAGTTACTTTTAGAAATCTGCACAATTGGTTAGGGAGCGACTCTATGAAAGCAGTGATGCAAGAGGCATATAATTCTCTTAAGCCAGGCGGCTTTTTTGGCGTGGTAGAACACAGAGCACCAGAAGGATCCTCCATGGAATTTATGAAAAAAAGTGGTTATGTAACCCAATCATTGGCAATTAAGAAAGCTTTAGAAGTAGGGTTTGAATTGGTGAGAACATCAGAGATTAATGCAAATCCAAATGATACAGCCAATCATCCTAGAGGAGTTTGGACATTACCACCATCCTTTAGATTAAAAGAAAAAGATAGAGCTAAATATGAGTCAATCGGTGAATCAGACAGGATGACATTGCTCTTTAAAAAATAAGTCTTTTGCCACAATAAATAACTTGTTTATTTTACTTATATTTTCCCTAGTCGCGTTGCCTTGACAAGGTTAGTAATATAGCGATAATTCGGGATAACTTATTTTATATTGGGGAATAAAGTAATGAAATTTTTCAAGCTATTCACGCTGATATTGCCTTTTTTTGTCTTTGCAGATAATCCTATTGCACCAGCAGATATCGATACAAAAGAATCAGAATCAACAGAGATAATTTCTCCTGAAGTAGAAAATAAAGCCATACAAGTCTCAGGTTACGATATTTCAAGCACATATACATCTGATGAAAATGGAGTTGAAGAGGTTGTTGTAACTGGAATTAAAAGAAGTTTAGAAACAGCAATTGGAATAAAAAGAAATAATGTAGGAATTGTTGATGCAATTACTGCTGAGGATTTTGGTAAGTTTCCCGATGGCAATTTAGCCGAATCACTTGCAAGAGTTGTGGGTATTGGTATTGATAGAAGCAATGTTGAAGGTGAAAGGGTTGCCGTTCGTGGCTTTGGCCCAGAGCTTAATTTGGTTACATTAAATGGAAGACAAATGCCAACAGTTCCAGGTCAATGGGGTGGAGGCAGATCATTTAACTTTGGTGATATCTCCTCTCATGGTATAGCAGCTGTTGAAGTATATAAATCAACAAATAGTAGATTACCATCAGGCGGCATTGGCTCAACTATTAATATGGTCACAACAAAACCTCTAGCCATCCCAGGTGATTTAACCTCTTTAAGTGTAGATATGCTGAAAGATACGTCCAGCAAAGAAGGCACCAATCCACTTGAAGCTGCTTTTGTGCATAGCTCAAATAAAGGTAAATGGGGCTATGCAATTTCAGGATCTTTTCAAGATAGAAACAACAGAGAAACAGGTACCAGAGAATCAAATTGGATTACTGTAGAGGATCTAGCTTTGATTGAGGGCTATTCTAGGGTTGATAAATATGCAGCTGGCATTACTAATAATAATCAAAGGGCAGATGGTAAAACCTTCTATCAAGAACCTTCTGCATATCAATTTAAAGACAATGATCGATTAAGAATAAATGGTCAAGTAACAGTTCAGTATGAACTTTCTGAAAATTTAGTTGCTACTGCAGATTACACTTATTCTAAAGTTGAATTTAGTTCAAATGGTCAAATGTTTGGCTCCTGGTTGGGTGGTTGGGGAACTCAACAAGCAACCATTAACTTCAATGGAGTTTATACCGATTTAGTTGTAGGCGATAGAGGCTATGACCATCAATTAATCTGGGGAGATACAGAAAATTTAAACGAGTCAATAGGCTTTAATCTTGATTGGAATTATTCTGACTCATTAAAATTTGAGTTAGATTATCATGATTCATCTGCAGAAAAAGATGGCTCTGAAATACCAAATGAAATGGGATTTGCTACTCCAGCTGATGCAGTGATTACTCAGACTAATGGAGGTGCCAAAGGCATCAATTCATTTGTGTATAACAAAGAATTCACCTCATCTGATTTTGTTCATACAGGACTCTTTTATAGAGATGCTGAAAAAGAAAATCAAATGAAACAATTCCAGTTCAACGGAGAATGGATAAATTTAGATGGAAGTTACCTAAAATCAATTGAATTTGGAATTTCATCTATTGAATCCGAGTTCAGAGATCTCCGCTCTGAATTAGTTACATCACTGAATCCTGCGGTTGCAGCATCTGCAAGCATATTTACTAGAAGATCTCTTAAGGGATTCTTTGATAATTATGACGCTGGAAATGGTTATTATTTTGAAATAGATCCTACGGTTGCTAAAAATAACTGGCAAGGTCGTGTGGGACTGTTCAATGCAGGACCAGTTGATACGAATGATAGAGTTGAGGAGACAATCGACTCGATGTTCATTCAAGCTAACATGGAATTTACAGTTAATGATAAGCCATTAAATGTTGTTGCAGGCATTAGATATGAAGATGCAGAGGTGCTTGCCACTGGACTTGAATCTACACCAACAAATATTAGATGGGATATGATCAATGGTCTTCAATTTCTTACTGGAGGACCAGTAGATGCTCCTAAATCAGGTAGTAATGACTTGGTACTTCCTCAAGTATCAATGGCATATTCATTAGATGATGAGCAAGTACTAAGATTTTCTGCTGGACAAACAATGGCAAGACCTAGCTTGCAAGATATGAGATCTTCCTTAACGTTTAGCAACAGAGATTTCTTTACTCCTACTGCATCAGGAGGAAACCCAAGTTTAGAGCCACTCAAATCAACAAATTATGATATCGCTTATGAATGGTACTACGATGAGGGTAGTTATTTCGCAGTTAATTATTTCTTTAAAGAAATCGAAGATTTTATTGAAAATCAAATTGGCTCTGGTGAGCTTTATGGACTTAGAAATCCTGCATATGGAGAAATTGGTCAGTATGCACAAAATTGTGTGAATGCGTGGGATCAGGCTGGAAGGCCTGATACCGGTTTTCCTGGTGAATGGGGATCAATGCATTGTGTTTCTCAACAGGCTCTATGGGCTCAAAGCTGGATGAATACTCAACAACATATGGGTTGGGTGGCAGTTGCAATGTCCAGAGGAATTGATGTTTCAGGTGGTTTCCCCTTTGGAGCTTGTGAGTCAGGCGGATGGTGGAGATGTGAGCCAGGTTATATTGACGCTACATCAAGTGATCCATTGGCTGTATTTGAAATAACCAGACCTGCAAACATTGCTACTGGAGAAGTTGATGGCTTTGAAGTGGTGCTTCAACATTTATTCGGCGATACAGGATATGGCCTTCAACTGAATGCAACATTTGTTGAGGGTGGAGATGTCGATATTGATAGAAACGCAATCGGCAGACAATTTATTCTTCCTGGTCTCGGTGATTCTTCAAATGCTTCAGTTTTCTATGAGGATGAAAAGATTACCGCAAGAATCGCATTGAATACTAGAGGCGAAACAGTTGCTGGCTTTGGAAACTATGATCAGCCTTTATACGTGATGGAACGAAATCAGATTGATGCTTCATTTGCATATAGACTTAATGAGCAAGCATCAGTTTTTGTTGAGGGCCAAAACCTCAACGACGAGGATACAAGACTATATGCAAGATATCCTGAGATGCTTTTCTTAGCCCAAGATCATGGTCCTGTCTATCGCTTAGGTTTTAGATATAAGTTCTAAAAAAAGCTTTTTGAATTAAAAAGAGGGCATTAGCCCTCTTTTTTTAAATCAAAACAAATATATTCATTTAGAAAAATCTTTCCACTCACGAAATCCACCCTCCAAATTTTTTACATTCTTAAAACCTAATTCTAAGAGAGTTGATCCAGCTAATGCAGCTCTACTTCCACCGCCACAAAATACTACGATTGGTGTATTAATATCCATAGATTCATTATTTGGACTTAACTTCATTTCAATAAGGCCCCTAGGAATATTTAATGCTCCATCAATACTTCCTGTTTCTTCAAGTTCTGAAGATTCCCTTACATCAATTAGCATCAAACCGTCTCTGTTTTCAGCCAATTCCTCACATTTAATCTTTGGTACAACCATGCGTGCTTCTTTGATCAAATCTGCAAGAGTTTTCATTTATTCATTATGTACCTCTTAAAATCTTCTATCAATACAAGACTAACTAAACAGATGCACATTGTTTAATAAAAACATTAAATTGGCACAATAATTGCTTTATAATATGTGTATTATATAAACATAAAGATAGATTTTTCGTATGAACATATCTATAAAAAATAAAGGATCAATATAATGAAAAAAATTCTACTTTTTGCTGCTATTTCTTTACCTTTCTCCATATCTGCAGAAATAGCAATCCAAGACGGCTATGAAATCCAAGGCAGAATATTTTCTGTTAAAACTGCAAAAAAATATTCCTCTGTTGAAGGATGTTCAAAGTATGCCCTGTCAAAATCAAAGGTCCAAGGCTTTACTTTTGATAAAGCATCTCAAAAGTGCACTTTATTTAAAAAAGTAAGAGGTCTTAAGCCCGATTCAGGATCTGTGTCTGGAACAAAATAAATTGTTGCAATTTTCTAAAGGGAGCCTAAAGCTCCCTTTTTTGTTTTTATCCTTGAAAATATGTAAGATTTACATTTTTTGAATACTTACGTATATGAAAATCGATCAATCATCCAACATTCTTCTTTGTATAACAGGAAGTATAGCTGCTTATAAATCTGCTGATTTGGCAAGATTGTTTAAGAAAAATGGAGATAATGTCAGAATTTTAATGACAGATTCTGCATGCGAATTCATTACGCCCTTAACTATGCAGGCAATAAGTGGAAACACTGTCCATCGAAACCTTCTTGATGAAACTGCAGAACAGGCCATGGGCCACATTGAATTAGCTAAATGGGCTGATATAATTTTAATTGCTCCATGCAGCGCAGAGACAATATCTAGACTATCCTATGGAAGAGCTGATGATTTATTAGGTGCCATAGTTTTGGCTTATAAAGCTCAAATTTATGTTGCTCCAGCAATGAATAAGAATATGTGGTCAAATACAGCCACTCAAAATAATGTTAATTCCTTGCAATCTAGAGGAATAATATTCATTGGCCCTTCAAAAGGTGAGCAAGCCTGCGGAGATAGTGGCTACGGGAGAATGTCAGAGCCTGAAGAAATTTATGAGACTGTCCAAATGTCAGAAAATAAATTCTTAAATGGGAAAAAAATTATTATTACAGCTGGCCCAACAAGAGAACAAATTGATCCAGTAAGATTTATATCAAATAATAGCTCTGGAAAGATGGGTTTCGCGCTTGCTGAAGCTGCCTCCA
>CABZRR010000021.1 GCA_902528215.1 uncultured SAR86 cluster bacterium | reverse complement strand
CTTCATGATTCATATAATTATAAAAAGGCTCCCTCAGAAGTCACTGAAGGAGATTCTCTTAAACTGTCAATTGCTTTTGGTGGTTCAATTGATGATGGAAAAGGACACATCACTGGATTTTTTGAACACGTAAATACCAATCCAATACTTCAAGGTGCTTATGATGGTGGGGCTTGTGCTCTAGGTGGCGGTGATACTACATGTGGTGGTTCAAGTACTATACCAGCAGGCAGATTGTATGACTTTGGCTATGCAAAAAAAGGCTTTACACCAATCAACACAGCCGTATCTGATTTCAAGTTTGATTATTTGACATCAGGTGACGAGTTTGCCGACAGAAACGGAAGACTTTATAACTACAATCCAACTAACCATTATCAAAGACCACAAGATAAGATTAATTCTGGTTTTTTTGCGAAATATCAAATTTCTGATAAGGCAGAGTTATATTCCAGTGCTAGATTTATGAAAAATGAATCTCCATCTCAAATCGCATACTCTGGAACCTTTGGTGATCTAAGAGCATTACCGTGTTATAACGCCAATCTCTCAGCTCAGCAATATCAAGCTATTTGTGGAAACTGGACAGGAATGGGCGGCTCTCATGCTCCAAATTTCGCAACTGGCGCTGCTGCATTGAGTTATATTAATTCACTCAACAGTCAAGTGGCTGATGGATCAATTATCGATTACATGGCACCTGTAAGAAGTTTAAAAAGAAATGTTGAAGGTGGTCCTAGAACATTTGCTACAAAATATCAAAATGTTACATATTCAATTGGTCTAAGAGGAGATTTAAATGATGATTGGAGATATGATATTTCATATCAAACATCCGAGGTAGATTTTTCAGAAGAAATTCAAAATGATCTTTCTATTACAAAATTACTTAGAGCTACTAATGTAATTAATGTAAATGGAACTCCAACTTGTGTATCTGTGATAGATGGATCGGATCCAGATTGTATTCCTTATAATTTATTTTCAGGTGGTTTGCCTGGAGATGGTGGAATTCAAGCAATTTGGGATGCAAATCCAGAAATTCAAGCATACATGGCTATTCCTAATTTTATATTAGGCGATTCTAGCGAAACAGTCTTCCAAGCTTTTGTTGAGGGAGAGACAGGGTTTTCTCTTCCTGGAGCTCCATCTCCTGTAAGTGCTGTATTCGGTTATGAGTCAAGAGAGCTTGAATCTGATTATCGTCCAGATGCATCCGCACAAGCTGCTGACAGAACTGGAGCAGGTGGTCCAATTGTTGCTCTTGCTGGCGGATACGATGTAAAAGAATTTTTCCTTGAATTAGGTATACCTGTAACAGATAACATCAACCTTGAAGCTGGAGCTAGATTTGCTGATTATTCTACTGACAATGATACTGATGCATTCAAGCTTGGAGTCTACTGGCAAGTAAATGATCAGTTATCCGTTAGGGGTACAGTCCAAACAGCTACTCGTCACGGATCAATCACTGAATTGTATAGAGGCCAAGGCTCAGGTCTTACAGACTTAGATCCTGATCCTTGTGGCACTGATCCAGAAACAGGTATTGGACCTAGTTACACTCAAGCTGAGTGTGCTAGAACTGGTCTGTCTGCTGTTGATTATGGATCAGATCTAAAATCACCAGCTGATCAATACAATATTTTGACAGGTGGTAATCCGAACATGGTTCCTGAAGAGTCAGAGTCTTTAACTTTAGGATTTGTATGGACTCCTGCATTTGTTCCTGGCTTAACTCTAACATTAGATTATTTTGATATTGAAATTACAGATGGTATTGGAACCATTCCTGCTTCAACTTCATTAACACAATGTCTTGAGACAGGAAATGCAACATTTTGTAATCTAATTCAAAGAGATCCAATTGCTGGAACATTGTGGGTATCTCCGGGTCAAATCATTACAACTAATACCAATGTTTCTGAGCAAGGCCTTACTGGCTTCGATATAATTTTTACCTATCCACTCGACACACCTCTTGGTATAGTTGATCTGAAAGGTATTTCAACTATCACTGATTCAGATACTTTGATTACTATCCCTGGTGCAGCTGAACTTGAGTGTGCAGGATATTATGGAAAAGATTGTGGTAAAAATCCTACTCCCGAATTTGCAGGAAATTATTCTGCATCTCTCACAAGAGGCGATTTAGATTATATTCTTGGTCTTAGATATTTAGGTGAGACCGATGACCTTAATTCAACCGCTATTGATTTTGAGGACAAAACATATCTTGATTTCACTGTAAATTATCAGTTTAATGATAATTTAAGATTTAGCGTTGGTGCTAGCAATATATTTGATGAAGACCCTATCTATACATCTAGTGCTGGTACTGCTCCTGGAAATGGAAATACTTTCCCAGGGTATTTTGACGCTTTGGGAACATATATATTCTTGAATGCTACATTTGAGCTTTAAGATCTAATCATAATCGTAAAAGGGGGGGCTATTCAGCCCCTCTTTTTATTATTTTATTGATTTAGAGCGGCTTTTTAAAAATCTTTTTCATATAATATAGACAGTGAAAACTTTTAACATATTCCTTATTCTATTTATTCTTTATGGATGCGGTGGAAATGTATCTCCTATTGATTCGGCTCTGGAAAATCAAATCCTTCTGTTTGGCAATGGTAGTGAGCCACAGGGTTTAGATCCTCATATTGTCACTGGTGTGCCGGAGCATCATTTACTTATTTCTCTGTGTGAAGGCTTAACAATTGCAAATCCAAAGGGTGGTGAAAATCTTCCCGGTGTTGCTGAGTCATGGGAAATTAGTGAGGATGGAAAGACATATACCTTTTTTCTTAATCACAATGCTAAATGGTCAAATGGAGATAAATTAACAGCTCAAGATTTTGTTTGGTCATGGAGGAGAATTTTGACTCCATCACTTGGGTCTCAATATCCTGATATGCTTTATTATTTGAAGGGTGCTGAAGATTTTCATCAAGGCAAAACTAGTGATTTCTCTGATGTAGGAGTAAGCGCAATTAACGATCATGAGCTGAGAGTTGAGCTAAAAAATCCTACTCCCTTTTTTATAAGACTTTTAAGCCACTACAGTACATATCCCGTTCACAAGGAAACTATTTTGAAACATGGGACCATTGATGATAGAAATGGTCAGTGGACCAGACCGGGAAACTTCGTTTGCAACGGACCAATGAATTTAAAAACCTGGGAACTGAACAAGCAAATCATTGTTGAAAAGAATCCATTGTATTGGGACGCAGGTAGAGTTAGGTTGAATGAAATTAGGTACTTCCCTGTTTCTAATGAATCAACTGAAGATAGAATGTTTCGAGCAGGTCAATTACATGTCACAAATGTTGTTCCTCTAGAAAAATGCCCTATATATATTGAAAATGAAAATCCTAACCTAAGAATTGAGCCATATATGGGAACTTATTTTTACAGAATAAATACCCTTCATCCAATTCTTAAAAATAAAGATATTAGATTAGCGTTAGCATTCGCAATTAATAGAAAACAAATCGTTGAAAAAGTTTCAAAATGTGGTCAAGCAGCTGCTTACTCTTTTACTCCACCAGGATCTGCGGGGTATGAGCCAGACACTGATGTTCCATACAATCCAGAGCTTGCAAGAACTTTGCTTGCAGATTCTGGTTATGAAAATGGTGATGGGTTTCCTGTGCTAGAAATACTCTTTAACACATCAGAAGGTCATCGAAAGATAGCTTTAGCTATCCAGCAAATGTGGCAAGAAAATTTAGGAATTTCAGTTGAATTAGTTAATCAGGATTGGAAGGTTTACTTAGCAAGGGAAATGACTGGCGATTTTCAAATTTCAAGAGCAGGTTGGATAGGTGATTATGAAGATCCGAATACATTCCTTGATACTCTGAGACCAAACAGAGGCAATAATAAGACTGGTTGGGAGAACGAGGAATATGATCAGTTATTAGAATTAGCGAATTCTACAAATGAACAGTCATTAAGATATCAATATCTTATGGAAGCTGAAAGATTATTAATAAGTGAGATGCCTATCATTCCAATTTATACATACGTCCGTCAATATCAATTATCAAGTGACGTAAAGGGCTGGCATCCCAATCTACTAGATACACATCATCCTAAATTTATCTATTTAGAAAGATAATCTCATATATGCTGCAAGTTATTTTGAAAAGAATTGCAATCGCAATCCCTGTTATTTTAATTGTAGCTTCATTAACATTTTTTTTGGTCCGCATGGCTCCAGGTGGCCCTTTTGATGCTGAAAAAGTTGTTCCTCCTCAGGTCATGAAGAATCTAAATGCTGTTTACAATTTAGATGCCCCACTAATTATTCAGTACAGGGATTATATGTTCAATCTTATTCAAGGAGATTTTGGTCCGTCATTTCGATATCCAGGACGTTCAGTAACTGAGATGATTTTTACTGGTTTACCAGTAACTTTTGAATTAGCTTTTTACGCAATTATTGTTGCCATGATTATTGGCAGTCTTGCGGGGGTCATTGCAGCTGTCAAAAGGAATACACTTTTAGATTATGTGCCCATGACAATAGCTATGATTGGAATTTGTATGCCAACCTTTTTGCTAGGACCTCTGCTTGTATTATATTTTGGAATTTATCTCGAGGCCTTACCTGTTTCTGGATGGGGTTCATTGCCTGGAGATAAGATTTTGCCCTCAATTACTTTAGGGGCTGCATATGCCGCTTACATAGCTAGGCTCAGCAGGGGAGGGATGCTAGAAACACTTAGTCAAGATTATATTCGAACAGCAAGAGCAAAAGGTTTACCAGAGCATCAAGTAATTATTAAGCATGCATTGCAGGGTGGATTGGTCCCAGTGGTTTCTTTTTTAGGCCCAGCAGTTGCAGGCTTGATCGGCGGATCTTTTGTCGTTGAAACTATTTTTCAAATTCCAGGACTAGGACGTTTTTATGTTGAGGCAGCCTTTAATCGGGATTACACAATGATTCTAGGTACTACTATTTTCTTTTCTACTTTAATAATATTCTTTAATTTATTATCTGACGTTGCTGTTTTGTTGATGAATCCTCGTGCAAGGAGTCAAACGTGAATCAAGAAAGTTCATTATGGTCGGATGCATGGAGAAGATTGCTTGCAAACAAAGCGGCTGTTGCAGGTGGAATTATTTTATTAGTCTTAATTTTCCTCGCAATTTTTGCTCCATGGATTGCGCCACATTCTTATTCGTATCAAAACCTTGAGTTAGGGGCCCAACCTCCTTCCTCTGAATTTTTACTTGGTACAGATACATTGGGCAGGGATCTTTTCAGCAGGATCTTGTATGGCGCAAGAGTTTCATTGCTGGTAGGTTTCGTTGCTACAAGTGTTGCGCTAGTTATAGGCGTGAGTTGGGGCATAGTTGCAGGATATTTTGGCGGAAGAATTGATTCTGTGATGATGAGGATTGTAGATGTTCTATATGGTCTTCCATTTATTATTTTTATAATCTTGCTCATGGTAATTTTTGGAAGAAATATATGGCTGTTATTCGGTGCCATAGGAGCCGTGGAGTGGCTCACCATGGCCCGAATTGTTCGAGGACAAGTTTTAACAATTAAAACTCAAGAATATGTCTTAGCTGCTCAGGCTATGGGAGTATCAAACATTCAAATGTTTAGAAAACACATATATCCGAATATTCTTGGGCCCATAGCTGTTTATGCAACTTTAACAATTCCCCAAGTTATGCTACTTGAAGCATTTTTAAGTTTTCTTGGTCTTGGTATTCAGCCACCTATGAGCAGCTGGGGCACATTAATAAGATATGGTGTTGAATCAATGGAAGAATATTCTTGGTTATTAATTTATCCGGGATTTACTTTCACACTTACATTATTTGCCCTTAATTTTTTTGGCGATGGTCTTAGAGATGCACTAGATCCAAAAATATCTTCAGATTAAAAAGCCTTTATAATAATTTTTAGTACCTGACCAGGAGCAATCTCATTTTTTTCTAACTCATTAATCTTTTTTATATCTGAAATCTCAATATTAAAAATGTCAGCTATTCGATAGAGACTATCTCCCTGTTTTACGCTGTATAGGACAGTTCTTTTTTTTGAATTGAACGTTCGATAAATATTTTTATTTCCTATATTTAGTTCTTTTCCTATTGTTAAAGGAGTATTTAATGCCAATCCATTATTTTTTGCTATCACAGCTGGCGCTACTTTATACTTCTTACCAAGTTCCCATAATGTATCACCCTCACTAATAATGTGAGCTTGATAGGGAATAAATGCTTGATTTTGATCATTGCTTAAAGGAATAAGTAGCTCTTGATAAAGACTTAAAATATCGGATTTTAAATAATTAACTCTCTTTAATATATTTATCTCAGTGTCATATTTTTTTGCTATCTTCCAAAGACTATCTCCCGTTACAACCTTATGGGTCACCCAATTAATTTGGTTGTTTTGAATGAATTGATCCTTTTTGAGATTAAGATCTTTCTCTAATTCAATCGGAATATTAAAAGTAGTTTTTTTGCCAGGAGGAGATGCCCATTTTGTATACCCTGCATTTAATTTGTAAACAAATTCAGGCTTTAAATTGGCGAACTCACTAAAAGCTAGTATTTCAACCTGGCCTTCTAGCTCAATAGAACCAAGAACAGGTTTATTTGGAAAATTTGGTAAATTAATTCCATATTTTTCAGCATTGACAGCTAATTCTTTAATGGCCATAAATTTTGGAACATATTCCAATGTTTGCTTGGGTAATTTAAGATTTTTATAGTCGGTAGGTTTGCCTGATTGCCTATTAAGCTTAATTCGCTTTTCAAGAAGAGTTGGGCCACCATTATATGCGGCAAGAGTATATGTAATATCTTTATTAAACCTATTATGCAAATAGGCTAAATATCTTACTGCTGCCCTTGATGACGCTAAGGGATCATGTCTTTGTTCATACCACCAAGTATTTTTTAAACCATAAATTCTAGCGGTAGCAGGCATAAACTGCCAAATTCCCATTGCACCTGATGAAGAGATTGAAAATGGATCATAACTGCTTTCAATGTAGGGAAGAAGCGCTAATTCTGAGGGCAAACTATATCTTTCTAATTCTTCTAGAACAAAGTATATAAAGTACCTGCCTTTTTCAAAAAGCAATTCCAGCTCATCTGGATTTTTAAGATATGCATTAATATATTCAATAGTTTTTCTATCTAAGTATCCTTGATTATTTTCACTGGTAATTCTTATGCGGCCCCAAACATCATCAGAAATCCGAATATTTTCTGAAACATTTACCGGAATAGGCTCAAGATATTCATCAGCTTCAATGATTGAGGGTAATTCACAACTTGTTATTAAAAGTATTGCTAAAGCAATTAAAAAAATTTTCATATTTCAAATTATATGAATATTAAGTTGGGAATGAATTTCTTGAGTAGAAAGAAAGATTATCTTCATTAGTTACAATTAACCAAATATAATTATTATAAGCGTTTAAAAATAAAATAGTCATTAGTATTTATGTCATATTCCTAACAATGAAAGATGTAATTATTTATACAGATGGAGCTTGCAGAGGTAATCCTGGTCCAGGTGGCTGGGGAGCGCTAATTCAATTTGACACAGTGCAAAAAGAGATTTTCGGTGGAAAAAATAGTACTACAAATAATCAAATGGAGCTTTCTGCAGCCATTGAGGGACTCTCAACATTGAATGAACCATGTAATGTTGAGCTATTCACTGATTCAAAGTATGTGATGGATGGAATTACTCTATGGATACAAAATTGGAAAAAAAATAATTGGAAAACTGCTGCAAAAAAAGAGGTTAAAAATAAAGATTTGTGGCAAAAATTAGATCAGTTAATGACCTACCATCACGTTCAATGGCACTGGGTAAAAGGTCATTCTGGAGATCTTGGTAATGAGAAAGCTGACCGATTAGCTAATAAAGGGATTGATTCTATCTTATGACAAAAAAACTTATTGTTCTCGATACTGAAACAACAGGACTTGAAGTTGATCAAGGGCACAGAATTGTTGAAGTAGGAGCAGTCGCTCTTGAGGACAGGAAAAGAACAGATATTCATTTTCACTCATATCTTAATCCTCAAAGATCCATCGATGAGGAGGCTGAAAAAGTCCATGGCCTTTCTATGGAAAGACTTGCAAATGAACCAGAATTTTCTGAAATAGCAGAAAGTTTTTTAGAATTTATTGAAGGAAGTATATTAGTTATTCATAACGCCTCTTTCGATCTAGGATTTCTTAACTCTGAGTTAAAAAGAGCATCCTCAAGCTATCCATTCCTTGAGGAAATATGCGATGTTGAAGATACTTTGTTAATGGCAAGAAATAAGTTTCCTGGTCAGCGAAATTCTTTGGATGCGCTTGCATCCAGATTTGAAGTAAGTGGCTATGATAGAAGTTTTCATGGAGCTTTGTTAGATGCAAACATACTTGCTGATGTTTACATTCACCTAACAGGCGGCCAGAGTAAATTCGAATTTATGTCGTCTAATACAACTTCTAATCTAGATTTAAATTCAAGTGACTTAAAAGTTGATTTAAAAAAATTCCCGATCCAAAAAGTTAATATTTCAAAAGAAGATACGATTGCACATGATCAAAGAATGCAACAGATTAATCTAAATAGAGATTCTTCATGACAAAAGTTACAAGATTTGCACCTAGCCCAACTGGACCTTTGCATATAGGAGGAGTCAGAACAGCTCTATTTAATTATGTATATGCTAAACAAAATAAAGGAAAATTTTTAATTAGAGTCGAGGATACAGATGCTGAAAGATCAAAAGAAGAGTTTGAGGAAAATATATTAAAAGGGCTTTCAAACATTGGAATTATTCCTGATGAGCCCCCCGTTCGTCAGTCTGAAAGATCTGAGTTATATGCTCTGGCTGCAGAACAAATTTTTGAATCAGGTAATGCATATTGGTGTGATTGTTCAAAAGAAACGCTTGATGAGATGCGGAAAGAGCAGGAAGCAGCAGGCAAAAAACCTATGTATGATGGAAGAAGTAGAAATCTTGGTCTTGAACGAACAAATAACTCGGTATTAAGATTAAAAACGCCTCAAGATGGAGAGTTAGTTTTTCATGATTTGGTAAGAGGCGAAGTAATTTTTCAAAATTCTGAATTAGATGATTTAATTCTTCTAAGAAGCGATGGGTCTCCAACTTATCATTTATGTAATGTTGTTGATGATTTCAATCAAGGTGTAACGACTGTTATCCGAGGAGAAGATCATTTAAGCAATACACCTAGACAAATTCATATTCAAAATGCACTTGGTTATGACGCTCTTGAATATGCCCATTTACCAATGGTCCTGGGACAGGATAAAAAAAGATTATCCAAAAGGAATGCTGTTACTAGCTTACAAGATTATTTCGATCAAGGTTATTTAGATTCATCTATGATTAATATGCTTGCTCGGCTAGGGTGGTCTAAAGGAGATAAAGAAATTTTCTATTTAGACGATTTAATTTCAGATTTTAGAATTCAAGAAGTTCAAAAAGCTGGAGCTATTTTTGATCCTTCCAAACTAGATTGGATTAATAATCATCATCTAGCAGCGTTATCTTTCGATGACTTCAAAAATAGACTAATTCCATTTTTAGATTCACTTGGTCTTGATTACATGCAAAAGAAAAACAATAATGAAATCATTGCAGCAATGAGAAGTTCAAAACCCAATCTTCTTGGCGTAGCTCAAGACTTAATACCGTATTTTTCTGAATTAAGCTCTTATGATGATAAAGCATCCAATAAATTTTTAATTGGATCAGAGGCAGTTTTAGAATATGTGCAAAGAAAGTTAAATGTTCTCGAAGATTGGAATGAAGATTCAATTGATAAAGCTTTAAAGGAGGCCCAAACAGGATTAAGTTTACCGACTCCTAAACTCAATCAACCAATAAGAATTGCTATGACTGGCTCAACTCAATCTCCTTCATTAGGATTAACTCTATCGTTGTTTAATCTAGAGGAAGTTAATAACAGAATTAATGCTGCGTTAAAGTACTTGTCTGATAGAAACTAAGAAACACAAGATGCAATTATTGCTTTAGGATGTTCTTGCACTAATCTCTCTAATGTTTCAAAAGACGTTTGTTGAGAAATTCCATACTCACCAATGCCTTTTATCTCACTTGGTTCAAGAATTATGTTTTCAGAGATTTGCTTTAAACCCTCATAAGTGTTTAATGAGTTCAAGCTTTCAATTTTATTGCAAGGATAAAAAATTTTTTTTTTGAATTCTTGTTCTGTAAGTTGAGCAGATTCAGTCAGCACAAAATAATTTTTTGCAACGTTCATAAATTTTAGCTCATCTTCTCTTAGGATAGCTCCTGCATTTGAAGACATTTTCTCTTCTATAATTTTTAATGACCCAGTTGATTGGTATTGAAAAATACTAATAGATCCTAGAGATGAATAAAGAGGATTGATCTCTGTGCTAATATAATTTCTTTCATAACCCTCAAAAGTAAGAAGAGATTTTGCTAATGGAGCATGATTTTTTTCATAATAATCTTTAAATTCATTATCAGAAAAATTATTCTTTTTATAAATGAATGCTAAAGCTTTAATCATTTTGAATGGCCACTCCAGCATTAGGTCGTCTTAGATCAGCAAAACCCTCAACGCCCTTTGAGGAAATTAAAATGCTTTGAGTAGAACCCATTGTTTTTGATTCTTCGACCTTATGACCAAATGATTGAAGAATATTAATAGTATCATTACTAAAACCTCTTTCTAAAAGTAAATTTTCTTTCGGCCAATCTTTATGAATTCTGGGAAGCATAGATGCTTCACCTAAAGTTAATTCAAAGTCTATAATTCCAGTCACCACTCTCAAGATAGCTGCAGGAATTAAAGCACCTCCAGGAGATCCTGTAACAAGCTTTATAGAGTTATTCTCATTGAAGACTATTATAGGAGACATGGTACTCATAGGCCTTTTTCCAGACTCAAATCTATTACCAACACTTGCGGATCGATCAATTACACCAAACTCTCCATATTGATATGCAAAATTATTCATTTGATTGTTTAAGAGAATACCTGTTCCAGGAATCGTTACACCAGAACCAAAAGAGTATCCTAAAGTATATGTATTGGAGACGACATTACCATCACCATCAATAATTGAATAATGAGTAGTATTTTCACCCTCTTCAAATAATGATTCTGGATTAATAGATTCTGATTTTGTGACTAAATTTAAATTAATATCTTTCGCAAGAGACTTAGCTCTTTGTTTGGAAATAATTTTTTCTATTGGAACGTCATAAAATACAGGATCTCCCATAAATCTGGATCGATCCATATGTCCTCGCTGCAATGCTTCTGCAAAAATATGAATAAATTCTGCTGAGTTTGGACCCATTTTGTCAGTTTCAAAGTTTTCAATAATATTTAACCCTTCAAGCAGCACTGCAGCTCCTCCAGCAGGAGGTGGATGAGCAAAAATTTTGTAATTTCTATAAGTTGTATGAATAGGTTCTGAAAATCTAGGTTTATAATTTTTGAGGTCTTCCGCTGAAATATAACCATTATTCTGTTTCATAGCTTTAACTATTTTTTTTGAAATCGAACCAGAGTAAAAAGCCTCTTGACCATTATTTGCAATTTCACTTAATGTCCAAGCTAAATCATTTCTTTTAATGAGTTCATTCTCCATCAGTGGCAAGTCATTTTGAAAATAAATACTTTTAGATTCATCATCTAACATTATTTGATCAGCACTGCCAATCGCCTGATTTAAGTCATAGCTTATATATATTCCTTCTTTAGCTTGTGAAATAACTGGCTGCATAACTGTTTTAAGTGGTAACTTTCCGTAACGCTTGTGAGTCTCTAGTAGGCCGGCTACAGTGCCAGGCACAGCTGATGCTCTATAGCCATATCTTCGCAGATCATAATTATTTTTTAGAAATAAAAAATCTTTTTCAGTGAGATTATTTGGAGCAGAGCTTCTAAAATCTACAGCTATAGTTCTTTGCTCGTCACTCAAATAAATAAGCATAAAACCTCCGCCACCAAGGTTTCCCGCTCTAGGAAGAGTAATTGCAAGGGATAATCCAACTGCAACAGCTGCATCAATGGCATTACCACCCATGTTTAAAATTTCTACACCTAACTCTGAGGAATCTTGATTTTGAGACACAACCATTCCTGATTTTCCAATAGTTGAGTGAAAGGGTGATGGATAGTCAATATATCTAACCTGCGCCCAAGAACTTATTGATATAAATAGAAATGAAAAGATGAGATTTCTATGAGACATAAAAATTAAAATATCATTGGAGCTAGAAAAAACGCAAAAAGAGTAACTAAAAATATTCCAATAATATTTAGCGCAAAACCAGCTCTGATCATATCTGGAATTGTTAATTTGCCTGAACCAAACACAATTGCATTGGGTGGGGTAGCTACAGGAAGCATGAAAGCACAACTTGCTGCTAAAACAACAGGAATTGTCAAAGCTATTGGAGTTATGCCTAAAGCAACGGCAACGGCTCCAACAACTGGCAGGAAGGTAGAGGTTGTAGCTACATTAGATGTAATTTCTGTTAAAAATATAATCATGGTTGCTACCGCTAATATAAGAACAATTGAAGGCACCTTTTCTAAAACTGTGAGGGCTTGACCAATCCACCCACCTAGACCTGATGAACCAATTGATGCTGCAAGAGACAATCCACCGCCGAATAAAACAAGCAAGCCCCAGGGAAGCTTATTTGCCTGTTCCCAAGTAAGAAGATCTGTTTGTTTATTTTCTGAAGGAATTAAAAAAAAGCTTAATGCTGCAATTATTGCAATTCCTGCATCTGTGAGACCAGAAAATGGCACATAATTATCAAGTAGTGTTCTAAACATCCATGCACTTGCTGCTAAGAAAAAAATGATTAAAACTTTTTTTTCATCTTTGCTTAGAGAGCCTAAATCGCTGAGCATATTTTGAAGCTGAAGCTTCGTTTCAATGCTTGCTATGAAATTCACTGGATAAACAATTTTTGTGATTGCATACCACGAAGAAAATAACATGATTGTTGCAATAGGAACTCCTAGCTTCATCCAATCAGTAAAAGAGATTTCAAGACTATATGTTTCTAGCATGAAACCTGCAAATATTATGTTTGGAGCTGTTCCAACTAAGGTGGACATTCCTCCTATCGATGCGGCATATGCAATACCTAATAGAAGTGAAATTTCAAAATTTCTTTTATCTGTTTGAGAGAAATTTGGAATGGTTTCAGCTACACTTGCGCAAACAGCAAGACCAATTGGGAGCAGCATTAACGTAGTGGAGGTATTCATTACCCACATGCTT
>CABZRR010000020.1 GCA_902528215.1 uncultured SAR86 cluster bacterium | reverse complement strand
CTGCAAACCATTCATTTAGAAAATTAGATCCCTCTTTTACATTGTTTTGATATAGGGTGTGCAACAAAGCATGTCCAGTTCTATCTGCAGCAGCACATGTTCTTGCTGCTTGGCCGCCTTTTCCAAAATCCTTAGACTGACCACCAAATGGCCGTTGATAAATTCGACCATTTTCAGTTCTAGAAAAAGGTAGCCCCATGTGCTCAAGCTCAAAAACTGCTTTTGGTCCTTCGGAGCACATATACTCGATAGCATCTTGATCTCCAATGTAATCTGATCCTTTAACAGTATCGTACATATGCCAACGCCAATCATCTTGAGGGTCAGCACTAGCAATTGCGCAAGTTATACCTCCTTGGGCTGAGACGGTATGAGACCTAGTTGGAAATACTTTTGAAACAACAGCTGTTTTTAATCCTGATTTAGCCAATTCAAGAGATGTTCTCATCCCAGAACCGCCTCCACCAATAACTAGGACATCAAATGCAAGTGTTGTGATGTTAGAAGAATTCAAAATATTCAAAATTTAACTCCAAATAATAAATAATGTAGTAATAACAATTAATGCGCCTAAAGCTACAAACAAGAATGTATATCCACTTCTTATGAGGTCAGCATGTTTGGCTAAAGATGTATTAACAAATCCAAGAGTTCTTGACGTAAAGTAATCAGTACCAACAGTCCATAAGCCTATGAATGTATGCGCTAAAAAGAAAAAAGCCACAAAGGTTGTTGATAATTGGAATAATATTTGATTAGTAAATGATATCCATGAATTATATTCAACGGGTTGATTAAAAAAGATAAAACTTAATACCCAGATGGTATATACCAGCATAACGAGAGCTGATAAGCGAAGCAAATAAAATAATGATGAGCCTTTCACAAATATAACCTCATCATTAAAAGAAAAAATAATGAGAACCAAACAATTAAAATCATATAAGCAGATGTCCTAGATGCACTTAATGATTCACCAATATGAATATCTTGAAGTAAATGCCTAATTCCCGTAAGTATATGATAGGAATATACAAGAAAACTAAAAGTAACAAATGTTGATATCATGTTAGGATTACTCAATGTATCTTGAATTAAAATAAAATCATTATAACTTTTTGTTGAATAGTAAAGAAGATAAAGTGCAACTGGAAGTGTGATAAAAAAATTATATATTCCAGATAATCTATGAGTAATAGACATTATTGCAGATACAGGTAGCTTGATCTGCATTAAATTTATAAAGACTGGTCTATAGACAGGCCTAATTTTATTATGATTAGTAGACAAATGTTCCTTTATTGCGTGGTATTAATTATATTGTAACAATTATTTGAGTTATATCCCAAACTAATTTTGTAGCGGAATTTGAAATTATATGCAATTAATTGTCAATAAATAAAAAAAGGTTGTTTTTAAAGGATTTAAAGACTACATATTAAGTAGTTTAACTACAAATAATAAATATTACTTATTTTTTTTTGTATATTTTACAAGACGTTGCTTCTTTTTTATTTGCCTGGTAGATAATTTATTTTTTTTACCATCATATGGATTATCGCCCTTTTTAAAACTAATCTTAAGATCTATGCTTTTTAAATTTAGCTCATTCCTGAAAGAATTGATCAAATATTGTTTAAAATTTGAAGGAATTTTAGAAGAAAAATTAGAGTGAATTATTAATTTGGTGGGGTGTATTCCACCAAAATGAACATATCTCATTTTAATCTGTCTTCCAGATACGTTTGGAAGATTAATTGAGCTTATGAATTTCTTAAGTAATTTATTTAAACGTCCGGTAGAAAAATTAGTTTTTCCCAGTTTGTTGACTCTTAAAAGAGTTCTAAAAAGTATTTTGAAACCTTGTTTGTGTAATGCAGAAATTTTAATTACATACAAATTATTTAAAGCAGAATTTTGAAATTTCTTTGTCTCTACTAATTCACGGAAATCTGTTTTTGATAATTCATCAATTTTATTTAAAGCTACAATTACCGGCTTACCATAACTTCTTACTAGATTTAAAATCCTCAGATCTTGATCTACAACTCCATTTGTAGCATCTATCAACATTAGCACGATATCTGATTCGTCTACTGAATGCATAGCTCTTACATAAGAAAAGTACTCAACAGCCTGACTTTGTTTAAATTTTTTTCGAATTCCGGCAGTATCAATAAAAATGAAATTCTCTTCATTAAAAGAAAACGGGACATGAATAGAGTCTATAGTTGTCCCAGGTATATTAGATACAATTAAACGGTTTTGTTTTGTAAATTGGTTAATAAAAGTTGATTTACCAGCATTTGGCCTTCCAATAACAGCAATTTTTGTTCCATTAGTCTCATCGTATTCTTCAGTTAAATAATCAAAGTGTTTAGCAATTTGAATTTGTAATTCTTTGATTCCTCTTGAATGCTCAGCGCTAATTTCAATTATGTCACTTACGCCTTTTTGCATTAGATCATGTTTTGCATTTGATCGTTTTTTTATATCAATTTTATTTAATACAACAAAAAAATTTTTATTCATTTTACGAATAACTTGAAGTAAATTGATGTCATCAAGTGTCAACTCTTCTGAAATATCAATAACTAACAATAAAAGATTAGAATCTTCTGCAGCTGTAATTGCCTGATTTGTGATCGCCTTACTGAATTCAGTAACCTCTGAACCTATGCCGCCTGTATCAATTATTAAATAACGATGATCTTTTATAGATAGATACCCAAAATTCCTATCTTTTGTCAGACCAGAATAATCTGAAACAATTGCGTTTCGTGTTTTTGTTAACTTATTAAATAGGGATGATTTACCAACATTTGGTCTACCAAGAATTGCAATAGAATTTAACATTATTCAAATACATCTTAAAAAGAAACTGCAACTATATTAGATTTTTGATCAATCACATATGCAAGATTCCTAAACGATACTATTCTAGCAATTGGATTACCAGAAACCTTTCTTCTTCCTACAGTTATTCCTGTCAAAGTATTGATGACATGTATGTATCCCTCTAAATCACCTACAAGCATCAAGTTGTTTTGCATGGATCCATTTGAAAGTTCTCTGCGAAGATATTCCTCTGAACTCCATGACGGAGATAAATTTGTCATTGAGAAAGATAGTATCGAGCCATCATCTTGGATCACCATGAGCATATTATTACCAATAACAGGTGAATGGAAAGAGGATGCTTCTGCATTCCAAACAGGTCTTTTTTGAGCAAGATCAAATGCTGTTAATCTACCTTGGTAATTTGTTGCAAAGATCAATTGCTGAGCAATTACTGGTGATGAATCGGAATCTATTAAATTTTCTAATTCAGATGTGCCTTCAACAAAAGAAATAGGTCCATCCCAAAGAAAATATCCTGTATCTAAGTCAAATGCACCTATTCTGCCGTTATCAAAAGTTGAGTAAATAATATTATTTTCAATAATAGGTTCGCCTGTTCCTCGAACAGTAAGTGCTGGTAATTGTGATCTAAAGGACCACTTTTGCTCACCAGTTAAGCTGTCTAAAGCAACTAATTCTCCTGCTGAATTCTTTACAATTATCAATGACGGAGAAATCACTACATTGGCAAGAATTTCTCCACCAACACTTTTTTCCCATAAGATCTCTTTGGTAACTGAATCTATAGCTATCACAAAGCCATTAGTGTCAGAAACCATTATCTTACCAAAACCAGATGCAGTTCCAGCAGACAAATTTCTTTGAAGATCTATTTCCCAATTAATTTTGCCAGTACTTGGATTAATCGATACGAGATTACCATCAGGATCAGCTGCAATCATTTCGTCAGAATAAAAAGATGGTACAAAAGATCCTAGATCATTTTCGCCATTAAAAGATCTTTTCCATTCAACCTCTATTGGGTATTGATTTTGTATCTTTGTCAGCCTGACAGGCTCAGCAGTCTCTTCCTCTACATCGTCCGACCAAAAAGCAAGAGTTGAGCATGATGAAATAAAAAATAGCGTAATTCCAAAGACTATATTTATTTTCATTTCTTATAACTCGATGGAATTTATTTTTATATTAAGAATAGATTTTTGTGATTCATTACGAGCATTTTCTATTGCTAATTCATATTGCTCTTTTGCAAGCTCCTCTTTTTTCAAACCAAGAAGTGCATCGCCTTTTATCTCATAAACCATTGAATGTTCTTTATTTGAAGCAAAAGAATCTAAAACTTCTAGGACATTAGTGAAATTCTTATTGCTTAACTCAATTCTTGCAATATTAATTTTAGCAACTGAATTAAGCACATCATTTCCAAAATAACCTGAGGTATCATCTGAAAGTTGTCTAAAATTTTCTAATGCCTCAGCAAGATCCCCCTGTCTAGCAAAATTTGAGCCATTAACCATCATAGCTAGTTTCGCATAGCCCGTACCCGAAAAAGTATCTTGCAATTCGTCAAACATTTCTTTAGCGCCTCCATTATTAGATTCAAGTGCTGTTAACCAAGAATCATATATTATTGCGGCTTCAGAATTTCTTGTTTCCATGTATGACTGAAAGCTGATTACAGAGATTAAAGAAATTAATGCCATTGCAAGTGTAGACAATATAATAATCTTATAATCCTTAAAAAAATTTATAACAGCAGCAAATCTTTCTTCATCTGAATTGTACTCTGCCATGACTTCTCCTAAAGATTGATATATTGGTTGATCAACTCTTGCACGCCTAGAATTTCTTGCCCACCTTTTTCACGCAGATCTTTCCATATAACTTGATTATTCTTTGATTCTTTTTCACCAATAATTACTGCAAAGCTACATCCAGATTTATTAGCTTTTCTAAGCTGAGATTTTATACTTCCACTGCTTAAAAAAGTATTAAGACTAATAGAATTGTTGGCTAATCTTAAATCACTAGCTATTTTATATGTTTTTTTATTAATCTGCTCTTCGCTTACAATAAATCCAACTTTTATATTTTGAGATAAATCATCTATGTTTATAAGCTGAATAATTCTTTCAACACCAATTGCAAAACCAATGGAATGCATATCTTTGCCGCCAAGTTGATCTGAAAGATTATCATATCTGCCTCCACCAAGAAAAGAGTCTTGCGATCCAAGTTTCTTAGATACTGTTTCAAAGACAACGCCAGTATAGTAGTCTAATCCTCTTACTAATGATTGATCAATTTGGATATCACATTGATCTTTAAATGCACTCACGAGACCTTCTAAAAATACTTTAGACTCCTCAGATATAAAGTCTTGATATTTAGGAGCATTTTTTAATAATTTTATAGTAGACAATTCTTTTGAATCCAATATTCTCAGAGGATTAGAAGCAAGTCTTACTTTGTCTTTTTCATGTAATTCATTTGCATTTGGCTCGAGAAATCTTACAAGGGACTTGCAAAAACTCTCTTTAGCACCCGCATCACCAAGATGATTTATTTTAAGAGTATATTCGTTAATTCCTATTAATTGATTTATCTGCAGAATCATTGATATTAACTCATGTTCTGCAGCTCCTTCACTAAAACCGAGATATTCAACTCCTATTTGGTGAAACTGCCTAAATCTTCCTTTTTGAGGTCTTTCATATCGAAACATAGGCCCTTGATACCACAACTTATGTTTTTCTTGCTCTTGCTTTTTTTGAATAATTGCCCGTATAACGCTGGCAGAACCTTCTGGTCTGAGACTAATACTTTCATTGTTACGATCTAAAAAGGAATAAAGTTCTTTATTAACAATATCAGACGAATTACCCACTGATCTTGAAAAAAGTTCTGTAGATTCTAACAAAGGAGTTCTGATTTCATGAACGTCGAAAGAATGAAAGATTTGTAAGAGCTTTGATTCAAAGTAGTGCCATCTCTCTAAATCTTCAGGGAATAGATCAGGCATGCCTCTTAATGATTGAATTTTCACTATTTAACCTTTTACAATTATTTCAACAGCATTTTTCTTTTGGAGTTGTTCTTTCACCTGCTCTTCTATTGTATCAACAAGTTTTTCATTTGAAATTTTCTTTGAGGGTAATCCATCAACATATAATAAATTGCTAGGTCCTCCAGTTAAACCGACATCTGCTGCCTTTGACTCCCCGGGACCGTTTACATAACAACCAATTATTGCAACCTCGAGATCTTCAGAAATTCCTTCAAACCTTGTTTCTAGTTCATTAACAACCTCAATAACATTAAAGTTCTGCCTTGAACAACTTGGACAAGCAACGATTCTGATACCTCGACTCCTTAAATTGAGACTTTTTAAAATATCCCAACCAATTTTAACCTCATCCACTGGATCAGAAGCCAATGATACTCTTACAGTATCTCCGATACCCTCTGATAGAAGCATACCTATGCCAATAGATGATTTAACTGAGCCCGCTCTATAACTTCCTGATTCGGTAATTCCAAGATGTAATGGCTGATCTAGCAGTTCCGAAATCTTCCGGTAACTTTCAACAGTCATTTGAACATTAGATGCTTTTAAACTGAGCTTAAAATTGGAAAAATCATACTTATCCAAAATATCTACATGTCGCAAGGCCGATTCAACCAAAGCATCAGAGTTTGGTTCTCCATATTTTTTCTGGAGGTCCTTTTCAAGAGAGCCAGCATTCACTCCTATTCTTATTGGAATATTATTATTAACAGCAGCTTGTATTATTTCTTTAACTTTTTCTTCTTTACCTATATTACCTGGATTAATTCTAAGGCAATCCGCAGAATCAGCTACAAGCAAAGCAATTTTATAGTCAAAGTGAATGTCTGCTACTAAGGGAATTGAAACAGAGCCTTTGATTTTTTTAAATGCCTTTGCGCAATCATTATCAGGAACTGAAACTCTTACAATATCAGCACCAGCTGCTTGCAATTGCTCAATTTGATTAACAGTTGCTTGAACATCTGCAGTATTTGTATTTGTCATGGATTGAACGGATATTGGATGATCGCCGCCAACACCGACGTCACCGACAAATATTTGATCAGTTTTTTTTCTTTTTATCCAAGAATTATTCATTCATCAAGCTCTATTGAATCAACATTAGCATTACTAATATTTGAATCAAGTTTATCTGTATTTAAGAAATCATTGATATGATTATTTAACTCTTCTATTTCGGATTTAAGACTTTGCTCTGGTTCATAATTCAATTCAAATGAGTCTAGTGTTACTGGATTTGTGGGGGTTTCTTCACTTTCTTCATCAATAGAATCATCTAAAATCACAAGAAAAATAATAGCAATTAATGTAATTGCAACTAAAAGGGAGGAAAATATTTTATTTTTCTCTAAAAAAGGTTCTGGGTTATTCCTTAATTGTTCTTCTCTTGCAGCCTTTTCAATTAAATCTAAATTAAAAATATCAAAGAAAGTTGCTTCTATTGAAAGAAAGTTTGCATATTTTTCAAAATATTTTAGTGCGTATGTTCTAGCAGGGAAAACTGAATAGTCTCCTGATTCTATCGCCCTGATATATTCAATATTGATAACCGCTTCACTTGAAACTTCAGTTAGGCTTAAAGATTTCTGCAATCTAGCGTCTTTAAAAATTTTACCTACTTTTGCAGTTTGAGCTGATTTTAGATTCATGACGTATTAATAAGATTAATTGAATTCCCTATACTTTTTCCTCTAATACTTTTAGTAAGCTTACCAACAAGTTGGCCACAAGCTCCATCTATTGCATCACCTCGGGTTATTCTTAAAGTCGTTATCATTCCTTTTTGTATTAGAAAATCTTTAAATGATTGAATAGTGTTATCAGGAGATCTTGAATAATTGCTGCCATCAAAGGGATTAAAAGGAATCAGATTTATCTTACATGACAGTCCTTTTAATACTTTCACTAGCTCTTTAGCATGCTCTATTGAGTCATTTACTCCATCAATTAGTATGTATTCAATGGTTATTGTATGCCGCTTGCTTTTATTTTTAAGGAACTTTTTACATGAATTCAACAATTGATCTAATGGATATTTTTTGTTTATGGGTACTATTTCATTTCTAAGGGTATTATTTGCAGCATGCAAAGAAATGGCTAGAGAAACGTCAGTTCTCGATGAGAGCTTATCTATTTCTGGAACAATTCCAGATGTGCTAAGGGTAATCCTTCTTTTCGATAAACCATATGCATTTTGATGCTGCATTAAACTTATTGATTCTAAAACAGATTCAGTGTTAAGAAGAGGTTCTCCCATGCCCATAAAAACAATATTTGAAATTGGTTGAGCAAATTCTTCATTGAAATTTGCTAACCATAGCTGACCTATAATTTCAGCACTCGACAAATTTCTCTCAAAACCCTGATGACCAGTAGCGCAAAAAGTACATTGTAATGCACATCCTGCTTGAGAAGATATACATAAAGTGAGCCTTCTCTTTTCCGGTATTTTTACCATTTCTATCATTGAGCCCGAATCTAGTTTTACTAAATATTTTTTAGTGCCTTCAGGCGAAGTCAGGCATTCTTCAATTATTGGTGGTTTTATCTCTGCAACTTCAAAAAGTTGGTTTCTTAGGCTCGTACTAAAGTCAGTCATTTTGTCAAAATCAATAACCCCCCTTTGATGAACCCACTTCATAAATTGCGAAGCCTTGAAACTTGGTTCACCTAATGAATTAAAAAAATTAACTAAAGAATCATGAGTCAATCCTAATAAGTTAATTTTTTCTTTTGACACTTAATTAAAAGATCTCACTATCGTCAAAAAAGTAAGAAATCTCCCTAGATGCACTTTCCAATGAGTCAGATCCATGAACTGCATTTGCATCAATCGTTTCAGCAAAATCAGCTCTAATGGTTCCTGACTCTGCCTCACTTGGATTAGTGGCTCCCATTAAATCTCTATTTTTTAAAATAGCATTCTCCCCCTCAAGAACTTGAACAAAAACTGGAGCTGATGTCATATATTCAACAAGATTTGCAAAGAAGGGCTTTCCATCATGCTCAGCGTAGAATCCCGCAGCTTTGTCTTGGTCCATATGAATTAGCTTTCCAGCAACAACCTTGAGGCCGTTACTCTCAAATCTATCAATAATTTTGCCAATAATATTTCTTGACGTTGCATCGGGTTTTATGATCGATAATGTACGTTGGACCGTCATAGAGTTGTTCCTAATTTCTGCGACATTATAGTTTAGTTAGTCTGATTCATCTATCCAAGCCATTTGAATAGCTTCTAAAATTTTCTCATTTGAACTATTCGGGTCGCCAATGAAGTGATCCAGGTTGCATATTTTTTTATGCAAATCAGGAAAACTTATCCACTGAGGATCAATCTCAGGAAAGTTTTCAGACAATTCTATAGCGATTTCTTGTATGTCTGCCCAACTGATATCCATTAGTGGTCTTCGGAAACCAGATTAATAGTATATTTTGGAATTCTAATAACTGTCATCTCATCAATAGGATATACCTGACAGCCTAATCTAGAATTTTGCTCAAGCCCCCATGCTTTATCAAGCTGATCCTCTTCCTCATCAGAAGCATCCTCTAAATTATTAAAACCATCTTCAACTATGATATGGCATGTTGTACATGCACAAGACATTTCACACGCATGCTCAATCTTAATCTTATTTCTTAAGCATGCCTCTAAAATACTTTCGCCAGGAAGGGCTTCGATAATAGCGCCCTCAGGACAAAATTCTTCGTGAGGTAAAATTTTTATTTTTTTTTTTACTTGGGAAGTAACTTCAGAACTAAAGTTTTTATCACTATCCACAGTGAAACTCTCCCCACATCCACAAACTGAAGTTGCATTTGGATTATGGAATTTTATACCTTTGTTGAAGCCGTCTTCTTCATAATCAACTTTACTACCTTTGAGAAATTCAAAGCTTTTTGGATCAATTAAAAATGTACAATCATCATGCTTGATTACTGTATCATCCTGAGCATGAGTTTTTTCGTATTCAAAAAAATATTCATATCCTGAACATCCGGCTTTCTTCACACCAATTCTGATGGATTGATTTATTTTTTCATTTTTGAGCAGTCCAGAAAAGTGTGAAATTGCTAAATCGGAAAATTGAAGTTGCTCAGGCTTAAATTTATCCATATTTAATTATTGCTTTTGCTCAAAGTCATCTATTGCCTGTCTAATAGAATCTTCTGCTAAAACAGAACAATGAATTTTTATTGGAGGAAGTTCTAATGCCTCAGCAATTTCAACATTCTTTATTTCTCTAGCTTCCTCAAGAGTTTTGCCGATGAGCATATCAACTATCTCACTTGATGATGCAATAGCTGAACCACATCCATATGTTTTAAATTTAACATCTTTAATAACATGAGTATTACCTTTAGATTCGCACTTTATTTGCAATTTCATAACATCACCGCATGCAGGTGCACCAACCATTCCGGTGCCTACATTAGCTTCTTTAGGATCGAACCTTCCTACATTGAATTTTTCAGGCTCATTAAGTGTTTTCTCAAACTTATCAATTACTTTTCTACTATATGCCATAAATACCTCCCAATATTAATGGGTTTGCCATTCAACTGTATCTAGATCAATTCCATCTAGATACATTTCCCACAATGGAGATAGCTCTCTAAGCCTATCAACAGCGTGGTTAATTAAAGATAATGTATAATCTACATCCTCTTCAGTGGTAAATCTTCCAAAAGAAAAACGAATTGAGCTTGATGCAAGCTCATCTTTTCTTCCAAGCGCTCTAAGAACATAGGATGGCTCCAAACTTGCAGAGGTACAAGCCGATCCTGAGGATACGGCAATATCTTTCAAAGCCATAATTAATGATTCTCCCTCGACATATGCAAAGCTAATATTTAATATATTGCTAACTTTATTATTCATGTCGCCATTGACGTAGATTTCCTCAATCTTAGAAACAGAATCATAAAACTTGTTATGTAATGACTGTACTTTTTTTATATCCTTATCCATTTCCTCTTTTGCAATCCTAAATGCTTCTCCCATTCCAACAATCTGGTGAGTAGCCAATGTGCCGGATCGCATACCTCTTTCATGACCACCACCATGAATTTGAGCTTCAATTCTTACACGTGGCTTCCTTCGAACAAATAATGCTCCCACTCCCTTAGGCCCATATGTTTTATGAGCTGAAAATGACATTAAATCTACAGGAAGAGTAGTTAAGTCAATTGGTACTTTGCCAGTACTCTGTGCAGCGTCTACGTGAAAGAATATTCCTTTTTCACGAGCAATTTTTCCAATGCTTTCCAAGTCATTAATTGTGCCTAGTTCATTATTAATATGCATAATTGAAATCAAAATAGTATCTTCTCTTATTGCATTCAAAATAGCTTCGTCAGTTATAAGACCGCCCTCGTTCGGTTCTAAGTAAGTAACTTCAAAACCATCCCTTTCTAATTGTCTGCATGGATCTAAAACTGCTTTATGTTCTATCTTTGAAGTAATGATATGTTTACCTTTAGATTGATAAAATTTTGCTATTCCTTTTATAGCTAAATTATCGGCCTCAGTAGCACCAGATGTCCAGACTATTTCTCTAGGATCGCAGCCAACTAAATTTGCGACATGAGATCTTGCTTCCTCAACAGACTCCTCGGCCTTCCAACCGAATTTATGGGAACGTGATGCAGGATTTCCAAAATTACCATCTAAAGTTAAATGGTCAGATATTTTTTTTGCAACTCTTGGATCAACAGGTGTTGTAGAAGCATAATCCATGTAAATCGGTAGTGTTAATTTTGTGCTCATGATTGAATTTCCTTTAAAGCTATATGGGGTCTCTTGGGCTTTTCTACAAGATCTATAATTGATATTTCACTTAAAAAATTATCAACTACATTATTTAAGTCATCCCACAGCTTATGTGAGTTACACTTGTTACCAAAATGACATGTTGAAGTCCCTGAGCAATTTGTTGAGTCTAGATTTTCTTCAACTGCTTCCATTATTTTTTTGATGGTTATGTTTTTGGGGCTAGTGGCATACACATATCCGCCTTTTCTGCCTCTAACACTCTTCACAATTCCTGCTATTCGAAGTTTTCTGAATAATTGCTCAAGATATGTAAGATTGATGCCCTGTCTGGCTGAGATATCTTTTAAGGAGACAGGAGAATCAAAAGAAGATAAATATTCTAGGTCTGCCAAAGCATTAACTGCATAGTGGCTTTTAGTTGTAAAATTCATGCAGGTATTATCAATACCTGAGTAAATTAGTCAAGTTTAATTTGCATTCCAAGGCGTTCGCCAACTTTTCCGTACGTTTCGATAACATTTCCAAGATCTTGACGAAATCTATCTTTATCCATTTTTGTAAGGGTATCTTTATCCCATAAACGACAACCATCGGGCGTAAACTCATCAGCAAGCAACATCTTTTCACCAAGTTTTCCAAACTCTAATTTATAGTCAACTAAAATTAAATTAGCTTCCATAAAAAAATCTACCAAAATTTTATTTATTTTCAGGGTTAAATCTCTCATTGCATCTGCATCTGCTTGAGTAGCCCATCCAAACGACTCTATATGATGATCATTAATTAATGGATCGCCAAGATCATCATCCTTTAAAAAAAATTCAAATAAAGGTGGATCAAGTATCAGGCCATCCTCAATTCCCAATCTTTTACATAATGAGCCAGTTGCCCTATTCCTTACAACACATTCAATTGGAAACATTTCTAATTTATAAACAAGGGATTCATGATTGGATAACAATTTTATAAAATGTGTTTCTATTCCTTTCGATGCAAGGAACTCCATGACAAAAGCATTAAATTGATTATTAACCTTTCCTTTGTTATCTAAAGCCTCAATTTTTTTGCCATCAAAAGCAGATGTGTCATCTCTAAACTCCATTATTAACTGATCAGGCTCATTGGTGGTATAAAGAGATTTAGCTTTTCCGGTGGTAATTTGTGATATTTTTTCCATAATATTTAACTTAGTAATTCATTAATTTTAGATATTAAAGCCTCAGCCTCTTCTACAGAACCATCCAAAGCCTCAACATAAATGTTTGTTTTTCCATTCAAGACTTCAAGCTTTATTTTAAATTCAGCCTCTTCCCCAAGCAATAGGGAAGAATTATTTTCATCATCGTTAAAATTAAGAAATGAAAACCAGCCCTCTTCCTCAGTTTCAATAGCATAACTTACAAAAAATAATCCATTATCTCTGTCAATATCATTTGAGGTAATTTTTCCTGCATCTAATGCTCTGCTCACTGCGGACCAGGCTCTATCGAATCCAAGATTTAACTCTATGATTGTTTGATCATTTAAATTAAAAATTTTAGTTTTCTTTCGATCATTTAAATTTTGTGCTGCTAAAGATGTTCCAGAAAAAGAAGAAACTGAACTAGCAAAAAACTGAACTATATCGCTTAACTGATCTTGTATAAATTCTGGATCCTGCACTAACGCTTCAGATGGATCTATGGCAAAAGTTGAAAGGAATATCTCAGTTGATGCTTCCTTAATACCGTGCTCAATAGTAACTTTAAAATTTATATTATCTGAAAATTCAACAAGTATAATACCTGTATCAGGATTTGCATCTATGATATTTAAAGAAAGTGCTTCAAAATAATTTTTAGCAATAGGCCATGAAGTTGAAGGTAGAGTCTCCACATAGACCCACATAAGCTCACCTAATCTTCGAAGTTGTATCTCATTAGACTCACCTGATGAAAAAATTTGCCGAGGAGCTGGGATATTTTGAACCTCAACAAAATTTTTATTTAATCCTATCGGGGGATAATGATCATCTTTTTGTATTTTT
>CABZRR010000019.1 GCA_902528215.1 uncultured SAR86 cluster bacterium | reverse complement strand
AAGGTTAATTAGCAATCTTGTTATTCAAGGCAGTTTTGACATTTTCAGGAACAAATCTTGAAACATCGCCTCCAAAAGTAGCTATTTCTTTAACCAAACTAGATGAAACATATATCAAGGTATCTTTAGGAGTAAAAAATATACTCTCAATGTCTGGAGCTAAACTTCTATTCATTGTTGCTAATTGAAATTCATATTCAAAATCTGCAACAGCCCTTAAACCTCTAATAATTGCAATTGCGTTATTGTCTCTTGCCAATTCTACAGTTAGCTGTTTTGAGTAGCCTATAACCTCAATTTTAGGATTGTCTTTAAAGATATCTGAAATAAGCTCTATTCTCTCATCTACAGAAAACAATGGATTCTTCGATTGACTTTCGGCAACACCAAGTATGACTCTGTCAAAAAGGCTAGCAGCTCTTTCTACAATATCAATATGCCCAAATGTAATTGGATCGAATGAGCCTGGATAAATTGCTATTTTCATTACCGAATGATACTAAACATTTTTAATTCATCAAAATATACGATGATTATGTAAAATAGCTCATGAATAAAAAAAAGGTAACATATATTTACAAGTCCAGATCAGAAAAAAAAGATAAGCCAAGCGCAGTAGATGATGCTGCCGATGTAATGTCAAAATATAACAAAAAAAATATCAAAAAAAGGGATGATAAATATGGCTTTGAAGAGATTGATTACGAAAAGCCACCACATCATTGACGAAGACTTAACAAAAAAAATAACCTTATTTGTGAATACTAAATTTGTGCTTAGGCGAAAATCAAGCCTCTTTATTTGGGTCCCATATAACTAAATTCTTTCTTTTCAATCTATTGGCAACCAGCTTGTATCTGGACTGTTCCTCGCGCCATTCTTTTATCCAATTTTCACCATCTCTTTCGGCATCAACAAATACTGCATTGGTGAAAGCAATTGGAATAATAATTCCAACATGAACCAATATGCTTGTAAGAATGTCATACCCAAGGAATCCTAGCCAAAAAATTGCGATAAATCCAAACGCTGCACTCCATATAGAAAATAGAACCAACATAAAATAGGTTTGAAGACTTGGTTCAACATGCTTCAAAGGATTATATCTAACATCCATAATTGATCTCCATGAGTCTACTATGGCCATTATTATTCTTCTAAATAAACTTGGTTTTTCCAATTTGAATTACTCTTTGAATTTAACGATTTACTATTTAAAACAAATCGTTTGTCATTACTTTATCCCATGCACTTACAAAATCTTTTAGAAATTTTTCTTTAGAATCATTGGCTGCATAAACCTCGACAAGAGCTCTAAGCTGAGAATTTGAACCAAATACCAGGTCTGGCCTTGTAGCTGATCTTACAGACTCTCCAGTTATCCTGTCAGAACCTTCATAAGAATTTCCCGTACCATTTGGTTTCCAAGAAACTCTCATATCTAGAAGAGTTTTGAAGAAATCATTATCTAAAACATCAGGATTTTCAGGTTTGATACCGTAATCACTGTGGTTAATGCCTAGAGATCTCATTCCGCCAATAAGAACTGTCATCTCTGGAGCAGTTAAGCCTAGTAACTGAGATTTATCTAAAAGCATCTCCTCAGGTTTAACTTCAATCCCTGCCTCATGATAATTTCTGAAGCCGTCTGAGCGTGGTTCTAAATAAGCAAAAGATTCAATATCAGTTTGATCCTGAGATGCATCACCTCTTCCCGGTGAAAAAGGAACATCCATTCCAGATGCTTTCTCGATCCCTACATTTCCCGCTAGTACAATAACATCTGCTATTGAGGCACCAGTATCTGAAGAGATTTTTTCATAGACTGCTAGGACCTTTGACAATTGTTTTGGTTTATTGACTTCCCAATCTTTCTGGGGCGCTAGTCTAATTCTTGCACCATTGGCTCCACCTCGCATATCTGATCCTCGATAAGTAGAAGCACTAGCCCATGCAGTTTCTACCATTTCTTGAATTGTTAGACCGCTTTGACTAATTTTATCTTTTACAGAATCTATATCGTAATCAGCGTTGCCTGCTGGAACTGGATCCTGCCAAATTAATTCCTCATCAGGAGCTTCTGGTCCCATATATCTTGATTTTGGTCCCATGTCTCGATGAAGTAACTTAAACCAGGCTCTTGCGAATGCATCTGCAAACTCCTCTGGATTTTCATGGAAACGTTTTGAAATAACCTTGTAAATAGGATCTTCTTTAAGAGCTATGTCTGTTGTTGCCATCATGGTTGGAACTTTCTTAGAGGGATCATGGGCGTCTGGAGCCATGTCCTCTTCTTTTTGATCAACAGCAAACCATTGCAACGCTCCAGCTGGACTTTTACCAAGTTCCCAGTCGTAGCCAAACAGAAGATCAAAGTATCCGTTATCCCACTTGATTGGATTTGATGTCCACGCGCCCTCTAATCCACTTGTTATTGTGTCAGATCCAACTCCATTTCCTTGAGAGTTTGTCCAACCAAGACCAAGCTGCTCTAGAGGAGCTCCTTCTGGCTCAACCCCAACTTGCGAGTCATCTCCAGCACCATGTGCTTTACCAAACGTATGGCCTCCTGCAACTAGTGCAACAGTTTCTTCATCATTCATAGCCATTCTGCCAAAAGTTTCTCTTATATCTTTAGCGCTAGCTATTGGATCTGGATTGCCATCAGGACCTTGAGGATTAACATATATGAGTCCCATTTGAACAGCAGCTAATGGACTATCTAGCTCTCTTTCACCTTTATATCTATTATTTTCAAGCCATTCATTTTCGGCACCCCAAAGAATGTCCTCTTCAGGCCCCCAAATATCATCTCGACCTCCACTGAAACCAAATGTTTTTCCACCCATAGATTCAATAGCAACATTACCGGCTAGAATTAGTAGATCAGCCCAACTGATTTGATTTCCATATTTTTGTTTAATAGGCCATAACAGTCTTCTTGCTTTATCTAAATTTCCATTATCTGGCCAACTATTTAAAGGAGCAAATCTCTGAGCACCCGTTCCTCCTCCGCCTCTTCCATCAGTACTTCTGTAAGTACCTGCAGCATGCCAAGTTAATCTTATGAAGAATGGTCCATAATGGCCATAATCTGCAGGCCACCAATCTTGTGAATCAGTCATTAAATCATTAAGATCTTTTTTAAGTGCTTTATAGTCAATCTTCGCGAACTCTTCTCTGTAATTGAAATCAGCACCCATAGGATTAGATTTCTGATCATGTTGATGCAAGATGTTTAGATTTAATTGTTCAGGCCACCAATCTTTTGTTGATGTTCCCGATGATTGATTACTAGTTAATGCTCCATGCATTACTGGACATTTTTCTTGAGATTCAGTGCTCATTTATACTCACTCCAATATTTTAATTTTCATAGCATAAGCTGTGGTTATTAAATACATTACTAAATTTTTATGTATTGGTAAATATATAAAAAAAGAATGTTATATTCGATTTAATAAATGATAAAATTAATTTTTATGATGACTTTAAAACAAATTGATTATGCTCTAGCGGTTGCAAAAAACCTTCATTTTAAAAAAGCAGCCGATGCATGTTTTATATCTCCCTCAACATTAAGTAATGCAATTACAGAATTAGAAACTCAACTTGGTGTTAAAATTTTTGAAAGAGACAATAAAAAAGTTATTGTTACAAGCCTCGGAAAAGAAATTTTAAAGAAGGCTCAGCGAATTAAATTAGATGTCCAATATATTGAAGAATTAGCAAAACAAAATTCAGAAGCTCTTAATTACCCAATTTCTTTAGGCATTATTCCTACAGTTAGCCCATATTTTCTGCCCTTAATTCTACCAACAATACAAAAAGAATTTCCAAATCTAACTCTTAGAATTGAAGAACTTCAATCACAGTTTCTTGTTAAAAAACTTAAAGAAGGAGAGCTTGACATGGCTATCCTTGCATTACCATATGATCTAAAGGGATTAATAAGCCTTAAGTTTTGGGAAGAGGATTTTTATTTAGTTTCACATAAAAAAAATAAAAATGCTGGAGAAACAGAGATAAAAGCTAATCAACTAGATCAATCAAAATTGATGCTTCTCGATGATGGCCATTGTCTTAAAGATCATATTTTAGATGCATGTAATATGGCAGATGCTTCAAAGTATTCCCTTAAAGCTTCAAGTTTATTAACCCTTATTCAATTAGTTAAAGGGCAAATGGGAAGTACACTTGTGCCACAAATGGCTTTGAAAGAGTTAGTAGGCTCAAGGAAAGAATTGTCAATCTCACACTTAAATGAACCAGGGCCACACAGGGAAATAGCACTTATTGTTAGAGAAAATTATGCAGGTATTGAAAGTGCAATGTTACTTTTAGAGTTTTTTAAGAAATCTCTTAAAAAAAATCTCTTAATGTTCCATGATTAATGCTCCAGACGCAGGATCGGTGACACCTAGTTCCTCAGAAATTTCCTCCAACATATGCCTTATGGTATCTAAAAAGTCAATCATATTTGGCATTGCCTTATCCATGGAATCCTTAGAATCCCATAAGCCGATACTACAAAATTTGTTATCGTCAATTTGAACTAATTTCGCTGATATTTGACCATCATTTAGATTAGCCTCTTCAAAAGTTTTCAAAAAATCTTCTCTGAATTCTGGTTTTACGTGGAATTTAACAATATTCATATGTGACATAGGTTTCTCCAAAATTATTTTATACTCTTTTCTATTTTACATTAACTGGCTTGATTGAATGCTCAATCAAGAGCACTAATAAAAATATTATTTTAATTCATCCAATTCAACAGTTTTTTGCCATTGAAGCTGAAAATCTCTGGAGACAAATTTAGCTTTGCTATCTCGTACCTCAATAACATCTATATAAATGATTCCCATATCTAATTTATGGAGACTTCCTTCATTATCAAATATGTGACTGGCAATACAATAGGTATCTCCTTTATAAGTATTTTCTTGCCATTCTCCATTAACATTCATTATTTGATGCATGGTACTTTTATAATTTTCTAATTGTTGCATTGCAGCTATAAAATTCTTTAGGCCATTAATCTCATAGTGACCATGCATAGAAAATTCGTCCCACATAATAGAACCTAATGATGAAAATTGTCTTTTATCAATATATGATGCATACAAATTAGATAGTTTTGTGGGTGCCATAATGGCAGAAGTTTTAGAAGTTATAACGCTATTTTCCATTATTTTTTTACCTCTGAAATCGATTTTAAAACTTTATAAATATCCTCAGGCCCTTGAACAAAATTAATTGGAAACACTTCAACTTCATCTAATCCAGCAGCCATCGATTTTTCAATCTCCTTGAGAGTCAATTGAATGTTAGGCAATCCTCCTTCATCGACGCAAGTTGGAAGTTGGCCCCTTATTCTTGGCTGGTCCTTCCTTCCAGCATTTATAAAAGCTTCAGATAATATTTGTTTACCCTCAGATATAAAATCTCTATTAGTTTTGATTGGAATCCAGCCATGTCCGACTCTAGCAATTCTAGAGGCATTTTCAGGTGTCATTTTTAAACCAAATAATAATGGAAGATCTTTGCCTTGTGGAGGTTGAGGATGACACCAGATATCATCAAAATTAAAATATTTGCCATGAAATGAAATCGGGCTATCTTCCCACAGTAATTTACATATATCTAAAGTTTCCCAGAATATCTCATCTCTATTTTCAAAGCTTAGTCCAGCAGTATCATATTCCTCTTTTTGCCAACCCAAACCCACTCCAAGTTCCAATCTTCCTTTTGAAATAGAATCTATAGTTGCAGTTGTCTTTGCAAGCAATGCAGGATTTCTTAAGGGCGCTATCAGTACAGCAGTAGCTAATTTTATGTTTCTTGTATTTGAGGCAATCATTGTTAGAAGAGATAGTGGCTCATACCATGGAGCTTCTGATGGGAGTGGAAATTTTCCAAACGGATATTTATGAAGATTTTTACCCATCACCACATGATCAGTAACACTCACAGAGTCAAAACCAAGTTCCTCTCCCATTTGAGAAATTTCAATTAAAGATGAAATATCTCCACCGTAAAAATTTTCTAAACCAAATAGACCCAAAACTAATTTCATATATTTCTCATTTAAAAATTTGATTGTACGAATATTTTGTATTCAATGCACTTCATTAAAATTAATAATTCCTAAAATAATAATATCAAAGCTAGTAAAGATAATAATAACTTTAGGACAACATAAAACTTTTCAAAAGAAATATAACCAATTAACTTTTTGCCTAACAATGCTCCTGCATAACCATTAATAGCAAGAATAATGATAAAAGAGAGATAATCTATAAGAGAGAAATTAAAAAAATACATGAATAAAATAATTTTAAGGGAATGCTGAAAAATCATAACTGCTCCATGATTTGCTACTAAAACAACAGGTGATAAATCTCTTGTTCTCATGTAGGACGTGACCAATGGTCCATTTGCTCCAATAAAAACACCTGCAAAGCCAGAAATAAATCCGCAAAACCAGTCATTTTTCATGATTGAAAGAACAAAATTATCCAAAGGAGCCCAAGTAAAAAATAAAATAGTCCCAGCAATTAACCAAATTAATACTTCTTCAGATACAGAACCAAATAATAAAATTGCAAAAAATGCACCAAAGATAGTAGCAATTAGAATATTTTTAATAAGTTGCCATTTAAAGAATTCTTTATAAACATATGTCCTGGATAAGTTATTCGAGAGTTGAATAGCTCCATGCAAAGGAATAAGTGTACCGGGGGAGAAATATTGAGCTAATGCAACAAGCATTATCAAACCGCCACCAACACTAAAAACAGAAGTTAACAAAGATGTTAGGAAAGATAATATGGAGAAAAAAATAATAAACTCTAGTGACATGTAAGAGTGTGTTTTTAGTTATAAAGGAATTAAGATTAACTCATGAATAACGTAGATCAAATTATTAATGACCTTACATTAGAAGAAAAAGTATTACTTTTGAGCGGTTTTAACTCTTGGTATACCAACAAAATAGAGAGGAAATCCATTCCAAGCATTAAGATGTCAGATGGGCCGAATGGAGTAAGGGGAGATTCTAATTCAGGTAAATCATCAGCTTGTTTTCCTTGCGCAATATCAATAGGATCCTCTTGGGATCTTGATCAAGTAAAAGAAATAGGTATTGCTTTGGGTGAAGAAGCTCAAGCAAAAAATGTGGATGTACTCTTAGGCCCAACAATTAATATTCATAGACATCCCTTAGGAGGACGACATTTTGAAAGTTTTTCAGAAGACCCATTCTTGACTGGAAAAATTGCATCTAATTATGTTCAAGGCGTTCAATCTCAAAATGTTGCAGCCTGCCTGAAACATTTTGTTGGTAATGATACTGAATTTGAAAGGCATTCGATCAGTTCAAATATTGATGAACGAACACTGAGAGAAATATATCTTTTACCATTTGAAATGGGAGTGAAAGAAGGTAATGCAAAAGTTGTAATGAGTGCTTACAACAAATTAAATAATGTCTATTGCAGCTCTCATCAGGAATTACTTTTAGAAATTTTAAAAAAGGATTGGGGCTTTGACGGATACGTTGTAAGCGACTGGGGAGCAGCTCTTGAAACTGAAGAAAATGCCAAGGGTGGATTAGATCTTGAAATGCCTGGACCTAGCAATGTTTGGGGAAATGCTTTGATTGAAGCAATAAAAAACAAAAAGGTTGCAGAGGATTTGATTGATGACAAGGTAAAAAGGATCTTATCAATAGCAGAATTCTCAAAACGTTTTAATCAACCAAAAATAAAGAATGAAGAGGCCATTGATAATCCAGAGCATAGAAAATTATTAAGAAAAGCTGCTGCTGATGGAATGGTTCTTTTAAAGAATGATGACATGTTGCCTCTTAAAAAAGATATAAAAAAATTAGCAATAATTGGGCCTAATGCAAAAGAGGCGCAGATTATTGGAGGAGGAAGTGCAAGCCTAAAACCTCACTATCAAGTCCATCCATTGGAAGCAATAAAAGCAAGGATCGGATCTAAAACAGAAATTTTGTATTCAAAAGGTTGTCATACTCATAAATATCTTCCAAAAATTAATGAAAAGTTGATGGTATCATCCGATGGTTTTTTGGTGGAGTATTTTGATGGAGAAAATTTTAAGGAAAATCAACTTTTCCAAGAAAATTTAAAGGGCAGTAAGTTCTGGGTTTTCGAGGGTTTTGCTAAAGAAGTCATTGGTAGAGAGGAAAGATCAAAAACGTCAGTAAAATTTTCTTGTAAATATACTCCAGATATTTCCGGCGAGCATGCATTTGAAATTTTTGGTATTGGTCAATGTCGCATGTTGATAGATGGGAAAGAGCTGATTGATAATTGGAATAATATTGAGCCTGGTGAAGCATTTTTTACTTTTGGATCCGCATCAAGAAAAGGATTTACAAATTTTGAAAAGGGGAAAACCTATAAATTAGAAGTACAGTATTACTTTGAAGGAAATTTTCCTGCCCTCTATATTGGTTGTCAGCCTCCTGACAAGGTTAATTTATTTTCAGAAGCTATTGATGTTGCCTCTAAGGCAGATGCAGTAATTTTGATTGTGGGAACTAATTCTGACTGGGAAACAGAGGGCAACGATAGAGCAGATCTTAATCTGCCAACTGATCAGAATGCTTTAATTGATGCTGTTTTAAATAGTAATAAAAATACAACATTAGTTATTAATACAGGCTCGCCAGTTAACATTCCATGGTCGAATAAGGCTAAAGCTATCTTACAAACATGGTTTGCGGGACAAGAGTTTGGTAATGCTTTATTTGATATTTTATCTGGGGAAATAAATCCATCTGGAAAATTACCAACATCATTTCCTGTGAGGATTGAAGATACGCCAGCATTTAAATCATATCCTGGTAAAAATTTACAAATGAACTATGATGAAAAACTTTTAATAGGCTATAGGTGGTATGAGAAACAATCTATTCAGCCATTATTTTGCTTTGGTCATGGATTATCTTACACAAAATTTAAATATAGCAATTTGAAGATCAACATAGAAGATAATAAAGAAGTTTCATGCAAATTTTCTATTAAAAACATAGGAGAAATTTCAGGCGCTGAAATAGCTCAATGCTATCTTCGCTATTCAAAAAATTTAGAAAATGAGCCGAGCAAAACACTTCAAGGCTTTTGTAAAGTAAATATTGATGCTCATGATGAAAAAAATGTTGAGATAAGACTGACTCAAAGAAATTTTTCTTATTGGTCCATAGATACAAAATCTTGGCAGATTAGAGATGGCTCATATGAGATTTTGATTGGATCATCTGTTGAAACTATCTATTTAAAATCTTCAATCAAACTTGCGAAAGTTCTTGAAGTTCTTTAGCAGTGAGTTCAACTTTGGACGCTTCTATTGAACTGTTGGTCTCAACTAAAGTTCTTGGACCGATGAGTGGAAAAATTAAATCAGATTGGTGAAGGACATACGCCAAAGCAATTTGAATAGGTTCTAACCCTCTTTTTTCTGCCAATTCAAAACACTTATCTCTTCTTTTTAAGTTTTTTGAATAATGCCATACTCTCATTTCTTCATCCAAAGTGGGGTTTGAAAAATGATTATTTGATATCAGTTCTTTTTTCTTAATAAAAAATCCTCTGGCTTGAGAAGACCAAGGAAATAATAAAATCTTTTCTTTAATAAGGTACTCAAGAAATTCCTTATTTACTCCAACACAACCCGGCCACACAGGCTTAATCATTTCTGCTAAGCTAAAATTATTGCTAAGTACAGAGAATGGCTCTATTTTATTTTTTAAAGCAATATTTCTAGCCTCAGAGAACCTGTCTAACTCCCAATTTGAGGCTCCTAATACATCAATCAAACCCTCATCACGAATTTCTGACAATGCATGAACAAATTCATCAACTGGTACGTCTTTATTATCACGATGAAGACAAAAAATATCTATTTTTGAAAGCTTCAACCGATCAAGTGATTCAAGAATTTGCGGTCGAATAAATTGTGGCTCACATTGAGGTGTATGAGCAGCCTTGCCAATAATAATTACATCATTTGCAACTCCTCTGGAATTAATCCAATCACCAAGATATTTATCCCCTTTTCCTTGATTATAAATATAAGCTGTGTCAAAAATTCTTCCACCTGATCCGTAGAAATGATCAAACATTGTGAACGCATGCAGATCAGAGGTTTGATTATCACAACCTATTGCAAGCCTCGAACCAATTTTATTAATTTTTGGTAAAGTCATTTCTTTGAGTATTGGTATTTTCATCTTAAAAACATGTGATGAGTAAATTGGTGAGTTCTTTAAAGAACTTTTTGGGCATTCTATTTTTATTTTTTTTCTCCATTGATCAAGCCAAAACATATTACTCTGAGTTTCAGCGTGAGTAATAAAATCTGATTCTAGTTTTTTCTCAATAATGCAATTAGAAGCATGTTCAATTTCTCTAGCAAACAAACCAAATTCATCAAGACACGAAATTTCTTTTTTACCTGCATCTGAAATTGAAATAAAAATAGATGATTTTCCATCTTGAAATTGTCCACAATGCCATGGTTGATCAACAGTGATGGATTTTTGATTGCTTGATATAACAAGATTATTGGCAAAGTTTTCATTTATTGCACAGCTAATTTTTGCCTCAATTGTCTCTGAAAAAATTAAATGTGCATGTGACTGAAGGTCAACACCTGTTTCATCTAATTGACCTATTGCGGAAAACTCTTTTGGTTCTGCAAATGGATCTCCCTGCAGATAACCTGCTATTAACTTACACATTGTGAGGGGATAGCATCCTATGTCTAAGATTGCGCCACCCCCTAAATGGGGATTTCTTAATCTATGATCCTTTGGAACCTCGGCTGCAAAACCGAATGAAGCTTCAATTAAGATTTTTTCTTTTGTATCTGAAAAAATATTTAAATTTTCTAAAATATTTTTTGTTTGAGGATGCATTCTATACATGAATCCTTCCATTAAAAAAATATTTGCTTGAATAGCTAGATCAATAAGGATCATGCTCTCATAAGCATTCATTGCAAATGGCTTCTCACAAAGAACATGTTTACAATTTTTAATAGCTGCTAATGCATGAACAAAATGTTCGCTGTGGGGCGTTGCGACATAAACTGCATCTATTTCAGCTGAGGATAAAAAATCTTCTAGTTGATAATGAACATCAATATTAAATTTTTTAGCAAAAGCATTTGCTGCATCAACATTTCTGCCAAATACTGATATTAATTTAGAATTTGAGGTTGATTTTATAGAATGCCCAAAAGCAGATGCTATTGAGCCTGAGCCAATAATACCCCAATTAATTTGTTTCATGATTCAGTTTTTTGCTTTCTATTTCAAAAATTAATTTTTGATGATATGTCTTATCAATTGGATAGAAAGACATCAAAACAAAACTTAGGAAGATGCCAGTTAGAGGTATCCAAGTCATAACGAATTTTAATTCATATAATGTTTTCTCAGACTGAGTTGAGTTAGGCTCAAAACCAATTTGAGTTAAAACCATGCCAAGTAAAAGAGCGGCAAATGCAATGGCTGCTTTTTGAGCGAACGTCATAAATCCATATAATGATGATTCTGTTCTAACACCAGTTTTCCATTCTCCGTATTCAATCGTATCTGGAAGCATTGACCAAAATAGAACTCCTGTTGCCCCATTACCAATCCCAATAAAACCAAGAATAAGAAGTAGTTCATATAATGAACCAATTGAGGAGAAATAAAAAATTAAAAATCCGATAATTAGTAATGTCATTGCAGTCATCCATGAATTTCTTTTTCCAATTTTTAGTGCGGCATATGCCCATAGAGGAATGGCCAAAAGAGCTGATCCGCTGCTGACTCCAAGAATTAATCCTTGATATTCGTGCAGATTAAGAGAATATTTAACAAAATAAATTAAATTGTTATTAAACATTATTGAAGTGGAGCCAAGAATAAGAATTGATCCAAAAACAATCCAGAATGGATAATTATTTACAACTGACTTAAATACTTTTGCAAAGCTCGGCAGTTGTATTGCAGAAAAATTAAATTCTCTTTCTTGTACAAATCTAACTGTGATGCTCAAAACTATTACTGCTATGAGACCACATAAAATTCCCAAGAAAATAAATCCGAAAGCTTCATTTGTGCCCCCAAAAAATAAGACTATTGGGAATCCTAAAGCTGAGACCGTCAAAGTCCCAAAAGAAGCTCCGATCATCCTTGCAGTAGTTAGTTTTGTTCTTTCGTCACTATCATCAGTAATCCTTGCTGTTAAGGATGAATATGGAACGCTTACTATCGTAAAACATGTTCTATGCAATAAATTTATGGCTAATAAAAAAACAAAAAGTTTTCCCCCTTCAAATGGAGGTACCCAAAATAACAAGATGAAAGAAAAAGCTAGTGGTATTGCACCATAGAAAATATATGGGCGATAGCTTCCCATCTTAGTTCTTGTTCTTTCTGCTAGATATCCCATAAAAGGATCAGTAATTGCATCCCAAGCAATCCCAAGTGCATAAAGCCAACCGGCTAGAAGAGGCGATATGCCAACCACATCGGTATAAAAATATAAGAGATATAGCCCAACTCCACTCCAATACAAACAGATTGCGTAATCTCCAATGCCATAAGCTGCTCTTACTTTATTTGGTACTTTATTAAGACTCATAAGTGTTCTTTGACTATAGCAGTCTTGTTGTCAGTTGGTAATATTTTGGAAGTGCATTAGTATAAAAACTCATGAAAAATAACCAGCAATATAAAGAGGGCTTTTCAGAAAATAATGGGGTAAAAATTTTTTATCGTGATTATGGTCCTGAAGATGGAGATCCAGTACTCATGGTGCATGGCCTAGGTGCTCAGCTTGTACATTGGCAGCCTCATCTAATAAGTTTCTTTCAAGCTAATAACTTTCGACCGATAGCTTATGATAATAGAGATGTTGGCTTGTCATCAAGGTTTGCTGCTACGCCATCCTTTGTATTGGACTACATTAAATACTTCCTTAGGTTGCCCATTAAATCAGAGTATAAAATTGATGATATGGCAGATGATGGCATTCAGTTATTAGAAACTTTAAAAATTGATAAAGCCCATATTTTTAGCACTTCAATGGGTGGAATGATTGCTCAAATAATTAGTGCTCAATATCCAGAAAAAGTTAAAACTTTTACATTAATCGCTTCGACGGCATCAACTCCCAGCCCAATCAATGCTCCAACAAGGGCAGTTAGAGAAATTATGTTACAGAGGTCAAAAAATCCAAATGCTTCTTATGACGAGATCCTCAAAAGAGAAATAAAAATGGTTTCGCTTATTGGAATGGAAGGAAGAGAAGTTGATACTCCTGAGTTTAGAAAAGAGACGATAGAAAACTTAGGCCGTTCTAAAGATAGATCTGGATATGCTAGACAACTTTTATCAATTCTTGCATCAAAGGATAGATTAAAAAAAATTAAAAAAATCAAAGCTCCAACATTAATTATTCATGGAAAAGATGATCCCATGATCCATGTTAAAAATGCATATAGAATGCACAAATTGATTCCGCATAGCAAACTTAAAATAATAAAAAATATGAGGCATCTTATTGAGCCAGAAGTTCTTAAGCAATTTGAAGGAGTACTTTTAGAGCATCTTAAGATCAGCTCTTAAGTGCTTCAAGCTCGTCCTCACTAATAAGCAGCATTTCGCCTATTTGCATAAAAAGTGAATTTTCGTATTGATCAACAGTATCATCTGACAAAATCACATCCCAGATATTCGACAAAATCTCAATTTTCATTCTTTTAGTGCAGTTACTATTAATAATGTTAATAAATGGGTTAAAAGACTCTTTGTGACTTGTCCACTCCTTTAACTCTTGAAATGCATCTAAAAAATTACCTTCAGGATATAAATCTAAATAAAAATTTTTAATTTCTTCTATTTCTTCCTCATCTACTTTTCCATCCATTCGAGCTATCTCAATCATTAAACATAAAACAGCCGATACATGTGGCGGCATATCGTCAGCATTTCCAGAGATATCAGAAAATAATTTTTTTTTGAAAATAGATAACATGATTTTGAAAAATAATTAAAAATTAACTATACCAATCTTTTTTGTGAAAATAACCACATTGGCCTTTCAATCCCAAACACGCATCAGCCCCTCTTGTGCGGTAGAGGCGATTAATTTTCCTGCTTTGGTATAAATAGCTCCTCGAGAAAAACCTCTAGCGTTTTGAGAAATTGGGCTGTACATGTGATGCAAAATCCAGTTATTAAAGTTGATTTTTCCATGAAACCACATGACATGATCTAAGCTA
>CABZRR010000018.1 GCA_902528215.1 uncultured SAR86 cluster bacterium | reverse complement strand
TGGCATGAATGAACAAGAACTAGAGGCATTTTATCAATATCAATTTTCAAAAAGAGGTGGGCGCTTTGCAGCCTATACTCCAATTGTGGCTGGGGGTGAAAATGCATGTGTTCTTCATTACGTAGAAAACTCAAAAGCTCTTAAAGATGGAGACTTGGTTCTTGTTGATGCAGGTTGCGAATTTGAATTATATGCATCTGATATTACAAGAACTTATCCAATAAATGGAAAATTCACTGCCGCTCAACTTGCTATTTATGAAGTGGTTTTGGAGGCACAGCAAAAAAGCATAGAAGCTGTCACAGTGAATAACAATGTCATGGATTCACAAATAATTTCTGAAAAAGTAATTACACAAGGATTAATTGATCTTGGAATATTAAATGGTTCAATGGAAGAACTTCATGAAACAGGAGCCTTTAAAGATTTTTATATGCACAAAATTGGTCATTGGCTGGGAATAGATGTTCATGATGCAGGAGATTACACAGAAGATGGTGAATATATGAAGTTTAAACCTGGAATGGTAACTACGGTTGAGCCTGGTATTTATATTTCATCAACTGCCAATGTAAAAGATCAATGGAAAGGAATAGGCATTAGAATAGAAGATAATATTTTAGTGACTGCTAAAGGTAATCAAAATCTCACTGACTTTGTTCCATCCAATCCCAAGGAAATAGAAGCATTAATGGCTTAGACTTGATATGACCCAATCTGTATTAATTTCTGGAGGCGGAATTGTTGGATCCTTTTTGGGGCTAGAGTTAGCCGCACGGGATGTACCTTTTCAAATCATTGAAAAAAATCCTTACATTGCTTCTAAAGATGATCACATAAGGTCATTGACACTAAATTTAAGTGCCTGCGAAAGACTGGATCAATTAGGCATTACAAGTTCCTCATCTGTAATTCAAGAAATGAATATTTTTGATGGGTCTGGATCTGGAAAATTATCTTTTAACTCAAAAGAAGCAAATATAGGATATTTAGCGAAAGTATTTGGCTTCAATGATTTAAGAGAAGCATTAGCTACTAAGGTTGAATCTTTTACATCCATTGGCGATGAAGTAACTTCTTTTCAGCTCAAAGATTCAAAAGTTCATGTTTCATTAAGCAATGAAATAATTCTTGATACAGATCTTCTTGTGATTGCTGAAGGAAGAAATTCTACTTTGGCTAAGTCTGTTGCCTCAGATAATTTTTCTCGGGATTATCAACAAATAGCCAAAACCTTCTTGGTTGAAATAGCTGATATGAGGAAAAACGAGGCCATTCAAGTGTTTTACGAGCAAGAAATTTTTGCATTGATGCCATATAAAAATGATTCGGATACAAATCTATTTTCCGTGGTTTGGTCAATGCCGAAAGAGCTTGCTGCTGATTTAAATCAAGATAACGTTTCACAACATTTAGAAAAATTTGAAAAAAAAATGTCTTGTTGCATGAAAGTTAGGAGTGAATTATTGTCATTTCCACTATCAGCTCATCATCTAAATGAATACTGTGATCATGGAGTTTGTGTCATTGCTGATGCTGCTCATTCTATTCACCCATTGGCTGGTCAGGGCATTAATCTAGGTATTTCGGATGCGATGATTCTTGCCGAAGAAATTGAGAGAGCCATTAATGCAGATCAAGAGATTGGTAAACTAGCGTTTTTGAAGAAATATGAACTTAGAAGAAAAACATTGAATGCATCAATGATAAGAGGAGTCGATTTTCTTTTTAATCTCTTCCAGCAAGATAATCCTTATCTGAGGTTGGGGCGTAATGTAGGATTAAAGATGGTTGATAATATAAGTTTTTTAAAGAAAAATTTTATTTTGCACGCATCAGGCATGCACAAAATTTAAAAAACTATTATTTACTCCAATAGGGAATCCCTAACTCTTTAAGAAGTTGGACCACTTCATGAATGGGTAAACCAACAATATTTGAATAGCTGCCGTTAATTTTTCTTATAAAAGCAGATCCAAATCCTTGAATTCCATAGCCACCTGCTTTATCAAAGGGCTCACCAGTATCGCAGTATTCCTTGCAATCACTTACAGTTAATTTTGAAAATTCAACCTTCGATGAAACACTAATTGTGTGGAATTTAGCTTCTTCTTCAGTCATGATGCCAATGGTCACCGCAGTCATCACTAGATGAGTTTTTCCAGAAAGTTTAAGTAACATGCTAATCGCATCAGATTCTTCTAGAGGCTTGCCAAAAATTTCATCCCCTAAAACCACAAAAGTATCTGCCGCAAGAACAGGATAAGAAGATTTACGCTCAGAAATAATTTTACGAACCCCCTCCTGACATTTTAAAACCGATAGAGCCCTGACATTATCTTGAGGAGAATTAGAGTGATTAATTTTTTCATCAACATCGATATCTAAGATTTGATGCTCAACACCAATTTGCTGTAGAAGTTCAGTTCTTCGAGGTGATTTGGAGGCTAGATAGATCATCCATTACAATTTTAACAGGAGAATAATATGACTAATAAAAATAAAAGAGTAATTTTAGTTACAGGTGCTAGCAGGGGAGTAGGTAAAGGTATTGCTGAAGGAATGGCTAGAAATGGTGATATGATTATCTGCGCTGCAAGAAGCCAAAAAAAGGGATCAACAGTCCAACAATTCGGATTTGAGATTAAAAGTAGTCTCGATGAAACAGTTGAAAAGATTGATGCCAAAGGGGCACGCGGTGTTGCTTATCCAATAGATTTGAATAATCCAAAAGAAATTTTGGATTTTTCTATCTTTATTAAAAAAGAGTTTGGTCAGTTAGATCTCTTAATTCACTCAGCATGCCAGATTCATGATGATCTTGTTCAGCCAAAACCTTATTGGGAAAAATCTATTGATCTTTGGTCTGTGATGGATGTTGGACTTAAATCAAATTATTTGTTGTCTCATGCGTTAACTCCTTTAATGATTGCAAGCAAAGGCAAGCTTATAGTTCAAATTTCCTCTCATGGAGCCATGTGTTACATGCATGGGCCCATCTATGGCGCACAAAAAGCTGGGATAGATAAAATGGCTTTTGATATGGCTTATGATCTAAAGCCCCATGCTATATGCTCATTATCATTGTGGTCTGGAATAGTAAAAGATGAGAAGACTCAGAAGGTGAGCGAAATGCATGGAGAGCAATATGCAGAGTTTTTGAAGGGAGCCGCCAGTCAAGAATATGCTGGCTTAGTAATTAATGAGTTATACGATGATCCGAACCTAATGAAGTTATCTGGAAAAACGCTTTTGGCTGCAGAAGTTGGAAATCAATATGGAGTTGAAGATATTGATGATTGTACTCCAAAGAGTGATAGAGAAAGTCTTGGGGGTCCTAGAGATTTCTCGGAGGCAGTAGTTTATTAATTAAACCTTTTCACCGCGAGACCTCATATCTTTGAGAACCTCATCTATACCTTTTTTGTCTATGATGCGCATACCTTTAGTCGATAGCTTTAAAGTTACGAATCTATTTTCAGACTCAACCCAAAATTTATGCGTATGAAGATTAGGAAGAAACTTCCTTTTCACACGGTTATTCGCATGCGAAACGTGATTACCGCTTTGAGGCATTTTCCCAGTAACTTGACATACTTTACTCATAGAAACGCGATTTTATAGGACATAGAGAGTCTTAGCAAGATAGAATGAATAAGAATGAAAAATTTATTTTTGCTTAGGCATGCCAAATCCAGTTGGAACAATGCAGCGCTTGCAGATTTTGACCGCCCTTTATCTAAAAGAGGAATATCCAATGCAATTTTATTGTCTGAACACATACAAAAACATAACATTTCATTTGATTTGGTTTTATCTAGCCCAAGCGAAAGAACACAATCAACCCTTGATCTTGTATTGAGTTCCCTTGACCATCTTCCAACAACTACTTTAAAAGAATCTATATATCATGCATCACCATTTAGCCTTACTCAGTTAATTAAGGAACAAGATGACGCAATAAACAATTTACTAATCATAGGACATAATCCAGGTCTGCATATTCTTACAGAACAATTAACCAATCAATCCATTGTGAAGTTTCCAACCTGTGCTTTTGCAAAAATTACTAATTTTAATCATTGGAAGGATATAGATACTGGTATATTAAATCTCGAATCATTAATTATTCCCAAGGAACTCAACCATGATTGATTTGAAAGTTAAAATTCTCAATCCACTTATTGGCGATTCTATTCCATTGCCAGAATACTCTACAGAAGGCTCGGCAGGTTTGGATCTAAGAGCATGTGTTGAAGAAAGTTTTGTTTTAAAACCTCAAGAGTGTCAGTTGATCCCGTTGGGCTTTTCTATATATATAGAAGATCCAACTCTTTCCGCTTTAGTGATACCTAGATCTGGATTGGGCTCTAAACATGGGATTGTCATGGGAAATTTAGTTGGTTTGATTGATTCTGACTATCAGGGAGAGCTTAAGGTGCCGCTTTGGAATAGATCAACAGAAGACTTTTTAGTCAGCAGCGGTGATAGGATTGCTCAAATGATTCTCGTGCCAATTAAGCAGGCAAAATTAAGAGTTGTAGAGGATTTCTCAGAAACAGATAGAGGGACTAAAGGATTTGGTAGTTCGGGAGTTGACTAAGAGCTTATTTGTCTTCTTCGCTTTCGTTATCTGATTCAGTATCAGTCTCTGCTTCAGCATTATCATCAGAAGCCTCTTCTGCAGGAGTTTCCTCAACAACATCTTCAACTTCAGCTTTCTTAGCAGTTTCTTCAACAACCTCTTCGACAGGAGCCTCTAATGCTTCTTCTGCTTTTTCCACTGTAGCGGCTTCCTCAGCTTTGGCTTCAGCTTTTTTAGCTTTAGGCTTTGTAGCGCCCGATGCACCAAAACGATCTTGGAATTTCTTCACCCTTCCACCAGAATCAAGCATTTTTTGCTTACCAGTATAGAAAGGATGAGAAGCGGAGGAGACATCAAGAACATAATATGGATATGTATTACCGTCCTCCCATTTTTTTGTCTGAGTTGTGCTTACAGTCGAACGAATAAGAAAGTATTTGTCTACACCAACATCATGGAATAGCACTTCACGGGTTTGAGGATGTATGCCTGTTTTCATATTAAAATAAATTTTGGATGAGAACTATAACAAATACAGCTAGGTTTACAAATACATATGAATAAATCTTTTTACAATGTAGCTATAGCTGTACCAATTAGGCAAACCTTTACCTATCACTCTAATCAGGAGATTATTCCAGGCACCAGAGTTGCCGTAAAATTTGGTAAAACAAATAAACTGGGGGTTGTCATTGAGGCCGTTTCTGACTCAGATATAAAAACAAAATCAATACACATGGTGCTAGATGACGGGCCAGTATTTTCTAAAACAGAACTTAAAATTTTTAAATGGGCATCTAATTATTATTTACATCCAATAGGAGAGGTAGTTATCTCATTTTTACCTACACATCTTAGACAAACAAAAAATACTTTTGAAGTTAGTATCTTAAATGACAACAAGAAGATTATAGAAAAGAATCTAGATTTTGAAACAACCTTAAATTCAGAGCAGGTTAAAGCTGTAAAGTTCATAAATAAACTGCAAGGTTTCATGCCCACTCTTTTATATGGGGTGACCGGTTCAGGAAAAACTGAGGTTTACATAAGATGTATATATGAAAAATTATTAATTAATAAGTCGGTCTTGATTTTAGCTCCTGAAATTGCTCTAACTCCTCAACTAGAAAGCAGAGTTAGTAATCAATTTGGAGATCTAGTAGGTATTTATCATTCTAAAATGACACCTGCTGCTCGTTATAAAGTTTGGAAAAAATTTAAGAACGGCGAAATAAAAATTATTATTGGCACACGCTCTGCTGTGATGTTACCAGCATCAAAACTAGGACTTATTATTGTTGATGAAGAGCATGATGCATCATATAAACAACAAGAGGGCTTTAAATTTTCTGCAAGAGACATTGCAATTAAAAGAGCTCAAATAATTAAAATTCCAATAATCCTTGGTTCCGCAACTCCATCCCTGAGAACACTAAAACTCGTTGAAGACAGGAAGTTTCAATCTATTAGCTTAACAAAGAGAGTGACTCAAAAAAGTCCTCCAAAATTTTCAATTCTTGATATTAATGAGGTGAACTTAGTAAGTGGCCTAGCTCCACAGGCCATAGAGGCTATAAATCAAACCCTTATTCAAAAAAAACAAGCCATGATATTTATTAATCGGCGCGGCTTTGCGCCCCAATTCATATGTTCATATTGTGATTGGAAAGCCATGTGTAATAGTTGTGATTCAAGCTTAGTATTTCATTATCAAGCCTCTCGATTAATTTGTCATAGGTGTGATTCAGCCTTTGGAGTTCCTACTCATTGCCCAAGCTGCTCAAAAGCACAGCTGTCCTTTCATGGAACAGGTACAGAACAACTAGAGGAAACCCTAAAAGAAATTTTTCCTAATTCACCTATTTATCGGCTGGATCGGGACTCAACAACAAAAGCTGGCTCCTTAGAAACAATACTCTCAGAAATCAATAATTCTGATACAGGAATTCTTATAGGCACTCAAATGCTTATTAAGGGACACGATTTTCCAAATTTAGAGTTAGTTGTAGCAGTAGATGTAGACCAAGGCATTACTAGTCTAAATTCATCTGCTGTAGAAGAAATGGGACAACAATTAATCCAGGTAGCTGGCAGGGCAGGACGTTTGGATGGTAATGCAACAGTTCTGGTTCAATCTAGGTATACAAATGATCAGAACTTATTGCAGCTTAGGAGTGGAAATTATTTAAATTTTACTAAATCGCTCATGAAGCAGCGTCAATTAATGAATCAGCCACCTTATTCATTTGAAGCAACCATTAAGGCAGTATCTCCAAATGCTCAAACAAACCTAGACATGTTAATTCAAACAAAGAAATTCATTGACGCCACTAATTGCATTGTCATTGGGCCTATTCCAGCCATGCAATCCAAAGTAAGAGGCTCATATCATCATCACTTGGTTATTCAGGCAAGTAGTAGGACGGGTTTAAATAAGCTTTTAGCTAATCTAGCAAACTCATTAACAGCAGACAAAAATAAAATTTTCAAAAAAGTTCGATGGAGTATTAATATCGACCCTACAGAGTTCTAAAGATCAAATGTTTGCCCAACCATTTCTTCAGAAAGACTCCAAAGCTTGTGGGCTTCTTCAAGATTTTTTGAATAAGAGGACGACTTATGTATTTTTGAATCAACAAAGTATTCTCCTGTTACTCCATCGTCTTGCTTGGTAGCAAGATAGATAATGCTCTCTGCACCTTTCAATGGCGATCTAAAAAAGGGCCTTAAAATTAATCTTAAAGGTTTGCTATACCAAACTTTATTTTGACTTCCAAGTGAGGTGTTTACACCCCCCGGATGAATTGCATTAACTGTAATATTTTCTGTGGATAATTTAATTGCTAGGTATCTTGTAAAAAGTAAGTTAGCAAGCTTAGATTGCCCATAACATCTTAAACCTTGCTTAAAATTATTTTTAAAATTTATATCCTCCCATTGCATTTCTTTAACAAATGAATGAGCAGCAGAAGAGACATTTATAATTCTTGTCTCATTCTCTCCCTTTAATTTGTGCAAAAGTAGGTTAGTAAAAAGAAAATACCCAAGATGATTGACTGCAAATGTATTTTCAATTCCGTCACTTGTTTCGTGATATGAAGTATTTACAACACCAGCATTATTAACAAGGACATCAATGCTTTCGCAAAGACCATTGATTTCTTCAGTACATTTTTTAATAGAGTCCTGATTTGAAAAGTCACAATAAACTGAGTGAACTTGAGTATCTGGTGATAAATCTTTAATTTCACTTAGAAGACCCTTAGCTAGACTTTCATTTCGATAGGTAAAAATTAGTATCGGATATTCTTTTGAGAGCTCAATAGCTGCAGCTTTTCCAATGCCATTGGTGGCTCCCGAAATGACAACTGTTTTATTTTTAAGATCCCACATTAGATTGAAATTTGAATTATTTGCCCAGGATAAATACTTTTATTATTTAGTTTATTTAAATTAATAATATCATCAATAGTAACACCAAAACGTATTGCAATTTCTGAAATTACATCTCCTTTTTGAATTTCGTATTCAACATATTTTGGAAGAGATGCCATGAAAGTATTAGGCTTAGGCTTGACCTTAAAATAATTATGAATACCTAAAAATATACTTCTTGCAATCATCCTTCTTCCAGCTTTGCCTGCCAATCTTTTAGCATCATCTGGATTGGAAATAAAACCAGATTCTACAAGAACAGATGGAATGTCTATCGATTTTAAGACTCTGAAATCTGCAAATTCTACATTCGGCTTGTGCATCTTTGTGTAAGGATCTTTTTTCAGTTGTTCTAATATTTTTTCTGCCAAAATAATACTACTATCTATCTTGGCCTCATAAGCTATTTGATAGATAGTTCGAGCCGCATCCTCATCAAAATCTCTTACATCTAATTTACCGATTTTTGATTGTACTTCTGGACTGGAAGTCAATCTATCTTTTGATAAGGTTGCTGCTGTAATTGAAGAGGCTTCCTCTCCCCAAACATAAACAGACGCACCCTTTACAGATGAAAGCCTAAAAGCATCTGCGTGAATAGAAACGAATAAGTCAGCCCCAAGCTTTCTAGCATTTTGATATCTGTCATCTAAATCTACGAATCTATCATCAGGCCTTATCATTATAGGTTTATATCCATAAGTATTTTCTAATGTTCGCTCCAATTCCTTTGCGATCAAGAGTGTTATATCTTTTTCTAATATACTCTTTCCAACAGCTCCTGGATCTCTGCCGCCATGACCAGCATCTATAGCTACAACAATATCGCGTAAATTTTGAGAGATCTTTTTGTCTCTTTTAATTTCTAAAATTAAATCAATACGGTCTTTGTGTTTTACCTGCCAAGGTTTTTTCCAATACACAGATCCTCTCAAATCGATCACAATTCGCGTAGTACCTCCAACCTCACTGGCTCTGATTAATTTAACTGGAAAAAATGATTTAGATTGAATGGACTCAGCAATTTCAGTATTCTTTAAGTCAATGACTATTCTTGAAGGATCATCTAAGGCATAAGAGTTAATCAAAGCAATTTTATCTAAGTTAAATACTATTCTTAAGTCTCCAGACTCAAGCTCAGAAATATTTTGGAAAGAAACTTTATTTGCTGCCTCTAAGTTGAGAGCAAAAATACAAAAAACTACTAGCAGAAATCTTGATCTAGTTATTTTCATAATAGGTCTTAATACTGGATTCAATATTATTGTCCTTGCATTTTAGTGAGACACATCTTGCCTGCTTATCATGCTCTAAATTGATTATAACGTCCTCTTGTCTGTCTATCTGAAGATTTTCTGGCCACTCAATAAAAACAATTTTTTGATTAAATGTTTCTCTGTCAAGATTTAAGACCTCCACGTCTTCCTGACTTTCAATCCTGTACAAATCAACATGCAATAATAATTTATTATCTATTTCATACTCTTCGCACAAAGTATAGGTGGGGCTTGTTACAACGTCTTTCCAACCTAAATATTGAAGAGTTCCTCGCACCAAAGTAGTTTTTCCAGCACCTAAATTACCATTTAAATGAACTTCAAAAACTTTTGGATCTAAGCTATTAATGGTTTTGCCAATAGCTGCACCTAAAAGCAAAGTGCTTGATTCATTCTTCAAATTGAGTTTAAGCATCAGCTATCTAATTTAGTAATTTTCTTATTTGTGGTATGAGTTCGCTTGCAGCTAAACCAATTTTACCAACTTCATTTGCAAAATTTTCACCAGCTTTGGCATGAAGTCCAACACCCGTAATGGCTGCATCTAATGGAGTTAATCCTTGAGCAATTAGTGAGCCAATCACTCCAGATAGGATATCCCCAGTTCCTCCGACAGCTAATTCAGGACCTCCAGAGGAACAAAGATACATTTCTTTTTTATTGCAAATAATGGTTCCTTGTCCTTTGAGAACGATTATGCAGTTATATTTTTTTTGCAGTTTTTTTGCAGACTCTATTCTATTTTTTTGGATTTCTTGTGTTGAAACTTTTAGCATATCAGCAGCCTCGCCTGGATGGGGGGTTAAGACCATTTGATCATGAAGTTTCATTTTAGAGAAAGCTTTATTGGTGATTAACCTTAGAGCTCCAGCATCAAGAAGGGTAGGGATTTTCTTCTCAGTAATTTTGACAAGAAGTTTAAAGAGTATTTGCTCTGACCAAAAATTTTCAAACATCCCTGGACCAGCAACAATTGCATTTGGCCAGCTTAAATTTTCCTCAAGATCTTGTGCATTATCAGCGCCAGAAACCATAACCTCTGGATTTCTAGCTAGGCTTGCTGAAATATATGATTTTCTAGTTAGCAGCTTTACCAATCCAGTGCCAGTTTTAAGTGCAGATTCTGAAGACATAATACCTGCGCCTCCAAGTCCCTCATCGCCTGCAATTACCAAAAGCTTTCCATGATCACCCTTGTGAGCACTATTTTTTCTTTTTGGGATAATTCCTTTTATATCTTTAAAAGAAAATTCTTTAATCAATGGAGTTATTTTCTTTGTCATACCAAGTCCCAGATCTTTTAAGATAAGTTTGCCTGTAAAATTTTTACCTTCATTTACTCGTTGTCCTAACTTATATGCAATAAAAGTAATTGTTTTATCTGCATTAAAGCATGCTTTCGAGATTTCTCCAGTATTAGAATCAAGTCCAGTTGGAACATCAATGGCAACTTTAGATTTAAATCCATTGCAAAAAGACAGAATTTCCTCGATCTGTTTGCCTAAGTCTATCCTGCCTCCTATGCCAAATATTGCATCTATTATAACTGTATCGATTAAGACATTTTTAAGCTCACTAGGGGCGATAAATGCTAAATTTTTAGCCTTTTCAAATGCGTACTCACATAGGCGAGATTTCTTTGATTTATCGAGCACATTTAAAAATTTAACGCTTTTATTTAATTTGGATAAACCAATGCCAACGAAATAACCATCGCCACCATTATTTCCTGGCCCACACAAAATTAAAAATTCAGATTTTGGATAGGCTTTAATTAATTCATCAACAGAGTGATTTGCCGCTTCCATCATAGCAAGGAGATCATCTCCTTTTTTAACGAAAGTACTTTTCTCGAAAGCTTTGACTTGCTCAGCAGTGTAAATACTATTCACTTATGGAGAGGCTAGCTTCAGCTAATCTGTCTGACTTATATGATCCAATCCACAAAGATCCTTCATGTGGCAAGCCAACTGTCCCAATTCCCATATTTTTACTTTCAAATTTATAAGAGTTTATCAATGAAAAATCTAGCAAAGACAGCTTATTAATTGAAAAAGGTAATGGACATGTAATCATCTCACCGCATCCTAAAGACTCAGCAACAGTATGATCATGATTAGCGATCCATGCATAACCATCTTTAATGATTACATTATCAGGAGAATTGTACTCAAACACTCCTAAAGGTTCTTCGGTAGCAAGATTAAATAATATGCTTTTATCTCCTAAGTTGTAATTTACTATGAGATTGTTATTTTTTTGGTCCAATGCAATCCCATTCGGGAAAGAGCCCGAAGTAAAACCAAGATTCTCAAAGGAATCATCCGTATTCCACTTCACAACAAAGCCAGTATCTGATTTAGCAAACACATTCCATAAAGCTCGTATTAATGAAAAATCGGAGTCAAACATATGAGTGGCATAGAAATTTCCAGCGGTATCTAGAGATACATCGTTAAAATAATATTGACCATCAACATCGATACAGCCCTTCCATTCGAGCATCCAGCCATTATTTTCTATCAATTCGAACATCTCTATGCTTTCTTTAGGGTGGTGACTGACCATTGCCAGTTGAAATCTTCCATCATCTCTCTGAATTACATCGATTCCATGAGGACCGAAGGGAACATCTGAACTTCTAGAGCAATCTTTAGAACCCCATTCATTATTACCAAAGGAAATATTTGCGTTGATTTTAGTTTTTTCTTTGAGATTAAAAAAACTTAATTTACCTGATGTCATTTCAACCAATGGAGCCATTCCACCAAATTCAGCAATAATCAAAAACTTATCATCTGGGGTAAGAGCCAAATCTTCAGGATTCATAAAATCACAGTAAACACTCAATTCAGTATTACTTTCACAGCCTTCAAGAGGCTGCATTGAATCTTTGTTTCCGAGCCATAAAAATATCATTAAGCATATAACTATAAGCCCCGAGGTAGTTATCAACGTTTTTTTCATATTTTATTTTCCCATTCATCTAAATAATTATTTATAAGATTCACAAGCTCAATTGGAGAATCAAGCGGGACATGATGAGCCGCATCCTCAATCACCTCTACCGTCATAGATTCCTTGAAAGCTTCTCTTATATATTTCATAATTTTTGATTCTAATAATAAACTTTTGCCGCCTGCAATGAAAAGCGCAGGACATTTAAATTTAAATTCATAGTTGTTAAGGCGTTGAAGAGTTGCAAACATCTTATCGTCGAATCGCCATCTCCAGCCATCATCAACATTAAGAATAGAGTGCTCTGCAATATATCTTAGGTACCAATCATTTTCACAATCTTGAGGTGGCATCAGTCTAAACCTTTCTATTATTGATATTTTATCTGGATAAAATTTTATTCTTCTCAAGGGGCCCGTACTCTTATGTTTATCATAATCATATGTTGGAGGACGAATTGGAGAATCAATCATTACGATCCCACTAAAAAGATCGGGAAATTCGCTAACCATATAACCAGCAACATGTCCACCAAGTGAGTGACCTACCAGATAAATTTTTTGATTACCGTTTACAATTTTTTCTTGATGCAAGATTGCAATTAATGCCTCGCTAAATTCTTCAAAATTATATTTTTTTCTATGGTCAGACTCTCCCATTCCTGGAAGATCTGGAGCAATAATAGAGAAATTCTCAGAAATTAGAGGCGCGATTGGATCCCACCATTTTTTATGGGCGCCAGTTCCATGAATGAGTACTATTACGCCTTTCTTCTCCCTATCCCATGTTTGATATGTGATGTCACCGAGTTGATGGGCAAGACTTTGAATTCTCGGTTTATTAGATATAGATGAATGGAACCATTCAGGCGCATTTTGAATATCAACTGCAAGTGAATTTGTGATTTCCATTAAGGCGTATTCTAAAGGATAATAAATCACCATACTATTGAATAAATAATGACCACACCCATTAAACCAGCAGCAACAGTTATTTTAATGCGTGAAGCAGAAGAAAGTGGTTTTGAAATATTCATAGTCAAAAGAAGTAGTAGATCTTCGTTTGGGAGTTTATATGTTTTCCCTGGAGGTAAATTAGATCCCGAGGATACGGAAAGAGACTTGTATGCATACTGCGAAGGTATGAATGATGAGGAGGCTTCTGCTAGACTTGGCATTGAAAATGATGGCCTGTCATTTTGGATTGCTTGCATAAGAGAGTGTTTTGAGGAGACTGGAGTATTACTTACAAATCCCAGCGACTCATTAATTCAAGAATATGAGAAATTAAGCAGTTTAAGAAAACAATTAAACAATAAGGAAATTTCTTTTAAAGATATATGTATATCTGAGTCATTAAGATTAAGGACTAATAACATTGTTCCATGCGCGCATTGGATTACTCCTGCCATTGAACCTAAAAGATTTGATACAAGATTCTTTCTTGCCAAAATAAATTCTAAACAACTAGCAAGCCATGATGGTTTTGAGTTAATCGAAAGCTTTTGGATCAAACCCAAAGATGCTCTGGTAAAATTAAAAGAAGGCAAAATGAACATGATTCTTCCAACCATAAGTAACATTGAACAGTTGGCTGAATTTTCTTCCGCCTTTGAAGCCTTTAATTATTTTGAGGGTTTGGGTAATAACGCAATTGAGCCAATACTGCCAAAATTTGTAAAGCAAGATGGCAAGTGGGTCGGCTTTCTTCCAGGCGAAAAAGGATACGAAAATGTCTAAAGAATTAATTCAGCAAATCACTGCTCCCAATGGAAGCGTGTTTACTGGCTCAGGAACAAACAGCTATCTAATTGGTAGAGAAGATATTACTCTTATAGATCCAGGGCCAAAAATTGATGAACACATTGAAAAATTAATTAAGCTTGGGGAAGGTAAAATTAAACGTGTTTTGGTTACTCATACTCACCGGGATCATTCTCCTGCTGCTAAAGTAATAGGAGAAATTTTAAATGTTCCCTTAATGGGTAGATTGGTCGAAAAAGATGATACTCTTCAGGATAAAACATTTAAACCTGATCGTTTTTTAGGGCACGGAGACTTAATCGAAACTACAGAATACACCATAGAAAGTATTCATACTCCAGGCCACGCTTCTAACCATCTTTGCTTCTTAATTCGTGATGAAAAAGCCATGCTTACAGGAGATCATATTATGAATGGCTCTACTGTTGTTATTGCTCATCCTGATGGATCCATGAAAGATTATTTGAACTCATTGGCCTTATTACGAAAATATAGCTTTAATAAAATTTGGCCTGGCCATGGAGGTTTTCTTGAAGACCCAATGGCTGTGGTTGATTGGATCATCGATCATCGGCTTGAACGAGAGAAGAAAGTTATATCTAAGTTAAAGAATTTTTCATCCGTTACGTCAGAGGAGTTAGTTAAAAGTGTCTACGACGATGTCGACTCTAAACTTCATCCTATTGCTGTTTGGAGTCTTGAGGCTCACTTATATAAACTCCTTGATGACAAAATGATTGCTTTAGATAAAAATCATAAAATCTGGTCTTTAATCTGACACAATGTTTGCTTTTATCCTAGGATGCTCATATTTAATTTCTGCTTTAATCACTCTTTTTTTAATAAAAGAGAAATTTAATATCTTAGGATTT
>CABZRR010000017.1 GCA_902528215.1 uncultured SAR86 cluster bacterium | reverse complement strand
CAAAAGATCTAAATAAAGATCAAACATATTTTCTGCATGAGGTTAATGGTAAAGATTTTGCAAAATGTATTTTTCCGTTAGAAGAATTAAACAAACATGAAGTTCGAGAAATTGCTGAAAAGAATAATTTTATTAATCATGACAAAAAAGATTCTGTTGGCATTTGTTTTGTTGGTGAGAAAAATTTAAAAGACTTTCTTAAACGATTTATTAAATTTACTACTGGTGATATTAAAGATTCAGATGGTAATAAAATTGGTAAACATCCAGGCGCCCTTCTATTTACTCAAGGACAAAGACAAGGTTTAAATGTAGGCGGTGTTAAGAATAAGCCTGAGTTGCCTTGGTACGTTTATGACAAGAGTATTGAGTTAAATGAAGTTTATGTATGTCAGGGTGAGTTTAATGATTTATTAATGAGTAGAGGACTTATAATGGAAAAGATGAAATGGATTAATCCAATTGATCCTCCGAGTAAACTGAACTGCGAAGTTCAAGTTAGGCATAGAGGCAAACCTGTGAAATGTGAAGTTCATTTTCTTAATGATTATGTGAAGATACTATTTTCAGAGAATATAAGAGCAATTGCTCCAGGTCAGTCAGCAGTGTTATACAAAAATAATGAATGTTTAGGTGGGGGGATCATAGCAAAAGCTCTACAAGACTAGCTATAATGCATCCCATGAAAATTGAAGAATTAATATCACCTCTAGATAACCGTTATAGTTTAAAGGTTAGAGAACTTGCAAACAATTTTTCTGAATCTAGTTTAAACAAAATGAGGTTTGAAATTGAGATTGAATGGATTATTTTTCTATGCACCCATGGTGGAAAAAGTTTTAAACCCCTCTCCGCTTCAGCTAAAAATAACTTATTTAAAATTAAAAATAGCTTCAATCTTAAGTCATCAAAAAGAATTAAATCTATTGAATCCAAAACAAATCATGACGTCAAAGCCATTGAATATTTTATTAGAGAAGAAATGAAGAGATTTCCTAATTTATCAAAATACGAATATTTAGTTCACTATGCATTAACTAGTGAAGATATAAACTCATTGTCATACGCAGTATTGATTGGGAAAGCAAAAGATATATATTTAAAAAAATTAGATATTCTTATAAAAGATTTAAAGTCAAAATCTAGATCTTGGGCTTCATTGCCACTTCTAGCTAGAACTCATGGCCAGGCCGCATCGCCATCCACTTTGGGAAAAGAATTTAAAGTTTTCAATCAGCGTCTTTTAAGGCAAAAAGATATTTTAAAAAGAATGAGGCCTTTGGCTAAATTTGGTGGCGCAACTGGCAATTTTCATACACTAGAATTAACTGATCCTAAAATAAATTGGCTAAATAAAACCAGTAAATTCTTGTCCTCGTTTGGAGTTGAACAAAATCCTATTACTACCCAGATTGAGCCACATGACGGAATAGCAGAGATTGCGCATTGCATCCAAAGAGTCAACAACATAACTATAGATCTTGATCAAGATTTATGGATATATATTTCTAACGATATATTTAAATTGAAACCCAAAGATGGAGAAGTTGGCTCTTCTACTATGCCACATAAAGTTAATCCAATTGATTTTGAAAACTCGGAAGGAAATCTAGGTATCTCTAATTCACTTATGGGATTTTTTGCTGAAAAACTTCCTAAATCAAGATTACAAAGGGATCTGTCAGATTCAACAGTTCTTAGAAATATTGGAATGGGCTTTGCATATAGCTATCTTGGCTTGACCTCTTGTTTAAGCGGGTTAAATAAAATACAGCCCAACAAAGAGAAAGCTATTCATGAATTATCTAACAACTGGCAAGTACTCTCAGAAGCAATACAAATTGTAATGAAGTTAGAGGGTTACGATAATGCATATGAAGAAATTAAAAAATTGACTCGTGGTCAAACCATAAACAAAGACTCATATTATGAGCTTGTTGAAAATCTCAAGATTTCTAATGCATCCAAAAATAAATTAAAAAAACTTACTCCAGCAACTTATCTAGGAATTGCATCAAAATTAGCTAAATCGTAATTATAGGTAGTAAAACTACTAAAATAATCTGCTTAAAATACTATAAAAATAATATTTATAAATATTATTGACAATTAATGCCATTTAAATTCAAATTCACTACATATACATAGGGGTAATTATGACTAAATCAAAGTTCACTCATGAAGTTGAGCAATTAAACCATATTTCTGATTTTTCAGAATCAAAATGGAATTCAATAAATCCTGAGTATGCAGCAAGGATGAGACTCCAAAATCAGTTTAAATCTGGTATCGATATAGCTAAATACACTGCATCACTGATGAGGAAAGACATGGAAGCTTATGATGCTGATTCGAGTGCATATACACAATCACTTGGATGTTGGCATGGTTTTATTGCTCAACAAAAAATGATTTCAATTAAAAAACATTTTGGAACTACTGATAAAAGGTATCTTTATCTTTCTGGGTGGATGATTGCAGCGTTAAGATCTGAATTTGGTCCCCTTCCAGATCAGTCAATGCATGAAAAAACTTCCGTCGCTGCGTTGATAAAAGAACTTTATACTTTTTTAAGGCAGGCAGATGCTAGAGAATTAGGCGATTTATTCAGAGAACTTGATACTGCAAGTGACTCTAACAAGCCAGCAATACAAGAGAAAATCGATAAGTTTGAAACTCATATTGTACCCATTATTGCTGATATAGATGCAGGCTTTGGTAACGAAGAAGCAACATACTTAATGGCTAAACAAATGATAGAAGCTGGAGCCTGTTGTATTCAGATAGAGAATCAAGTGTCTGATGAAAAACAATGTGGTCATCAGGATGGAAAAGTAACAGTACCACATGCTGATTTCCTTGCAAAAATTAATGCAGTTAGATATGCATTCTTAGAACTTGGTGTTGACAATGGTGTTATTGTTGCTCGAACTGATTCTTTGGGTGCAGGTTTAACTCAAAGAATTGCTATTACACATGAGGTTGGAGATCTTGGAGATCAATATAATTCATTTCTTGATGTTGAAGAATTAGATCCTGATAAATTAAATCACGGAGATGTCCTTATCAATAAAAACGGAAAAGTTGTCAGACCTAAGCGTTTACCGAGTAATTTGTATAGGTTTAAAGAAGGCACTGGTGAAGCAAGATGCATTCTTGATTCAATTACAAGTTTACAAAATGGTGCAGACTTAATATGGATAGAGACTGAAAAGCCTCATATTGGTCAGATAAGCGCAATGATGGATGAGATTAAGAAAGTAGTTCCTAATGCCAAACTTGTATATAACAACAGTCCTTCATTCAATTGGACGCTAAATTTTAGGCAACAAGTATTTGATTCAATGTCAAAAAATGGATGTGATATGTCTAATTACAATAGAGATGATCTTATGAATGAATCTTACGATGATACTGAACTTGGATTAGAGGCAGATAAAAAAATTCAAACATTTCAAGCAGATGCTGCCAGAGAAGCTGGAATATTTCACCATCTTATAACCTTACCTACATATCATACTGCCGCTTTATCGACTGATAATCTTGCTAAAGACTATTTTGGCGATAAGGGAATGCTTGGTTATGTTGAAGCAGTTCAAAGAAAAGAAATTCGTCAAGGAATAGCGTGTGTTAAACATCAAAACATGGCTGGATCTGATATGGGAGATGATCATAAAGAATATTTTGCAGGCGAAGCTGCTCTAAAAGCCTCAGGCGAAGATAACACAATGAATCAATTCTAACTACTCTTCACATCCCCCTGTGGTGGTGCGTCCGCATATTTGGCATGGCGCACCATCTTCCAAATTAGCCATACCACCACAACTTCCTGAAATTGGCTTATTTTTAAAAATAACGCCAACAGCAATAGCTGTAAATGAGAATGATATCAAAAGAAAAATTGATATAAATTCAATCATTGTAATTCCATTTATTTGATTTAATTAAATTTTTACCTTGCATTATATACATAACTGAAAGATCTTTTTCATTTGCGAATTTAATTCCTTCTACTGGACCCATTACATTGAGAGCTGTTGCAAGTGCGTCTGCTTCCATAGATGAAACTCTTGAGAGAACTGAAACAGAATAAGTTTTGTCAGGAATTGAGGTTTTAGATATGGGATTAAAAGTATGACTTGTTATTTCACCTTCATCATTGTATTTGAAGTTACGATATTCACCAGAAGTTGCAACTGCTAAAAAATCATTGCCAAAAATATTAATGATAGAAGAATTATTGATGCTAGCAGGATCTTGAATACCTATTACCCATGGTTGATTATGCTTTGATCCATTTATTATGATTTCACCACCAATATCTATTAAAAAATTATTTTTACCTGCGGCTAGTAAAATTCTAGACATTGAATCCACAGCAAAACCCTTTGCGATAGATGAAAGATCAAACTGGAAGTTATCATTTTTTATTATTGAATTATCTGAAATAAACTCAAATCTTTTTGACGATACTTGAATGGATTCATCGCTCATCGAAGCCGATGGGCCAAAACCCTCATCTATAATTAACCTTCCAAGGGTAATATCATACAGACCACTAGTTTTTATATATAAATCCTCAGCAAAACTAAGCATAGTAAACATTTCATCAGAAATATTAATAATTTCATTAGTAGGACTTTTATTTATGAATGACAGTTCTGAGTCGGTTTTATAATTTGATGCAATTAAATCTATTCTATTTAACTCATTTTGAATAGATTGCTTTAATGAATCAGTTATATATTCTGTTGTAACTAATTTCCATGAAGTGCCAAATATTGGACCAGATGTAAAATAAGTGGCTGACTTATTATAATTATAAGCTAGAAGAATACATCCAAATCCTATGAGTAAAGCAATAAGTTTTGATAGGACTAATCTGTTCAAAGATATAATTTAACCGCCAAAGTCATCTAGCATTATATTTTCTGGTTCCACACCAAGATCTATTAGCATGTCTATGCAAGCTTTATTCATCATTGGAGGACCACACATATAATATTCACAATCTTCAGGAGCTTTGTGAGATTTAAGGTAATTTTCAAATATAACTTGATGAATAAAACCAGTCAGCCCATCCCAGTCATCTTCAGGCTGGGGATCGGAAAGTGCAACATGCCAATTAAAATTTTCATTTGTCTCTGCTAACTTGTTGAAGTCATCAACATAAAACATTTCTTTTAGACTTCTAGCACCATACCAAAATGATATTTTTCTATCACTGTTTATTCTTAATAATTGGTCAAATATATGGGCTCGCATGGGAGCCATACCTGCTCCACCACCAATAAAAACCATTTCTGCGGGTGTTTGTTTTGCAAAGAACTCACCAAATGGACCAAATACTCTTACTTTATCGCCTGGTTTGAGATTAAAAGTCCAAGATGACATAACGCCTGGTGGTATATCAGAAGAACCAGGCGGGGGACTTGCAACTCTAATATTAAATTTTAAAACTCCTTTTTCATCAGGATAATTCGCCATTGAATAAGCTCTTATAATTGGTTCAGAGCTATTTGCAACATTATCCCAAATTTTAAACTTATCCCAATCTTGTCTATATTCTTCGGCAACATCAAATGATTTATAATTTAGATCCTTATAAGCTGGAGCCTCGAGTTGAACATAGCCACCAGCCCTAAAATGAACATCCTCACCGTCTGGCAACTTTAAAATAAGCTCTTTGATAAAAGTTGCAACGTTATCATTTGAAATAACTTCACACTCCCATTCCTTTACTCCGAATACTTCTTCTGGAATTGTAATCTTTAAGTCATTTTTTACTGATACCTGACAAGACAATCTCCAACCATCTTTTTTTTCCTTAGAGTTAAAGTGAGATTCTTCAGTTGGTAAAATAGACCCGCCGCCCTCTTCTATCTGGCACTTGCATTGGCTACATGTACCACCTCCCCCACATGCAGATGATAGAAAAATTTTATTTTCGGCAAGCGTTTGCAATAACTTATTACCAGATGGAGCGATAATAGGGTTAGAGGAGTCTCCATTAATTTCAATTGATACATTCCCGGAACTAACTAATTGACTTCTTGCAGCAATAATTATTACTACGAGCAGTAGCACAACTCCGGTAAAAGAGATAACACCTAAAAGTAAATCAATTTGCATAGTTCGTATATTGTTACTAAAAAAAAAATTTAAAGAGATATGCCTCCGAAAGACATAAAGCCAAAACTCATTAATCCAACTATTATAAAAGTCATGCCTAGTCCTTGCAGGCCATCAGGAATATCTGAATATTTTAATTTTTCTCTAATGCCGGCTAAAACAACAATAGCCATGGCCCATCCAACTCCAGCGCCCAAGCCATAGACGACGCTTTCACCAAATTTTAAATCTTTTTCTATCATAAAAAGTGATGCTCCTAAAATTGCACAATTAACTGTAATTAATGGCAAAAATACTCCTAACGCATTGTAGAGGGCTGGCACAAACTTATCCAAAAACATCTCTAATATCTGAACTGCAGCAGCAATAACTCCTATGTAACTTATGAGTCCTACAAATTCTAAATTTACATTAGGTAAACCTGCCCATGATAGAGCCCCTTCTTTCAGCACTAAATTATAGATCAGATTATTAAGTGGTACCGTGATTAAACAAACAACAATCACTGCTATTCCAAGACCAAAAGCAGCATCTATTTTTTTTGAAATAGCAATAAAAGTACACATCCCTAGAAAAACCGAAAGAGCAATGTTCTCTATGAAGACTGTAGTGATGAAAATATTTAGATAATGTTCAAACATTTGCTTCTTTTTTTCTTAAATCTGGAGCAGTTGCATGACCAGATAATTTGAATTCATTAGGCTCAATTTGATCTTTTTTATACTCTCTTATTCCCCATATCATTAGTCCAATTAAAATAAATGAACTTGGAGGGAGAAGTAAAAGATTGTTTGCTGGATACCAACCTCCATTTGAGACTAATGAAAAAATTTCATATCCCATTAGAGTTCCAGCTCCAAAGAGCTCCCTTACAACTGCAACAGCAATTAATATTACACTGTATCCTAAACCATTTCCTAAACCATCTAAAAAACTTATAAAAGGTTTTTCTTTCATAGCAAAAGCTTCAGCCCTTCCCATCACTATGCAATTAGTAATAATTAAGCCAACGAATACTGAGAGTTTTTTGCTCGTCTCATAGTCATAAGCCTTAAGCAACTCATCAACCACTATCACTAATGAAGCAATAATAGTCATCTGAACAATAATCCTTACACTGCTTGGAATATAATTTCTAATCAAGGATATAAATAAATTTGAAAATGAAACAACACTGGTAAGGGCTACACACATCACTAATGTTACAGAGAGATTGCTTGTAACAGCCAAAGCTGAACAGATGCCGAGTATTTGAAGTGTGATTGGATTTTCTTCAATTAGTGGCTTTGATAGAACTTCTTTATACTGCTTAACTTTCATAATTTATTTTTTTAAGCGTTTCTTTGTAACCACTTTCACCAAACCAATATACCAACATATTGGTAACTCCTCTGCTTGTAAGGGTTGCACCAGAAAGCCCATCAACTTGATATGTTGCCATCTTGTTTGAAGGATCAACTTTGCCCTTAATAACTTCAATCTCTACCTGATCATCCTTATATATAGATTTCCCATCCCATAATGCTTTCCATTTTGGGTTATCAACCTCAGCTCCCAATCCCGGTGTTTCCTTATGAGCATAAAACTCAAGCCCTCTTATAGTATTTAGATCACTATCAATTGCAATATATCCATATAGAGTTCCCCAAAGGCCATATCCTCTTATTGGTAGAATAACTTTTTCAAGATTTTCAGAGGAGTCTTTCAGTAAATAAATCTTACCAATATTTTCTTTATTCTTAACAATAGCAATGTCTTCTGAAGATGGAATTGGGGTTGAGTGACTTGGCTGTTTTGAAAAGTAAACAGGATCATATGTATTTAAGTCATAATCACCATATTGATCCAAAAGATCGCCAGTTGAGAAGTCTACAAATTTTGGAGTAAGGCGAGAAAACTGTGATTCAATGGATTCATTTGGACTATAAATTGCTGCAGTCTTAAGAATTTTTATTCTCTGATCATTGAGTTTATTTAGATTCTGTAAGTCTCTCAAATTTACAGCCGCATAAGAGACGATTAAGGAACAAAACAAACATACTAGAAATGATACTGTTAGAGTCTTTATAATTGAATCATTCATATGATAAAGCCCTTTTACGTTTTGCGATATTACTGGAAACGACCATATGATCAATGACCGGAGCAAAAAGATTTGCAAATAATATTGCCAACATCATTCCCTCAGGAAATGCTGGATTGATAACCCTAATTAAAATAACAGTTACTCCAATCAAAGCTCCATATATCCATCTTCCGAGATTTGTACCTGAACCTGAAACTGGCTCAGTAGCCATAAAAACTAATCCAAATGCAAAACTGCCAATTACAAAATGCCAGTACCAAGGAACATAAAACATAGGATTTGTATCTGATCCTACAATATTTAAGATTGATGACATTACAATCATTCCTAATATTGTTCCAATTATTATTCTATAAGATGCAACACCTGTTCCTAATAAAATAACTGCGGCAATAGCTATAGCAATAACAGATGTTTCACCAACAGATCCAGGAATATTTCCGATAAAAGCATCAAACCAAGAAAAATTATCTGTAAGCCCCTGTAATCCATTTTCAGCTGCATATCCAAGTGCAGTAGCTCCACTGTAACCCTCTGGAACAACTCCAGTATCAGAGAGACCCGCAATCCAAACCTTGTCTCCAGACAATTGAGAGGGATATGCAAAATATATAAAGGCCCTTCCGGTTAAGGCTGGATTTAAAAAGTTTTTACCTGTTCCACCGAATACTTCTTTGCCTATAACGATTCCAAAAGTAATACCCATTGCTGCTTGCCACAAAGGTAAATCAGGTGGGCAACTCAGAGCAAATAAAATTGAAGAAACAAATAATCCTTCATTAATCTCATGTTTTCTGACTACAGCAAAAAGAATTTCCCATAAAATACCAACAGCAAATGTAACTGCATATATTGGAATAAAATATACGGCTCCGATCCACATCTTTGTAAAAAAGGTATCATTTGTGTAACCCACAAAATTTATAAATATGTGGTGCCAATCATTTGAATTTTGAACTCCAGCAAGTGAAAAGTAATCTAATGTTTGATTACCAATGTTATACATACCAAAAAACATTGCTGGGAAAGCAGCAAGCCAAACAATAACCATAATTCTCTGTATATCAATAGAATCTCTGACATGAATAGGATTAATGGTTTTATGAGTGGATGAAAATATAAAGTTTTCAATTGCATCATAAATAGGAAACCATCTAGCTTGGGTGCCTCCGGGCATAAACCTAGGTTTAATGCTTGCATTGACTGATCTAAGCCAAGACTTCATTTAAATTCCTCATACATTTTCTCTAAATTAGAATTTAGAATTGATTGATAATCGTATTTACTAGGACATACGTAACTAGCAAGCGCAAGATCTTCAGGGGCTAGCTCCAATACTCCTAATTTTTCACCTAACTCAATATCCAAGGTTATCAAACTCTTAAGAAGCTGCGTCATAAGAATATTTAACGGCATAATTTCTTGGTATGAAGAAATAGGAACGATTGCTCTATTACCTCCATTCATTGATACATTAAAATTATATTTGTCAGGTTTTATCCATGCAGAAATAAAAGCAGGCAATTTAGAGTGAAGTTTTGAGCCAGGCATTGCCCAGTTAAACAAAATATCATTGGATTCATCGGGTAATACTGAGATCTGATTATCAAAAATGCTTAAATAATTCATAACACCATCGCCTGTGTGTCCATTTAGAACTGATCCAGAAATTATTCTTGAATTATCTGAAATTTTTCCTGCTGTTGCTTCTAGTAAACTTGAGCCATATTTTATTTTTAAGATCTTCGGATCAAAAACATTTGGGCCACCAAGACTTACGAATTTTTCTGAACGAAGAATTTGATTTTGTATGAGAGATCCAATGGAGATAACTTCCTGCCATGAAATATTCCAAACAGTTCTATTTTGCCCAACAGGATATAAATAATGAATATGAGTTCCAACAAGACCAGAGGGATGAGGTCCACTAAATTGCTTATAAAGAACGCCATCTATTGATTGATCAAAATTATCATTTTGAAATGAACAATAAATTTTTGACTTTGAATTAATAGATTTAATAAACTCCAATCCGGTATTAAAGTTATCTTGATCATGTTTAATCAATTCGAAGGGATCTATAGATAGTGGATTTGTATCACATGCATTAATAAAAATAGCTGATGGCATTTCATCAGGATTGGGCATTCTGTTATAAGGTCTTGTTCTAAAATACGATAAAGTACCTGAATCAACCAAGAAATCGATTGAATTAGCATATTCTTCCAAATTGAATTTAGTAGGCTCAATAGAAGTATCAATATCTATTACTAAAGACAAAAATCTTCTTTTTTCACCTCTATTTATTGATTTTACTATTCCTGATGACGGAGCAGTGACATATGTTCCAGGGTTCTTTTTGTTTTCAAAGAGTTTTTGTCCTGAGCAAATTACGTCACCCTCATCAACCATCATAGTTGGCTTTAAACCAACATAATCGGATCCTAAGATAGCAATTGAATTTATAGCAGTCGAGTGATCGACTTCCGAACACGGAATTCCAGAAATTGGTAGATCGAGCCCTTTTTTGGTTTTTATCACAGTACCCTTCAGTAAAATCTGTGTTAATTATAATTAATTATTACTTTTGTTTATATAGAAACTTAAAAATAGTCTTATTATATTACTTAATCTATTGGTTTCGGAAATCTCTGAAGATCAATAGCGGCAACTTTTTTTGTTAAATTTAAGACCTGCTTTGTATAGCCGTATTCGTTATCATACCAGCAGTAAAGTGTGATTTGGTTGCCTTCTGCAATAGTTGCTTCAGAGTCAATTGTTGTTGCATATGGGCTTGAATAAAAATCTGTAGATACGGCTTCTGGTGAATTTGTGTAACCAATAATTTCTCTATATTTACTAGTAAAGGCTGATTCTTTTAAGAAATTATTTAGATCATCTCGAGTGACAGCTGTATCAATATTTAAAACTAGCACAGCTAGGCTTACGTTAGGTGTTGGAACCCTGATAGCATTACCAGTTAATTTATCTTTAAGTTCGGGTATTGCTTTAGATACTGCTTTTACTGCGCCAGTTGATGTTATAACCATGTTTAATGCAGCGCTTCTTCCTCTTCTATCCCCCTTATGAAAATTATCAATAAGATTTTGATCATTTGTATAAGAATGCACTGTTTCAATGTGACCATTTGAAATTCCGTAATTGTCACTAATTAGTTTCAATACCGGAACAATAGCGTTAGTCGTGCAGGATGCAGCAGAGATAATACTATCCGATTCCGTAATAGCAGAATCATTAACACCAAAAACTATATTTCTTATATCGCCTTTTGCAGGTGCAGTCAGAATAACCTTTGAAGCACCACTTTTTAAATGTTGAGAGAGATCATTTTCATCCCTCCATATGCCTGTATTATCAATAACAATTGGTGAATCAATTTTAAATTCAGAATAGTTAATTTCGTTTGGAGAGCTTGAATATATAAACTTCACAGGATTTCCATTGATAACTAAAAGTTCATTTTCTAAGTCAACCCTAATAGTGCCATCAAAGCGCCCATGAACTGAATCTCTTCTTAATAAGCTTGCTCTTTTTACTAAATCATTATTACCAGTTTTTCTTACTACAATTGCTTTTAGTCTAAAGTAATTACCAGGACCAGTTGTTTGAACAAGCATTCTGGCCATTAATCTTCCAATTCTTCCAAAACCATATAAAACTATATCTTGAGGTTTTTCAGGTCTATTTATTTTTATATCATTACAGGGTATTTGCTCTTTAAGAAAAGTATCTATGGAATCTGGACTAGACTTAAGATCATTGAAGAATGGACATCTTACAGCTAATTCACCAATATCTACCTCGCAGTCTGGTAAATCCATTTTACTGAGCCTTTCAAGTAATGGAAAACTTTCAAGTTCACTGAATTCGTTTCCTTCAATCTGTCTTACAAATCTATGGGCATGCATAATATTAACAGCAGATTTATTTACAAGAGACTGACCATAAATCATTACATGAACACCATGTCTGTATAGACGACCAATAATTGGAACCATCAATTCTGCTAGGCCCTCTCTCCATTTCCAATCACCAAAATAATCATCGATTTTCTCTCGAGAACGTAAGTCTGGATTTTTTGTGAGATCAGTCATTCCTTCTGATTTGCTTGATATTTATTTATGTGGTGTGAAGTATTACCAAACATAGAGTCTATGGCTGTAAATCTTTTTAAGTAATGGCCGATAGACATTTCATTACTTACGCCCATGCCCCCATGAAGCTGAACAGCATTCTGACCGATTAGACGTCCCGCCTTTCCAACCTGAACTTTCAGAGCTGAAATAGTACTTTGTGCATCAGGATCATTTGAGTCAAGTTGTAAGGTTGCTTTGATTAATAGTGACTTTGTCAATTCAGTTTCGATGAACATATCCACCATTCTATGTTGCAGTACTTGAAAATTACTGATCGGTTGAGAAAATTGTTCACGCTCTTTGGTATATTGAACTGTTTTCACATAAGACGCATTCATTGCACCCACTGCCTCAGCACTTATACACAATATTGCTAGATCCATCATTTTATTAAAAATTGCTTCCGCATCATCACCGGACGCCAGTATAGAATCTGTATCTATCAAAACATTTTCAAAAGTTAATTCACCGCATGTTTGACCATCTATAGTTTTAAAGCTTTGAATTGACAATCCATCAACCTCTGCATCAACCATTATTAAAGCTGACAAACCTTCATGCTTTGCAAGAACAATGAATTGATTGGCATTGCCTGCATTTAAGACAAGAGATTTAGTTCCATTAAGGGATAAAATATTGTTACTAACAGATGTAGAAGCATAGCAATCCAAAAATTTATATCCAATATTTGGTTCTGCATAGGCAACTGACATTTGGTGTTCACCAGAAATTATCTTTTCAATGATTGACGATTTATTTTTATGATCTGAATTTTCTATAATCGTTCCGCTCATCACAACAGAACTAAGGTATGGCTCAACTACAAGTGCTTTTCCAAATTCTTCAAATAAAACAGTTAGTTCAACGGGTCCAAAATTAAACCCTCCATTTTCTTCCTTAAATGGAACAGCTAGCCAACCAAGCTCAGCAAATTGTTGCCAATTATCCTTACTAAAACCACTGTCAGATTCTAAAATCTTTTCTCTATCTATAAAATCATAGTTAGTTTCACAAAACTTCAATACTTGTTCTCTGAGCATATTCTGCTCATCAGAATAATTTAAGTTCATACTTAAACTCCTAAGATTGCTTTAGCGATAATATTTTTTTGGATCTCGTTACTGCCACCATAGATCGACGTTTTTCTATAATTTAAATATTGAGCGACAGATGTACTAGCATATTCCGGACCTGAAGGAGTCCTATTTGAATCAAAGCCATCTGGTCCCTCGTATGGAAGTATATATTGTCCGGCAGCTTCAACATAAAGCTCAGTTAATCTTTGCTGAATTTCAGTACCTCGAATTTTTAGAATTGAAGATTCAGCTCCTGGGTGACCACCCTCGGCAATTGCAGCTAATGTTCTAAGCTCTGTAAATTCCAAAGCTTCTAAATCAATCTCTAGTTCAGCTATTTTTTTATTTAAGTCAGCATCATTATATTCGGCGGTAAGATTTTTTAATTTATCAATTTGTACCTTTACTACTGGTACTCCTGCAATTCCAAATCTCTCATGTGCTAATAAAAATTTAGCATAGGTCCAGCCTTTACCTTCTTCACCAATTAGCTGATCAGCTGGCACCTTCACATCTGTGAAGAAAACAGAATTGACCTCATGATCACCATCAATTGTAATAATTGGTTTGACTTCAATACCCGGTGTATTCATATCAATTAATAAAAAAGAAATGCCCTCTTGTTTCTTTTGCGTGGTTTCAGTTCTAACTAAGCAAAAAATCCAATCAGCATTTTGGGCAAGAGTTGTCCAGGTTTTTGAACCATTAACAACGTAATGATCTCCCTCTAAAACAGCTTTAGTTTTTAGTGAAGCTAAATCAGACCCTGAACCTGGTTCTGAATAACCTTGACACCACCAAGTATCAAAATTAAGAATATCTGGAAGGAATCTATCTTTTTGCTCCTGAGTGCCGAATGTATATATTACCGGTCCAACCATACCTACGCCAAAAGGAAGAATCGTTGGACATTGAGCAAGGGCTAGCTCATTAAGGAAAAGATAAATTTGAACAGGAGACCATCCAGTTCCTCCATATTCAACTGGCCAGTTATAACCCATCCAACCTTTGCTTGATAGGAATTTATGAAAATCAATTACATCTTCTTTAGAAAAGTTAATTCCTTTTTCCTGCTTTTCTTTTACATGGGCAGGATACTCTGCTCCATTTAAACCAGCTCTTATCTCTTCTTGAAATTGAAGATCTTGTTCTGAAAAACTTATATCCATGTTAGTGTTCCTGTTTTTTAGATTAATATTAAGGCGCAAATTATACTTCACCATATGTTAGAAAAACAGCATCAATCTATAGCTTTCGAACTTATCAAGTACTCAACGCTAGAAGATAAACAGATTTTGTATTTCTGTGAATCAGATAAAGAGGCTAGATTATTGAAAAATGAATTGCTGTTATTGCTGGATAATTCAAGAGTTGGATATTATCCCGAAAGAGAAATTCTGCCATACGACAGATTCTCAACTACAGATTCGATTATTCAAGACAGACTAAAGCTATTAAATTCAGACAAAAAAAATCTAAAAATTGTAGTTACAAGCTGCATAAACTTATTTGAAAAATTGCCTTCGAAAAATCATTTTTTTGCAAGAAAGCAATTTAGGATTGGAGATTCGCTCTCTATTAAAGATTTAACGAATATTTTAGAAGAATTGAATTATCAAAGAGTCGATAAAGTAACATCAATCAATGAATACACAGTAAGAGGTGGTGTTGTTGATTTTTACTCTGGATTTCATAAAGAACCCTTAAGAGTTGATTTTTTTGGAGATCAAATTGATGAAATAAGACAATTTGATCCCTCATCACAACATATGATTAATAAATTATCTAAATTTAAACTATTCAGTGGTTCAGAAATTAGATTAGACGATGAATCGATAAAAAAATTTAAATCAAACTGGAGAAACTATTTTCAAACACATGATGAAAGACATTGTGAAATATTTAAAACTTTAGTTAATGGCCAATATCCCGAAGGGTATGAAATATATAATCCGCTGATTCAGACAGATAATTCCAATCTGATAGATTTTTTTCCTGAGTTTAGTCTAATGAAATCAAAGAGAATTGATCAACTGTTAATTTCTCATATGAGTTTTGTAGAAGAAAGATATCAGGAAGAGTCAATTGATGTATCGAGACCATTAATGAAACCAAATGACTACATATTTCAAATGCAAGAGATTCAATCTTATTTAGATTCATCAAAAGAAATTGCTTTTGCAAGTTATAACGCCCTAATTGATAACAAAAAAGATAAAGAAATACAGTTAAAAGAGTTAGTTGATAAACAAAATAATGGAGAATTAGCTTCTCTCTTAATTACTTCGTCGGAACAGACGAAATTAGATGAAATTAATAAGAAATATAAAATAAATACCATAACAATTCCTTTCAAAATAAGAGATGGAATATTTAGTTGTTTTCACTCATCAGCTCGATCATTTATTAACGAAAATGGAAGTTTTATTCATCTGAATCTTGATGAATTTGTAAGCTCGGAAATTTTAAATAAAAAAAATAGTTCACGAATTAATGATTCGCTTATCAAAAATTTCGAAAATCCATTTCTTGATAATGAATTAGTTATTCATGTTGATTATGGTATTGGAATTTATGAGGGTCTAGAAGTTTTAAAAACAAATAGCAGTGAGGAGGAATACATAAAAATTACATATCATGAAAATGAAATTTTATATGTTCCAATTAGGCAATCTTACTTAGTTTCAAAATTTCAAACAACTCAAGCTCAAGGGATACCCCTTGATTCATTATCGTCAAATAAATGGAAGATAAAAAAAGAAAAGGCGAAATTAAAAGCTCTTGATCATGCTGCAGAACTTCTAGACATCGAGTCAAGACGTTCTATTGCATCTTCCAGTCAACTAATTTGTGACAAAAATTCTTATAACGAGTTTGATAATGATTTCCCATATGTTCTGACGAAGGATCAAATCAATTGCATTAATGATGTTATAAAAGATATTTCATTAATTAAGCCAATGAATAGAGTGATATGCGGTGATGTTGGTTTTGGAAAAACTGAAATTGCAATGCGCGGAGCCTTTGTAGCTGTCCATGCTAAAAAACAGGTAATGCTTTTGGCTCCTAGTACTATTTTAGCCAAACAACACTTAGAAAGTTTTGTAAAAAGATTTTTTA
>CABZRR010000016.1 GCA_902528215.1 uncultured SAR86 cluster bacterium | reverse complement strand
AAGTTTTGCTCGGTGCGTTTCTAATATTTAAAACGCCATAGGAGGTGAAAAGTTGTCCATTACGAGCGTTTCTTGTCGGCAAAACACAATCAAACATATCAATTCCAAAAAAAACAGCCACAACAATATCCTCTGGCTTTCCTACTCCCATCAAATAATGGGGTTTCGAAGATGGTAAATTAGGAGCTAGGAATTTAAGAATCCTTGTCTTGTCTTCTTCAGGCTCACCAACACTTAATCCACCAAGAGCTATTCCATCAAAACCAATGTCCATTAAACCATCAAGTGATTGTTCGCGAAGATCCTCATGCATGCCTCCTTGGACTATTCCAAATAAAGCAGAGTCAGATTGATGAGCCAAGTTCATAAAAGACTTTTATAATAAGCGGCATTTAGAGGTACCAGAGCATTTAATCTAAGGAGATTGTATGAATGAAACACAGCAACTTTTACCCTGGTGGTTACCAGATCCAATAATCATATTTTTTTTAGGGTTTTTGGCTTTGATGTATTTTATGACTATTCGACCCCAGCAAAAACGCATGAAAGCATTGCAAAGCATGATGGATGGTCTTGAAAAAGGCGATGAAGTTGTGGCTGCCGGAGGAATCATAGGACGTATTAAAGACATCAATGGGCCTTATGTTTCTATTGAAGTCAGTGAAAATATTACTTTTAAACTTCAAAAAAGCGCTATATCGAATACTTTGCCTAAGGGCACCATTGCATCTATAAATTAATTAAAAAATTATGAATAGATTTTCAATATGGACTTATGTATTTATTGTGTCAGTTCTGTCCATTGGCATTATCTATTCCTTACCCAATTTATATCCTGCTAAACCAGCTATTCAAATTGCCTATACTGACTCAGGCAAGTCTGCAGATCAGCAATTATTAATTCAAGTTAGAGAAATTTTATTAAATAAAGATATTGGAACTGAATCTGTTGGATTAAAAGAAAACAACATTGTTGCTAAATTTAACTCCTTGGATGATCAGCTTGCTGGTAAGGCTGCCTTGCAGAGAGCTTTGCTCGATCAAGCAATTGTTGCTTTAAATCTTGAACCTTCAACTCCCCAATGGTTGAGAGATATTGGCGGAGGACCTTTGAAGCTCGGTCTCGATTTATCAGGAGGCGTGCATTTTCTCCTTGAGGTTGATATCGATAGCGCTTTGGATAACCGTCTTGAATCTTTGTTGAATGAATATAGAAAAAAATTTAGAGATGATCGGATTAATGTAGAGAGCTCAAGAAAGGATAATAAAGATTTATTATTTTCATTTAGTAGTGATGAAGATTACTCAAAAGCGTTAAAAATTTTTACACAAGATAATGTTACACCTCTTGGTACGTCCTTATTTGATTTAAGACCAAATGCATTGAGAAATATGATTGAATTATCCTATTCCCAATCTGCAATAAAAGAAATAAGAGATTATGCGGTTGGACAAAATCTAATGACTTTGCGCAACAGAGTGAACGAGCTAGGCGTTAGTGAGCCGATCGTTCAACGTCAAGGAAGCAGCAGAATCGTTGTTCAGTTGCCTGGAGTTCAAGATACTACAGCAGCAAAAAAAATCATTGGTAAAACTGCTAATTTAGAGTTCAGGCTTGAAGCTACATCTACCTCTTCTAGATTAAGAAAAGAAGAATTTGATTTTCAAGATGAAAGAATGGGCTCCGCTTTTTTAGAAAAAAATATCATTGTTGCTGGTGAGAGAGTCACTAATGCTAACTCAGGTTTTGATGAAAGTGGCTTTGCGCAAGTCAATATTACTCTAGATATGCAGGGCGGAAGAGCGATGCAAAAAGCTACTAATGGAAATATAGGCAGACGCCTTGGTGTTTTGTTTGTAGAACAAAAAAATAAATCTGTTTTGAAAAAAGATTCAAATGGAGAAGATGTTATTGAGCAGTCTTCTTATATTGAGAAAAAAATAATAAGTCTGGCAACTGTTCAAGCGGTGCTTGGAACAAATTTTAGAATTACTGGGGTTGGATCACCGCAAGAAGCCAGTGAGCTAGCTTTGCTGTTACGCGCTGGTGCTCTTGCTGCACCCATGAAGTTTGTAGAAGAAAGGACGGTTGGTCCGAGTTTAGGTAAAGAAAATATTGAACTCGGAGTTAGATCTATCATCATTGGGTTGCTGTCAGTGATAGCATTTATGCTCTTTTACTATCGCTGGTTTGGACTGGCAGCTAACATAGCTCTTTTTGCGAATGTTGTTTTGATAACTGGTTTTATGTCTTTGTTGGGCGCCACTTTAACGCTTCCTGGTATCGCAGGTATTGTTTTAACAATTGGTATGGCTGTTGATGCTAATGTTTTGATTTTTTCCCGTATTAGGGAAGAGCTTAAAGCTGGCAAAGAACCTCAAACGGCAATCCAAGAAGGTTTTTCCAGAGCCTTTGTAACCATCGTTGATGCAAACGTGACGACATTGATAGCTTCCATAATTCTTTATGCAATCGGTACAGGTCCAGTCAAAGGTTTTGCTATTACTTTATCAATTGGAATCTTAACTTCAATGTTCACAGCTATCTTGGGTACAAGAGCCATCATAAATATTATGTATGGAAATAAAAATTTAAAGGAGCTCAGAGTTTAATGAACCTAGATATTAAATTCATGAGCTATCGAAGATTTGCAACCATAGGTTCTTTGGCATTACTCATACTGTCCATTGGATCTCTAAGTTTCAAAGGATTGAATTTAGGTTTGGATTTTAGCGGCGGAACCTTGATAGAAGTTTCCTACGATGATGCAGCTGATTTATCTGAAATAAGAGACTTAATGTTTAACAATGGGTTTGATGATTTTCAAGTTGTTAACTTTGGTTCTAATTCTGATGTTTTAATCAAAGTTGCAGATAAAGATGGCAACAGCCAACTTGGAGATGTCATTTACAAATTTCTACAAGATGCAGATTCGTCAACAGAACTCAAGAGAATTGAGTTTGTGGGTCCCCAAATAGGTTCAGAGCTAAGAGATCAGGGTGGTCTTGGTATGTTGGTGGCCTTGGGGATGATCTTGCTGTATGTGGCTTTTAGATTTCAATATAAATTTGCTTTAGGAGCTGTGGCAGCGCTTGCTCATGATGTCGTAATTATCTTGGGCTTATTTTCTATTTTATCGTGGGATTTTGACCTTACTGTTCTTGCAGCATTGTTAGCTGTTATTGGTTACTCTTTAAATGATACGATTGTTGTCTCAGATAGAATGAGGGAAAATTTTAGAGGAGAAAGAGGCTTTGAACCTGAGGAAATAGTTAATCGTTCAATAAATCAAACCCTTGCAAGAACACTCATTACCTCATTAACAACTTTGCTTGTTTTGTTTGCTCTATTTATATTTGGCGGCGATATGATTCGAGGTTTTAGTCAGGCCTTAATAATTGGTGTTTTGATTGGAACCTATTCATCGATCTATGTCGTTGCAAATATGCTGCTTGGGCTTTCTATTACCCAAGATGACTTAGCAATCCCCGAACCTGAGGGTGCTGAGTTTGATGATATGCCTTAATTGGCACTAAAGTTCGGCTTGATGGCTTCAAGCATAGGCTTAAAACATTTGGGAGTAGCACACAAATAGTGATCGCTTTTCGTATAGTCTGGGTTGCCCTGAAAATCACTGGTTAATGCTCCTGCTTCTTCTGCAATTAACATGCCAGCAGCTATATCCCAAACACCAAGCCCATTAGCCCAAAATCCATCTAATCTGCCTGCTGCTATGTAGGCTAAATCTAAAGCAGAGCATCCTGATCTTCTAATCGTTAAATCGTTGCTATAAAGCGCTCTAAATGTAGCAATATTTTCAAAATTATAGTTTTGCGTTACATTTACATGAGAAGTATTACCTAATAAAGAATCTTTAAGTCCATTTCGGTTGCTCACCCTAATTCTCTCTCCATTTAATTCAGCTCCTTTTCCTTTGGATGCACTAAATTCTTCCCTTCGAGTTGGATCAATTATGACAGCATGTTGAGTTTGCTCATTAACCACGCAAGCAAGAGAAATACAGTATTGAGGATAGCCGTGAATAAAATTAGTCGTTCCATCAATGGGATCTAAAATCCAGGTGGTATCTGAAGTATTTATTTCATGCCCAGACTCCTCACCAAGGAAATTATCATTTGGGTAGTATTCCTTAATTTTATCGAATACCATTGCCTCAACTCTTTGATCAACCTCAGTCACATAATCGGTAGGACCCTTTTTCATGACATCGAGTTTATGAACTTTTTTCACGGCAAATTCTAGCTCAGTAGCTCCGATGTTTGCAGCAATGATAGCTACATTTAGTAATGCAGGTTTCGACATGTCGCATATTGTAGCGGAAATGATGATAATATTTATATGAATCTCATGAATAGCCTTGTTCAAATTGTTTTGGTTGAAACATCGCACCCAGGAAACATTGGTTCAGTAGCCCGAGCAATGAAGAACATGGGTTTAAGTAATTTAGCTCTTATCAATCCTAAGAAATTTCCTCATCAAGATGCAATTGCTCTAGCTGGCAATGCAGTTGATGTTTTAAATGAAGCTAAAACATTTACTTCAATTAAAAGTGCTGTGCAACATTCAAAAGTAATTTATGCCACCTCAGCCAGAGAGCGCACCATAGATTGGCCAACTGTAACAGCAAGAGATGCAGCTGACGAAATATATGAATTACTAACTAATAAAATTGAGGTATCTATTGTATTTGGTCGCGAGGATAGGGGGCTTACTAACGAAGAATTACAATTAGCTAACAAGCATCTAATCATTCCTGCGCATCCTGAATATCCTGTTTTAAACATTGCAATGTCAGCTCAGGTTATTTGCTATGAGCTTTATCAGGCTTCACAAAATGATCCCTTGAACAAATGGCAAGATTTTCCAGCATACACCGCTGATGAATTAAATAATCTTATCAAACACTTTGAAGAAACGGTTGCAGCTCTGGAGCTTGTAGATCCAGAAAATCCACAACAAATCATGACTAGAATGGAAAGAATGTTTCGAAGACTTTATCCCGATCAGATGGAAGGAAATTTTTTACGTGGCTTTTTAAAAGCAATAAATAATAGAATTAAATGAACCTTCAAGGGTTTTCATTAACTTTTTTAGGTTTTATAATTGCCGCAATCTAGTCCCGTTCGTCTAGAGGCCTAGGACACCGGGTTTTCATCTCGGCAACAGGGGTTCGACTCCCCTACGGGATGCCAATTTCTTGTGAAGCCCTTAAAATAGGGCTTCTCAGGGCATCACAGACCAATATTGTAGTCATATTAACAAAATATGTAGTCAGATATTAGGTCAAAATTAATTTACTTCTCAGGTGTAGTCAAAGTCGCCGCATAATGTAGTCAGTTTGTAGTCATATCCTATGCTTGGGGTAGGCAGGAACACCACCCCACCCACCGGTATATATATCTAGTGGTCGAATATTTTTAGGTTATTTTGAGTCGTTAACTAGAATAGATTACTATTAATGAATGAAAAACATCCTCCTCACATTGATGGTCTTTGGAATTGTTGGTTGCTCAAATGGAGAGTCATCTAAGATTGATTATATTTTTTCTGTCAAACTTTTTGGTCAATGCACAGACCTTGAATCTCCCAGCCCATTTAAAGAGATGGATACATATGAAGTAGAAGGATTCTATGGATTAAGTGAATGTGACAAATTTTGCAACTCAATCGGATTTATTCACGTAACTGAAAAAGAAAATTCAAAAAGAGACGAGTTACTTCTTAAAGATTTATCGAATCCAGATTTAATATATATGCCTAAATATGAAAGATATAAGTACTACCAAATGTCAGATACTCCATTTGTAGAGGTATATTCCATTTCAGAAGAAATATATTTACAAGATAATTGGCAGTTGGACGCATATCATTCATATATCGGTGGGGAAAATGAGGATGATAATCTCTATGGAATGAGTAAAGCTGAATGCAGTCTAAATGTAGTTGATAGACAAGGCATTGTTACCGATGATATTAGAAATAAAATTGACTGGTGTTTTGATAGCATTTGCTGGGGTGACAACTTAATGAAAAAAAGAAAGGCTGAAAAGCAGAAAGAAACATGATTACATTTTCATATTATCTAATCTTTGTCTTTGTCTTCATGATAGTAGGTTCAGCTATTTTAAAATTTCTCTTTTGGGCAATTGAAAAAGCATTTAATTATTTAAGAGAATATTTTTTTCCAACTCCTGAATTACCTGAAGCAATCCTAGATGCAATTGAACAGGAAGCTCACGATTTTGTTTGGAGTATGCACAGGTGTGAAGAACCAGATATGGGGGATTACCACGAAGCAACCAAATATCTTTATAAGCAGAAATATGCTGAGTACTTTGGTCAATAAAGTATGAAAAACATCCTCCTCACATTGATGGTCTTTGGAAGCTTTGGAAAAGTTCAAGCAGAAATTGCATACAATTCTAAAAATCCAGAACACAAGCTTGATAACTATTGTGTAGGAGTGATTAGTTTTGCAAGAGACTTGTTCTATAACGATGTTCAGATAGTAGATGGAAAAGTCTGGATGTACATTGTTGAACCTTCAGCAGATGTCCAGAAAGTTAGAGTTGCCCTTGCAGACTTATCAAATACTTTTATTTTAAAGTATGAATATAGTAAGCAATTCAATAATCAATATCGAGCTCAGGCATTGCTTGTTAAGAAAAAAACAATCGAGCAAGGTGGAGAATATCTTAAAAAAGAATTAGAAATGTGTAAAAGGAGAGTTTGAAAATGAAAAAAATATTAACATTATTATTAATTTCAGGTTGCGGAGCTTCATTGACTCTTGACGAAAAAATTGACAAAGCTCATCAAGAATATGCGAAAAGAGGCTCAGGATATCAAAGCAGCTTCCTTCCTCGTGTAGGAAACACTAGAGGTGATGATTATAGAAACTGTATTCAGCAAAAATATTACAGAGATAAAGACCAGCATGACTTTTGCTCTTGGCATGCCGGTATTGGGAAGTATCAATAAATATAATTAGAATCAAAAGAGGAAATTGTCATGAATGATAAAGATAGGGAGATTAATGAATTAAAAGAGAGACTCAATAAACTTGAAAATTCTCAAAATTCAGATGATGAAACACCAAAGGATTTGGAAAAAGAAAAGATAGAGAAAAAAGCTGGTTTCATTGCAAATATAATTGTTTTTATCTTAATTGTTGCTGGATTGATTTGGTTGTTTGGTGATGATTCAGATAGCTCGGTTGAATCAGAAGTTTCAAAAACAGAAGAAAAAAAATCAACTCCGTCAGAAGATAGAAATGCTATTTATCGAACCCAAATAATAACCTCATTGGGAAATGCTAATTTTGATGCTTATTGGGGGCAAAATAGTTCTTTATGGATAGAAAATCCTGGATATTCCAGGGCTGAGCTTGAGACATTTGGATACAAACTTTGTGGTACAACCAAGGATTATTATAACGAGTCTTACATTATTACTTTCTGGCAAAGTTTAAAAAATGGACCAAAAGGACAAATTTTAAAAGTAAATTGTTTTTAGATTAACGGTATGAAAAACATCCCTCTTATATTGATGATTTTTGGAATTGTTGGTTGTTCAGACAATTCTTCCTCTGATGAACCAAAACCTCAAAAAATTAGCCCAACTCAAACTGAAATAAATCAAGTTCTTTCTGCATTGAAACTAGAAAATACAGATGTTGTGGATGCTATTTATAATGAAGGCGGAACTTATAACTGGGTTGTTGCTGTAAATGCTCCATTTGATGGACAAGGTTCTTGGATGGGCTACGCAAGTGCAATGTGCAACACTCTTTATGAATATGGAATTATAAATAAAGAAGATTCCATATCTAAAACTGTGATGCATGGCGTTAGAGTTGTTGATATTGGAAAGTTTTCATCAACGAATGGAAATTTCAGAAAAGCCTCGTTGGGGAGCTGCAATTGTAAAACATGGAAAATGAGTAAGATTTAAAATGAAAAAACTATTACTGATACCTTTACTGATCTTGATAACACCTTGTGCAAAGGCTGATATGGATTATATTTGTTCGCCAGGTAATGATATAGATTACATTGAGAAATTTATTGGTATGAAGTGTGAAAGAAATAATATTGTTAGCTTTAGGTTCATTGATGAATATTTTATTCTTGAAATAATATCTCGTTGGTGCAGACACGACAGAGAAATTAATTACAACGTAGTTATAAATTTAAATGATACCAAAGAGTATCAATTAGTTTGTGTTTTATACGATAACAAACCTAGAAATCTTATAAAAAAAGTTAATTAACTCTAACATCTAAATCAATCTCTCCTGACAGTCGTTTTTTATGGGTACATTTTGAGTACATTTATGCGTACAAATTTCTGTAAAGCCTATAACAGCTGTGTTTAAGGAAAAAAATATGAAATATATTTTTGATGTAAGGTAAGATAGAAATATGAAAACTTTTTAAGAGAGGTTTTTTTGGAACATAAAATTTATCCACTATGGACAATATCATTTGCTCTCTGTTGGATTCTCGGATTCGTCCTCGATAATACGACCATTTTTAGATTTTCGTATATCTTATTTTTTGGCGGTGGTTTAGCATTAATACTATATTCGTTATCTAAAGATAAAAATGAGGATAACACAAATCAAACACCACAAGACACAGACATAAACAGAATTTTAAAAAAAGGAGCTGATGCATCTTTTAAAACAACTTCTTTAAAAGAATATCTCAGCATGGTCTCTAATATAGTCAAAAATAAAATAACAAACGGGGATATTGAATCACTAATAGCTAATCATAGATTTAAGATTGTTGTTTTTAAACATAATAAAGAAAAAATTGAAACATCTATAAAAATAAAATTTCCAAATTTAAGCGATGATGAAATATCTGAAATATATGAAGTTATTTCTAAGGACTAGGCTCTAGTTTTTTCATATCTGTTTTTTGAATTTCTTGAAGTCTTTGATATATAACAATTCCTGTAGTCACGCTTAATACTTTATGTAGTCACTTAGGGGAGGGCTATCTATTATAAGATTCTCTTAAAATTCCCCTACGGGATGCCAATTTTACCTGAAACCCCTTTAAATACCGGCTTTCAGGGCATCAAAAAAAACAAATGTAGCCTCCATGTAGCCATGAGAATTGGCTTGAAAAGCTGTAAGTTCGTTTTTAAATGTAGCCATATTTATAGCCATAAAATTTGCTTGAGGATAGAATTTCTACATCCAGTAATCACTACTGTATTGAATTTTTAATTCGTCGCACATATTTCTTAAATCCGATACAGAAATGTTTTTAGGTGAATTAAAGCTGGTTGTAAAACTTCCTATAACAAACTTAGCCATTTCTTTTTGAGGAATAGTAAGAAAGTATTCATACTCATCTCTACCCCAAAATCCTAACACTCCCTCCCCAATATCATGCTCAGCAAAATGCAGATTTCCATCATTATCAAAACTTGCATCAACTGTGTGATTGATTTCTCCATCAGGAGTATTAATTATCGTATTAAATATTTGCATATTATTTTCTCCATTAACTACATACTCGAAATTGAGTATGTTGAATGTATGCAGGAAGATGAAATAAAGAAATAATTTCAAGAACTACACTTGTTTATATTGGGATAAATTATAGATTCTCAATAATATTTAGATACATTTCACTAAGCAAAGTAAATCTATTTACAGAGTTATTGTGACCATATATTTGGTCAACATATGAATCTATCTTTTTATGAATTTTATCTATCTCGTATGGCATACCAATTTTGGGATCATAAATCTCACTCAAGAGAAGTCCTGAACTATTTCTATGCTCCAAAAGGCTGTGAGCCAAACTAGAAAGATTTTGAAAGTGATCATCTGTTAAACTTGGAACAGGAAAATTGTTATACACGATTTTTGCAGAGTATCTATAATCTGCTCTTATTCTTCCACAAATAGTTTTAACCCATTCCATGTGCATTCTTGATTGCAATAAAGCAAAAAGCCATAGATTTTCTGTAAAAATAGCCAATCCTGAATCAGCAGGTATTGAACCATCATCAAAAAAAGACATTGGTATTATTTTTCTATTAGTTGAAGAATGTCTAGGAATAAAAATAAAGGGAGAGTCTTTGAATCTAATTTCTCCAAATCTATAGGGTGTTGAGGAAAGTTGATTAGTTGCAGATCTTCTACTTCCTTTTCTAAATTCTTTTATCATTTCCAAACGTTCCAAAATTTGAGAACAGTCTCTTAACTCAATAGGTAAGCCATCTGGTGTCCATAAACAGAATCTATGATCTCCATTTATTGTAGTTTCTGATGAAACGAATTGTCTTAAATAGCCCTCTGCACTTGGAAAGTTTTGCAATAAATTATCTTTTTCATCTTTTGTAAAAATCAGGCCTCCTTTATCATTTGGCATACAACCGAAACTTGCTTTCGGTAAAGGGCTGATTGGATTTGTTCTGGATTCTATAAAAAGATTTTCGCCCTTATCTAGATAATTAGAAATATGTTCAACGGTTTCACCTAAAATAGGTTGGCCAAGTTTTCCGTCATACAATGTTTTAGATCTATTGCCTTTTGATGATGAAATAATCACACAATGCACACCTGCTGCAAGCGGCCCATTAGATTTCCAATTAAATGGTTTATGAGCAGAAAAAATTTTACACCCTTGATTATGTACAAACTCCCATAAAGGTTTATTTTGCTCTCCCTGAACAATAGATGCAGTTAATACAAATGAGAAGCTAGATTGCTCCTCAATATAGTTAGCAGCTTTGATAACCCATGCAGCAACATAATCTAGCGTTCTTCCTCTTGGAATAGCTTCCACCAAATTGTTGAATGAAGTTTTTTGATCTGAAGAAATTTTGTCTTTTCCAAGGTATGGAGGATTACCTATTAAAATACAATTCTTGGGATCTGCTAAGGTTTTCCAATCTAGGGCCAAAGAATCAGTTTGTATAATATTTTCATTAGCATCTAAAGGGAGTTTTACAAAAGATCCTCCAAAAAATTTTCCAGTCTCAATATTCATTTGATGCTCGGTTAGCCACATACTTACTTTTGCAATTTGAGCCGCAAATGGATCAAGCTCGATCCCCTTAAACTGGTCAATGCTTACTTGCAATATAGAAGAAATATCAAGAACACCTTGATGATTCTCACCATTAATTTTTCTTAAAATTGCATTTTCTAATCTTCTCAGCTCAATGTATGTAGTTATTAAAAAGTTACCGCAACCGCACGCAGGATCAAGAAATTTCAGGTTAGAGATAGTTTTATGTAAGTTTTTTAAAGCATCACTTCTTCTGCATTTGGTAAATTTATCCCATAAATCATCAAAAATTGCTGGCCTAATTGTTCTTTGTATTATTTCTTCTGATGTATAGTGAGCTCCAATATCATGTGCGATTTGTGTGTTCAGAGAGGCTTGAAAAAGATTTCCAAAGATATCCGTTGATATTTTTGACCAGTTCAATTTTGCTAGCTTGATAATTTGTTTTCTATCTTCCATGTTGAATGCAGGAATATTAATTTGCTCACTAAATAAACTTCCATTGATGTATGGAAATTCTGTAAAGTAACCCGGTCTATTTGGAAGTCTGTCTGGAATATCTGTATTTAAAACCTGAAAGAGCTCAATAAGTATTGCTCCTAAATCCGATCCATCAGTTCTAGAATGCTCAGAGATTAAATTTATAAACTGATTATCCTGAAATATCCCTGAATTTTCTGCAAATAAACAAAATAATAGCCTTACAAGAAACGTATCTGCATTTTCCTCATAATTATTTTGGATCAAAATTCTATGAAGTACACCTAGTTGCTTTGCCGCTTTTAAATTTACTTCCTCTTGATCATCAACTTGAATATTCTTATATCCAAGAAGAAAAGCAAATTTCTTAATATTCTCAGCCAATTGATCTAGCTGAAATTCATGCACAGTATTGTTTATTAGGTCAGTAAGTCTAAAATTTTCAAAGTCACAAACACAGATATGAGTTGGCATATCTCTTTGCGGCAGCCCAACAAAATAATCAGAGGCTTGAGTGAAAGCAGCATCTAAACTTTTACCTCTGGATTTATGCTCAATTAATATTTTTGACTTCCAGAGAAAATCAATAAATCCACCATCTCTACTTTCATTAGATTCGAATCTTGCGCCAATTCTTTCTGGAAAAATGCCAAATATCTCAAAAAATCTTATCCAAAAAATTTGAGCTTGCTCTTTTTCACTTCTTGCATTTTTAAAAGTCTCTGAAAAGTCTTCTGCTCTTTTATAGAATAAATTCCATGATATGTCGCTCATAAGATCTAATTAATTGATTGATGATAAATTCTGCCATATAGGCTCAACTAAACAAAATAAGTTTTCTAGATAACTCATTAGTTTCATAATTATTTTAATAAAAGTGATGTTTATTACATTTATTGCATTTGTAAGTTCCTTGATAATCGCTAATTCTTCTTTTTAGGTTTTGAGTAATGCCAACTTTTATTATTGACTTATCCACTGGAAAAGAATTAGGTACATGCCTTCTAGATAACATAGGAGTCAACATATCGAAACTAAATTCATACACTGAGTACAAAAATTTTTATTACGTTCATCAAGGACATTTCTAATGGAGTCCGTAATATAGTATTTAATTTATAACGAATTGAGTTATATTTAGATTTATGTTTTATAAAGAAGTTCCTGACCCCATTCATGGTAGATCAAACTTCACGATTTTTTCTAGGTGTGACTCAGAGCGATCAAAGTTCTTAGAAGAAAATCACTATACCAAAAGAGCTCTAGAAAATATTAAAGCAAAGCTTGAATACAATTTAATACTTTTAAAAATGAAGCTTTGGGAAGAAAGGAAAATTATTGCCTTAGATGAATATAAGCAAATTCAAGATGGGATTAAAAAGCTTGGGACAGCAATTGAATTGTGTTCAAAGGAAATAAAGGAAAATTTTGATTTTAGCAGAAAACATGCCCCTTTTTTTCCCGGTCATACTCCGGAAACCCTCAAACGTAGTAAAATTGGTCCAAGAACCAAGTTTCAAAAGGACTGTGACTGGTTAAATGCAGACCTAAGGCGTATCAGCGCAACAGGAATTGTCTCACCAATAGAAGAGGTAAATGGGATATGTCAGGTAAGTAGATTTAGCGTAAGAAAAATAATTAGTTTGTCCTCCGATCCTATGAAACTTCATGCTATTTGGTTAGCTGGTTGGATTCAAGAAGCTGGTTTTGTTGGCAAAGAAAAAAATGCTGAGTATCATCACTTTCAGGAGCGTTACAGAATTCCTTATATCTTCACTCATGAGAATAAGCATGATCTTTCGCCTGAATGGCTGGTAAGTTTTCTGCCAATTCAAAGCAAGAATTCATTACAGTTGAAGCTCATAGCTGAGTACTTTTATAAATCACAGCTTGATATAGATGCCTGGATGAGTAAGCTCTGCGCTTTATCGTGGATGTCACATAATATTTATACTATCACCGGAGAATTTCCTGATCCTTATTTCGAAGTCCTTACGGAAGTTGAGGAAAAAGCCTTTAAATTTCTTGATGCAAAGTGGACAAAGGAACAGAAAAAATTAGATTCCCAATGAAAAAATTACTTCAAAATCTCTTATTTTTATTAAATCTGTTGCATTTTGACAAATTTAGGTTAAGTTTTATCAGCTTATGTCTGATTTTTTAAAAAGACTTACCTTAGTAATTCACTGGTTAGCATTCCTTTGTTCTTGTTTTATTTTGATATGGCATTTCACGATAGACCAAACATCTGATATTACATTTGTAGTAGTTATTATTGCTTTTTTGATTAATACTTTTGCTTGGCTTGTCAAATTTATTTTGACTGGTAATGCAAAATTTTTCCCTTTCTAAATTAGATATTCTTCATTAACTCCCATCTATTACAAAAACTTTGATAGGCAGATCAAAAAACTTAATTACCTCATTTAATTCATATGTATAGTCTTTTTTGCTTCTATTCGTTTTAATAAATAAGATTGCAGCTTTTCTTTCAGTAGCTTGAGCATAGTGAAGTGACTGCCCAATAGACTCCTTCCAATTAAAATCAAATTCACCCTCAACGGCGTATTCATCAGTTAAACAATCAACATATGTACCATATTTAGTTCTAAATTCAGGAATACCCATTTGTTTTATACACCATTCCTTGTTCAGTTCTTTTTCATTAAACTGTGAATAAATGAAAGTATTAAAAAAACATAAAAGTATTAAAATAAGGGATTTTTTTGCCATTTTGCTCTATATTTGTGATTATCTTGTAAATATTAAACTAAGAATCTCTATAAATGTTTAAATTAAATTGGGAAAGTATCGATCTTCAATTTGTGTTGAAGAGTCTTAATATTTCTAAACGAGCTGAAACTGATGGTTCCAATAACGTACCTTCTGAGAATGATTATAATTCTCAAGTTGAAGATGAGATAACAAATTCATTTAGAGAAAATTATAATATTGAAGTAAAAAAAAGTCAGTCTGATGTGCTAGCAATGGAAAAAACAATTGCTGATTGTCTTAGCATTACTAAATCTAATGGGCATAAGCAACTTTTTGGAAATGAGCAGCAAGATTGGAATTCAATAAAGCAAAAATATTTTCTAGACATAGATAATCTTAAGCAAAAGTATGACCGTACTGTTGTTAAATTAAAGAATTTTAGGGTTTCAAATAATATTTTAGCGGGTAGAGAGCCCTCAGTTCGTTCAAATACGAAATTAATTATTGCTTGTTTGATACCAATTGTTATGGCTGCTATCGAGATTTATATGAATATAATTTTCTTGGCGCCTATTATTGGCCCAGAGGCAATCCCTTGGTCACTTGTTGTTTCATCAATCAATATTGGTTTTGCCTTTTATTTGGGAAGAATGGTTATAACCAATCTAATGCACCCAGTTGGAACAAGCGCTTCTAAAGCTAGTTATTTTGTGCTGCTAACTCTTATTTTATCTTTAATAGTTTATGTAAATTTATTTATGGGTATCTTTAGAGCGTTAACCGAAAAAGCTGGACTCATGACTGGAGACTTGGATGCAATGAAAGCAGCACTTGAAGCAGCTATGTATAATGCATTAGCTCCATGGTCCTATCTTAATGAAATAAGTGCTGGATCAATGCAATTATTACTTATAGCCATAACTTTTTCATTTTTTTCAGTCATCGATGGATATTTTTTTGATGACCCAATTAATGGTTATGGAAAGTTAGGAAGAGATCATCAAAAAGCTAAAGATAAATTACAAAGTCATATAGATGATGGTCCAGTAATAATTAAAAACTTTATTCAAAGTTGTAAACAAAGATTAAGGGATAAAAGAAATTATCGACATGCTCGAAATAATGATTGGGATGACATTATTAATGATTTAGATAATGCAAAAAAAGATGCTTTCCCAAGCTTTAATAAAATTACAATGGATAATCATAATGCTGCAATTACAGCATATAGAACTAGAAACGAATTATTTAGATTTCAGCCTTTACCCTCTTTCATGAATGAGCCAGTTAGTTCTGATTTTATAAAAGATTTTTCAGAGCTTCACAGAAGTGTTGCTCACCACATTTTAGACGATGATGAGAGAATAAAATTGCACAACGAAAAAGAGAATCTCATTAATAGAGAGTATGAAGAAACGCTTGATCAATATACAAAATTTTTTGAAATTGAAACCGACGAGCTTTTCACAAAAATAAGAGGGATAGAAATTAATGATTAGAAAATTAATATATTTGGTAACTTTTATTTTTACTTCTTTCTTATATGCTTCAGATAGGCCTGAAATCAAGCCTGATGATTTAAATAAATTTGTAGACTTGTGTCCATTAGAAGAATCAATTGATGGAATCTCGACTAAGTTCGGTCATATAGTTGTAATAGTTGATACTACCTCTGGCTTTGGTGAGGAGCAGTTCACCACAATGGATAATTTAATCTTTGGTAGTAAAAAGCTTATGAATATTACTCCATATGATCGCCTTTCAATTTTAAAGTTAGATGGTAAAGAAATACAAGCTTCTGAAAATGAATACATTTTTTCTTGGTGCAGGCCGCGAAATGGAATAAAAAATACTCCTCATGAATTAGATCGTCCAAGCTTTTGGAATCCAAAAGGGCCGATGAACATAAATTGGAATATCTTTACAAGCGAACTAAAAAAGGCAAAAGACAATTTAGAGCTTAAACAAGAAGGAGATTTTACTCAGCTTATTGAGCAAGTTATAGAACTTTCTAGAATTCCTGATCTAGATTTTGGTGATGATTACAAATACAGAAAATTAATCATTGTATCTGATCTGCTTCAGTCCTCTAACAATTTAAATTTTTATCCCAGCTGTATAAATTCCATTAGAAAAAAATGTCGTAAATGGGATGATTTTAAAAATGATAGAAAATTAAAAAATTGGATTAAATCATTACAGCCCAAATTTGGTAGTTTTGATCAGAGCCCGTTGGATGTTGAAATCATATACCTAAATTCTTCAAGGGATCCTAGACTGTTAATTGGTTTAAATGAGCTATGGGAGGATTTCTTTTCGGACCTTGGTATTACAAAAATTAATTTCGAATATGAAACATCTACAATACAATAACCAAATTCATAAACCCTTTCTAAACTCCCTATAAAATACATCGCACCAATCTGACATTTGTTTTGTGAAGCCTACTGCATGAAAATTTATTAATTGCTGACAAATGATTATTCCAACATAAAAAATATGTAACCACCATTTTCTCAAACCTTAATTTGCTTGCTTGCAGCCCTTAGCATGTGACCTGACTTGCAGATTTGTTGTGCTTGATAGGTTGAATCTTTTAATCCTTCCAATACATAGGTTTGATTCTTCATTCCCGAAATGGGTTGAAATTTAACATCCACTAATGAAGCACTAAAAAAAGATGGAAAGTCTTTGAGTGCAAACCAGCCAATTCTATCACCTTTAGGTGAATCTACCACGAACTCAAGATTCAGCTTTGCTTTCTTAGGCTTCCTTTTATCGACCATCATCTTGGCATAGACAATAGCTCCTTGATTCATTGCTTGAGGTATCTCAGCCATTAGATAAGGGTAGTTAGGTATGCAGTGAGGTCGTTCAATGTGAAAACCCAATTGAGTACCATCATTTATATTTTCTGCTTTTTTGGCTACTGTTAATTCTTTTTCACTTAAATCACCAATGTGAAAGTTATCCAGAGTTGTGATGCTGACTTGAGCATAAGACAAGCTACTCAACAACATCAAAAATACAACTGACTTACCTTTAAAAGAATTGCTCTGACCGGAAAAGGGTCCTAAACGCCTGAGGTGGATTTTTTGGAGTTTCATTTCATCCACTTGCTTAGGTTTTCTAAACATCCTTACCAACAAATAAATTGTTAGCGCAAATAGCCATATTATTGATGCTGCGAGTATCTCTATCATTAATCCCTCCTTAGGATATGTATTAAATGGTCTTAATACGTAAACGGAGAAAGTAGGAGGTTGTTACAGAATCAGTTTAAAAAACTTTCAACTATCTTCTGAGCAGCGATGGGGTCAGTCATTTGCACTATGACCTTATCAGGTTTTACCAAGTCCATGTCAGCCCTGATTGAAGACATGTCAGCTCCAATGAAAGCATCGGCGTTGGCTGCAAACATTCCGTACATGACCTGATAGATAGTAGCATCCATTTCATCTGTCATGGCTGAAGCCAAGGACCAAACTGTGTTCACCTCATAGCTTTTAATGGTTTGTGGCATTGGTAGTTTAGTTGAGAGGTTTAACTGCACAGCAGACATGGCTGGTGCATCAGTAACTGGACTCATAAAAGGACCAAAGGTAATTAGTGCGGCAACAGCTGCCATCATAAAGCCTGATGCAGGAACCCAACGAGTCCAGAAAGTATCTTTAGGCTCCAGTGTTTCATCAATGAACTTGTGCAACTTCTTGTTAGTCTTGTGCATCTCTTTGGATTGAAAGAAACCCTCAAGACGTTTATTGGCAAAGAGTAAAGTTTCATAAAACTCTTTGGCTACATCGGATGAATCAACAATGCCTCTTACTTCTGCTGAGTTGGAGTAGTTCATGCCATCATCTATGTATCCTGCTAGTTGAAATTTGAGGCTCTCGTTCATTTGTTCTTCCTCCCCAAACAATCTGCCAGTAAAGCTCTAGCTCTTTTGGCTCTGATTCTAAGATTGTTCTTTGAGATATTACCGATGAACTTTTGAATGACATCGTAATCATGACCAGCTCCTTTCATTGCCAAGATGGTTCTATCGGTTTCATCTAGCTTGCTCATGCAGCACATGAGTTCTTTGTGCTCGTGAGATTTAAATTTGTTCTCATCTATCACCGGTTCAAGATTTAACTCATCAAATGAATCTATCTTGGAATCTTTTCTGCATTTATCTATGAAGCCATTGCGTAAAATTGTTTTTGCATAGGCAAGGGGATATTCAGCTGATAAGAATTTATCTTTATTCTCAATAAGTTTAAGTAAGGTTGCCTGGCATAAATCTTCTGCATCAGCCATGTTGCCAGTGATACTTAAAGCAAAAGGTAAAAGTTTTGGACTAACAATGTGTAAGGCTTCTTTCAGGGATGGTGGATTTACTTTAGGTGGGGTTGCAACTTGCTCAACACGAGTCTGTGTTGGCGTGAATATATTGAGTGAATTGGTTGCTTCCATGTCTTTATTTAATACTACCTAATTCTTTGACCATAAGGGAAGAGGGTAGTTACAAATAAAGTTGATATATTTTGTAACGAAATGAAATCTTATACGTTGTCAAAAGTATGAAGATATTTATTACCAGTTCTGCATTTTTTCTTTATTTTTTAACATATATAAGTTTTGTAAATAATCCAACTGAATTAGATTTATGGTGCAAAGATATTTTAAAAATAAAAAATGAAATAATTAAGGAACCATTAGGAAATGCGTTGATTGAGGTTTGTGGTGAAAAAAATCACCTGAATATTCTTAATGAAATTATTTATACAAAATAGTGATTACTGCTAAAGCTGAAATTAATTATTCTTGATGCCTATTTTTTGTTACTTTAATACCTTGTTTTTTTAAAGCTTCTATCAAGCTTTTTTTAACTTCAGCATATGACATTTCAGGTTTAATAATTATTCCCTGAAGCTTCTTTTTCTTTTTCATATCTATTCTCACTTAATTGTTGGTTAACCGCATCATTTTTCCACCTTGCCTGAGTTAGCAGGTTGGAGAAGAACTTAATCTTGCTCTTGATACTCAATTTAATATTGTATTTGATATAAACCTTAAAATCTACTTCCAAAAAGTAGCCACATACATAGCTTTTTTGAAGCCATGGAAGAGGGAATCTCTTACCTGAAGGGATTAGAGAGAATTGCGAATAATTCCCCTACGAGATACCAATTTCTTTGAGAACCCTACATATATAACGTTTATGGAGTTTTTTTTTTGGCATTGAGTCCATGAGGAGTCCAAGTAGAGCCAATAGAATCAATGAATAAAATTTCTAAATGAGTTCAAATTTGAGTCAAAATTGAGTCCATTCGCGCAATAATTTTTAGTGTATTATTTAGCAATGGACGACATTGATACTAAAAAGTTAATAAAAGCATTTATTGGGGACATGGACCCCTTTAAAAAAAAGTTAGTAAAAGTATTTATTGCAATTGTATTACTAATGCTTATCTACAAATACATTTGATGTGTGGAAGATTCACAGTAAGAGATGTTCAGCAGATACAAGATAAATACGGCTCATCTATCAAAGCTAACTTTAATGTATCTCCATCTCAAGATGTTCTGGTGCTAACTTATAGAGAAGGAGGTTCTACTCAGCCGGAAACAATGAGATGGCATTACAGCCCTACGTGGGCTAAAGAACCAATGAACCTAATCAATGCCCGGTCTGAAACATTAAGAGAGAAGCCTAGCTTTAAGATGGCTGAAAGATGTTTAATTGTTGCTGATGGTTGGTATGAATGGTTAAGGGAAGGTGAGAGTAAAGAACCATATTTCTTTCATATGAGAAACAAGGTTTTTAACTTTGCAGGTATCTATACTGAGCATCAAGATGTCAAAGGCTGCGCAATCATAACTAAAGAAGCTAATGAGAAGCTGTCTAAGATTCATCATAGAATGCCCGTCATGTTGAAAAGTGATGAAGGTAGAGATTGGTTAAAAGGTAAAGATGTTTTTACTTCATCTCTATCTGAACGAGTTGAATATTATCCAGTAGATAAGATAGTGAATTCTCCTATAAACAATGATGAGCGATGTGTTGAAGAAATTAAACTGGAAAGGGACGATTATGCATAGCGTTGAATGGGAGATATTTTAACTACTTATTATTTTTAGGCTACCCAATTCATTTTCAAACATTTCCAAATACATTCTCTCCAATTCTGATTTGTCTTTGGTAAGTAATGTTTTTTTGTCTTCAGAGGAAAATAATTTATTAGCATCTTTATCCAATGCTTTAAGTATTAAAGCATCAATAAAATACTCTTTATCAGAGTTATTTGAAGAATAGTGAAGCAAATCTATCTCATAAAGCGTTAGTGGTTTGGAGTATATTTTCATTTTTTAATAATAACTTTACAAATTTTAATTATTTATATATTGCTGTGATGGTATATATATAAATTTACCTTATTATATAAAAATGTTATACAGTTACATGCAACACTTCGAAATAGCTTCCCTAGCCATTTATTCAATCATGATTCTATATTTAAACTTTGTTGCTAAAGGCAGGTGGAAGTTAACTCTAAGGGTATTGAACACTGTACTTATTCTTCAGTGGATTTTCTTTGGCTATTTATATTTCAATATGCAAGGCGATGAGTCAATTTATGAAGTGTTTAATAATCTATGAGGTTAATTATGTGTATAAATTTGACATAAATAATTGAAATGAGAGAATAAAGATATGAAAAAAATTATAATTTGCATACTTACGGTAGGGTTCATTACAAATTGTGCAGTTGAGAATCCTGAAAGTGTTGAGACTGATATCACACAAACTTACTTTACAGAATTTATGGCTTGTAAGGCAGGGCCTGATCAGAGTGCAGCAACAATGACAAGTATGATTTCTGAGTGGCAACAGCTTCTTGAGGGTGATAGTCTTGTCGGATCTTGGGGCTATGCACCAGCAGTTGCAACAAATTCATCAGAGGATACCATTTGGTGGGAACTGCAATGGACATCTCAGGAGGATGCAAATAATGCTTGGGAAGCATGGTTACAGAATGAGGATGCTTCTGCATGGGAAGAAAAATATATCTCAGTATTAGATTGTGACGGAGAAAATAGGCAATCATTCGATACTGCTTATCCTATTGCATCAAATGCTTTTGGCGAGCTGCCTGATTCAGGCTACTTCTATGCTGAAATTCTCTTTTGTACATATGAAAATGGAGGCACAAAAGAGGATGCATTAGGATTTTTATCTGGGTTTAATAATGCAGTTAATAAAGGCGGTTATGAAGGCACCTCATATCATTATGGTAACT
>CABZRR010000015.1 GCA_902528215.1 uncultured SAR86 cluster bacterium | reverse complement strand
CATACTTGGAATCTCTGTATGAGTCTTACTTAAAGGATTCTTCTTCAATTCCTGAAGATTGGAAAATATATTTTGACTCCTTGCCTCAAATAAATGGCTCAAATGAAGAAATTTCTCATCAAGAAGTTATCAACAGGTTCAAAGAAGACGAGGTTAATCCCTCAATTCAAAATATTTCAGGAGAAACTCAATCAAATGTTAATCAAACTAAAGTATTTCAAATAATTGAAGCATATAGAAATAGAGGACATCAAAAAGCAAATTTAGATCCTTTAGGATTAAAGCCAGTCAGACATGCGGATGATTTAGAGATTGAATTCTATGGATTAGACTCATCAAATCTATCAGAAGTTTTTAACCTAGATTCATTCAATATTGGTAAAAGATCAGCATCTTTATCAGAGATTTTAAAAGCATTAGAATCAATATATTGTCATACTTTAGGCATTGAATATAATCATATTTCCTCACTATCTGAGAGATTGTGGTTTCAAAATCGTCTCGAACCCAACTTAGGTAAATTAAATTTTGATCCTGAAGAGCAAAAATATATTTTGAAGCGCCTAAGTTCAGCTGAAGGCCTTGCAAAATTCTTGGCATCAAGGTATCCAGGTATGAAAAGATTCGGAATTGATGGCGCTGAATCATTGATTCCGCTAGTTGATAGCCTGATTCAAAATTGTGGAGTATTTGGTGCTGAACAAATTTGTTTTGGAATGGCTCATAGAGGTAGATTAAATCTGTTGGTAAATGTTCTGGGGAAATCTCCAAAAGAACTATTTAACGAATTTGAAGAAGATTATGAATTAGAGGGGGCTAGCACTGGAGATGTAAAATATCATCTTGGTTCTTCAACTAACATCTTAACTCCTAATGGAGAGGTGCACGTATCACTAGCAAATAATCCGTCTCATCTTGAAATTGTCGATCCAGTTGTTCTCGGTTCAGTTAGAGGAAGACAAGATAGAATTAAAGATGTGAAGAAAGAATTAGTAATTCCCATTTTAATTCATGGAGATGCATCTTTTTCGGGGCAAGGGGTTGTGATGGAAACTCTTCAAATGTCTCAAACTAGAGGTTATGGAGTTGGAGGTACCGTCCACGTCATAGTCAATAATCAAATAGGTTTTACTACTTCAAATGAGAAAGATTCTCGATCAACACAATATGCAACTGATGTTGCAAAAATGATTGAGGCTCCGGTTCTTCATGTAAATGGAGATGATCCAGAAATGGTAGTTTTTGCAGCAAAATTAGCATGCGAATATAGATACAACTTTAAAAAAGATATTGTTATAGATATGTTTTGCTATAGACGAAGGGGCCACAATGAAGCTGACGAGCCGTCTTCAACTCAGCCTATCATGTATCAAAAAATTGCTAAGCAAATTTCTGTGAAAAGCGCATATCAGGAAAAACTCATTTCATCAGGAGTAGTTAGTCAATCTGAGTGTGATGAGTTAGAAAAAAATTATAGGTCAGCAATAGAAAAGGGAGATTCTGTTGTTCACAATCTTGCTACAAAACCAAATGAGTCAATGTGGTTTGATTGGACTCCATACATGGATCAAAAAGGAGATGTTCAAATCAAGTCTTCATTTAGTAAGAAAAGATTTAAAGATCTTGCTGATCAAGCATTTACGCCTCCAGAAGACTTCATTTTGCAAAAGCAGGTAGATAAAATTTTTTCTGACAGACGACAAATGGCAGAGGGAAAAATTCTTGTTAATTGGGGTTTTGCAGAGAATATGGCATATGCAACCTTGCTCGATCAAGGTTATCCAATAAGATTTTCTGGGCAAGACATTAGACGGGGAACATTTTCGCATCGACATGCTGTTGTGTTAAATCAACAGGATGGAAGAGGCTGTATACCTTTAGTAGATATTGCAAAAAATGCTGGTACAACATTTGATGTATACGACTCGCTTTTATCTGAAGAAGCTGTTCTTGGCTTTGAATATGGTTATTCTGCAACCAGTCCAAAAGGACTGGTGATGTGGGAGGCTCAATTTGGTGATTTTGTTAATGGAGCGCAAGTTGTTATTGATCAATTTATTGTTTCTGCTGAACATAAATGGGAAAGACTCTCTGGATTAGTTATGCTGCTTCCGCATGGTTATGAAGGACAAGGTCCAGAGCATAGTAGCGCAAGACTGGAAAGATTTTTGCAACTATGTGCATACGAAAACATTCAAGTTTGTGTTCCTAGTACCCCTGCTCAAATATACCATTTATTGAGATTCCAAACTATTCGAATGATGAGAAGACCACTTGTAGTGATTTCGCCAAAAAGTCTGCTTAGAAACCCCAATGCAGTATCTGCTTTAGATGAACTAACAGAAGGATCCTTTAAATATGTAATTAATGATTCGGTTGATTCTCCTGAAAAGGTAAGCAAAATAATTATGTGTTCAGGTAAAGTTTTTTATGATTTAGCATCAAAAAGAGATGATCTTGGCTTGGATTCTACTGCAATAATTAGGATTGAGCAGCTTTATCCGTTTCCTTACGATACTCTCGAAAAGATCTTAAAGACCTATAAAAATGCATCAAGCTTTTTATGGTGTCAGGAAGAGCCAACAAACCAAGGAGCTTGGTACAATCACAGACATAGACTGCAAAAAGTTATTGATAGGTTAAATTTAAAAGCAGAAATAGGACTGGTCAGTCGCGAAGCCTCGTCCGCTCCAGCTGTAGGTTTAAATAAATTACACATTCAACAACAAGAAGCGCTAGTAATAGAAGCTTTAACTAATGAGAATTAAAAATGACAACTGAAATAAAATCACCAACATTTCCTGAATCGGTAGCAGACGGAACGATTGCCAACTGGGTTAAAAAAGAAGGTGATAGCGTTAAGCAGGATGAAGTAATTGCTGAAATTGAAACTGATAAAGTTGTACTAGAGGTTGTTGCACCATTCGATGGTGTTGTTTCAAAAGTTCTTAAACCTGCTGGAGAAACTGTTCTCAGTGCTGAATTAATAGCAGAATTCAGAAAAGAAGATGTAAATCATGCATCTGATGCTCCAAAGAATGAAATTATTGCTGAGCCTGAAAAAGAAAAAGAAGTTGAAATCAACAATGAGCTTAAAGATTCGTCTATTAAAAATGGACCCGCAGTCAAAAAGCTCTTAAAAGAACATGATCTAAATGAAAGTGATATTAGTGGATCTGGAAAAAATGGAAGAATTACTAAATCAGATATCGTAAATCATTTGGATGTACCCGTTAATAAAGATCAAGAGAAGTCTATGAGTCCACCTGTTAAGGTTGCATCATCTTCTGATGAGAGGCTTGAAGAAAGAGTGCCCATGTCTAGGCTTCGCTCAACAATAGCTAATAGATTGCTAACTGTTAAGCAGGAAACAGCAATGCTTACTACTTTTAATGAGGTTGACCTAAAACCAATCAAAGATCTGCGAACAAAATATAGCAATGAATTTGAAGAAGAGCACGGGGTGAAATTAGGTTTTATGGGTTTCTTTGTTTTGGCAGCAGTGCAAGCGTTAAAGAAATTTCCTGTCGTAAATGCTTCTATTGATGGAAGTGATATTGTTTATCATGGATATCAGGACATAGGAGTTGCTGTTTCTACTGACAGAGGTCTGGTTGTTCCAGTTATAAGAGATGCAGGCAATTTAAGGATAGCTGATGTTGAAAAATCTATTTTAGATTATTCAGACAAAGCAAGGCATGGAAAATTATCAATCTCAGAAATGCAGGGCGGTACATTTACAATTTCTAACGGTGGAGTATTTGGGTCTTTGTTATCTACTCCTATCCTAAACGCTCCGCAAACTGCAATTTTAGGAATGCATACAATCCAAGATCGTCCAGTAGCAATCGACGGAGAAATAGTAATTCGTCCAATGATGTATCTAGCCCTAAGTTATGATCATCGCTTACTAGATGGCAAAGAAGCCGTCTCTTTTCTAATAGCTATTAAAGACCAATTAGAATCTCCTGAAAAACTTTTATTAAACTTATAAGGTCTTTAGATGTTCGACGTAATTGTAATTGGAAGTGGGCCAGCTGGTTATGTTTCTGCAATAAGAGCCTCTCAATTAGGTTTAAAAACTGCGTGCATTGAAAAATCCTCTAGTAATAGTAAGCCACAATTAGGAGGTACATGTCTTAATATAGGTTGCATTCCATCTAAAGCATTATTGGATTCATCCCACCGATATGCAGATGCGCTAAACCATTTATCTGATCATGGAATCAAGGTAACCAAGCCCAAGATAGATATTTCTCAAATGATGGACAGAAAAAATAAAATTGTTTCTCAACTTACGTCGGGAGTTGCTGGGCTTCTGAAAGCAAATAAAGTATCTCAAATTACAGGTAATGCAAAAATAATTGATTCAAATAATGTTGAAGTTACCAATGAAGAAAAGACTGAATTGCTAAAAACTAAAAATATTATTATAGCTACAGGATCTATGCCAATAGATATTCCTGTTGCAAAGGTAGACAATAAAAATATTGTGGACAGCACTGGAGCCCTCGAATTTAAATCAGTGCCTAAGACATTGGGCGTAATTGGGGCGGGCATTATTGGATTGGAGCTTGGAAGCGTATGGTCTAGACTTGGATCAAAGGTAACAATTTTAGAGGCCATGGATGATTTTTTACCTATGGCAGATTCAAAAGTCTCTGACGACGTTTTCAAAGAATTTAACAAGCAAGGATTAAATATTAATTTGGGCTGCAAAGTAACTGCCACAAAATCCAATGAAAAAAAAGTAACTGTAAATTTTGAAAAAAATGGAAATCAGTCTGAATTAACTTTTGATAAATTAATTGTTGCTGTCGGTCGCAAACCTTATACAAATAATCTATTTGATGAAAGTTGTGGTCTATCAGTTGATCAAAATGGTTTTATTTCGGTGAATGATTTTTGTGAAACACAAATAAAAAATATTTGGGCGGTAGGTGATGTTGTTAGAGGTCCAATGTTGGCTCATAAAGCTTCCGAGGAAGGTATTATGGTTGCAGAGAGAATTGCAGGAAATCAAGTTGAAATGGAGTATGACATTGTGCCATCTGTAATCTATACACATCCAGAAGTTGCATGGGTAGGAAAAAATGAAAAAGAGCTCAAGGATGTAGGAGTCGAATTTAAAACTGGGTCTTTCCCATTTGCTGCGAGTGGAAGAGCCTTGGCTACCGGTGAAAGTACTGGTTTTGTAAAAGTAATAGCTGACAAGAGGACAGATACTATATTGGGTGTTCATGCTTTCGGTCCAGCTGCTGCTGATATCGTTCAGCAAGGAGTAGTTGCTATGGAATTTGGTGCCAGTGCAGAGGACCTCGGCTTAACTATTTTTAGTCATCCAACAGTTTCTGAGGCATTGCATGAGGCAGCGCTTGCAGTTAATCAACAAGCTATACACATAGGAAATAGTAAAAAATGAATCTCCATGAGTATCAAGGTAAAGATCTTTTCGCAAAATTTGGTTTACCAGTCTCAAATAATGCAGTTGTTAAATCTCCAGATGATATTTTGAGTGCATGTAGAGATATTGGTGGAGATAAATGGGTAGTGAAAGCTCAGGTACATGCCGGAGGTAGAGGTAAAGCCGGAGGCGTAAAGTTAGTTGATACTCCTGAAGAGGCAATTGAATTTGCTAATCATTGGCTTGGGAATAGACTAGTCACATATCAGACTGATTCTAATGGGCAACTAGTAAGCTCCATTTTAGTAGAAGAGTGTACCGATATTGCAAAAGAGCTTTATCTGAGCGCAGTTATTGATAGAGGTGCTCAGAGAATTGTCTTTATTGGCTCGAGTGAAGGTGGAGTCAATATTGAAGAGGTTGCTGAAAAAACACCTGAGAAAGTCATTTATGAACCCATTGATCCTCTTACAGGGCCAATGGGGTTTCAGGCAAGAAAAATTTCAAAAGTGTTAGGTTTGGATAATGAACAGTTAAAACAGTTTTCAAAAATGCTTTCGCAATTAACAAAGTTATTTATTTCTTATGATCTCAGCTTGCTTGAAATCAATCCACTAGTAATAACTCAAGGAGGAAAACTTCATTGTTTAGATGCAAAAATTAATATCGATGCTAATGCAATTTATAGGCAGCCAGAAATTCAAGCAATGCGTGACCTATCTCAAGAGGATCCCAGAGAGGCTGAAGCTGCTGAAAGCGACTTAAGCTATGTTTCATTAGATGGAAACATAGGCTGTATGGTAAATGGCGCTGGGTTAGCAATGGGAACAATGGACACTATTAAATATTTTGGTGGTTCGCCAGCAAATTTCCTTGATGTTGGCGGAACTGCTACTCAGGAACGAGTCTCTAAAGCTTTCAAATTAATACTAGCTGATCCTGAGGTTAAAGTAGTTCTAGTTAATATTTTTGGAGGAATAGTCAGATGTGATCTGATTGCTGAAGGTATCTTGGCAGGAATTGAGGAGGTTGGGGTTTCTATTCCAGTGGTTGTAAGACTCGAAGGAAATAATGCAGATATTGGCAGCGATATTCTTGCTAAATCTAATGCCGCAATCGAGAGTTTAAATAGTCTTGAGGAAGCTGCAAAGAAAGCAGTGGAGCTTAGTAGATGAGTGTATTGGTTGACAAAAAAACACGTCTTTTAGTTCAAGGCTTCACCGGTTCGCAAGCAACTTTGCACTCTGAGCAGTCCATAGAATATGGAACTAATATTGTTGGAGGTGTTACCCCAGGAAAGGGTGGGCAGAAACATTTAGATATACCAGTTTTTAATTCTGTTCATGAGGCTGTTGAAGAGGTAGAACCCAATGCATCAATTATTTTTGTCCCAGCACAATTCTGCAAAGATTCAATCTTAGAAGCTGCCGATGCAGGGATAAAATTAATCATCTGTATCACTGAAGGTATTCCAACTTTAGATATGTTGATTGTTAAAAAGAAAATTGATGAGCTAGATGTAACTTTAATAGGACCAAATTGCCCAGGAATAATCACTCCCGGTGAGGCAAAGTTAGGCATTATGCCTGCCAGCATTCATATGAAAGGCTCAGTTGGCATCATTTCTAGATCTGGCACTTTAACTTACGAAGCTGTTAAACAGACATCAGATTTAGGCTTGGGCCAAAGCACATGTATTGGTATTGGGGGAGATCCAATTCCAGGTACTTCCTTTATTGATGTTTTAAAAATGTTGGAGGCTGATGATCAAACTAAAGCTATAGTTATGGTGGGCGAAATTGGTGGTACAGCTGAAGAAGAGGCTGCTGAATACATTAAAGATAATGTATCTAAACCAGTTATTTCATATATAGCTGGCCAAACAGCTCCGGCTGGAAAGAGAATGGGTCATGCTGGGGCAATTATTGCTGGCGGTAAAGGAACTGCTGCTGACAAAATTAAGAAGTTAAGGGAATGTGGTGTGCATATTGCAGATAATTTGCTTCAAATTGGAACTAAAACTAAGGAAGTTCTCGGAAAGATCTACTTATAAACTTATTGGCAATATAATTTAGTCTTGGAATTATCATGCTTGCAAATATTGTTAATCCTGTAATCATGCCAATCCAAATGCCTGAAGGACCCATTGGATTTCCAAGTATTCCAAAATAAGTTAAATAATATCCTAAGGGCAGAGCAATAAACCAGTAAGTCAAAATTATCATTAGCATAGGAGCGAAGGCATCTTTATAACCTCTCAGGCTGCCTAGTGCTCCCATTTGCATTCCATCAGGAATCTGAAAAATTGCTCCGAACAGCAAAAGGTTAATTGCGATTGAAATAATAGCAACGTCAGAGGAATAAATTGAGACTAGGCTTTCCCTAAATATCAAAATAACCGCCATGTTCAGAATGGCTCCACTTAAGCAGATTAAAATAGCAACATGAGAAGCATATTTAGCTTGTTCAAATTCTACTTCTCCAACCAGATTTCCAATTCTTGTTGCAGCTGCCAGACCAAAAGATAATGGCAAAATAAATAAAACACTTACTATATTAATTGCTACTGTATGGCCACTGATAACAGATGATCCAAGGGACCCTAGTATCAAAGCAGCTCCTGAAAACATACTTAATTCCACAAAGACCCCAAAACCAATAGGCAGCCCAAGTTTTAGAGCTTCTTTTGTGGTTTCTGAGTTTGGAAGTGAAAATTTTGAAAATATTTTTGTTGGCGCATATTCCTTCTTTTTAAGAATCACGAGCACCAAAACAATTACTCCAATAACTATATTTATTGATGTTGCGATTCCACAGCCAACTCCACCCATTGGAGGGATTCCAAAATATCCATATACAAAAATAATATCCAGTGGAATATTAAGCAGCAACCCAATGAAAGCAACCCAAAAAACAGGAAGAGTCAGGCCCATGCCTTCGCTATAGCAACGAAGACAGGTAAAAATCATATTGGCAATAAAACCATATGACATAGCTTTCAAATAACCATCTGAAATTAGAGCAATATTTTCATCAATATCAAAAAAAGGAATGAAAAAACTTAAATTTCTATAGAGAATGAATCCAATAAGTCCAAGAGCAATACTGACCCAAAGAATTTCTCGAACTTTTTGACCAATCTCTTCATATTTTTTTGCTCCAAAAAGCTGAGCTACTATAGGTGTTACAGCAAATAGACATCCGCCAAGCAAAAAATAAAAAGGCATTGAGAGAGCATTACCTATTGCTAATCCAGATAAGTCTAGGGCACTTGCTCTTCCAGCAACAATGGTATCTGTAACTCCCATACCCATGTAAGATATTTGTGAACCATAGATTGGAACACCTATCTTAAGTAATTGTTTTAATTCTTTTAGTAAATTTTTCAAAAAAATAAGCCCAGAAATTTCTCGGTACTTTATCATACAAGGACCAAATTAAAATTGGAGATAAAAAATTAGAAGAGATAGTCGCCCATACTGGTTAAAAAAAATTGCCTCTAAGTTGAATGTAAGATATGTCAATAGATTTATTCGACCTCAGTTTAAAAATTTAGGAAAGGGACCAGTTTTTTTTAAGCCAAGATATATTAAGCTTTTTGGTTCAAATATTTCCGTTGGTAATTTTCCTACATTTATTTCTTCTCCAGATGACTATATACAAATAACTAGCTGGGACACTGGTGATTGGAATGGTGAGGTTGAAATTGGGAATTACGTTTTAATCTCTCCTGGTGTAAGAATTATGGCTGCTGATAGGGTTGTAATTGGAGACTCCTGTATGTTTGGGCATGGAGCGTGCATAACTGATGCTGACTGGCATGGAATTTATGATAGAACAAAAGTTGTCGGTGATCCAAAGCCAGTTACCCTTCAAGAGAATGTTTGGATTGGAGAAGATGCAATGATTTGTAAGGGAGTAAAAATTGGTAAAAACAGTATTGTCGGAGCCAGATCAGTAGTTACAAAAGATATTCCTAAAAATACTATTTATGCAGGCAACCCGGCAATATTTATCAGAGATTTAGATGAAGGCGAATTTACAACCCGCAAAGATTTTTTTAAGAATCCAGTTAAGCTTGCAAAAGATTTTGACTTACTTGATCGCTATACACTAGGTCAAAATTCATTATTTGGTTGGATAAAAAGTATTATATTTAGGGATAAATCCCATTGATCAACATAGCAGCTGATTTCCAAATTCCTGAAATTAAATCTAGATTAGATGATCTACTAGATACTGAATATTCATTAAAATTTTTTGATTCAAGCACTGTATCAGCTTTTGATCTTAAAAATATTGATGCTTTGTTGGTTCGCTCAACACTCTCTGTAAATCGAGAGCTTTGTGAGGGCACAGGAATTAGTTTTATTGCTTCCGCAACTGCAGGAGTAAATCATCTAGATATAGATTTTTTAGAAAGTGAGCATATTGCTTGGTCATATGCTCCTGGTTGTAATGCATATAGTGTTATTCACTATGTATTAGCGGTAATAGGAGAGTTGATTAAAGACAAGCTTTTTCAACAAAATCAGAGCATTGGCGTACTTGGTTATGGCAATATCGGAAAAAGGCTATATAAAATTCTCAAAGCCTTAAACTTTGATGTTTATGCATGCGATCCATTTATCTCAAAACCTGAATTAGTTGATTTAGAAAGTTTGCTTGAATGTGATTTAGTGACAGTACATGTGCCTCTTTCTTTTAATGGTCCTTACCCAACAATTAATTTACTAAATGAGTCTCATATAAAAAAATTAAGTAATAAATTAATTATTAATACTTCTAGAGGCGAAGTTATATCAGAAGCTTTAGTCATGCAGGCAAAAGACTTAATTTATACTTCCGATGTTTGGATCAATGAGCCTTCACCATCCCGAGAATTGATACAAAAATCTTACATCGCAACACCTCATATTGCAGGTTATAGCATCGAAGGAAAACTAAATGGTGCCAAAATAATTGCTGAGAACTGCGCAAAACAATTTCAATGCTTAAAAACTGAAGCAAATAAAGCTGAGAAACTGCCAAATTGGCCTTATAAGATCAATAAAATTATTCAGGACGTTCATGATATGTCATTTCCAATGTCGCTCTTCAACAGTGAGTTAGATCTCAAATCTATTTCAGCTTCTTTAAAAGCCCTTTCCATAGAAGAAATGGAGATAGGATTCAGATCTCTTAGAGAAAATTATCCGCCAAGGCATGACTTCAATTCATTTTCGTTTAAAAATATTACTCAATTGGACAAAAAATTAGATAATGAATTTTTTTATAATCTAGGAAGAGCAGGATATTTCTAAATCTTTTGCCCATGCCGGAGACTTTTCTGCATAGTGTTCATATTCATCTAATTCATCAAAGGGATTTGTAACAACTTCAATAAGTTTCTCAATTACAGAGAAATCTGATTCCTCTGCTGCCTCAATTGCTTCTTGTGCCATATAGTTTCTAAGAATAAATTTAGGATTATTTTCATTAAGCAACTTTATTTTTTTTTCTGAAGAAGTAATCTCAATTTCCTGACGTTTTTGATAGGATTTAATCCATGCTTTAGCTACATCTGAACTAAGTTCAGCAGTATGATCTTCGATAACTGCCGTTGCGAGATTTCTAAATGTATTTGTATAGTCTAGTTTTTCAGACTCCATGATATCCAATAAACTTTGAATTAAATGAGCATCACCATTCTTAGATTTTCTTAATCCCAATCTTTTTCTATATAACTCTGCAAGACAATCTTGAAAAGTAGATTCATAAGTTTTCAGGATCTCACCTTGGCATTCTTCAGAAATCAAAGAAGATAAGGCATGGCCAAGAGCTGAGCAATTCCATAAGCCTATATATGGCTGATTCTTAAATGCATATCTTCCCTGATGGTCTGAATGATTACATACATAAGTAGGTAGGTAATCTTCCATAAATCCAAAGGGACCATAATCAAAAGTTTCTCCTAAAATACTCATGTTATCAGTATTCATAACACCATGATTAAAACCATAAGCTTGCCATTGCGCAATTAAGCTTGCTGTTTGATCAACAATTGACTTAAAGAAGTCTTCGTAAACATCTTTAGTTTTAGAGAAATAATTAGAATAATTATCAATACAAAAATCAGCTAAAGCTTTAACATGCTCTGGTTTATTGTTGTAATGAAAATATTCAAAATTACCAAATCGAATATGAGTTTTGGAGGTTCTTGCAAGCATTGCAGCTGTTTCACTTTTCTCTCTGATAACTATTTCGTCACTTCCAATGATCATCAATGCTCTTGAGCTTGGAATCGATAGAGCATGCATTGCCTCTCCACATAAATATTCTCTTATCACAGAACGCAAAACAGCTCTTCCATCCCCAAATCTAGAGTAAGGAGTTTTACCTGCTCCTTTTAAATGAATATCAATTACTCCTTCAGCAGAATCTGTCTGTCCAAGTAATAATCCTCGTCCGTCACCTAATTTCTCAACATATTGCCCAAATTGATGACCTGAATAAACCATAGATAATGGTTTTAATGATTTGATTTTAAATGAGCCATTAAAGATTTCTAAGAGTTTTTGTGTTTCAACATCTTGAAACCCCAATTCTTTTTTTAACTCAACATTTTGGGTAACCAACAAAGGATTTTTAAATCCTTGCCACATTTGACAAGTATGAAATTCATCAGGAAGCTCAGCATAAGCATGAGGCTTTATTGGGACCATTTATCCTTTAGCAATTTGTATTAAATTACCAACATGATCATCTCTTGAATGATCTACTCCTAAATGCTCAACTTCATTCCACATCGCAGCACTGCATATGGGACTTAAATTATCTTTTAGGGCATTAGCTACCTCTTCACCAGTTCCACAGAAACCAAGCGTCTCAACCATTTCGTCAGTAACAAGAGAAAACATCTCCTCCCATTTTCCTTCAACAGAAAGTTTATGAAGGGCCTCATTTATTTCTTCCCACCCATGAAACTCTAATGCTGGTCTATATGTTCTGGTGGAGGCGTAAAAACTAATTCTTGCAGCAACGTTTCTTTTTGCTATTTGGAGATCTTCTTCAGATTCACCAGTAGCAATAAAACCACCCCAGAGTAACTCACATTCTTTAGGGTCTCTTCCTGATTTTTTCGCTCCCTCAATTACTGCTGGCACAATAATATCATTGATATATTTTGGAGAGCACATGGGATGGAGCAGTAATCCGTCAGCCACTTCTCCTGCAATTCTTGCCATACCAGGCCCAAGTCCAGAAACATAAATTGGGGGCACCTCAAAATCCATTGGCGGTGGAGTAAACATTGGTGTCATGAGAGTATGAGTATAATGTTCGCCTTGAAAATCTAGCTTCTCTCCCGTTTTCCATGTATTCCAAATTGCTTTAACCGCTAATATGTATTCACGCATTCTGGGTGCAGGAGGGGACCAAGGTACGCTAAATCTTCTTTCATTGTGCCCTTTTACTTGAGTTCCTAAACCAAGTTGAAAGCGACCATCACCAAAAGATTGTAGGTCCCAGCCCATATTTGCTACTGTCATAGGACTTCTAGGGAAAGCTATTGCCAATCCAGTTCTAACTATCATTTTTTTTGAATGTTCTAAACCAAGCAAAACTGGAAGAAAAGGCTCATTGTTAAGCTCGCCTGAAACCAAGGCATCATATCCAAGTGATTCAGCATGTTTGACGATTTCAATCGTATTTTTTGAAAGGCCAGGTATATATGTTTCAATTCTCATATTATTTTATGTTAAGTTTTGAGTTTGCATAATTTTGAGCCCATTGATAATTAGGTTTACCTGATGGCGCTCTTTCAATTATTTCGGAAAAGACAATTTCTTTTGGCATTTTATAGCTAGCAATATACTTAGAAGCGCTTTCTTTTAAATCATCAAGAATTAGATCCTGCTCATCTCTTCTTTGTATCACAGCAACTACTTTTTGTCCCCATTTTTCATCTTTTACTCCCACAACCAAACAGTCAAAAACATTTGAATGTGCTTTTAGTGCCATCTCAACTTCTTCTGGAAATATTTTTTCACCACCCGAATTAATTGAAACACTCCCTCTACCAAGAAGAGTCATCTGACCATCTTCTTCATATTTTGCCATATCTCCAGGTATTGAATACCTCTCACCATTGACCTCAATAAAAGTTTTTTTAGATTTCTCTTCATCTTTGTAATAAGCCAGTGGAACATGACCTTTTCTTGCGAGATAACCAATAGTTTCTGTATCATCTGGTTGAATTATTTCTAGTGTATCGAGATTTAAAATTTCACTAAAATTTGGCTTGGTGAATTTAGGACCGCCACCTGAGTCTTTTAATTTTCCGTCTTTAGTGTGAATATTTACGCCAGTAGCGCCTGTCTCAGATGAACCTACTGCGTCAATTAAAAATAAGTTGGGTAGATATTCCAAAATAGTGTCTTTAATAGAAGGGCTAAAAACAGAGGCTGTACTTGAGAAAACAAATAATGATGATAGGTCTAAGCCTTTTTTTAACGCTCCTGGCAGGGCATCACAAAGGGGGCGCCCCATTGCATCTCCCATGATGGTAAGATTCATTACTTTCTCTTTTGCAACAATTTCCCAAATATAATCTGCATCAAATGAAGCTTGGTCATTGATTACCAGTTTCCAGCCAGAAAAGAATGAATTAAAAGACTGCCATTGAGCTCCTCCATGCATGAAAGGGGCTAATGCAAGAGCTACGGTTTGATCTTGTAAGCATTTATCTGCGAAGGCTTCAGGTGTTGGGTATTTTTCACCAGTCACAGCATCAATCCCTCCACCAAGAGTCATGAGTACGTCTTCCATGCGCCACACAACTCCTTTCGGCATTCCTGTGGTTCCACCTGTATATAGTATGTATTGATCATCACCAGATCTTTCGACCGTCAATCTTGATTCGCTTTCATTTGCAATCAAGCCCTCGAAATCTATGTTATTTTCGACAATATCGCCTCCATCAGTTCCATCATTTATACAGACAAAGTCTTTCAATAATGGTAAATCATCTTTAATGTTATTGAGTTTTGTAGAAAATTGTTTCTGATAAAAAATAGCTTCTACATCAGCATTATCAATTAAATACTTTAGTTCTTCTTCAACATACCGATAATTTATATTTATTGGAATTGCGCAGAGCTTATATGTACCAAGCATAATTTCCAGCCACTCAATGCAATTAAAAGCATATATTCCAATATGACTTCCTTTTTTTATGCCAAGTTTTTTGAGAGCATTGGCTGCTTTGTTGCTACGAGCATCTAATTCTTTATAAGTTAATCGAGTAGAACCATAAACAACTGCTTCTCTTTCAGCAACTCTATCAACAACTCCTTCAAATATGTCGGCTGCGTTAAATTCCATTAGACTTGTGTTGATTGATTTTCCCAGTAAGGATCTCTAAGTCTTCTTTTATACAACTTGCCGTTTTCATCTCTTGGAAGTTTTTTAATGAAATCTATACTTCTAGGTAATTTCATTTTTGCAAGATTTTCTTGAGCAAAACCCATTAACTCTCCAAGTAACTCTTCTGAGGATTTTTGATCTGAATTTAACTCTATCACTGCTTTTACTTCTTCGCCCCATTCTTCATTAGGGATTCCAAAAACAGCCACATCTGCGACCGCAGGATGCATTAAAAATGTACTTTCAATTTCTGCAGGATAGATATTTGCTCCTCCAGAAATTATCATATCTATTTTTCTGTCGCACAAAAATAAATAACCTTCATCATTTAAATACCCTATGTCACCTACAGTAAAATAAACTTGTTCATCAATAACTAATCTTTCTTTTTTAGTTTTTGCTTGATCTCCTTTGTATTCAAATTTAGTGGCTTCACCTAATTTCATATAAACTGTGCCTTGATTATCAGTATCGGCTTCACTTCCGTCATCATTAATAATTTTTATTTCAGCTCCTGGCCAAGCTTTACCTACTGTGCCGGGAAATTTTGACCAAGATTCTGCGTCTACAACTGTGCCACCACCCTCAGTGGCTGCATAATATTCCCAGATAGAATTTCCCCACCATTCGATCATTGCTTGTTTCGTATGAATAGGACAAGGCGCAGCCGCGTGAATCATTGCCCTGGTTGATGAGCAGTCATATTTATTTTTAATTTCATCTGGAAGCTGCAGCAATCTATGAAATTGAGTTGGAACCATATGACTGGTAGTAACTTTATATTTGTCAATTAGATAGAGCATTTGCTCAGCATTGAATTTTTCCATTAAAACTACTGAATGCCCATAATGTAAAGCTGCTGAGGAATGAACCAATACAGCAGTATGATATAAAGGAGAGCCTACGATATGTACATTGTCTTCATTAGGTTGAATTTCAAAAAAGCTTAAAATCATTGCAAACATACTCAAGATATCGTCAGGATCACCTGGAACCAATGCTCTCTTGACACCTTTAGGTTTGCCTGTTGTGCCAGACGTGTAATTCATTACTTGACCAGCAGTTCTTTCAACTGGATTGCTTGTTGGATGCGGAGCAACAAAATCATCTAAATGAATAAAGCCATCCATATCAGTAGTGCTTATAGAACCTTCTTTAGGAAAATCAATTGCAGCAACTGCTTTTTTACATGCTTCCTCCATTGCTGGCACTTCACCTGAGGCAATAAAGGCCTTTGCCCCTGAATCTTCAAGTATGTATGCTATTTCTGGTCCAGCTAAGTGCCAATTTATTGGCACCATATAAAATCCAGACTGAGCGCAAGCAAGATATGCTATGTAGTACTCAACAGAATTTGGTAAAACTGTTGCAACTACATCACCAGTTTCCACTCCAAAATCTTTTAATGCATGCGTTAACTGATTGGTTTTAGCTAAAAGCTCCCCCCTTGTCCAAATTTTTTCGGATGGCTCAACAATAGCAATTTCGTCAGGTCGAGCATTAGCAAATCTATAAAAACCGAGATCACTCATATTTTTTCCAATTTATTTATTCCTTACAAATAATTCTAACTTTGGTTAACTATTAATGTAACCTAAAAATTAAATTTTCTATGTAATAATAACGCCCAAATGGATTCCCTGATATCAAATTTAAACCAAGAAACTTTATGGCTTTTAGTAGTTTTATATGATTTGTCATTAGCAATCCTTCTTTATAGATTTTTTGGAAAATATGGTCTGTATTGTGCTGTAATACTTGGGATAGTGCTTGGAAATTTGCAAGGCGGAAAGGTAAGTGAATTCACTATTTTAGGTATGCAGTTTAATGTAAGCATGGGAGCCATTTTATATTCAGGCATTTACTTTGCTACTGATCTCCTTAATGAAAAATTTGGAAAAGATGAAGCCAATCGAGCAGTCATGCTTGGGTTTATGGCAAACATTGCCGTTATGTTCACACTTGTTTTAAGCACCAAGTTCTTACCGTCAGAATTAACAGGTTCCGCAGCTGAGGTTCATGAGGCTATATCTGTTTTAGCATTTTATTCACCAATTTTTATTGTTGGCTCACTTACTGCATATATTGTTAGTCAAAGGTTTGATGTATGGTTTTTTCACTATCTGAAAAATCTGACCAATGGAAAAAAATTATGGTTAAGAAATAATCTTTCTACCATGGCTTCTCAACTAATTGATACCCTCATCTATCAATTTACATGGGTGCTTGCAACAGATCTAACATTTACTCAGGCTTTTGCTATTTCTCTTGCAAAATATGTTCTAAAAGTTTTTATTGCTCTAATAGATACAATTTTTATTTATTGGGTAAGAAATTGGGAAATTAAAACATAGCCTTGATAGACACTCCATAGACTATAATATTATAAAAATATATTAAAGATGGCTAACAAATCTAAAGAAGACTTAAAGAAGGAACTCTCCAGTGAGTCATACTATGTGACTCAAGAGAATGGAACGGAGCGACCATTTACTGGGCAATTTTGGGATCATTTTGAAAATGGAACATACAAATGCATATGTTGCGGAGAAACATTATTTCAATCTGATACTAAATTTGATGCTGGCTGCGGTTGGCCAAGTTTTTATCAGGCCGCTGACAATAAAAATATTAAAGAACTAGATGATTATTCTCTCTCAAGAGTAAGAACTGAAATTCGATGTGCAAAATGTGACGCTCATTTAGGCCATGTATTTACTGACGGACCCCAGCCAACTGGCTTAAGATACTGTTTAAACTCAGTTGCTTTAGAATTTGAAAAAGAAATTTCTTCAAAGTAAGTGACTAATAAAACCCTCTCCCAGTCAAATTTTTTTTCTACTATAAAAGTGGGAGGATGGACTTTAGTTTCCAGGATCGCTGGCTTAATTAGGGATATTTTTACTACAAATCTACTGGGAGCAACTTTCTTTCATGATATTTTTGTCGTTGTACTGAAGATTCCTAATGTTTTTAGAAAATTTTTTGCAGAGGGCGCATTTAGTCAAGCCTTTATTCCAATTTATTCTGAATATCTTGGAAAAGACGATGAAAAAAGAGGGCAAGAATTTTTAAATTCTTTGTTGGGGATTTTGCTGACAGCTCTATTTATTTTCACATCATTAGCATTATTATTTGCTCCAATTTTCATTTTGATATTTGCCCCTGGTTTTTATTTTGATTCTCAAAAACAAGAGCTAGCAGTCAGCCTTTTAAGAATTATGTTTCCATATCTTGCATTAATTTCTCTTGTTGCTTTTGCAGCTGGTATTCAGAACTCCCATGATAAATTTTCTATTCCTGCAATTACGCCATTAATATTTAACTTGTGCTTAATTGTTTCAGCCTGGCTAATTGCTCCAAATATCGAAATACCAGTTATTGCATTGGCTTGGGGAGTATTACTAGCTGGTGTTTTACAGTTCATTTTTCAAGTTGCGCCTCTTGCAGCTATAAGAAAAATACCTTTACCAAAAGTTAATTTAAATAATCCCGGCGTAAAGAAATTTTTTATTTTAATTCTTCCTGCGCTCATAGCAGGAGGTATAGCTCAGATAAATCTTCTAGTTGATACCATCTTTGCTTCATTATTAGTTACAGGAAGTCCAACTTGGTTATACGTATCTGATAGATTAATACAGTTTCCTATGGGAATTTTTGCTATTGCAATTGGCACAGTTCTTTTGCCAAGTCTCTCAAAAGCATATACTCAAGAAAATACTAAAAATTTTATCTCACAGCTTCAATATGCTTTTAAATTAATATTTTTTTTAGCCGTACCTTCAGTAATTGGTCTCATTTTATTTTCATCTCCTCTACTAGCAACTATTTTCCAAAGAGGGGCTTTTTTATGGGTTGATGTTCAACAGGCTAGTTTTAGCTTAATAGGATTTGCTTTTGGATTACCTTTTTTTATGGCAATGAAAGTTTTAGTTCCTGCATTTTTTTCACGCCAAAACACTAAAACACCTATGATAGTAGCGCTAATAAGTTTATTGCTTAACATAGCTCTTAATTACCTTTTAGCTTTTTTTTATGGATTTGGGCATGTAGGATTAGCTATAGCAAGCTCAATTTCAGCTTTAGTAAGTGTATCGATTCTTACCTTTTTGCTTTGGAAGGAGAGTTTGATTTCTCTGCAACATGTATTAAGCTTTTTTACTTTTAAAGTTTCTATTGCTAGTTTTGCATTAATAGGTTTCCTAATAATTTTTAATCAACACGTTGATTTTGAAATTTTTTCAGAATTTCAGAGATTGCTTCACCTTTCAGGAGCTATTATTGGCTCATTATTTATTTATTTTGGAGTAAGTTTTATTTTAGGTATTCGAACATCAGATTTTAGATAATGTATTTAATAAGAGGAATAGGTAATTTAGAAACTTTTCATAAAAAGTTTCCCAATCAATCAATGAGTGGAACCATTGGTAATTTTGATGGTCTTCATCTTGGGCATCAAGCAATTCTTAATCAGGTAATTGAAAAAGCCAATGAAAGCTCAAGTGCATCTTTAGTTTTTTTTACAGAGCCTCACGCATCTGAGTACTTTGCTTCTAAAGATGAAAACTCTGTGCCTCCGCCAAGAATTTGTCCCTGGAGAGAAAAAGTTAAACTCTTAAAAAACTTTGGAATTGATTTTGCATTCTTTCTTCAATTTAATAAATCCTTAAAAATCATGACTCCAGAAAACTTTCTTGATAATATTTTGGCCCAACTTCACTTAAAGCACTTAATTATTGGTGATGATTTTCGTTTTGGTGCTCAAAGGGCAGGCGATTTTGAATTGCTTAAAAATTGGGGGAGAAATTCTGGTACCAATGTTATTGCTCATCAGACCGTTTCTAATAATGGAGAAAGAATAAGTTCAACTAGAATTAGACAAGCATTACTTAATAATGATTTTGATTTGGCAGAAAAATTGCTAGGGAGACCATACACTTTTTCTGGAAAAGTTGTCTTTGGTCAAAGATTGGGCAGAACGATAGGAGTTCCAACTGCAAACTTGTGGATTCCCAAACAAAGGCTGCCCATTGCAGGTGTTTATGCCGTTAAGTGCTTTCTGGCAGGAAAGCCATACAATGGAATAGCTAACATGGGAACAAGGCCAACCGTTGATGGATCAAAGCCAGTGCTTGAGATTCATATTTTTAATTTTAATGAAAATATATATGGACAAAGATTGACTGTAGAATTTATAAATAAACTTCGAGAAGAGAAGAAATTTGATAATATTGACTTATTAAAAAAACAAATTCTACAAGACATATCTCAAGCTAAAAAAATACTGGAATAATCCTCAATGAGTAAAGAATACCGGGATACTTTAAATCTCCCTCAAACAGATTTATCAATGAAAGCTGGTCTACCAAAGAAAGAGCCAGAAATTCTTGCATTTTGGGACTCGATTAAACTATATCAAAAAATCAGAGAACAAAATCAAGGTAAAGAACGCTTCATTCTTCATGATGGACCTCCATATGCAAATGGAGATATTCATCTAGGTCATGCTGTAAATAAAACCCTTAAAGACATTACGATAAAGTTTCAGAGCATGCTTGGAAAAGACGCTCCATATGTACCAGGCTGGGACTGTCATGGTTTGCCTATTGAATTAAATGTTGAAAAGAAGCATGGGAAGACAAGCGATCTTGTTAAGAATAAACAATCATTTATCAAAGCATGCAGAGAATATGCTCAATCTCAAATTAATCAACAAAAAAAAGATTTTATCCGTTTAGGTGTTCTTGGTGATTGGGAGAATCCTTACTTATCACTGAATAAATCTTTTGAAGCAGATACTGTTCGAGCACTTGGAAGAATTATAGCAAATGGCCATCTAGAAAAAGGTGAGAAACCTGTTCACTTTTGTATGGATTGTGGGTCAGCTTTAGCAGAAGCTGAGGTTGAGTACAAAGATAAAAAATCTCATTCAATTGATGTTAAATTCAAAGTAAAACCTGAGTCAATTGAATCTCTGTGTGCTGCATTCAAAACAAAAAAAATCAAAGATGCCTTCTTCGTAATATGGACAACTACACCTTGGACAATTCCATCTAATGTTGCTGTCTGTATTAATGGAAGAATTGATTACATTCTCGTAAAAAGTGCAAATGAATATTTTGTTATCGCAAAAGATCTGATGGATGCATGTTCTGAGCGCTGGAATTTGGAGTTAGAGGTCATTGGATCAGTTCAAGGGAAAGAAATTGAAAATATTTCTTTGACCCATCCTCTTTATCAAAGAGAATCAAGATTGCTTCATGCAGATCATGTCACAACTGAGAGTGGAACAGGATGTGTTCATACTGCTCCAGCGCATGGATTGGATGACTACTTTATCTGTATTAAGAATGGCCTAGAGTTTGTAAAGGCTCTAGATCATCGAGGACTTTTCAAAGAGGACTACGGACCGTTAACTGGACTAAGTACAAAAAAAGGAGATCCAGTCGTAATAGAGCTATTGAATGAAAAAAATGCTTTGTTGGCTAATAAGCAATATGATCATTCTTACCCTCATTGCTGGAGACATAAGTCACCAGTAATTTTTATGTCAACACCTCAGTGGTTTATTTCAATGAAAAAATCAGGTTTGATTGAGGGAGCAGTTAATGCAGTTGCAAATGTTGACTGGGAGCCAAGTTGGGGAGAAGAAAGAATACTTGCAATGCTTGAAGATCGACCAGATTGGTGCATTTCGAGACAAAGAAATTGGGGAGTTCCGATTCCATTAATTATTCATAATGAAACTGGTGAAATTCATCCAAAACAAAATCAACTTTTTAATGTTATTGCTGAAATGATTGAAAAGGAAGGTATAGAGGGTTGGGATAATTTAAACCTAAATGAATTGATTGATGACCATGAATCTTATTCAAAAGTTCATGACACATTAGATGTTTGGTTTGATTCAGGCGTTACTCACATGTGTGTTTTAGATAGACTTTATGGCGCAGATGTTATTGCTGACTTATATTTAGAGGGATCCGATCAACACAGAGGATGGTTTCAGTCTTCGCTTTTAACTGGAATTGCAACGAATGGAATGGCACCATATAGAGCAGTTTTAACTCACGGATTTGTGGTTGATGAGGAGGGAAGGAAACAATCAAAATCTCTGGGCAATACAATATCCCCTCAAAAAATTTGGGATACATTGGGGGCTGATATTCTTCGATTATGGATTGCCTCAACTGATTTTAGAAGCGAAATGGTTGCTTCTGATGAAATCTTTAAGAGGGTTTCAGATCAATACAGAAGAATTAGAAATACCTTTAGATTTTTATTAGGAAACATCAATGACTTTGATGAAAAAAATGATTTTGTTGATCTTAATAATTTGCTAGCTCTTGATAAATGGATTCTATCAGAACTTGTAATTTTGCAGGCAGATCTTATAGAGCTATACAAGTCTTACTCTTTTCATCATGCCATTCAGCGCATTCACAATTTTTGCGTCAATCAGCTAGGCGGCATTTATCTTGATATCATCAAAGATAGACAATATACAACTCAACAAGATTCTGAAATTAGACGCTCTGCTCAGACCGTTATGTCAATTATTCTTGAGCAATTAGTTATTCTTGTTTCACCAGTTTTATCATTTACTGCTGAGGAAATTTGGCAAGGTAATGATTTTCTTAAAACTAAAGCCAAATCAGTATTTCTTGCTTCCTTGAGTAATATTGAGAATTTTGAAAGTGATTTATCCAAAGAAAATTGGAGCAGATTAATAGAGATAAAAGAGGAAGTTAATCAAAGTATTGAAGCGGCAAGAAGTCAGGGAGATATAAAGGGTTCACTAGATGCATCAATAAATTTATGTCTCGATTCTGAGGATTTTAAACTTGTAAACAAATTTGCTTCAGAATTACATTTCTTTTTCATAGTTTCAGAGTGCGTCATTTCTGAAGGCAAATCTTTAAAAATTTCTGTCACAAAATTTGAAGCAGTTAAATGTGTAAGATGTTGGCATAGAAATAAATCAGTGGGAGCAAGCAAGGATCATCCAGAGTTATGTCATCGATGTGTGATAAATTTAGATGGCCCTGGAGAGGATAGAAAATTTGCTTAGCATTAAAAAAGGTTACTTTTTTATCCTGTTTTTAATCGTTCTTGATTTGATATCAAAATTGATGGCAGAGCAATATTTAGAGTTTGGTCAATCAGTGTCCTTGATCCCAATTTTAGACTTTTTCTTGGTTTACAACTCTGGAATAGCTTTCAGCATTTTGGATATAAATAATAAGATGCTAAGTTTTGGACTATCCATTCTTGGACTTTTAATAGTGGGCTATCTTAATGCATTGTATAGAGCTCAAGAGTCATCAATTTATCAAGTTATTTTTATATTAATTATTTCTGGTGCAATGGGCAACATAATAGATAGGCTAGTAGACGGAGTAGTAACAGATTTTTTATATTTGCATATTGGAAACATCTCCTTCTTTGTTTTTAATTTAGCAGATGCATTTATATCCATTGGAGCTACCTTATTTTTAATTATGGAATTTAAAAAATATCTCTATAATAGCGAACCATGAAAACAAAAATCCTTCTCGCCAACCCAAGGGGTTTCTGTGCGGGCGTAGATCGAGCGATTGATATAGTTAATCAAGCTATTGCAAAATTTGGTCCACCTATTTATGTGCGCCATGAAGTTGTTCACAATAAAACTGTTGTAGAAGAACTAAAATCTAAAGGTGTAATTTTTGTTGATGACCTCAGTCAAGTACCAGAATCTTCTTATGTTATTTTCAGCGCTCATGGGGTTTCAGATAAAGTTGAAAAAGAACCAGAGATATATAATTTGGTTTCTTTCGATGCTACATGTCCGTTAGTTACAAAGGTTCATAGTGAAGTTAAAAGACATGTAAGGGCCGGAAGAGATATTATTTTAATTGGTCATGAAGGCCATCCAGAGGTTGAGGGGACCTTAGGAAGACATAATCCAGTTAACTCAAAAAGCAACATCTATCTTGTACAAGATGAAAAAGAGGCTGAATTACTTGAAGTTTCTCAACCAGAGAATCTGACTTATGTCACTCAAACTACACTTAGTCTCGACGATACCATATCCATTATTGAAGTATTGTGTCAAAAATTTCCTAAGATACTCAAACCCAAAAGTGACGATATATGTTACGCAACTCAAAATAGACAAGATGCTGTAAAACAACTTGCTTTGGAAAGCGAATTTATTATTGTTATTGGTTCAAGAAATAGCTCTAATTCAAACCGTCTTAAAGAATTAGCCGAAAAATGTGGAGCAACCTCGATTTTAATTGACGGAGCTGATGAGATAGATTTCAATGAGCTTTCTCAATTCAAAAGCATTGGAATTACAGCGGGAGCATCTGCTCCAGAGTCAATCGTTCAAAATGTTGTGAAAGTTGTCAGCAGTAGATTTAATGCGACTCCTGAGGAGCTTGGAGAAAATAAAGAGAATATATATTTCAGATTACCGCCTGAACTTAGATGATTCTTAGACCAAAAGTTTTTATGTGAAAAATTCATCTATTACACTATTTACATGTTTAGAAAAAGAATATGAAAACTTTAGATGGAATTGTTGTCGAAGCAGAATTTTGCCCATCACCAAACTTTGATAATAGATCAAAAAATGCAGACATTGATTTGTTTGTTATTCACGCAATTAGTCTTCCAGAAGGTAATTACAATACTCAACTAATAAAAGATTTATTCTTGAATAATCTAAGCCCTGGCAATAATAAATTTTTGCAATCTATTAAGAATCTTAGAGTTTCATCACATTTTTTAGTCACCCGCTCTGGAAGTTTGATTCAATTTGTTCCGATACATAAAAGAGCATGGCATGCAGGAAAATCAAATTATCAAGGTCGTGAAAATTGTAATGACTTTTCAATTGGGATTGAATTAGAGGGATGTGATACTGAGGAATTTACATCTGCTCAATACAAATCTTTGTCTCATTTAATCAGTCATATTTCAGCTGATTTAAAAATTAATAAGAAAAATATCGTTGGCCATAATGAGATTGCTCCTGGAAGAAAAACAGATCCTGGACCATATTTTGATTGGGATCTATTAAAATCAATGATATGAACAAAAAGATATTTGGAATTTTGCTGCTTGGCTTTGCCTCAGGACTTCCATACATGCTTGTTTTTTCAACATTGAGTGCATGGCTTAGAGATGTAGGTATTTCATTAAGTGAAATTGGCTTTTTTGCTTGGTTGGTTCTGACATACTCATTGAAGTTTTTGTGGGCACCATTTGTTGATAGATATTCGGTAATTGGTTTTAGAATTTTTGGTAAGAGAAGAGGTTGGATTCTTTTCTCTCAATTTATGATTTTTTTGTCACTCATAGGTATGAGTTTGATTGACCCATTACAAAATCTAAAAATTTTAGCTTTGATGGCATTTTTTGCTGCTTTCTTTGGTTCAATTCAAGATATCGCCATTGATGCTTTGAGAATTGAAATTGGCGATGCAAAAGAGCAAGGAAATTTAGCAGCCAGTTATCAATTTGGGTATAGAGTTGCAATTCTTGTGGCCACATCCATGGCTTTGATTTTTGCTGATTTATTAGATTGGTCATATGTCTATCAGTTAATGGGATTATTGATGTTCATTGGAGCTGCTGGAGCATTAATTTGTAATGAACCACATAATGATGAGATTGTTATCTTAAGATTTGATGCGGCTCTTATCGAATCGATAAAAGATTTCTTTAGTCGTTTTGGGCTATGGGCCTCTGCTTTGCTGCTATTAATAATATCTACATACAGGCTGACTGACATTGTCATGGGTCCTATGGCAATGCCTTTTTATTTGGATTTAGGTTTTTCCAAAACAGAGATTGGAGCACTGGTAAAAACCATTGCTCTTTTAGGATCAATTGTTGGTTTTTTCATTGGAGGACTTTTAATAAAAAAAATATCTCTATTTAATGCTCTTTTAGTTGGAGGCATAAGTGTACTTATTACAAATTTATTTTTTGCGTTTGTTGCTAGTTCAGATGCGAACCTATCATTATTATCAATTATAGTTGGCTTGGACAGTTTTGCTGCTGGCTTGGTTGGAACCGTTAATATTGCATTTTTAACAAGCTTGGTTTCTAAAAAATTCACCGCTGTTCAGTATGCTTTGTTGACATCTTTTATGATGCTTCCAGGGAAATTTTTTAGTGGCTTTTCCGGTGTTTTAGCAGACTATTACATTTCATTAACCTCGCTTCAAACTGGTTGGACATATTTTTTCTATTCAACAACAACAATGTCTATTCCAGCATTGATACTGATAATTCTTTATAAAAAGACTTATGCGGGCCGTTCAGTTTAGTTTTAAAATCATACTTGTAATATCAGTTCCTATAATTACTATTCTTTCTTTACATGAAGTTAATATTGAATCCTCACGTAATTTTTTAGATAAGGCATTACATTTTCTCTGTTTCACCTATCTCACTCTTATTTCATGGTTTAGTCGAATTTTATCCAAGGATTTGCATGTTTATGTTATAGTCCTCGCCTACGGAATTTTGATAGAGATAGTTCAAAGGTTTATACCATATCGATCCTTTGAATATTTAGATATTTTCGCAGATTCCGTAGGAATAATAGCGGGATTAATGATTATTAAAGTTTTTAAGAATTTATATCCTAAGTATTGAATTAGGATTTTTAAACCTTAAATAATCCATAACCTTAAGTTATAGGTTAATTGTTATTTTAATTAGGAGAAATACAATGAAATTGAAACCTTTACACGATAAAGTTTTAGTTAAAAGAACAGATGAAGAGCAAACTACTCCTGGGGGAATTGTTCTACCTGGCTCAGCAACAGAAAAACCTTCTCAGGGTGAAGTTGTAGCGGTCGGTCCTGGAAAAAGACAGGAAAATGGAGATGTCTCTCCAATGGGGGTCAAAGTAGGCGACTTAGTAATATTTGGTCAATACGGTGGCAATGAAGTAAAAATTGATGGCGATGAATATCTTATTCTTAGTGAAAGCGATATTTACGGCATTTTCAGTTAAACATTTATTAACTATTTAGGAGAAATTTAATATGTCAGCTAAAGATGTAAAATTTGGAGATTCAGCAAGAGTTAAAATGCTTCAGGGCGTTAATATTCTGGCTGATGCAGTAAAAGTAACATTAGGGCCTAAGGGTAGGAATGTTGTTCTTGACAAGTCTTTTGGTGCACCGACTGTTACTAAAGATGGAGTATCTGTTGCTAAAGAAATTGAACTAGAAGATAAGTTTGAAAATATGGGAGCTCAGATGGTAAAGCAAGTTTCATCTCAAACCTCTGACGAAGCTGGTGACGGAACCACAACTGCTACAGTTCTTGCACAATCAATTGTAAACGAAGGTCATAAATCAGTCGCCGCAGGTATGAACCCGATGGATCTAAAAAGAGGAATAGACAAAGCAATCGCTACCGCAGTAGAGTTTGTAGAAAAGTTAAGTGTTCCTTGCGCAGATGATAATACCATTTCCCAGGTCGGGACTATCTCAGCAAATGGAGATGAAGATGTTGGTGGAATTATTGCAGAAGCGATGGAGAAAGTTGGAAAAGAGGGAGTGATTAC
>CABZRR010000014.1 GCA_902528215.1 uncultured SAR86 cluster bacterium | reverse complement strand
CTTCTTATGGTAGGTTTGCTCCAGCAGTTTATCAACGCAGCTCTCGAGGCAATGTTTTCCTTGAAGTCTTACCCGTTTCTATTTTTACACTTCATAGAATTAATCCTGGGACTGAAGTAGCTGCAATAAATTCCGTAAAAATAAACTCCTTAACTGATGAAGAGATTGAAGATTTAATGAAAAAGGCTTATGAAGAAGGATTGATAATAATTACTGCTATTAATGAATTCGATATTCAAAAAAACTATGAAATTAATCTCACAGATATTTATGCTGAGTTTGTTGAAATTGATTTTGAAGTCATAAATATCGAATCAGTTAATTCAATAACTTCAACATATAAAGTAAGATACGGCCTTACAACTAGATGGCAACTTTCTGGCCTCAAATCAATATTTGAGGAAATAATCTTAGAAGAAATAGCAACTAATGATTTTTTAAAAGACTCCTTGCTCGAGGAATTTCGATTTGTTTGTGAATATGATGTAGAAACTTTTAGATCATTTGGCGTTTGGAGTCCTGATGTAAATTTATCAAATGCCATATCTGTTAATGAAGACTCAAAACAAGAGAATTTTGCTTTTATTATGACTTATTACCCAGCTGACGAATTAGATGAAGAGTTTTATGATGTTGAAATTTTTAATAAAATAACAAGTACTGCAAACTTCAAGTCTTCTTTTAATTATCAACCTTTTCCCTTTGATAGTCAGAATCTCTTATTCAATTTTGAATCAGCTGGAAATATTCCTATGTTTAATCCATGGTCAGGAAAATTAGAAAAAAGTTTCAACTCGATTGAGCTATATGAGTGGAAAAAAAATTCATTTGATGTGGAGTATTATTATGTTGATGACAGCTTTGATAGTTATGATGTTGGCCTCTCATTCCTAATAAGGATTGAAAGAAATTATGGGTATTTTTTGACAAAAATTTATCTGCCTATAGTTCTAATTCTTTTTCTAGCATTCAGCACTTTATGGATTAAACCTACCGAGATAGAATCAAGACTTACTGTAAGCGTTGTGTGTTTTTTAGCATTAATTACTTACACATTTATAATTGATAGAGACTTGCCAAAACTCTCATATCTTACATCGATGGATATGATTATTCTCGTCTCGTATCTTTTTGCTGCCATTCCAACATTGGAGGCTGTATATGTAAATAGAGTTATTAGTGATAATGATATTGCTGAAGGAGTAGATATTAAATTTAGGACCTATTTACCTTTTTTATATTTATTTATTACCTTTGCAATAATTGCATTTACAATCATCAATCATCCAAATGCAGTTCAAGCTTTAGTATTTACCACCTAAATTTTTCAAAGTTTTCTGGATTGGCCCAACCTTCTGCATTATTCCAACCTCGCTTGCTGTTATAGGTCTTTAAATTGTAGGAATATATCTTTGCTGCGGTGATATCTGCATTATGAGTGAAGCCTAACTCTATAAAGTTTTGGTCACGAGTTGTATTTTTTTGAATAATTAATATTTTTTGAGCCAAAACATTCTTAATTAATCCAATTTGTGTTTTGGTTATTGGCATATCCTCAAAAATAATGCATAAGTCATTGGGTTCAGCTGCATTATTATCAAGATGCTCAAGATTTAAAATAGATAAACTATCGAGGCTATCTTCACAAATTTCTGCAAAGGAACTTAAATCTTTTTGAGTGATTGCAAGAACAGTTTTTATTTCTTCACGATTAATAATTTCGTGCAGAAAATCATTTAAACCACTTTTATCCATTTATTTTAATAGATCTTCAACAGCAGATTTCTCTTCGATCAACTCGCTAGTTGAGATTTTTATTTTTTCTTTAGCAAAATCAGACAGGACAATATCCCTAACAATTTCTACATTGCCCTCTGATGTAGTCATAAGGGGCATTCCGCAAATAATTCCATGAGGAAGATCATAACTCCCATCTGTTATAACAGCGGCACTAAAACATTCACCTGATTTTGTAGGATTTTCGCATGCAATAACTGTGTCTAATGCTGCTTTTGCTGCAGAGGTTGCTGAAGATGCTCCTCGTGAATCAATTACAGCTTTACCCCTTTGCTGAACGATTGGTAGAAAATCATTGTTAACCCAATTCATGTCATCGATAAGATTTTTGCCTAATTCTCCATTTGAGATGATATTTTCAAAATCAGGGTACATAGTTGGGCTATGATTACCCCAAATAATCATTTTACTGATATTTTCAATTCCTACATTAAGTTTCTTTGATAGCACAGACCTTGCTCTGCTTGAATCAAGCATCGTCATTGCCATCCATAGCTGAGAATCATTACCAGCTGCATGTCTTCCAATTAATGCATTAGTATTCGCAGGATTGCCTACTACTAAGATTTTGGCATCGGACTTACCATATTTGCCAATTGCTTGTCCTTGCCCAACAAATATCCCGCCATTGATTTGAAGTAGGTCAGCTCGCTCTTCAATTTTTTTACCATTAAAAACAATTCCTCTTGGGATGCTTCCAACTAGGAGGAACCAATCAGCATCTTTAGCTGCTGACTCAAAATCGGATGTAAAATTCACATTTCCCATATTTGGAAAATTAGAGTCCTCAAGCTCCATTATCAGACCCTGTAATTTATCAACCACTTGGGGGATTTCAACTAGCTCTAAATCAACTACCTTATCCCCGAAGGTGTGTCCATCAACCAGTCTGGGAATAAGAGAGTAACTTATTTGACCCGCGGCTCCAGTAACAACAACCTTGATTCTCTCTTTCATAAAAGTCCTTAAAGTTTATTTGAAGCTATTATATTCCTAAACGTTAGATTAATACGCGGACCAATGATTTTTTGCGTCTTTTTTATTGAGTGTTGCCAATTTTTTTGTGTTCCTCCATCAATCATTACTAAACATCCATGTGTTTGAGGAATTGATATTATTTCTTTTGAAATTTTATTTCTGAAATATAAATTTCGTTCACTACCGAAAGAAATAGAGGCTATAGTTGGATTTGGACCAAGCTCTTTTTCATCATCTGAGTGCCATCCCATAGAGTCTTTGCCGTCGCGATAATAATTGGCAAGCACAGAATTAAAATCAATTTTTGTTTCTTTGAAGATCTTTTCTCGAATTATCATTAGTTCTTTATTCCAGTTTTGTCGGTTAAGCATTTTGCCAGAATATTTATAATCACATCCCTCATCACCAATCCAGCATTGCAGTCTGGGTATCTTTAAATTTTTGCCAAACATTTTAATCATCATAGACTCCCACGGAAGATTTTTTATAAGTCTATGAAGGAATTCATTGGATTCATTTGAATCAAAAAAATTCTCTTCTACTCGAATTTTTAGATCGTTGTGAGCTACAATTTCATTGTTCATAAAAGAGTAAGTATAAATATGTTTTCATATATTCCAATCGGTAAATTTAATGACTAAGGTAGTAATTGTTGGAGGAGGGCATGCTGGTGCAAATACAGCCTTCGCTCTCAGAAAAGATGGATTTGTCGGAGATATTAATATCATATGTGATGAGAGTCATTTGCCTTATCACAGACCTCCATTATCTAAGGATTTTTTAAAGAAAAAGATTGAAGAAAATAAGCTTAGTTTTAAAAAAGCAGACTTTTATAATGACCAAAACATCATAGTAAATCTTAATACGAGAGTTCATACCATCGATCTTGAATCTAATAAAGTATACTCAGATGAGGCTTCATTCAATTTTGACTATCTAGTTTTTGCTACTGGTGCTTCTCCAAGATTGTTACCAATGAAAAATGCTCAGGCCAAAAACTTATTTTATTTAAGGCAGATTTCAGATGTTTTATCTATGCAAAAAGTTATTGCTGCTGGCAAAAAAATAGTTTTAATTGGAGGTGGTTACATAGGTTTGGAGGCCGCATCTGCAATGATTGAATTGGGATTAGATGTCACAATTTTGGAGTCAGAGGATAGAATTTTAAAAAGAGTCACAAGCCCTGAGCTTTCTAAATTTTACAATGATTTTCATTCCAAAATGGGTGTGAAAATTATCTGCAACGCAAAATTGAATGAATTAATTGCAGATAATGAAAACATTAATACTGTATGTTTAGAATCAGGTGAAAAAATTGAAGCTGACATGATTTTAGTTGGAATTGGAGCAATTCCAAATGTTCAATTAGCAGAATCAATTGGTCTTGCTTGTGACAATGGCATTAAAACTGATCAGTTTTGTAGAACCTCTTCCCCAAATATTCTCGCAGTCGGCGATTGCACATCCTCATTTAACACCCTTTTAAATAAAGAGCTAAGGTTAGAAAGTGTTCCCAATGCTCTTGCTCAATCAAAAGTGGCATCCTCCTCGATAGTTGGAAATGATCTTTTTAATAATGAGTTGCCATGGTTTTGGTCTGATCAATATGATTTGAAACTACAAATGGCAGGCATATCGGGTGGTTATGATGAATGTCATATTTTAGGAGATATTTCCTCGGCAGAATTTATAGCTTGTTATGGAAAAGACGGTTACTTGATTGCTATAGACAGTGTAAATCAATCTAAGCAATTTATGCTTTTTAAGAGAGCTCTTTCAAATGGCTTTAAATTAGAGATTGAGCTTATAAAAAATGAAAATTTTAAACCTGAATCAATTTTTTCAGGCTCTAATTAGATAAAATAGATAAAACCTATTGGGAGACAAATATGACAATTAGATTTGATGATAAGGTGGCGATCGTAACTGGTGCTGGTGGTGGTTTAGGAAAACAGCACGCTCTCGAATTTGCTAGAAGAGGAGCAAAGGTAGTTGTTAATGATCTTGGTGGAGCCGTTGATGGTTCTGGAGGAGCCAGCGATGCAGCAAATGCTGTGGTTGAGGAGATTAAAGCTGAGGGAGGCGAAGCAATATCGAACGGATCAAGCGTTGCGGATAAAGCTGGAGTTTCAAAGATGATTGAAGAGACAATGGAGAAATGGGGTCGGATAGATATACTTGTAAATAATGCTGGAATCTTGAGAGATAAAAGTTTTCATAAGATTTCTATAGAAGAATTTGACCAGGTTATGGATGTACATTTCCAAGGAAGTTTTTATGCTTCGCATGCAGTCTATCCGATAATGAGAGAGCAAAACTTCGGTAGAATTATTTTTACAACTTCATCTGGAGGTCTTTGTGGAAATTTTGGACAAGCAAATTATGGAGCAGCAAAAATGGGGATGATTGGTTTAATGAATTGTCTAAAAATAGAAGGTCAAAAATACAATGTCTTCTCGAGTGCTGTAGCTCCAGTTGCGTTATCAAGAATGACAGAATCTTTATTTCCAGAGGGTATTGGAGAGAGGTTTATGCCTGAATATGTTACTCCTGCAGTGATTTATCTTGCCAGTGACGAAAGTGAAAATGGGGCTATTATTGGTGCAGGTGCAGGTGTTTTTACAAGGTTCAGAATTTTGGAGACAATGGGCCTAGCTTTGGGTACTGGCGAGGAAATGTCACCAGAAAATATAGCCGCTGGCTGGGACTCTGTTTCTGATATGGATGATGCAAGAGAATTATTTAGCGGCCCTGAACAAACCATTAAAATTCTTGAACAGGCAGATAAATTTTAGGCTGAGAAACTTGATCTTTCAGACATCAATTTAGAATGTCTTTTTATTTCAGGGAAATCATCTAAAGTTAATCTATTCAAACCAATAAAGAAATCAGTGGTAGTTATCATCTGAATGTCTGCAAAAGTGAATCTATCGCCCGCAACAAATTTCGCTTTCGCAAGGGATTCATCAAAGTATTTAAGTGACTTTATCCCGATTATCTTTTGTGTTTCTCCATATTCTTTATTTTGTTTTTCCATTTCAGACATTCCAGGGTGAAGATGTCTGAATGCCATTGCCAAAGGTATCATCAACTCGTTATAGATTCGAGCTTGCCACATTTCAATTGAGGCAATTTCTTTGGGATTTTTTCCAAATAGATTGGGCTCTGGGTACAATGACTCAAGATATCGGCATATAGCTGTTGATTCCATAATCACAGTCCCATCATCTAGCTCTAGGGCTGGGATCCTTGAGTTTGGTGCAATTGCTCTATATGCAGGTGTTTTATGTTCACCTGACATTAAATTTATATTGATAATCTCAATATCAGATATGTTTTTCTCTGCTATAAACATTCTTACTTTTCTGGGGCTATTTGCCATTTCATTGTTATATAACTTCATGCCTTTTTATCTCTAACTTTTTTATTATTCAAAGCCATGCTGTAAAAAATTCTCAATTATGATGAACCCACTTTTGCTAATTTTAGGTTGTTTTTTTCTGCAATCTCCCAGTCTTTTGGTAGTTTAAGTGCAACTATTAAAAAACTAATTATTGATGGTATAAAAACACACGAAACCACGGTCATTGCATACCTCATTGAATCGAGCTCTTCGCTATTAGTTTTAAAAACATCAATCAACCAACCTGAGAGAGTTGGACCGAGACCTAAACCAATCATGTTTAAAATAAAAAAGAATAGTGCGGTAGACATTGCTCGCATATGGATTGGCGCAAGAGTTTGCGCAATTGCGAAACAGGGCCCAAGATAAATCCCCATAAAAACTAAGAATAATGATGTAAAAATAAGGTTTATTTCTACTGATGGGGCCCACCAAGCTGTAATTCCAATCGGTAAACAAAGTCCAATAGATATTGCCGGCAGCCATCCATACGCCCTAATATCTCTTTTGCCCCACTTATCTGCAAGCCTTGCTCCAAAAAAAGCTCCACCTGCATAAGTAATACCATTAATAACACCAAGAATAATTACAAGCGTTTTAAAATCAAAGCTAGGATCTAAGGTGACCAGAAACTTAGTATGAAAAGCTGATTTTGAGTAGGAAACAAAAGATCCGAAAGCGATGCCAAAACACATTGCCCACCAAGCCGGTATTTTTAGAAGAGTTTTTAGAGATTCAATGAATGGTGGTTTGATAATTTGTTTTGTTTCATCAAATTCCATTGCACCTCGAACAGGTTCAGGGATTGTTAGTTTAACAACTACTGCTAGAAGAATACCTGTTATCCCAAGAAAAATAAAAATTTGTCTCCAGTTCACTTCTTCACCAGTTGCACCTATTAAAGAAGCAGTGACAAAATAAGCTGCCATAATACCAAGCGGGATACCCATAGAGTAGACACCCAACGCGCTAGCACGCTCTTCTTTTGAATACATGTCTGAGATGATTGAATGAGAAGGAGGGCTGCCACCAGCCTCCCCAATGCCAACTCCCATCCTTGCAAGACCTATTTGGATGAAATTAGTAGCTAGGCCAGTTAATGCAGTAAAGCCACTCCAGGTTGCTAATGCTATGGACAGGATATTAACTCTGTTATATCTATCGGCTAACCATGCTATCGGGATAGCAACAGTTGTGTAAAAAATGGCAAATGCTAATCCAATCAGCAAGCCCAGTTCTGTATTCGTAAGATTTAGATCCTCTTGAATAAAAGGAGCTAAAATTCCCACTATTTGGCGATCGATAAAATTAAATCCATAGACAATCGTAAGTAGTATTAAAACAAAGTTACGATAGCCTTTGTTAGGCTGAATATTTTCAGTCACTAGAATACCCCTAGTTATAGATGCTTAATTATAGCCTAGAGATTAAATTTTCTTATATTATTCCCAGTTAAGAGCCCCACCAGTTTGATATTCTATAACCCTAGTTTCAAAGAAATTCTTTTCTTTTCTAAGATCCATGATTTCCGACATCCAGGGAAATGGATTGGTGGCTCCTTTGAACTCTTCTTCAAGACCAATTTGTGTCAGTCTTCTATTGGCAATGAACTGAAGATATTCCTCCATCATAGAAGCATTCATTCCAAGCACGCCTCGTGGCATAGTAGCTCTTGCATACATGATTTCAAGCTCCGTGCCCTCAAGAATCATTTGAGCCGCTTCGCTTTTCATCTGCTCGTCCCACAAATGAGGATTTTCAATTTTTATTTGATTAATAACATCAATTCCAAAGTTAACATGCATAGACTCATCTCTTAGAATATATTGGAATTGTTCAGCTGTACCAGTCATCTTATTTCGTCTACCCATTGATAAGATTTGGGTAAATCCACAGTAGAAGAAAATTCCTTCTAGCACACAGTAGAAGGCGATCAGATTTCTCAGTAACTGCTTATCTGTCTCTTCTGTTCCTGTTTGGAAGGTAGGATCAGAGATTTGTTGCGTATATTTCAAACCCCATGCTGCTTTTTTTGCAACACTTGGTATTTCTCTGTACATATTAAATATTTCACCTTCATCCATACCCAAAGATTCAATACAGTATTGATAGGCATGTGTATGAATTGCTTCTTCAAGACTTTGTCTGAGAATATATTGTCTGCACTCAGGATTAGTGACCAGTCTGTAGAGAGCAAGCACCAAGTTATTTGCAACCAAAGAGTCTGCAGTTGAAAAGAACCCAAGATTTCTTTTTACAATAGTTCTTTCATCCTCAGTTAAACCATCCTCAGATTTCCAAAGAGCAATATCTGCTGTCATATTTACCTCTTGAGGCATCCAGTGATTAGCACTACCATCGAGGTATTTTTGCCATGCCCAATCATATTTAAATGGGACTAACTGATTCAAATCAGCTTTGCAATTAATCATAGCTTTATCGTCCACTTGAACTCTTCCAGCTGTGCCTTGCATTTCATCGAGTTCTTTAATTCCTTCTGATTCATCAAAGTTTTCTATAGCTTTTCTTGCAATTTCAGCTCGAGAGCCTTCTTCAATAGATACTGGTTCAGCGGCTTTTTGCTGGGGCTCTTCTTTTGCCGCCTGTGGTGCTTCACTTACTGCCTTTGGGACAGTGTTTTTAATTGCTGGGGCTACTTGAGCTTCTTCGTTATTATATTCATCCCAATTTAACATTTTCTTCTCCTTTATAATTAGTTATTGACAAGCTTCGCAGTCAGGGTCATCCAACGAACATGCCTCTGGTACTGGTGCTGGTGCGCCAAGTTCGTGATGAGCTTCTGGTGCCGTCTCAGCCTGTGCACTTACAGCGTTCAAGCTGCCTTGGTTAATAGTAGATTTTTCAGTTGTTGTCGCAGCTATAGATCTTAAGTAATACGTAGTTTTTAATCCTGAATACCAAGCCATTCTATAAGTTAGATCAAGTTTTTTTCCGTTAGCATTTCCAATATATAGATTAAGTGATTGCGCTTGGTCGATCCATTTCTGTCTTCTGCTCGCTGACTCAACAATGTATTTTGGCTCTACTTCAAATGCTGTTGAAAAAAGCTTTTTAATATCGTCAGGAATTCTGGATATTTCGCTTAAACTGCCCTCAAAATACTTAAGGTCATTAATCATGACGTCATCCCACAAATCTAATGCCTTTAATTTCTTCACTAGATGAGGATTAACAATTGTGAACTCGCCTGACAAATTGGATTTCACATATAAATTTTGGTAAGTTGGTTCAATAGACTGAGTCACTCCTGTGATATTAGAAATTGTTGCAGTAGGCGCTATAGCCATGACATTAGAATTTCTCATACCATCTTTTTTTACCTTTGTTTTTAATTTATTCCAGTCTAGGGTCTCAGATCTATCAACTTTTATATATTCGCTGCCTCTATTTTTTTCTAAGATATCGATTGAGTCCTTTGGAAATATTCCCTGACTCCAAAGAGAGCCCTCATAAGAGGAATATGTACCCCTTTCTTTTGCTAGCTCACTAGATGCATGAATTGCATAGTAGCTTATTACTTCCATACTTCGATCTGCAAATTCAATGGCAGCATCAGAGCAATAAGGAGCGTCCTGCATGTACAAAGCATCTTGGAATCCCATAAGACCCATGCCAACTGGACGATGTTTTAAGTTTGAATTCTTAGCTGTATCTACAGAGTAGTAATTAATGTCAATTACGTTATCGAGCATCCTTAAAGCGGTTGTAACAGTTTGTTTTACTTTTTCTTGATCTAGTGCGCCATCTTTCATGTGTTGTGGAAGATTGACTGAGCCTAGGTTACATACTGCTATTTCATCATTGCTTGTGTTTAGTGTTATTTCTGTACACAGATTCGATGAATGGATCACTCCAATGTGCTGCTGGGGAGAACGCAAATTACAAGAGTCTTTGAAGGTAATCCAAGGGTGACCAGTCTCAAACAGCATAGTAAGCATTTTTCTCCATAGGTCTTTTGCAGGAATTGTTTTATGTTGATCCATTTTCCCATCGGCTGCTAAAGCTTCATATTCTTCATATTTTTTTTCAAACGCAAGACCAGTAAGATCATGTAGATCAGGCGTTTCGCCTGGTGAAAACAAAGTCCAGTTAGCATCGGATTCAACCCTTTTCATAAATAGATCTGGGACCCAGTTTGCAGTATTCATATCATGAGTTCTTCTTCTATCGTCACCGGTATTTTTTCTAAGGTCCAGAAACTCTTCAATGTCTAAATGCCATGTTTCAAGATAAGCGCACATTGCTCCTTTCCTCTTACCGCCTTGATTGACAGCAACCGCAGTATCATTTGCAACTTTCAAGAAAGGAACTACACCCTGGCTTTTTCCATTTGTTCCTTTGATGTATGAGCCCAATGCTCTTACTGGCGACCAATCATTTCCAAGTCCTCCTGCCCACTTTGAAAGCAATGCGTTGTCTTTCATCGCACCAAAAATTCCGTCTAGATCATCTGGAATGGTTGTCAAATAGCATGATGACAATTGAGGACGCAATGTACCAGAATTAAAAAGAGTAGGGGTTGAGCTCATATAGTCAAAGCTTGACAGTAATCTATAGAACTCAATAGCCCGTTCTTCTTTTTTATCTTCCTCCATTGCAAGACCCATAGCAACTCGCATAAAGAAGATTTGCGGGAGTTCGTATCTAGTATCCTGATAGTGAATAAAGTATCTGTCATAAAGAGTTTGCAGGCCTAAATAGGTGAATTGATAATCTCTATCATGATCAATGGCTTTACTAAGTTTCTTAAGATCAAATTCTTTGAGTTTAGGATCAAGCATTTGAAGTTCAATGCCTTTATCAATATAGGCTTGGAATGCCTCTGGATAATATTTCTCCATTTCTGGGTGTGAGCTCTCTTCTGCTATATTCAAAAATGTTAACGCTTCACTTCTTAACTCATCCAGAAGGATTCTAGCTGTAACAAAACTATAATTTGGTTCTTGTTCAACTTTTGTCCTTGCTGACATGACGAGAGACGATTTCATGTCACTGATAGAAACTCCGTCATAGAGATTCTTTATTGATTCTTCAAGAATCAAGTCTGCACTAACATCCTCCAATCCATCGCATGCATGATTTACAACAGCTGCTAGTCTGTTGATGTCTAAGGGAACTTGAGTTCCATCTCTTTTTGTAACTGAAATTTCTGGAGCATTGATAGTTGTTTCTTGAGGAGCTTGTTTTGTTCTTTCTGTAGCTCTTTCCTCTCTGTAAAGAATATATTTTCTTGCAACTACATATTCCTCGTTGCGCATAAGCTGAAGTTCTACCTGATCTTGTATCTCTTCAATATGAAGAGTTCCACCTGATGGCATTCTTCTTTTAAAAACTTCTTCAACATCTGCTGAAATTTCTTCAACTTTTATATGAATTCTGTCGCTTGCAGCCGCATTACCCGACTCGTTTGCGAGGAAGGCTTTAGTGACAGCAACTTTAATTTTGTCTTCTTCAAATGGAACCACCTTTCCATTTCTTTTTATAACTCTCATCTTTCCTGGGGCCGTTATATTTATTTCGTCTGATGCCAGCGCCCCCGCAGCTCCTTGAACAGCAACTTCTTGAGTTTTATTTAACTCTTGTATTGTCATTTTATTTCCTCTAAATTTTCTTTCGTTGGTAAATCTTTCCAAGATTTATCAATGGGTGGGGTTAAAATGTCTTTTTTTAATATATTTTTAACCAAGGACAATGTTCTTACATTGTGAATAAATAATCAAGTAAAAAACACAATATATTGTGAATTCTTTTAATTTTTACACAATATACTGTATAAATGGTGTTTATTGATTGTTAAGAAAAAGTTAATAAATTGTGGATAAATTTGTAATAAGGGAGTCAATATGTCGTTATTAGTTGCAATTGATCAAGGAACAACAAGCACCAGAACAGTTGCTTTTGATCGCTATTTAAAAGTAATTCATTCTGAACAAAAAGAGTATTCTTTAAATTATCCAAAAGATGGTTGGGTCGAAATCGTGCCTGATGAGCTAATGGCTTCAGTTCATAATACTCTTAGTCCAGTGCTTGAAGCTTGTGAGGATATTATTGCCCTCGGAATTACCAATCAAAGAGAAACAACTTTGGTTTGGGATGCATCGACTGGAAAACCTATTTATAACGCAATCGTCTGGCAAGATCGAAGAACCGCAGAAGATTGTATGAGATTAAAGAAAGACGGATATGAGGAAATAATAAAAAATAAAACAGGTCTCTTGCTTGATCCATATTTTTCAGCAACAAAAATTTCTTGGATCTTAGACAACGTTGATGGGGCAAGAACGAAGGCTGCAAATGGTGAGCTAAGATTTGGAACAGTCGATACCTATTTGCTATGGCAATTATCAGAGGGAGCAATATACAAAACCGATGTAACAAATGCATCTAGAACTAATTTATTTAATATTCATTCAAAAGCTTGGGATCAAGAACTACTCGATATTTTTAATATTCCTCCATCAATTCTTCCAGAAGTTAATACATCTGACGCTGTTTATGGAGAGATCACTAGACAGAATAGAACAATAAAGATTACAGGTGTTATTGGAGACCAACAAAGCGCTTTGGTTGGTCAAAGATGTTTTGAGCCAGGCCAAATGAAAGCAACTTTTGGAACCGGCTGTTTTTTAATGGTTAACACCGGCGATCAATCGATCTCGTCAACCTCTGGTTTACTGAATACATTAGGATATGGCATTTCTAATAAGATCCCTTTTGCTTTAGAGGGAAGCATTTTCTCAGCCGGAACTATTATCCAATGGTTAAGAGATGAAATGAAATTTTTTCCTGATTCATCAAAAAGTATTGATTTTTTAAGCACAACAGGGAACTCAAAAGATATCTATTTCATACCAGGCTTTACGGGAATTGGAGCTCCACACTGGAATTCTGAGATCAGAGCCGCACTCTATGGAATAACTAGGGATACATCACAAAAAGACATTACTACCGCGGCTTTTAAAGCCCTTATTTATCAGGTAATTGATATTAAAGACGCACTTTCAGAAGACGGCATTGAAATTAAAAACCTATCTATTGACGGTGGAATGGCTTCAAATAAAATGTTTTGTCAGCTGCTTTCAGATTATCTTTGTCAAGAAGTCAATGTCCCTTCTAGCCTTGAATCAACTGCAATTGGGGCAGCAATTACTGCAGGACTAGGGGCAAATTATTTTTCTATCGAAGAGCTGCATGGAGGCGAGAGAAGTTCTGTGATATTTGAACCTCGAGAAGGAATTTTTGATCCTGAGGATTTAACAAAATGGAGAAAATTTCTCAGCGTCCTCATGGCGGCATACAACTAAAAGGTACTCTGACATTAGATTAAAGAAAAAACTCTTCAGTAAGCTTTCAGAGTCTTCTAAGGCAAATGTTTTAAGGCATAGTTGTATTAAAATATAATTAAATACCTTTGACTGTTTTTGTTTATTATTTATTGTAATAAAATAACTTCACTTTTTATTAAGTTTCTCCCTATGAAACATCATGTTTAATTTTAAAACTTTTAATAATATTGCAGAAGATGGCCTTGAGATTTTGCGTGATAATAACTTTCAAGAGGTCCCCGAGAATCCTGATGGTTTATTGCTAAGAAGTCATGCACTTACGGAAGAAGATTTTGGGGATAATTTAAAATGTGTTGCTCGAGCAGGTGCCGGCACAAACAACATCCCCATAGATGAAGCGACTAAACAAGGAATAGTTGTATTTAATACTCCAGGAGCAAATGCAAATGCTGTAAAAGAGCTAGTGATATGCGGCATGTTGCTTTCCTCACGAGGCATCATTGATGGCATTGAGTTTGCAAAAAAACTTGATCTTAAAGATCCCGAGGGACTAAACCAAGCAATGGAAGCTCAAAAGAAGAGCTTTGCAGGTAATGAGCTCGATGGAAAAACACTTGGAATTATTGGATTAGGATCGATTGGGTCGATGCTTGCTCAGGCTGCTCAAACACTTGGAATGAAATTGATTGGATATGATCCATACATTTCAATAGAGAGTGCATGGAGGCTTCCTCGAGAGGTTGGAAAAGCTGATACAATGGACGAACTTTTACAGTACTCTGACTATGTTTCACTTCATGTTCCCCTAGCAGAAGAAACAAAAAACCTTATTAATAAATCAAACCTTAACAAATTTAAAAAAGGAGCAAGGCTGATCAATTTATCAAGAGGCGGGATCGTAAATACTGCAGATGTAATAAAGGAACTTGAAACTGGGAATTTAGGAGGGTTCGTTACTGATTTCCCGACCCCTGAACTTATAAAGCGCTCTGTTGATAAGAATGATGTGGTGCTTTTACCTCACTTGGGGGCGAGTACGAAAGAAGCTGAAGTTAATTGTGCTGTTATGGCTGCAAATCAGATGGTCAATTACTTAAAACATGGCACGATCGTTAACTCTGTGAATTTTCCTAGAATTTCTTTGTCGAGAGGCACTCATCATCGTCTTGTGATTATTAATCACAATGAACCAGGGATGATTAGCAAAATTACTGATTCTATTGCTGCATGTGGTATTAATATCGCAGAAATGACTAATAAAAGTAAGGATAAGATAGCCATCAATTTGATTGATCTAGAGATAGAGGCCAGTTCTGAGCTTATTCAGCAGCTTGAATCTGTGGAGCATGTATTGAGCGTAAGATCGCTGAGTATATGAACTTCTTAAATTAGACATAATTTTCAACAAAACTTTTATCAAATGGTATAATTTGATCTTCTAACCCATCCTGAACTTTATTCGCCCAATCTGGATCGGATAAAAGGGCTCTTCCAACTGCAATAAGATCAAATTCTAATTTATTTAATTTTTCATGAAGAATTTCTAAATCAACCGTTTGCGTTTGATGGTCGCCGGCATAAAGTTTAATAAAATCTTTATCCAAACCAACGCTCCCTACGCTAATGGTTGGAAGGCCCGTTGCCTCTTTTGCAATTCCTGCCAAATTAAGACCCTTTGGTTCAAATTCTCCTTCCCAAAAACGTCGATTGCTGCAATGCACAAAATCCGCACCTGCGTTTTTTAAGATTTGAAAGAATTCATTTAGCTCATGAGGCTCAGATGTTATCTTGGCATCATAGTCCTGTTGTTTCCATTGAGAAATCCTAATTCCAACTTTGAAATTTTCAGATGTATTCGCTTTTGCTGCTTGAAGAATTTCTGAGGCAAACCTGGATCTGTTCTTAATGGTGCCTCCATATTCATCGTCTCTGTGATTTATTTGATCCCAAAAAAACTGATCTATTAGATATCCATGTGCTCCATGAATTTCTACTCCATCAAATCCAAGCTCTTCGCATGCTTTTGTATCCTCAGAATAAATATTTATTAATTCTTGTATTTCTTCATGAGACATTTCATGTGCTACTTTTTTTCCTGGACGCACATAACCAGATGGAGTAAATCCAGGAACTTCTGGATTAGGAGGCATCCCAGGCTTTCTTATTCCGCCTACATGCCATAATTGACAAAAGATAGATGAATTATTTTTATGAACTTCGTTAACAACTTTTTGCCACATTCTTTTAGCATTATCAGATTCTAAGTTTGGACAATTAGGATAGCCACTGGCAGCATGATGACTAACTTCAACTCCTTCGGTAATGATCAATCCTACACCACCTTGAGCCCTTCTAGCATAGTAGGTCGGGGCGTAATCTTTAGGCACTCCATTAGGGGAAAAATTTCTTGTCATTGGAGCCATTACAACTCTATTTCTAAGACATAAACCCTGCATGTTATATTTTGAAAAAAGAATGTTTTTTTGGTCATTCATATGGATAATTTATGGCAAACATAAAGAGAATCTATTCTAGTTTATTTTTTTTTAAAAAAATACTTGCCCACAAAATAAAAAAGTGTTATTGAAGACCTGTTAGTTCTTCCAATCAAATCCGCTTGTTCATGTCATTTTCATCTTAAATTACTGATATAAGGTGTTTTTATTATTAATTGATTAGTTTTTGATCAATTTGCTTAAAACCTTTATAAATAAGTCTAAAATATAAGAAAAGTAAGTTATCCAAAGCTTTATCCACAGTTTCTGTGGATAAAATTTAAGCAGTTTTTAAGAGAAATTTTTTGAGTATTTTGAGTTTTCCTGATGCATGGTTAGAGCCCCTCGGCAAAGGATTTTGTAGGAAATTTTTGTCTAATATTGAATCTAAATTAATTCAAAAACAAGATGAAAAAGTTACCATTTTCCCCCCAAATAATTTCATATTTCGCGCTTTAGATTTAGTAAGCTATGATGATGTAAAAGTACTAATTTTAGGACAAGATCCTTATCATAACTTTGGCCAGGCAAATGGACTTTCCTTTTCAGTAAACAAAGAATTATCAATTCCTCCCTCCCTAAAAAATATTTTTCTTGAACTTAAAAATGATTTAAATATACCTATTTCCTCTCACGGTGATTTGACCTATTGGGCTCAGCAAAAAGTTCTATTACTTAACTCTATATTAACTGTTGAATTGGGCAAACCAAATTCGCATTCAAAATTAGGATGGGACAAATTGACAGATAAAATTATTAATCAACTTAGTAAGAGGGGGAACATGATCTTTGTTCTTTGGGGTAAATCTGCTCAAAAAAAATATTCCTTAATCGATCAAAAAAATAATAAAATTTTAGAAACCTCTCATCCATCTCCCCTTTCTGCCCATAAAGGGTTTATTGGATGTAAGCACTTTTCAAAAATTAATAATATTTTGAAACGAGAAGGAGCTAGTGAGATAGATTGGCAATTAAAATAATCAACCTCTACAAAAAACTATTTATATTGCCAAGACATGACGAAAAAAATTTATCTTTATATCTGTAAGTTTTTCCAATGATTGTAAATTTAGATACTTCTTCTTTATTTGAATAAACAATCAGCCTTGTTTCTTTTTTTAATTTACCAAGATACTCCATACGAGCAATGATCTCCTGTCCCTTAAAGCACCCTTTCTTAAAACTAACTCTTGTAATATGTTGGCCAAGTTCATGCGGCCTATATTTTCCTTTTTCATTAAAATTAATTTGATGATCTCCTAAAAACTTTCTGTTGAAAACCCAATCAATCAAATCAAGATCACTCTTAATTTTTTTATCTTTTCTAATGACTAAAGATAATAATGCTTTGTCTGACTGAAAAATGATATGTTCATCTGCAAGTATTTTTTCATCTTTATTCCTTATAAATCCGATAATATTCATATCAAGGAGCTTTACTGATACTTTGTAAAATGGTAAATATTTACTTATTTCATCCAAAAAAATATCCTTTGAAGATTCCTCGATAATTATTAGCCATTTATTTTTATCTAAGATAATTTCAAAATTACACATAACATAACCTTTTTCATCACATAATGATGAAATCTGGCCAAATTGCTCAGATAGTTGAGTGCAATCAGATGTTACCTGTCCTTGTAAAAGATTCAAGACGGAGTCAAAATCTCCATCTAAATGAATTACAGTTAAGTTTTCAAGATTAACGGCTCCGAATTTTAATAGCTCAGAATTTAACAATTAATTATAAAAATTTTTATTAAAGATATTATATTAGCTTAGAGAATGAATACAGAAATAAATAAAACAAAATGGAAGTGCAGAAGAGGGCTTAGAGAGCTAGATCTTTTATTTAGGAGATATAGTGAAAATAATTTGGAATCTCTTTCAAAAGAAGATTTTGAAATGTTCAACAGTATTCTAGATCTTGATGATCAGCCCCTATATGATTTTATTTTTAAAAATCAGTCTCTAAATAGCCCTGATAAAGAAAAATTCATCTTAAATAATTTAAAAAACTTCATAGGCAAGTGAAACTATTTGATTTTCTCTTTGTCAAAGCTCGTGAGGAAACTTATGGGAGTTAGCAAAGGTGATGAAATGTTAATTAACGAGATCAAAGCTGGAAATAAAATGGCCTTTGAGGCTCTGGTATTAAAATACACGCCTAAGCTTATGTCAGTTCTGACTGGATACACAAAGTCAAAGGACCATGCTGAAGAATTATGTCAAACAACATTTTTTAAAGTTTGGCAGAAAATCAATACTTTTAAAGGTGAAAGTTCTCTTTTTACATGGATTTACAGAATAGGAATTAATTTAGCAAAGAATGATTTTGCCAGCAGATTTTCCAAAAATTCAATGATTACAGAACGCTTAGATCAAGATCGGCATGATTTTCCAGAATATCGATCTCCCGAAACAGAATTAATCGCAGCTGAATCTGAAAGTAAAATTATGCAATTCATCCAAAGCCTTGATGAGGATACAAAAATTGCTTTCACATTAAGGGAGATAGAGGGCAGAGCATATGATGAAATAGCCAAGATACTTAATTGTCCAATTGGCACAGTAAGATCAAGAATTTTTAGAGCAAGGCAACTAATATTAGAATTTATGAATCAGGAGAATATTTTCAATGGATAAAAATTTAGAAAAAATGTCCGCATTGTACGACGGGGAGTTATCACAAAATGAAATGCAAGAAATCATAACGGAGATGGATTCCGACAGGAGCCTGAGAAATGCTTTTTATAAATTTGGTGTTATTTCTGAATTAATGCAAAGGCATTCTGATCAGCAAAATTCAAAAATTTCATATCTTCAAAATTATTATAGAAAATTTAATCCACTGATTACTAATTTAGCAACAGCAGCTGCTACAGTTTTGCTTACCCTTATTGTTTTACATCAGTTTGATGATGACAGGTTTACAGTTAATAAGGAAACTTCGTTTCAGCTCTCTTCAGCAATTTCAAGTGATCAAGCTAAAGTTCAATTGCTCAATGCTGATCAAAATATTATGGATCATATGATTCAAATCATGCAATCGAATCAATCGAACAAATCTCAGCAGCTTTCTAAAAATTGGATTCCAGTCGGCTTTTCTGTCAGTCCAAATAACCCTAATCAATATTCAAATGGTAAAAATAATTTATTTTTTCATCTTGAGAATAAACAACTCGGTATTAAAAATGTAAAATACTTTAAAGCAAATAATAATTGGATATACTTAATACCATTAAAAGATGGCAGGCTCTTAACTGCCTACGGAGACATTCCCCCATCAATAGCAGACCAGATGATCCAATCAATTTATCAAAGGAACTAATATGAAGCTGTATCAAAATAACATCGCTGTTTTATTCGTCATTGCATTTTCATCCTTAACCTGCGCTGCCTTGCCTTCTAATATTTCTGATTTGGTTGAATCATCAGCCCCTGCTGTTGTGAATATTACCTCTCGTAAAGAGGTAAAAATGCAGAATTCTTTTAGGGGTTTTGATGAATTTGAAAGATTTTTTGGTATCCCAAGAGGAAGAGGTTTTCCTCAACCTCAACAACCTGAAACAAGAGAAGCGGTCTCTTATGGCTCCGGATTCATTTTTAGGGGCGGATACTTGCTAACAAACTTTCACGTTGTAGATGAAGCTGAGGAAATTACTGTCTCTTTAAATGATAGGAGAGAATTTTCTGCGGAAGTAATTGGAATAGATCCTCTTTCAGATTTAGCAGTTTTAAAAATTGATGGTAAAAATTTACCAAAGGTTTCTATAGGTGATAGTGAAAACTTAAAAGTAGGTGATTGGGTTGTTGCAATCGGATCACCATTTTCATTTGATTTTTCAGTTACTGCAGGAATTGTTAGCGCAAAAGGACGTAGTATACAAAATCAAAATATTGGAAATTATGTTCCCTTCATTCAAACTGATGTTGCCATTAATCCAGGTAATTCTGGCGGTCCATTATTTGATTTAAACGGAAGAGTTGTTGGAATTAATTCACAAATTTATTCACGTAGCGGAGGCTATCAAGGTCTAGCTTTTGCAATACCAATAGATGTTGCTATGGAAGTGGCAAGCCAAATTATCAATGAAGGAAGTGTTGCTAGAGGATACCTTGGTGTAAGAGTTGGCGAGGTTGATAATGATCTTGCTGAGGCTTTGAGCATGGAAAAACCTTATGGTGCTCTTATCACTGATGTTGAAAAGGGCGAGTCTGGAGATGATGCTGGCTTGCAAGCTGGAGATGTAATTATTGAGTTTGATGGAAAAGAGATTAAATTTGGTTCTGATTTACCTCATGTTGTTGGGAGAATTCAACCAAAAACAAAAGCAAATGCAAAGATTATTCGCGATGGAAAGAATGTAAATTTAAAATTCACTCTGGGTGAACTGCCCGCTGATGAAAGAACATTTATTCCAGCCAAAACAGAAACTTCATCTGATCCGCTTGGTCTTAAGATAGAAGATCTTTCTGAGGAGAATTCTCGACCAAGTGATCCTGAAAGCGGAGTATTAGTTTTAAGAGTAAATAATGGATCTCCTGCTTATGGAAAATTGATAAGAGGAGATATCATTACTGAAGTTATATCTAAAGGTAAAAGGTATTCAATAAAAGATGCTGAATCTTTTGAGGAACTAGTAGAGGAATTTGAAAAGGGTGATAAATTAGCCATTGTAGGACGTCGTGACAATAACAGATTTTTTGTTGCAGTAACAGTAGATTAATTTCATCTTAAATGCATCAGAAAGGCTGATAAGCAATCTGCTTTTCTTATAGAATAGTCATGCATTAAATAGAAGATGGATAATATTAGAAATTTCTCAATCATTGCCCACATTGATCATGGCAAATCAACTCTGTCTGATCGATTAATAGAATTTTGTGGCGGTCTTTCACAAAGAGAAATGTCTGAGCAAATTCTTGATTCTATGGATATAGAAAGAGAGCGTGGTATCACAATTAAAGCTCAAGCCGTGACTCTTGATTTCGAGAGAGATGGTAAAACTTATCAACTAAACTTTATCGACACGCCTGGCCATGTTGATTTTTCATATGAAGTTTCTCGATCTCTATCTGCATGTGAGGGTGCCTTGTTGGTTGTTGATGGGTCGCAAGGAGTGGAAGCGCAAACATTAGCAAATTGCTATACAGCAGTAGATCAGAATCTTGAAGTGTTGGCAGTAATCAATAAAATAGATCTACCTCAATCTGAGCCAGATAGAGTCAAGCAAGAGATTGAAGATATGATAGGGATTGATGCAACCTCAGCGCCCCTTGTAAGCGCAAAAACTGGTCAAGGCATAAAAGAACTTCTAAATCTTTTGGTAGATAATATACCCCCCCCTAAGGGCAATCCTGACGGAGATCTTGAAGCGTTAATTATTGACTCATGGTTCGATGCATATCTTGGAGTTGTCTCTTTAATAAAAGTTATCAATGGCTCTATTAAAGAAGGTCAAAAAATAAAGGTATATTCAACTCAGCAATCATACGTAGCTGATCAAGTTGGCATTTTTTCCCCAAAGAAGATTGTAAAAAAAGAATTAAATGTTGGCCAAGTTGGTTATATGGTTGCAGGAATAAAAAATATTCAAGGAGCTCCTGTAGGGGATACAATTTTAGATTCAAGAAATGATGCATCAACCCCACTACCTGGTTTCCAAAAAGTTATGCCAAAAGTTTTTGCTTCATTGTTTACTGTCGATTCGGATGACTACGAAAAATTTCGTGATGCTTTGTCTAAATTGGTGCTTAATGATTCTGCATTAATTTATGAGCCAGAGGTTTCTGATGCATTAGGTTTTGGTTTTAGGTGTGGGTTTCTAGGAACCTTGCATTTGGAAGTTGTGCGCGAGCGCTTAGAAAGAGAGTATGATCTAAGTTTAATTTCTTCTGCTCCATCTGTTCAATATCAGGTTTTAAAAACTGATGGTGAGCTCATTGATTGTGACAGCCCATCACAGTTACCTCCTATGAGCAACGTAGATGAAATAAGAGAACCTTTTGTAATTGCAACAATTTTATCGCCGAAAGATTATGTTGGGAATGTGATTACGCTCTGTACCCAAAAAAGAGGTACTCAAAAAGATATGACATATTTTGGTAATCAAGTCTCCATTGTTTTCGAAATACCCCTTGCTGAGGTAATTATAGATTTTTTTGATCGCTTAAAATCTACAACAAAGGGATATGCATCAATTGAATATAATATATCGGAATTTCACAAATCAGATCTAATAAAACTTGATGTTCTTTTAAATAATGAGATCGTAGATGCTTTATCAATGATTATTCATAAAGATTTTGCTATGAGTAGAGGCAGACAAGTCGCTAAAAATTTACAAAACTTAATTCCACGTCAAATGTTTGATGTGCCCATTCAAGTTGCAATAGGATCAAAAATTATTTCTCGAGAAACCGTAAAAGCTTTTAGAAAAAATGTCACTGCAAAGTTATATGGCGGCGATGTAACACGTAAAAAGAAATTACTTGAGAAACAGAAAGAAGGAAAGAAGAAAATGAAGCAGTTTGGCAGAGTATCTATACCTCAAGAAGCCTTTTTGAGTTATTTTAGTTCGGGAGACAAATAATGTTTGCAGATCCAATTTTTTTATTATCACTAGCGGCACTGTTTTTCCTGCTAGGACTTTGGATTTACCAAGTTTTACAAGATACATTAACTGATCAAAATCAACAATTAATTTATATTTCTGGTTTATCGGCATCTTTAATAGGAATCTACAGGATTTTTATTAATGCTGGAGACCTTGGATCAGTTCTACTGATTGGCTCAGTTATTTGTTTAGTTATCTATTTCATTGGCCTCATAAGTAAAAATGCCTTACTGAAAACAACTGGGCGGGGATGGTTTATCCCAGTTTTTTTAATATTTGTTCTGCGTACTTTTGCCTATGAGCCATATCAGATTCCCTCTGGATCAATGATCCCAGGCCTTAAAGTAGGAGATTTCATTTTGGTCAACAAACACAGTTATGGTCTTAAAATCAATAGAATTGGTGACGCGTTTGCTTTATCTGCAGATCCTGATTATGGAGATGTTGTTGTCTTTATTCCGCCCCATGTCAATGTTCCATATATCAAGCGTTTAATTGGAAAGCCTGGAGATACAATCGGATATTTAAATAAAAAGATTTATGTCAATGGTCAGCCTATTGATCAGGAATTAGTCTCAACTAGTGCTGAAGAGACATTTTTGAGAGAAACTGTGGGGAGTAAAGATAGAATCATAAGAATTCTTGGAGGAAGTGCCTCTTACCCTGAAGAATTTGAAGTTCCAAACAATCATTATTTCGTGATGGGAGACAACAGAGATAATTCAAGTGATTCTCGATATTTTGGATTCGTCCCAAGAGAAAATTTTATGGGTACAGGCCAATTAATATGGATGACATGGGAGTGTTGGACCTGTCTGCCCTCTTTTGAAAGAGCTGGTTTTATTAAATAAATGAAATGAAAAAAAACACTCTAGTTATCAAGAAGTCATACTTACAATTGCCTCTTTTTAAGCAAGCATTTGTCCATAAAAGCTCTTCACAATATCAAAATAATGAACGCCTAGAGTTTTTAGGAGATTCGGTTCTTGAAATTTTTATATCGGAATATTTGTTTAATCGTTTTAGTGATTTGAGTGAGGGTAGATTAACTCAAATGAGAGCTTCATTAGTTAATACCAAATCCCTTGCTGAAATTTTTTTAAGACTTGATTGTAAAAATATGCTCTGCACCTCGAAAGGAACAAAAAACTTAGATGAAACTCATAAATACTCAATTTATGCAGGCACTTTGGAGGCATGCATAGGAGCAGTTTTTATAGAACTAGGTTTTGAAGAAAGCAAAAATTTTATTTTTAGTCTTTTTAAAAGTCACATTTCTAATCTTGATGAATTCATTGATTTGAAGGATGCAAAATCAAGATTGCAAGAGGTTTTGCAAGCATCAGGGAGGGAACTTCCAAAATATTCCGTTGCTGTAAATAAAGAAGGCAATAAATTTGATTGTACTGTAATTTTTAATGATGAGACCTTTCAAGCTTCTGCTGCTTTAAAAAAAGAGGCTGAGCAGAAAGTCTCGGAGTTAATTTTGCTAAGAGTCAATCAATTATGACAAAACAATTTTGTGGCTATATATCAATTGTTGGAAAACCTAATGTCGGCAAATCAACTTTACTCAACACTATGCTAGATAAAAAAATTTCTATTACTTCACGTAAATCCCAAACCACAAGAAATAACATCATAGGTGTAAAAACTGATAATGAATTTCAGATGATTTTTCTAGATACACCGGGCATTCATATGCAGGCAACAAAAACTTTAAACAAAGTATTAAATCATTCAGCCTTGAGTGTCATACAAGACTCAGATTTAGTTTTATTTCTTCTGCATCGAACTTCATTACAGAATCAGGACAGACAGGTTTTAAATAAAATTAAAGAAAGTAAAGTTCCGGCTATTTGTGTTCTAAATAAAGTGGACCAAGTACAAAATAAAAACGATTTACTGCCATTAATAAAAGAAATTGATGCAGTCTATTCTTTTTTGGATTATGTTCCTATTTCAGCCAAATATAATGATGGGATAGGAGATTTATTAGGATGCATTAAAAAAGCTTTACCAGAAAATAATCATTTATACCCATCTGATTCTGATGAAAAAGAAATTCCAAATAATTTTTTTATCAGTGAGCTAGTGAGAGAAAAGATAATTCGTTCATTGGGAGATGAATTGCCTCATGAAACTTATGTAGCTGTTGAAACAAAAGGTATGGAGGGGAAAATGCTGTCTATAGGAGTTATCATATATGTTGCACGCGATAGTCAAAAAAGCATTGTTATTGGACACGAGGGCTCAAATTTAAAAAGAATAGGACAGCAAACAAGGATTGAGCTTGAAAAAATGATCCATAAAAAAGTTTTACTAAAAACTTTTGTAAAAGTTAATAAAAATTGGAATAACGATGCTCAATATTTAAGTAGCCTTGGAGTAGGCAGCAATCAAGATGCCTCGTAATTGGGAGTCTTGTTTTCTCTTGCATGCTAGGTCTTTTGGCGATACTTCTATGATTGCAGATATTTTTACAGAGTCCTCTGGAAAAATTTCAATCATGGCCAAGGGCGCAAAAAATCCACGTTCTAAATTCTTTGGTCATTTGCTTCCTTTCTCAGCACTGAATGTAATTTTCACAGGCAAATCTGAGATGAAGACTTTAACTCATATAGATTCAAACTTTGTTTCTCAATCTATCAAAGGTCCCCACGATCTTTATACATATTTATATGTAAATGAGTTAATGATTCGTTTATTGCCAAAAGGACTCCCTAATCAAGAACTATATGATCTGTACCAAAACTTCGTTGAGCTTGCGAGGGCAGATGCAATTTCCGAATTAGATTTGAGAGTGTTTGAATTAGATCTTCTGGATGTTCTTGGTTACGGAATAAATTTTGATACAGATACAAAAGATAATTCAGAGTTTCAAGACTCAGTTATTTATTCATATATTCCTGAAAAGGGTTTTCATAGTGCAGGTAATGCTGAGGGTTTTACGGCTAAAGAAATTTTAAAGATTAAAAATAGATCACTAAAAGGCATGGATAAGTTAAAATTAAAAAAGCTATTGCAAACTGCAATCAGCGCATGCCTAGATGGCAGAGAATTAAGCAGCAGGACGTTTTTTAAGAAAATTAAAATATGATTTATGGAATAGGAACAGATTTAGTGGATTTAGAAAGGATAAAAAAAATTAAATCTTTATCTGCTTTTGCTAAGAAAATTTTGGGTAATCAAGAGCTTAAAAAGTATCAACAATTAACTGAAGGATGCAATCAATCATATATAGGTAAACAATTTGCGGGCAAAGAGGCCTTCGTAAAGGCTTTAGGCACAGGTTTTAAAAAGCCAATCTATCCTAGGGATATTCAAATATTAAGAAACTCTTTTGGTCAACCGGAGGTGTTATTATCTGATGCAGCGAAAACTTATGTTGAGGATTTGGGCATCACGAAGACCCATGTTAGTCTAGCCGATGAAAGCAACCACCTTATTGCATTTGCGGTTTTAGAAACATGAATAAAATACTTCTATTAGGACCGCCTGGTGCCGGAAAAGGCACTCAAGCAGACCTTATTTGTAAATCTTTAGCTATTCCTAAAATAAGTACAGGTGACATGCTTCGATCATCCATCGCCTCTGGAAGTGAATTAGGTAAAAAGGTAACAAATATTATGAACTCTGGGGCCTTAGTTTCTGATCAGATAATTATTGAGTTAATTTTAGATCGAATTTCTCAGCCTGATTGTAATCAAGGCTTTCTATTTGATGGTGGCATAAGAACAGTAGGCCAAGCAGATTTATGTGTCGAAAACAATATTGAGTTTAGTCATGTCATTGAAATTAAAGTCGAAGACAATGTCATCGTTGATAGAATGTCAGGAAGGAGGGTGCATCCAGGTTCAGGTAGAAATTATCACCTTGTCTATCAACCGCCTACAAAAGAGGGTGTTGATGATATTACCGGGGAGCCTCTCATACAGAGAGATGATGATATGCCCGAAACAGTTATGCATCGCTTAGAAGTCTATCAAAATGAGACTAAACCTCTTGTTGCGTATTATAAATCGCTTGAAAGCAAGAGTTCACTTAAATATGTTGCCGTAGATGGCTCTCAAGCAGTTGAGAAAGTATTTGAGGATATCGAACGTTCTTTTTAGTTGAATGAAAATTCTGTCATTTGATGTAAGCGGAAATTATTCATCGATATCTTTTTTAAACAATGAGGAAGTCAATACTTTTACTCAAACTCATGATCGAAAAGAACGACCAGACTGGGATAAACTCTTTGAAAGCATAGGATTTGACTCTGACGAGGGATTTGATGTTCTCAATGGTATAGCATTTGCTTGTGGTCCTGGTTCATATACTGCTCTTAGAATCACAGCTTCATTTTTAAAAGCTATTGCTGAAATAAAAAAACTTCCTTTAGTTCCTATTTCTAATTTAGAGTCTATCGCAAGAGAATCTTCCTATTGGATAAATGAAAATAAAGCAAAAATTTTTGTAACCATTGAAGCCGATGCAAACGAAAGTTATTTTTGCTCTTATGAGAAAAACAATGATGAGGTTCTTGCAATCGAAGAAGAATCAGTAATCAAAATGGATCATTTATTAAAAATTTTAGATGAGGATGATTGTTATTTTGCTGGGTCAGGTTGGCCAGAACAGATAGAAAACCATCCTAATTTTTTATCACAAGCTATAGGAAGTGCTGAGTCTATTGCAATCATTGCAAAGAAAAAATTAGAAACTAATCAAGACTTTCTCCCTGAGGATGCAAATCCGGTATACCTAAAAACACCTGACTATAAAAAATCATGATTGCAGATTTTTTTCTTGCCTTACTTCTTTCATTGATTCAGGGCTTGACTGAATTTTTACCAGTCTCAAGTTCAGCACATTTGTTATTACCATCACTCATTTTTGGAACAAAAGATTTTGGGATAGTTTTTGATATATCGGTGCATGCTGGCACTCTTGCAGCAGTAATATATTATTTTAAAAAAGAAATTCAGGGCTTGGTTCGAGCATGGAAACCATGGACAAATAACCGAGATCAACAAAATTATTTGTTGGGGTTAAACCTTTTAGTAGCAACCTTACCAATCATGATTGTAGGATTAGTTTTTTCTGATTTCACAGAATCTAGATTTGCCAGTACAAACTCAATTGCATGGACGAATCTTATATTTGCTGTTTTGTTATATTTAGTTTTTAGGGCCTCTGCTCAAACAAAATCTTTAACAGAGTTAACATTGACTGCTGCATTGATGATTGGTTGTTTTCAAGCTTTAGCTATTTTTCCAGGTGCTTCAAGATCCGGTATGGCCATTACAGGGGCATTACTTATAGGTTTAAATCTTAAAGATACATCAAAGTTTGCATTTTTACTGAGCATACCAACAATTTTGGGAGCTTTGATATTAATGTTTTTAAAGGGGGCCTATTCACTAGAGTTAAATGATTTGTTAATAATCCTAACGGGGTTTTTTGGCTCAGCTTTTGTAGCATTTTTTACTATAAAAAGTTTTCTCAAATTTGTTGAAAAAATTGGCATGACTCCATTTGTTTTGTATAGAGTTGCATTAGGAGCTGTTCTTTTGCTTCTATGATTCCACCCCTTATATATTCATCAGATAAATGCAAATCTTCCGCTGAGACTCTTGCAACTTCCATTGGAACCACTTCCAGTAACGAAAAAGAAATGATTCAATATTGTCACCTTTACCTTTCAGAAACAGGTTTATCGTTTTTTCATCCAGAAGCTAGATCAACTAAGAAATTTAAAATTGATTTTAACTCTGGTTCAACACGTTGGCGGACAAATAGGGTAGAGCACGAAAAGCTAATTAAAAAGGCTCTTGGTAAACATGAAGCCCCATTAAATATTCTTGATTGCACAGCTGGCATTCTTCAGGATTCATTGTTGTTCCTGAGTTTAGGCCATAAGGTCACAGCTTTAGAACAAAGTAAAATTTTATTTCATTTATTAAGTGATGCGATTAATCGCAGCAATGATCATAAAATTTTCAAAGCATTGACGCTTATTAATGCAAATGCCTGCTCATATATTTCAAAGGAGCAAAAATTTGATGTGATTTATTTTGATCCTATGTATCCGACGAGCAAAAAAAGTGCACTTGGCTCTGGTCAATTAGAATATTTAGCTAGAATACTTGCTATAGAATCGATAGAAAACGATTCAAGTCAAGATTTTGAGTGCTTGAGTTTAATGCCAATAAAAAAAATGATTGTAAAGAGGCCTATTAAAGCTGAACCATTTTCTAAAAAAATTAATTACCAAGTTTTTGGTAAAACAACTCGATTCGATATCTATATTTAAATTAATCTCTTATTTGTCCGTTGCCAGAGACAATGTACTTAAAACTCGTAAGTTGATTTACACCCACTGGCCCTCTGGCATGAAATTTTCCAGTTGCGATACCTATCTCACCACCAAGACCAAATTCACCACCATCAGCAAATTGAGTTGAAGCATTGATCATAACAATTGCACTATCAATAGAATGTGTGAACTTAGTTTGATTGTCTTTATTCTCACTGATTATTGATTCAGTGTGTCCTGTCCCGTATTGCGCAATATGATTAATTGCTTCATCAACATTTAAGACAGACTTTAAACTTACAATTGGAGCTAGGTACTCTGTTGACCAATCTTCTTCAGTTGCTGGTACTGATCTTCCATCAAAATCAATTGTTTTCTCACAGCATCTTATCTCACAGTTTAATTCTGATAATGATGCAACAATTTTAGGCACAAAAGACTCTGCAATCTTATCGTTAACGAGTATTGTTTCTACGGCCCCACAAATTCCGGTTCTACGCATTTTAGCGTTTAAGCAGACTGCTAAAGCTTTCTCTTCATCTGCATGCTCATCTATATAAATATGACATATGCCCTCTAAATGACCAAAAACTGGAACTTTTGCAGATCTTTCAACCTCTGCAACAAGGCTTTTGCCTCCTCTTGGCACTATCACATCAATTGAGCCATTAAGTCCTTCTAACATGAGGGTTGCAGCATCTCTGCTTTCGGATGGGACTATCTGAATGCATTCTTTTGGAAGATCAGCAGATACTAATGCTGCTTGAAGAGAGGTGACGATCGCTTCAGCAGATCTTAGACCATCTTTTCCACTTCTTAGAATCACTGCATTTCCTGATTTAAGGCATAAACCTCCTGCATCGGCAGCAACATTTGGTCTGCTTTCAAAAATTAACCCTATCACGCCAAGGGGGGTAGCAATTCTAGAGATATTTAATCCATTTGGTCGATCCCAAGTTGCAAGGACTTTACCAACTGGATCTTCAAAAGATTTAATTGCCTCTAACGTATCGCATATTCCTTGAAGCCTTTCATTATCTAAAGCTAAGCGATCAATAAAGGCTTCATCCTTATTATTTTCTTTTGCTTGCTGAATATCTGCATGATTAGCCTCAATAATTGTATCAGCATCTTTTTGAATTGATTCAATAGCCAAATCAAAAAATTTATTTTTTTGATCACTGGATGCAGTATTTAATATTGAGCTGGCAATTTTTGCCTTTAGGCCCATTTCATCAAGCAATGAGGAAAGCTCTTTATTCATTTCTTTATAAACCATGTTGATTTTTTTCTTTTAGAAAGACCTCTTATTGGTTTCTTATTATTACCTGATGTAATTACCATTACACGGTTATTTTTTAAACAAATCTCTGCTGCTTCAATTTTAGAAATCATTCCACCTTTACCCATTTGACTTGCATCACCTGCCATCTTTTTTATTTTAGCGTTAATTTTAGGTACTTCTGTTATCAAGGCACCTGATTTTTTTGAATGTACATTCTCTTGCGAGTTATAAAGACCATCAATGGTTGACAAGACAACCAACAAATCAGCATTTACTAGTTTTGCAACTTTTGCTGCTAATAGGTCATTATCACCAAATTTAATCTCATCAGTTGCAGTGCTGTCGTTTTCATTAATAATTGGCACGCAGCCCATCTGTATGAGTTTGGTAACTGTTTGTTTTGCATTTTGCGATGCAATTTTGATTTCAGTATCCCTTGGGGTCAAAAGCATTTGGCCGATGGGAATTGAAAATTTATTCAGTTGTCTTTTCCATGCTGACATTAATTCAATCTGACCATGGGCAGCCATTGCTTGAGAGTCTGCTAGAGTAAGATCCGAGGATGTTTTAATTTTTTTTCTTCCCAAAGCAATTGCACCAGAAGAAACGATTAAAATTTCTCTATCTTTTTTTAATAACCAGGCAACATCTTCACAAATTGCTGCAAGAATCTCTTGATTCAGTTT
>CABZRR010000013.1 GCA_902528215.1 uncultured SAR86 cluster bacterium | reverse complement strand
GGCTTGTCACTTGCTTCAAAATTTATCAATAAAAGCATTTTTCATGACAATGACTCAGTATGGATAGCTCAGAAACAAGGAAGAGCCAAGGATGGGATTGATGAAACTGATCCTGCATTATTAAAAATGATTCATTTAACGGAAAGAAAATCAAAATCTATTGCTGATTATTTTAATTCGATAAAAGTTGTACCTGTATCTATTTCATATGAGTTGGATCCAAATGACCAATTAAAAGCAATGGAGCTAGATTCCTATGAATCCAAAAATCAATATGTCAAACAAAAAGATGAAGATCTAAGAAGTATCGCAAATGGGATAACTGGATTTAAAGGAAGTGTCACATTAAATATATCTGAGCCAATGCGATTTGAACCTAGTGAAAATTATCAAGAAATTTCAGACAAAATAACTAACTTAATAGTAAAAATGTATGAGCTCTATCCAACAAATTTTGCTGCATGTAATATGCTTGGTTGGGATTGGCAAGACAAAACAAGTTACTCAACTAAACAAATTAAACAAGCTCAGGAAATATTAGATGACAGAACAAAGTTGTTATCAGCCAGAGTACGTTCAAAATTATTAGAACAATACGCTAATCCTGTCATTAGAAAACTAAATTCATATTAGCCTGTAATGTATACACATAATTGCAGATATTAATTTCGTCATTTTCCCAGAAAATAGAATAGTTAAAATTAAAACGTGCACTTTTATGCACGTAATAACAGCAATATATAGTTTTTTGTGCGATATTTGCTCAGAATTTATATATTTTTGCACAATTTAAATGCAAAAAAAAACCGCCAACGTTAATTGACGGTTTTTTTGCAATATTTAAGTTTTACTTAAATTCTGGATATGCTTCAACTCCAATTTCAGAGGCATCTAGACCAGCTTCTTGCTCTGAATCAGTAGCTCTGATTGGCATGAACATGTTTATGACATAAACAGTTCCTAGGCTAGCTAAAAAGCCAAACCCTGCAATGGAAACAACACCAATGAACTGATACAAGAATGATGCATCACCATTAGTAAAAGGTACAACCATACAACCAAATATTCCAGCAGTTCCGTGAGCTGAAATTGCTCCTACTGGATCATCTACTTTAATGCTGTCAAAGAACAAGATTGAACCATATACAATCAAGCCTCCAATAAACCCTATAATTACGGCTTCACCACCAGTTGGTGCACTTGGTCCAGCAGTAATTGCTACCAGGCCAGCAATAGCACCATTTATTGCCATAGTTACATCACTTTTACCTGTCATAAATAGACTAAGTACAAGAGCTCCAAGAACTCCTCCGGCTGCAGCCATGTTAGTATTCATAAATACCTGACTTACTGCAATAGCGCTTGCTTCATCACTGATGACAAGCTCTGATCCGCCGTTAAATCCAAACCAACCTAACCATAGGATAAGAGCACCTAAGGCTGCGAGAGGAATATTTGATCCTGGCATTGGGTTAACAGTTCCATCAAAACCATATTTTCCATTTCTTGGTCCAAGAACAGTAACAACTCCTAAGGCAGCAGCTGCGCCCAATAGGTGTACGGTTCCGGATCCAGCATAATCAGAGTATCCAAGAGTACTTAAAAATCCACCACCCCAATTCCAGTATCCCTGTGTGGGATAAATAAAGGCAGTTAAAACTATTGCAAATAGGAAAAATGGTATTAGTTTCATTCTTCCAGCAACAGCTCCTGATACAATTGACATTGCGGTGGCAACAAAAACAACCTGAAAAAAGAAGTCAGCTTGTTGTGAGTAATCCATACCATATGCCATACCAATTTCATCAAGAGGCATATCAGTACTTAAACCCCAGGAAGTTCCAATCGCAGGTAAAATACCATATACAATTGCTTCACCGGCATCATCTAAACCACCAGATATTGCAAATACTGCATCTGACGGATACATAAGCACAAATCCACATACTAGGTACATGACACATGCTATTGAAAATAAACCAAGGTTTTTGGTTACAATTTCAGAAACATCTTTCTTCTGAACCAACCCTGCTTCTAGCATGGTAAATCCAGCTGCCATCCACATGACAAGCGCCCCTGACATAATTGCATAGAATGTATCTAGTGCAAATTTTACTTCATCCATAATAATCCTCCTTATTTAAATTATTAAATGGCTTCGTTGCCTGTCTCACCAGTTCTAATTCTGATGACATCGTCAACGGTTGTTACAAATATTTTTCCATCGCCAATTTTTCCTGTACCAGCGGTAGAAGTTATAGTATCGGTTACAGTACTAAGATTTTCATCCTCAACTAATATTTCAAGTTTAATCTTTGGAAGAGTATCTACTGTATATTCGGCTCCTCTATAAAGTTCGGTATGACCTTTTTGTCGACCATAACCTTTTACTTCCGATAGAGTTAGACCCTCGATACCAGCATCAACAAGCGCTTCACGAACCTCTTGAAGCTTAAATGGCTTGATGATAGCTACAACTAGTTTCATAGATTCTTATAAACTAGCTGCTATTGAAAAGAAAATTCCGTCCTCATCTCCAGTTCCATAACCTTCATCAGTCATGTCATACATTGTTAATCCACATTCATACGAACCACATGCAAATCCATAACTTAAAGTTATATTGTCACTGACATCGTCATAAGTACCATATGATAGAGAGACTGGCCCAATTCCATATGAAAATTCTGTGTAATCTGGAGCACCATCTTGCCCAGAGGCAAAGAATAAGCCCAAATCACCAAATGAAAGACCGAGATAGATTTCTTCAAAGTCTAAACCTGTCTGGTTCTCAGGATAATCGAATGCAATGTAGCCGATGTCTACACCAACGTCACCCATAGAAAAACCGTAGCCAGCATAGTAATCCAATTCACTACCTGCGCCATCGTTAAAGTTAACATTTGATCCCCAAAAGCCTGCATAAAAGCCGCCATCTGCTTCAAAATCAAATCCGCCTTGAACAGCAGGACCATCACTTTGTGTCATACCTCTCCAAACATAATCTGTTGTAAAGGCTACATTAGCGCTAACAGCTGCAAAAGAAGGCATAGCAAGCATCCCTACAAGCAATAATAATTTTTTCATAATTTCTCCTTAAATATTTATGAAGTTACATACAATTAAATGCAATAATCATGCCAATAGGATTTTTAACTTTCTTATGGGACCCTTTTTTTGGAATTGATAGGTATAATTTCCTTTAAATACGGAGACATGAAATGGAATTAAAAGATAAAATTATTGCGATTACTGGGGGAGCATCTGGTTTGGGAGAAGCCTCGACTAGACATTTTGTTAGTCAAGGTGCAAAAGTTATGATCTTAGATATTAACGATGACAATGCAAAGCCCATTTGTACTGAACTAGGTGATGATAACGTTAAATATATCAATACGAACATCATGGAAGAAGAGCCTGTGAAAAACGCAATGTCAAAAATAGAAGAAGAGTTTGGAAAATTACACGTTGCTATCAATTGTGCCGGTACTGGATATGGGGCCAGAATAATTGGAAAGGATGCGCCACATCCACTGGATCACTTTAAATTTATTATTGATCTAAATTTAGTTGGAACATTTAATGTAATGCGCTTAGCTGCAGAATTGATGAATAAAAACGAGGCTGCTGAGGATGGTGAAAAAGGTGTAATTATCAATACTGCTTCAATTGCTGGCTATGAAGGACAAATTGGACAATCTGCCTACAGCGCATCCAAAGCCGGTGTTATTGGCTTAACTTTAACTGCAGCAAGAGATCTAGCAAGGCATGGAATAAGAGTTAACACCATTGCACCGGGTATTTTTGATACGCCATTGATGAAATTAGCTCCGGATAAAGTAAGAGATCCTTTGCTTGAATCAACACAATTTCCTCACAGATTTGGCATTCCTGCTGAATTTGGCAATTTAGCTGCGCATATTGTTGAAAATACATATTTGAATGGGGAAACAATTAGACTTGATTCAGCTATGAGAATGAAGCCAAGATAATGAAATACTCAGCATATTATGTTGAGGAGATAGATGGTGCTTTTTCTGCCTCAATATCTGAACTTGCCCTTGAAAAGCCGTCAGAAGGATTTGTTCAAATAGAGGTTTCTTTTTCTTCATTAAATTATAAGGATGCTTTATCGGCATCTGGAAATAAAGGAGTTACAAGAAACTATCCATTTGTTCCGGGAATTGATGCTGCAGGAATAATTTCTGATGCCAATTCTTCTAATTTTGTTGAGGGAGATGAAGTTTTAGTTACTGGCTATGACATGGGTATGAACACACCGGGAGGTTTTGGTGAGTTTATAAATGTTCCAGCTAACTGGGTTGTAAAAAAGCCATCATCTCTGACAAGTTCACAGGCTATGTCTATAGGTACCGCTGGGTTAACAGCTGCGGCTAGTGTATTAAAAATACAGGAATCCTCAAAGAAATCAGATCTTCCTGTTTTGGTATCGGGAGCCACCGGTGGAGTTGGCTCTATTGGTGTAATGTTAATGTCTAAATTAGGTAAAGAGGTTTCAGCATTAACTGGTAAGTCATCGTCCGTTGATTTTCTAAAATCAATTGGTGCTAAAAATGTAATCTTGCGTGATGATTTTTTGGAGGGTCCTGCAAAACCCCTGGAGAGAGCTTTATTTTCCTCAGCAATTGATACAGTTGGAGGAAACATATTAAGTAAAATGCTTAGTCAAATTTCACCTCATGGTGTTGTAGCATGTTGTGGGAATGTTGCAGGTATTGAAGTGAACACATCAGTTTTTCCATTTATTTTACGAGGAATAACACTTGCGGGTATTGATTCAGCAGAATCATCATTGGAATTTAAAACTAGTATTTGGAAGAAATTTGCCAACGAGTGGAAATTAGATCTTTCGCCGATAATAAAAGTTGTAACCAAAGAAAACTTGCAACAAGAAATTGATCTAATTTTACAAGGCGGTCAACAAGGCAGAGTTGTCTTAAAACATGGAGAATAAATATGCCGGATAAATATGATGAATATTTTGAATCACAAGAAGCTAATGAAGACAGCAAATCAGACTCAAGAGTTGCGATTACTCTTATAGCTGTTTTTGTGGTAGGTATGGTTTTTTGGGTTTCTGGTCAATAATTATTCAGATAAAAACTTCTCAGCATCTAGAGCGGCCATGCAACCAAATCCAGCTGAGGTAATGGCTTGCCTATATACTTGATCTGAGACATCACCTGCTGCATATACTCCAGGCACACTGGTAGAGGTGGCCATTCCATTAGTTCCTGATTTTATTGTAATATAATCGTTTTTCATCTCGAGCTGACCTTTGAAAATTTCAGTGTTAGGATGATGACCTATAGCAATAAAGACTCCATTCAGATCAAGTTTTTTATTATCATTGTCGGTCAATATTTCAATTGCGTTTACTCCCCTGTCATCTCCAATTACTTCATTTAACTGAGAATTCCAATGCATCTCTATTTTTCCTTTGTCTACTTCGTCAGCAACTCTATCTCGGAGAATTTTTTCAGCTCTGAGCTTATCTCTTCTGTGAATTAGATGAACTTTTGAACAAATACGAGAGAGATACAAAGCTTCCTCAGCAGCAGTGTTGCCACCTCCCACCACTGCAACTTCTTGATCACGGTAGAAAAAACCATCACAAGTTGCACAAGCAGAAACACCCTTGCCTAGGAATTCTTTTTCAGATGGCAAACCTAAATACTTTGCACTTGCTCCAGTTGAAATAATCAGAGAATCACATGACCAATATTGACTACCTTTTAACTTAAAAGGTTTTTCAGATAATTTTGTTTGGTCTATATGGTCATTTACGATTAGAACATTAAACATTTCTGCGTGTTTTTTCATTCGTTCCATTAATTCTGGGCCTTGAAGGCCGTCATGATCTCCGGGCCAATTTTCAACGTCCGTAGTGGTAGTTAGTTGACCTCCTTGCTCTGCACCTGTAATTAATAATGGCTCAAGTCCTGCTCTAGCTGCATAAATCCCTGCTGCATAGCCAGCTGGTCCCGATCCTAAAATAATAAGTTTATGATGTTGATATTCCATGAGCGAATTATAAGATAGAGAATAAAGAAATTGTTATCTTTTCTAACTAAATAAGTCATATCTCAATATAATACTAGTAACAGGAGTAAATCATCGCTAAAAAACAAGAGCAATCAAATTTGCCAACTGGAACTCTAAAAAATGTATTTGCATTTTTCTGTTTGGGCTCAGTTTTATATATTTTGATATCTCTTCTTTCTTATTCTTCTCTCGATCCAAGCTTATCTTCGATTAGTTCTTTGTCAGGTAATATCCAAAATCTTGGCGGACCCTTTGGAGCTTACCTTTCTGATGCATTATTTTCAGTTGTTGGGTTAGGCGCATATTTATTCTTAGCAATTATGTCTTTCGCTGCCATAAAAACACTTTTTTTCAATCAACGAACAGATAGGCTTCATAAAGTTATTAAAATTACTTCCGCGATTTTTTTAATCTCTTCATTCGCAACTTTATGTGAATTTTATTATTCAGGTGATTACTTTCCTCAGTCTTCATCAGGTGGTTTGGTTGGAGATCTAATCTTTTCCAATCTATCTAATATTTTTGGTGTTGTTGGCTCTTTAATATTTATAGTAATTTTCTTTCTTGTCTCGATTTCTATTACTTTTTCATTTTCTTGGTTATCTCTTATAGATAACATTGGGAAAAACACTAAATATTTTTTTCTAGAATTTACATCTCAATTTGTTCGCTTATTAAAATTTATATTTAACTCGCTGAGATTAATTGATATTTCAAAATTTAAACCTGTTAATAAAATAGCTCCAAAGCCTGCCAATTTAGTGGCTAAACCAAGAGAATTAAATCTCCCTCAGGCAGCTAAATCTTCTAAGGTAGAGGACAAGTCTGCTGAAATTTCTAGTGCATCAGTTAAACCTGAGGCTCAAAAAAGTGAATCCGCTAGCTCGTCTACTGTTTTTAAATCTAAAGATAAAAATTTCAGCCAAGAGATGCCCTCAACTGATCTCCTTGATAGAGTTCTTGACGATGGGTCATCTCTTACTAAAGGACAACTTGACGAGGTTGCAGATAGACTTGAAGTAAAACTACTAGAATTTGGAATTGAAGCATCTGTTGTTTCTGTAATCCCAGGACCAGTTGTAACTCGATTTGAAATTCAGCCAGCTCCAGGAACGAAAGCAAGCAAAATTACAAACATAGCTCAAGATATCGCTAGGTCTCTTGCTGTAACAAGCGTTAGGGTGGTAGAGGTAATACCTGGCAAGTCAGTTGTTGGAATCGAGATACCTAATACAAATAGAAAGATGGTTCGTTTAACCGAAATATTGTCTTCTGATACATTTTATAACTCACACTCACCTCTTTCGATGGCCTTAGGTCATGACATAGCTGGTAAACCTATAGTTGTTAATTTGGAAAAAATGCCTCATTTATTAGTTGCTGGTACCACTGGTTCGGGTAAGTCTGTCGGACTTAACGCAATGTTACTAAGTTTATTATTTAAATCTGATCCTGAAAGAGTTCGTCTAATAATGATAGATCCCAAAATACTTGAACTTTCAGTTTATGAGGGCATACCTCACCTTCTAACACCAGTTATTACAGATATGAATGATGCATCAAATGGATTGAGATGGTGTGTAGCCGAGATGGATAGACGTTATAAACTGATGTCTGAAATGGGTGTTAGAGGTCTTTCAGCATTTAATCAGAAAGTAGCTGAAGCTAATGCAGCTGGCAAGCCATTACTTGATCCATTTCGTGAAGATGAGGAGATCCTTCTTGAGGAATTGCCCTCTATTGTGGTGGTGGTGGATGAGTTTGCAGACATGATAATGATAGTAGGCAAAAAAGTTGAACATCTCATTGCACGAATCGCTCAAAAGGCAAGGGCAGCAGGAATTCATCTTATTCTTGCAACTCAAAGACCGTCCGTCGATGTTATAACAGGACTTATAAAAGCTAATATTCCGTCAAGAATTGCGTTTCAAGTATCATCTAAAATTGACTCAAGAACCATCCTTGATCAAGGAGGTGCTGAGCAACTTCTAGGGGCAGGTGACATGCTATACCTCCCCGCAGGGCAAGGTGTTCCGGAAAGAGTTCATGGTGCATTTGTTGGGGACGACGAAGTTCATAGAGTTGTTAACAGTTGGAGAGAGAAATCTGAGCCAAATTATTTAGATGAGATTACATCTGACATGCAGGAAACAGGACCTATTCCTGGTTGGTCTGATGCAGATTACTCAGACTCATCTGATGAAAATGACGAACTTTATGATGAAGCAGTAAGTTTTGTAATAGAATCCAGAAGAGCATCAATTTCTGCTGTACAACGAAAACTAAGAATTGGTTATAACCGAGCAGCTAGGATAATCGAAGCCATGGAAATGGCAGGATTAGTTTCAGAAATGAGCAACAATGGCAGTCGAGAAGTTTTGGTTCCTAAGCAGCAATGATTGCTCGCTTATTTTTAATAATATTTGCTATTAATTTTTCCGTTTTAGCTAATGAAGATAAAATTTCATTATCACTGCTTAACGCAGAACTAAAAAAAAATTACGCCTTTATTGAGAGATCATTAAATCAGTCCGCTATGAAGATAGATAATTCCTCAGGCAAAATATTTTTTGATGAAACTGGAATCACAATTAATATTCTTACTCCATTTAAAGAAAATTATAGAATCGAAGGTGGCATAATTGAGATTCATGATTTGTACTTAGATCAAAAGCAATCAATTAATATTGATCAAGCCAATAATTTTTTTCTGAATCTCTTAATTGAAGGCATTGATGAAAATAATCCAAAATACAGAGTAAACATTGTTGATGATGACGCAATAGAAGTTATGTCTTATGAGCAGAATAATTTAGTCAGTTTTTTATTTTTTAAGAATAAACTTGAACTTATTCGATATACAGATCCCCTTGGGGTAGAACATGGAATAGAACTGCAACCGTTATGACAACAAAATTATTTTTTATAGCATTAGGCGGGTCATTAGGCGCTCCACTAAGGTATTTAATCAATGATTCAATGAAAGATTTTCATTTTTTTATGCTGCCTAGTGGAATAATGTTTGTAAATTTTATTGGATGCTTTTTTATTGGAATTGCAATGGCATATATTTCTGACTTCAAATCAAATGCTTATCATTTGTTAATTGTTGGATTTCTGGGATCTTTTACAACAATGTCAGCCTTCTCACAGCAAACAATTGAATTGCTATACAATGGAAAAGAACTGAACGCTTTAATTTACGTTTTAGCCTCAATAATTACATGCTTAGTAGGAACATTTTTAGCTTTTTATTTGTTTAAAACATCTTAAAAAATGATTGATGCAAACTTTATAAAAAATAATTCTCAGATTGTTATTAAGAATCTTAAATCTAGAAATTATGACTTAGATTATGAATTGTATGAAAGTTTAGAATCTGATCGAAAAAAATATCAAACCGAAACTGAGGATTTGCAGGCGCTGCGTAAAGTCCTTTCGCAGGATTTTGGATTATTAAAAAAAGAAGGTAAGAATGATCCAAAGCTAAGCAAAAAAATTGAATCTGTAAATAATGATCTTGAAGTATGCTCAAGCAAACTGAATGAAGTTCAGCTAGCTTTGGAAAATTTTTTGTTGGATTTACCTAACCTTGTAGATACATCGACTCCAATAGGCCTAAATGAAGAGAATAATGTAAAAATTAGGGAGCATGGTCAGCCAAAAATTTTTAAAGGAAAAGATCATCTAGATATAACATCAATGATTGATATAGAATCAGCTAATCTCTTGGCTGGATCTCGTTTTGCAGTCTTGAAAGGAGAAATATCTAAATTACAACGAGCTTTGATAGCTTTTATGTTAGATAAAGCTTCAGAGCACGGATATGAAGAGCATTACTTACCTTTGGTTGCAAATACAGCATCTTTGACTTCTACTGGTCAGCTACCAAAATTCTCAGATGATTTATTTCAGCTTACTGACGATTATTATTTAATACCAACAGCTGAAGTACCTTTAACTAATTTATATAGAAATAAGATTTTAGATATTGATAAATTCCCAATAAAGTTAACTGCTCATACAAGTTGTTTTCGATCTGAGGCTGGAAGTTACGGAAAAGATACAAAAGGGTTGATAAGACAACATCAATTTGAAAAAGTTGAGTTGGTGCAAATTTGTCATCCAGATCATTCATTTTCAGCATTAGAAGAGCTTACTTCTCATGCTGAATCAGTACTTATTGAGCTTGATCTTCCATATCAAGTTGTTGAACTTTGTTCAGGAGATTTAGGTTTCTCTGCCTCAAAAACTTATGATCTTGAGGTTTGGATTCCAAGTCAAGAATCCTACAGAGAGATATCCTCATGCTCAAATTGTAATGATTTTCAGGCAAGAAGAGCTAAGATGAGATTTAAAGAAGAGGGTAAATCAAAATTTGTTCATACACTCAACGGTTCAGCACTTGCTGCAGGCAGAGCTCTAATTGCAATTATTGAAAATAATTTTGATCAAAAAAGTAAAATTACTATCCCAGAAGTCCTTCAAGATTATACAAAGTTCTCGCATATTGAAGTTTGATTAAAATTTACATAATCTTACAGAATTGTTCCTTTTCATAATCATAAAACAGGTATAGAATTATTCTAACGTCTTTACTTTAATTTTTAGAGGAAATTATGAAATTATTACGAAACTTTTTTATGATTGCATCTTTAATCGCAATCCCAGCCTTTGGACAAGAGCTTACCTCAGATATTACGGGTGTAGTTAGCGACTCCTCTGGAACTCCTTTAAGTGGCGCTAATGTAACCGTTACTTACAAACCAACAAATTCAACTATCACAAGAACAACAAGTTCAAGTGGAAGGTTTAATGCTGGTGGTTTAAAGCCTGGTGGTCCATATGATGTAACCGTTAGATCAGGTCAATATAATTCTGAGACTGTATCAGGAATCACTCTTATCGTTGGAGATACAAAAAGAATTAATTTTGTTCTAGAAACTATTGATGAGGTGGTGGTAGTTGCATCAGCAGGAACAACTCTTGATACCGGTTATGGTTTTGGAACTGCATTAACTTCAAAGGATATTGAACAGACTGCTTCAGTCCAAAGAGATTTAAAAGATTTTATTAGATTGAACCCGCTTGTTTCTCTCGATGATGCTGAAGAGAATTATGAGGCTATTTCTATTGCAGGAGCTCATCCCAGAACAAACGATCTGAGAGTAGATGGAGTCTCTTTTAACGATGATTTTGGTTTGAATGCCAATGGTTATCCTTCACAAAGAAGTCCAATTTCACTTAATTCCATTGAACAGCTTGCTGTAAAAGTCGCACCGGCATCGGTGGAATATTCTGGTTTTAGAGGCGGAGTTATTGAAATCATAACAAAATCAGGTACCAATGAATTTACTGGAGAGGTATTTAGCTACGACAGAGGAGATTCATTCATGGGCGATGAATCAAATGGCGATGTCTATACATTTGATTTAGATGACACTTCAGAAGGTTTTGCTTTTGGTGGGCCCATTATAAAAGATAAGGCTTTCTTTTATGTTACATACGAAGAAGCTGAGATTGCAAAACCAATCACTCACGGGCCTATAGGTTCCGGTCTTCCTAACAACATCAGAATTACAACTGACGAAGTTGCCAATATTAGACAAATTACCCAGGATGTATATGGTTTTGATCCATTAGGCTATACCAGTTCAAATGTATCTATGCAAGAATTTACAACTGTCAGATTAGACTATGATTTAACTGATGCTCATAGATTGACTGTGAACTACAAAGAAGTTGATAGCAGTAAACTTAATGGAGCTAACAACAGTTCAAGCACTATGACTTTTTCTTCTGCAGAGTATCAAAAGGGTGAAGTAACTGAGACCACTGGCATGCTTTTGGTATCAAATTGGTCTGATGATTTCATCACAGAATTCAGTTATTCGACTAAAGAACAACTTACATCGCAAATGTCTCCAGTAGGTCAGGGGCTTCCTTTTTTTCAAATTAATGATTGTGGTGCACAAGGTATACGATGTGAATTAGGACCAGATATATTTAGGTCAGCTAATCAATTAGCTACTGAAACAACATTTACTAAACTTAAAGGTACTTACTATATGGGTAATCATAAGTTTACTTTTGGGTATGAAAATAAATTATGGGATATTTATAATGTATTCATTGAAGCACAGGATGGTGGATATGAATTTGAAGGTATAGCAAATTATCAAGCACAAATTGCTTCAAGCTTTGAACATCAAAATTCAAGAAGTCTATCTGAAGAAGGCGGCGCCGCTGTGTTTGAGTACTATTTAGATTCTTTTTATATACAAGATGAAATAGATATTTCTGAAAAATTAAATGTTTTGATTGGTGTTCGATATGACGAATTTGACTCAGACGACTCACCAGCTCTTAACCAAGGATTTGTAGATACATTTGGATTTGCAAATGGAGGCATCGCTGGAACAAATCTGATTAATTACAGGTTAAGTTTTGATTATGAAATAGATGAGATCAGCAGATTAAAAGGTTTATTTGGAACTTTTTCTTCTAAGTTACCTACCGTTTGGATATCAAATGCCTACACAAATGATGGGGTCAGAATTGCTACATACAATCAAGCAAATGCTGCTCCTGGCTGTAACCCTTTAGTGGGCGTAACAACAACCATGCCTGCTTGTGTTAATGATGCAATTACGAATGCTCCACTACTTGCTGCTAAAGTTGACTTTATCGCACCAAGTTTTGAATGGCCTGAGACTCAGACATTCAACCTAACATATGAGAGAGAAATGGGTGACTGGCTACTTACATCTACTTATCTAAATTCTAAGCAAGATGAGGCAAATTACAGAATTCTAGATGCAGGTACTGGCATTATAGGAGATAGGGCTTTGCCTGCAGTTCTTACTGCTCCGGATGGAAGACCAATACTAAGTCAATCTGAGTCGCAGTTTAAGACCACAAAGTTTGGTTTGTATACTAATAGCGGTGCACAGCGTGAAGTTTTCTCAATTCAAATGTCAAGGTTTTTTAATGACGGTGAGGGAGCATTCTCTATTGGATATACCCATCAAAATATCGATATGATATGCAGCATGCAATCCTCTACCTCTCATTCAAATTATGGAAAATGTCCTGCATCAGATTTCCAGTATAGATCTCCCGCAAGATCAATCTACGAGACTGAGCACAGACTTTTCGCAACTTTATCATCGACGCATTACTTTTTCGGTCCCGAAAGTCCAACCACTTTCAATCTTTTCTTTGAAAGAAAATCTGGCTTACCTGGAACTTTAACTTTTGATACTTACTCAAGCCCAGGAAGGTACCAAACTCAAGCATTCGGTCATGAGAGAAGAACTAATGATGACAGTGCGCAACTTTTATATATACCTAGTGGTGTAGATGATCCTCTAGTTTGTTTTGTTTCATGTACATCTCCTGACTTAGCAGTAGCTGGTGAAATATTAGATCTACTCTACAACACTTATGGTCTAGCTAATTATGCAGGTCAAATTGTTCCTCCTGGAGCGTTTGAATTCCCATATCAAACTACATTGGATCTTAAAATCACTCAGGTTCTTCCTGGATTAAGAGATGATGATGAGTTTGTCATTTCATTGGGAATCGAAAATTTACTTAACTTACTTGATGATAACGCGGGCGAGATTTTCTATGGTAGTTACTATGGTGGAATACCAGTCTTGGACTTTGAATTGACACCAGATCTATCCAGATACATTTATGGAAACAGCAGAGGTGCCGATTATGCATTTAGATACAATCCAAATGATCCATATGATTTAAGTAAATCTGCTGTAAATAGCATTTGGAGAGCTCAATTAGGATTCACTTATAGATTTTCGCTATAAGTTTATTTGTATAATAAAAAAAGGGCGGTTATACCGCCTTTTTTTTTGTTAAAATACTCTTAATGTCATTTAATTCAATTCCAGTCTTTTCAATGCCAGACATTGAAAATCGAAATCAAGAGACCATTGATAGTCTTTATGAAGCGTTAACTTCTCATGGATTTTTTACAATAACAGATCATGGGATTAAGGATGAGGTTTTAGCTACTAGCTATAAAGTAAGTAAAGAATTTTTTGATCTTTCTGAAGACATAAAAAACAACTATGCTCACCCTGAAGTAGCAGGCGCAAGGGGATACACACCATTTGGCAAAGAAACAGCTGTTGGTGAAAAAACTCCTGATTTAAAAGAATTTTGGCATCATGGTCCAGTCATTGATGAATCGTTTGACCATAGAGTTCCTAAAAATATATTTGTTTCCGAGCTTACAAATTTTAATAATCAATTTGATCTGCTATTCAACCAACTTAATATGCTTGGAATAAAGGTTTTAAGTGCTATAGCAGTTACCCTAGGTAAGGACCCAGATTTTTTTGATAACTGGGCTGTAAAAGGTAACTCAATATTGAGATTAATTCATTATCCTCCTTTAAATGATAATACAAACATCATGCGTGCTAGAGCTCATGCGGATATAAATTTAATCACTTTATTAGTTGGTGCTGAAGAGTCTGGCCTTGAAGTACAACATCCCTCTGGTGGATGGATACCAATTCAGGCAAAGAGTAAATCAATAGTTTGCAATATTGGAGATATGATGCAGTTAGTTACTCGTTCTAAATTAAAAAGCACTAGCCATCGTGTTGTTGATCATAATGTTGATAAATCCTCGTCCCGTTATAGCATGCCTTTCTTTCTCCATCCTTCGCCTGATATAGAACTATGTTCCATCGTTGATGACTCAACAGATTCTATAAGTGCTCATGACTTTCTTGAGGAGAGACTCAGAGCAATTAAGCTATACTAAACCATGACAATGATATCGATAATTCAAATTATCGTTGGCTTTATAGGCCTTGTCTTTATTGCTATACCTTTTTCACAAAACATAGGATCGATCAACTATAAACATATTCTTGTTGCGATATTTCTTCAAATTGTTTTAGCTTTTGCTCTTTTAAAGATACCTTTCATTGTTCAAATCTTCGCATATCTCTCTGAAGGTGTTACTGCATTACAGCTAGCTACTCAAGAGGGAGCTGAATTTGTATTTGGCTATCTCAGTAATGGATCATTGTCTCCTTTCGAAAAATCTGGACAAGGAAATGCAATGATATTTGCATTCCAAATATTACCTTTGATCATTGTGATATCTAGTCTTTCTGCATTGCTTTGGTTTTGGAATATATTGCCACTAATTATTCGGTCAATATCCAAAATATTTGAAAAATTATTTAATATTGGTGGTCCCATTGGATTGGGAGCAACTGCAAATATTATTATGGGTCAAGTTGAAGCACCGCTTCTTGTAAGACCATATTTATCCAAGATGAGTGAGAAAGAATTATTAATTTTGATGACTGCAGGTATGTCAACTGTGTCTGGGTCTATTATGATTGCGTTAGTATCAATGCTATCTCCTCAATTCCCAGATATAAATTTAATTCAGCATCTTGTTTCAGCCTCAATTTTATCTATACCAGCAGCAATAATGTACGCCAATATTATGATCCCATCTTCAAAGATAACTAATTTTGACGGAAGCTCTGTGCCAAAGGTTTATGACAGTTCTATGGATGCAATTACCAGGGGCACAAGGGACGGTCTTGAAATTTGTTTGAATGTTGCAGCTATATTAATTGCTTTCATTGCCCTTGTTTCGTTACTTAACTCAATTCTTGGAATTGCAGGAAACTGGATCGGACTTAATGATTTATCTTTAGAATTAATTTTGGGCTATATTTTCTTTCCGATTGTTTGGTTGATGGGGGTGCCTACGTCAGAGGCGTTGGTAGGAGCTGAATTATTGGGTTTAAAAACTGCTCTTAATGAATTTGTAGCTTATGGCGCACTTGCAAATATTGAACCAGATTTATTGTCTGATAAATCAAAACTCATTATTCTTTATGGCTTATGTGGGTTTGCTAATTTTTCTTCAGTTGGAATCCTTGTAACTGGAATTAGTGCAATGGCACCTGAAAGAAAAAATGATTTAATTAATGTTTCCTTAAAAGCTCTTATCGGAGCTACTCTTGCATCATGTATGACTGGATTGGTTATAGGTTTATTAATTTAGCCATATAATCGATGCATTTAAAAAAGCTGCGAAAATTAGCCATAAAAAATAGGGTAGATACAAATAAAATAAAATCCTAGATTGATCTTTTATAATATTTAATATTCTATGATTTAAATAAATCAGAATACCTATATCGACAAATGCTATTAGTGGAGCTTGGAAAAAAAAGAATATCCAAGACCAAGCTGCATTAAGTATCAATTGAAAAACAAAGATAGAGCTAATTTTATCTGCAACTTTAAAAGAAACAAAAGCCATCATTATGTATAGAGTTGGCCAAACAATTCCAAAAACATAACTTGGCGGATTCAATGGACTTTTAATCAGTTCTGTATACCAATCATCAGAACTTATGTAACTATTTGCGAGGGATCCTATAACTGATGTTAGGACAACCAAAATTGGCAGAATATATTTCATTTTCTCAGGCTTTTTCAAGCAATATTGAGCAAATTGAATATCCAGCTCCAAAAGAGCAAATAATCCCTTTTTGACCTTTCTCTAATTGATTGTATTTATGAAAAGCTATTATCGACCCTGCAGAACTTGTATTTGCATATTCATCAAGAACAATTGGGGCCCGATCAGAAGCAAAATCATCACCCAACAACTTTTTAATTACATAGGCATTCATATTGATGTTTGCTTGATGGAGCCAATACCTCTCTATATCTTGTGGTGATAGATTTTGTTCATTGAGTTGATCTAAAATTAGCGAGGATACAAATGGCATTACCTCTTTAAATACACGTCTTCCATTTTGAAAGAAAAGTTGTTCAGATTCAGTATAATCTTTATCTTCAATAGTATTCATATAACCAAAATTATTTCTTATATTGTTTGAAAATGAAGTTTTAAGTTTTGTATCAATAATCTTGAATTTATTTTCTGCTTTAGAAGCCTTTTCAATAACAACTGCTGTGCAAACATCTCCAAATATAAAATGTCCATCTCTATTTTTAAAATTGTTATGCCCAGAAGTTATTTCAGGACTAATTACAAGGATTTTTGATGATTTTCCAGCTTTAATATCAGCATAAGCATTGCTAATTCCGAAAGTAGAGGCTGAGCAGCCAACCATCATATCGTAAGCAAAGCCTTCGATGCCTAATTCATTTTGAACTTCAATAGCAACCGCAGGATATGCTCTTTGAAGGTTCGCAGCAGAAACAATTACGCAATCGATGTCGGCAGCATTTAAATTTGCATCTTTTAATGCTTGCTTAGCAGCTTTTACACATACTTCTGCTGAAAATGATAATTCATCATCAGTTCTCGCCTTAATTAAAGGCTTCATTCGTTTCGGATTTAACAGAGAATCCTTCTCAATTACATACCTACTTTTTATGCCTGATGCCTTAACAATAAACTCACTGGATGAGTGTTCTAAGGGAATAATAGATCCATTTTCAATCTGATCTGCATTTTCTGCATTGAATAAGTCAACATATTTATTAAATGATTCTACTAGCTCATCATTAGATATTTTATGAGGAGGAGTCCAAACTCCAGTTCCTGAAATATATATATCTTCCATATCTTTCCCCTTGTTACATGTTATTTTATAGTCTTATGGAGAAAATACCATTAGATACAATATCGGGATCAAATCACTCATTTGATCTTTATCATTCAACTGGTGGTGATGTTATCGGCTTAATTCAAATATCTCATGGCATGGCAGAGCATAAGGGGAGATACATAGATTTTATAAATTTTTTTAATGAACATGGCTATCACGTAGTTATATATGATCACAGAGGTCATGGTGATAGGATTGTTGATGAAAAGATTGGATTTTTTGATAATGCTAATGGGTGGGAATTAGTTGTTATGGATTTGATTACAGTTCATGAGGAAACTAATAAACTTTTCCCTAAAATTCCAAAAATTTTGTTAGGTCACAGTATGGGCTCTTGGATAGGTTTAGCAGCTATGCAAAAAAAGTCTTTTTTTGATGCAGCTTTGATATCTGGATCAAGCTATCCAAACACGATCCAGACTGCAATACAAAAAATATTTTTAAACTTTGAAACATTAAGGCTTGGAAAAGATGGCTATAGTAAATTTTTACATAAAATTATATTTGGAGGTTTTAATTCAAAATTTAGAGATGTAGAAACTCCTAATGACTGGCTTACCGGAGACAGAATGAGTGTGGATAATTATACAAAAGATCCACTTTGTGGCTTTGTTGTATCAAATCAATTATGGGCTGATGTTATCTATGGAATAGAAGAGGTTTTCAAGAAAAAAAATTTGAAATTACTAGATAAAGAAATTCCTTTACTAGTTTTTTCTGGCACTAAGGATCCTGTAAGTAATATGGGTAAGGGCGCAGTAAAATTGTATGAATGTTTAAAAGATTGCAAATGTAAATCAGAGCTTTATCTTGTTGATGGTGCTAGACATGAAACTCTTAATGAAACTGATAAGATGACAACTTATAATTATGTCTTAGATTTTTTAATAAATAGACTCCATGGAAGATGATGGATTTAGATAATAAAGTTTCTCTAGTTACCGGTGCAGGTCAAGGTATTGGTGAAGGTATAGCTAAAAACCTTGCTTCAAAAGGATCAAAGGTTATTGTTGTAGATCTTAATGAACGATCATCAGAAAATGTGGCTGAGGAAATTAATGCTAAATTTCCAAATTCTGCATTTAGTTTTAAAGCAGATCTTACTAATTCAGATGAGATTGAATCTATGCTCGAATTTGGTATTGTAAAATTTAACAAGATTGATTGTATTTGTAATAATGCTGCTTCTTCAAAAGGCATTGGTCCTGTTGAGAATTACTCTCTTGAAGATGTTCAAGCAACACTTGATTTAACATTTACTTCTTTATGGAAGTGTCTTAAAGCGGAAATAAGATTTTTAAAGCAGCAAGCTATTTCAGCCTCAGTTGTAAATATCTCATCTAATTCAGCTATAAAAGGATATGCATTTAATTCAATATATGCTGCCAGTAAGGCAGCAGTAAATAATTTAACACAATCAATTGCAAAAGAGATTGCAAGAAATAACATAAGAGTTAATGCTGTATCACCTGGAACAATAAATACACCTGGTGTAAGAGAATATTTTAAAGCTGAACCAAAAGCTAGAGAAATGCTTGAAAAATCCTCCTTGTTAAGAAGAATCGGTGAACCAGAGGAGGTTGGGGAATTGGTTTCATTTCTTTTGTCTGATAGATCCTCTTTTATCACTGGGCAAATTATTTCAGTTGATGGAGGCGCTTCAATTAATTAAATCTAATGTATAAAAATAGATATACTTACCCCGAATTAGTTAGAGTAGAAAAAAATGATGTTAGATATTATCGAGATTCTAAAGAAAATCTAGTTCCTTCAGTTACAACTATTCTTTCAGCGACTGGTGATAAAAGCGGTATTGATGCCTGGAAGCGGCGCATTGGACCTAAGGCAGCAAGTGCAGTTGTTGATGAGGCTACAACGATAGGAACCGCGGTTCACCTAGCAATTGAGAACTATCTATATGGTAAAGAATGGAAAAACTTCACGGATGATAAAATGGGCTTGATGTCTCAACAAATTGCTCAGAGGTTTATTGATGATTGTCTTGATGGTATAGATGAAGTTTGGGGTCTAGAATCTGGTTTAGTTGTTGATGGATTATATGCTGGAACTGCTGACTGTATTGGCATGTTTAAAGGCAGGCCAACTATTATTGATTTTAAGACAGCAAAAAAAATTAAACGAAAAGATTGGATTGAAGATTATTTTTTACAGGGAGCAGCTTATGCAAATGCTCATAATGTTATGTATGGAACTCAGATAAACTCCATTGCTATTTTAATGGTAGATAGAGATCTACTGTTTAAAGAATTTTTTGTTAGTGAGATTGAATTTGATAATTTCACTGATAAATGGAAAAAAAGAATTGTTGGTTATTATAAAACTCACGATATTTTAGGGAGAGAATAAATGAATGATTTAAAAGATAGAATAATTATGATCACTGGTGCAAGTTCAGGTTTTGGAAAAGAAACTGCAAAGATGTGCGTTGCTTTGGGAGCCAAGGTAGTACTTGGCGCACGAAGAGAAGATAAACTTAAGGAATTATGCGACGAGTTGGGCTCTGATTCATCAATTTATAAAGTAACTGATGTAACTTCCAAAGATCAAATGCAAGCTTTGGCCGATTATGGCATTAAAAATTTTGGAAGAATTGATTCATTAATAAATAATGCCGGAATTATGCCTTTATCGCTTCTCAAGAAGGGAAGAACTGACGAATGGGACCAAATGATCGATGTAAACATTAAAGGCGTTTTGTACGGAATAGATTCGGTTTACTCACATATGCTTGAGAGGGAGTCAGGGCAAATCATAAATGTTTCATCAGTTGCTGGAAAAAGAGTGATGCCAGGAAGTGCAGTTTATTCTGGAACTAAATATGCAGTAAGAGCTATTTCAGAAGGTTTAAGGATAGAGTCTTCTGGCAAGATACAAGTAACCTGCATATATCCAGGAGCGTTTAAGACTGAGCTTGCATTCTCTATAAAAGACGAATCAATGTTAGAGGCTCTGATGAGTAGAGGCATTGGAGAAGTTGCTCAGCCTGCGGAAAGAGTCGCAGAGTCAATAATTTATGCTCTTCAATTAGATCCAGGAGTTTCAGTTAACGAAATAGTTATAAGGCCTACTGCTCAAGACGCATAAATTTTAAATGAAAATAACATTCCTCATTGTATTTATAATTTATGCCTCATCAATAATTGCAGATTCAAAATGTAATCAAGCTGATTTAATTCTTGAAAATGCATCTATTTATAATGGTTTAAGTGATAAATCATTTATTGGAAGTATTGGGGTTAAAGACTCCAAGATATCATTTATCAATAAAGGAAAAATAACTGCATATGGTGAGTGTGGTGGTACCAGAGTTATTAATTTAAAAGAATATTTTATTTATCCTGGATTTGTTGATGGACACGGACATTTAAAAGGAATTGGCTATAGAGAATTAACTCTTAATTTACAAGGTATACCCTCTCTAGATTTAACTTTAAAAGCAGTTGAAAATTACTTATCTTTAAAACAACCTAATGATTGGATTATAGGGCGAGGATGGATTGACAAAACTTGGCCAGAAAAAAGATTTCCAACAAGATGGGATCTAGACTCTTTTTCTCCAAATAATCCTGTTGTTTTAGAAAGGGCAGATGGTCATGCCATTGTTGTTAATAGCATTGTTTTAAAACTTGCAAATATAGATTCAAACACACCTGATCCTCAAGGCGGTTTTATAGAAAAAGATGATAATGGTGAACCAACAGGTCTATTGGTTGATATGGCTATGAATTTGATAGCAGATTTAATACCAAAATTAACAAGGGACGATGACAAAAAAGCATTTCTAGAGGGACTTCAAAGAAATGTTGCTCTAGGATGGACTCAAATACATGTTCCCGGAGGAACTTTTCAAGATATATCAATTTTAAATGAAATTAAATCAGAGAATAATCTTCTGCAGAGAGTTTATTTTATGGTCAGTGATGGAGAGCCAGCTGACTTACTTCTTGAAAAAGGACCCATTATTGATTCAGAAAATTTATTAACGGTTCGAACAATTAAAATGTATGCAGATGGAGCATTAGGCTCTAGAGGTGCCGCACTAATTGAAAAATATAGTGATTATGATGGCAAGGGAGTTTTTATATTTCGCGAAGAAGAGACCAAACCAAGATTATCTAAAGCCTTAAAAAAGGGTATACAAATAGCGACGCATGCTATTGGCGACAATGGGAACAGAGTTGTTTTAGATTGGTATGAAGATGCCTTTGAAAACGCAAAAAATAATGATCAAATAATTTCTGAGCCAAGGTGGAGAATAGAGCATGCTCAAAACATTACTCCAATTGATCAAAAACGATTTGTTGAATTAAATGTTATTCCTGCTATGCAACCATCTCATGCAATCGGTGATTTACATTTTGCAATTGATAGATTGGGATTAGAAAGAATTAACAATGCATATGCTTGGAGAGATCTCATAGATCAGGGTTTAATTATTGCAGGGGGCTCAGATGCCCCTGTTGAAATTGGTGATCCAAGAATTGAATTTTATGCAGCTATTGCTAGGAAGGATGTTGATGGATTTCATGCTGAGGGATGGAATCTAAATCAAAGATTAACTAGATTTGAAGCATTAAAAATGTTTACCATATGGCCAGCAATTGCATCATTTGAAGATAATGTTAAAGGTACAATTGAGGTTGGTAAGTTGGCAGACTTTACTATTTTTGACAGCGATATTATGACAATTCCTGAGCAAGAAATATTAAATGTGAAGAATATTTATACCATTGTTGGTGGACGAATAGTTTTCGAGGAGTTACTTTAATTATTTTTTAAGATCAAATCAGCGCATTTAGCTCCAACCACGTTGCATGTTGCATTTGTATTTCCAGATATTATGGTTGGAAAGATTGATGCATCTGCAACTCTTAAGCCTCTAATACCCTTTACTTTTAAATGCTTATCAACAACACACTCAGCACCGTTCCCCATTTTGCAGGTTCCAATTGGATGATAAACAGACAGAGACTCATTCCTTATAAATTCGTCAATCTCATTATCTGTTTGATAAATTGATCCAGGCTGAATTTCAGTTGCTCCTAGATTCTTCATGGTTGGAGTATTGAAAACTTTTCTAATTTTATTTACACCTTCAATCATATGCTTGATATCTTTTTCCTCAGTTAGATAATTAGCAAAGATTTTTGGAGCAATATTCGGATCAGAGGACTGTAATTCAATATGTCCTCTACTTTCTGGTCTTAAATTACATATTGATGCTGTTATTCCAGATGAAGGTTTCATGGCTCCACTTTTCTTGTATTCACCGGCACCAGGTGCAAAGTGAATTTGTGCATTTGGTGTTTTTTCATTTGAATTAGTTTTAAAAAATACACCTATATCTGACGCAGGGTAGGTCATTAATCCTGTATCTTTAATAAAATATTCATAGAAATTTTTGACCATTGCAAATGGTTTCATTAGCTCGCTAAATGTTTTTAATTCATTAACCTTGTAACTTAAATTCACAGTAAGATGATCTTGTAAATTTTGACCAACTCCAGGTAAGTCATGAACTAGAGCTATTTGATATTTTTTAAGATGATTTTTTGGGCCAATTCCAGATAGCATAAGTATTTGAGGTGAGTTAATGCTTCCCCCACTGAGAATTAATTCAGATGAACATCCTATTACTCCTGAAAATTTCTTATTTGAAATCTTTACACCTATTACTTTTTTATTTGAGATGATAATTTTTTCAACTAAGGTATTTGTTAAGATATCTAAATTTGGTCGATCTGATATTGGTTTTAAAAATGCATCAGCAGCGCTAAATCTTTTTCCATTTTTAATATTTACTTGATATTGTCCAAATCCCTCCTGATCTGTTCCATTAAAATCATTATTATTTTTGAAACCAAATTCTGAACATGCCTTTAAAAATTCTTTAGATGCATCAAGAATAGGTTGAAATGTTTCAACCCACAAAGGGCCAAAATTTCCGTGAAATTGATCTTCATGATTTTGATTATTCTCCAAAGCAATAAAATATTTTAGTAAATCGCGATAGCCCCAACCATTATTTCCTAATCGTTCCCAATTATCATAATCATCAGCTTGACCGCGAACATATAACATTCCATTAATGGAGCTACTTCCTCCTAACGTTTTTCCTCTTGGCCAATTTATTGTTCGATTATTTAAATTTTTTTCAGGCTCAGTTTCATAGCACCATCCATATTTTTTACTCTTAAACAATGAACTTGCTGCAAGAGGCATCTTGATAGAGTATGAAGAATCCATTGGACCGGCCTCAATCAAAAGAACAGAATTTTTAGGATCTTCTGAAAGTTTATTTGCTAAAACACAACCTGCACTTCCAGCGCCAACAATGATATATTTATGGCTGAATTTCATTAATCTAATATCTCTTAGGTAATCATATGCGTCAAGTAATAGCCATTGGTGGAGGAGGCTTCGGCAGAACCACTAAATCTAAACTTATAGAACAATTTATTCTTGATCAAACAGGCAAGGCAATACCTAATATATGTTTTATTCCTACTGCTACAGGCGATTTAGAACAATACATTAAAAATTTTTATTCTGTTTTTTCAAAATTAAAATGTAATGCCTCTCATATTAGTTTTTTTAAACGAACTATTGACCTTCAAGAGCACATTGCAAAACAAGATGCTGTCTTTGTTGGAGGAGGAAATACAAAAAGTATGTTAGCTGTATGGAGAGACTGGGGCTTAGATATAATTCTTGAAGATGCTTATCAACGTGGCGTAATAATGAGTGGAGTAAGTGCTGGTGCAATTTGTTGGTTTGAAAATGGTTTAACTGATTCATGGGAAAGCGAGCTTAAACTAATAGAATGCATGAATTTCATTCCTGGAAATTGTGCTCCTCATTATGATGAAGAGCCTGAAAGAAGGCCTGCAACAAAAAAACTTCTTGAAGAAAAATATATTAATTTTATGTATGGAATTGAGGGTGGGGCAGCGCTTCATTTTGTTAATGAGACACCTGAGCAAACCATAAGATTTAATGAAAATAAAAATGCTTATAAAGTTACACTTGATAAAGATGTAATTAATGAGAATGCTTTTAAATTTATGGAGTTAACAAATTAAATTATGATGCCAAATTTTTGTACAAATCTAGCCTTTTTCCTCTGAATAAGTTAATTTATCAGTAATTTTAATTAATTTAGTTAACATTTATGTTTACAAGAATGGACCAGAGTACTCAAGAAGAGTGGCAGCACATCAGTGAAGAGCACTTGCCCCACATATTTGATATGCCAAAAAGAATTATTTCAATGTTAAAACAAGCTAAAGAATTAACTCTTGGTTTTGGTACTGATCAGTTACACCATGCTTTACAAACGGCAACAATGGCAAGAAGAGCTGGAGCTGATGATGAGATGATACTCATTAGTTTAATTCATGACATTGGAAAGGTGATTAATGTGCCTAATCATGGTCAAATCGCTGCTGAAATGATAAAGCCGTATGTTAGCGAAGATGCATATCACATAATAAGAACTCATCAAGATTTTCAAGGAGAGCATTACTATCATTATATGGGTAAACCACAAGATTTACGTAAACAGTATGTAAATGAGTCTTGGTATAAAAAAGCAATTGAGTTCACAGATGAATGGGATCAAGCAGCATTTGATCCTGAGTATAAAACTGATTCTTTAGAATCATTTGTGCCCTTGATCAATAAGTTTTTTGCTGCTCCTCATACGGTCTAATTAATCAAGAACACCGACAACTCTCAAAAATTATGAATAGTAATATTTGGAGTGATATAAAAAAAGAAATTACTCTTAGAATAAATGCAGAGCCTTCATTAAAGGATTATCTTGATAGCTTAATTTTATCTAAGGGTAATATAATTGAAGCAACAGCAGCAATCCTCGCATCAAAACTTCATAATGATGCGTTATCATCAATCGACCTATATCACATAATTTTGTCTTCATACAATGAAAAAAAATCTATTCAAGATAGTCTCATTGAAGATATTTTATTTTTTCGTAAAAATGATCCAGCTTGTAAATATTTATCTACTCCACTTCTTTTTTATAAAGGTTTTCAGGGGTTAGCTGCATACAGATCAAGCAATATTTTGTGGAAAAATGATAGGCATACTATGGCTTTGTATATTCAAAATAGATCATCTGAAGTATTTGGTGTTGATATCCATCCAGCGGCGACTATTGATAGTTCCGTGATGATTGATCATGCGACAGGCGTCGTAATTGGTGAGACCTCTAAAATTAATAAGGGCGTTTCAATTTTTCAAGGTGTTACATTAGGTGGTAAAGGCTTTAATAGAGGTGACAGGCATCCTAAAATTGAAGAGGGAGTATCTATTTTTGCTTCTAGTACAATTTTAGGGAATGTTACGATTGGTAAAAATTCTGTTATTGCTGCTGGAAGTTTAGTGCTTGAAGATGTTGAAGAGGACACAACAGTAGCTGGAATTCCTGCAAAAAAAATTAAATAGAACTTAAGATTTCTTTTTCTTCATCGTTCATTTCGGAATCAATTTTTTCAAATAATGCAGATGTTAAATACCTTTCCGCAGTATCTGCTAGCATGCATAAAATATTTGACCCGTCAGGGGCTTCATCTGCTATTTTCATTGCAACTGCAAATGTTGATCCCCCAGATATTCCGGTAATTATTCCTTCATTGGTAGCTAATTGATGAGACCAGTAAATTCCATCTTCACCTGTGACAGGTATATTAATATCAAAATAATTATTATCAATTGATTCTTGTAGCACTAAAGGGATAAAGTCAGGTGTCCAACCTTGGATTGGATGAGGGTTCCATGAATCATGCGCACTTGCAGGTGATCCATCCTGATTTCTTTTTTGTGCTATTAAACTATTAACCAATTGAGCATTTTCAGGTTCGGTGATAACCAGTTTTGTTTTAGGTGATTGATCTTTTAGAACACGAGAGACCCCACTAAAAGTCCCACCCGTTCCATAACCTGATACCCAATAATCTAATCCTAATTCTTTAAAGTCATTCAAAATTTCTATAGCAGTTGTTTTTTCATGAATATCTGCATTCGCATCATTTTCAAACTGCTTGGCATAAAACCATTTATTTTTTTTGCATAGTTTTTTGGCAAGATTATATGCAGCAGTTGTTCCCTCAGATGCTGGCGTTAATAGAACTTTAGCTCCAAGAAATCGCATTAATTTTCTTCTCTCTATAGATGTACTGTCAGGCATTGTCATTACACATGGATATCCTTTGTTTGCGCATACCATCGCCAATCCGATTCCAGTATTGCCACTTGTCGCCTCTACAACAGTTTGTTCAGGTTTCAAAAAACCTTCTTTTTCAGCTTTTTCAATAATACTTAAAGCCAATCTATCCTTTACTGAACCTCCTGGATTGAAGTACTCAGCTTTGACAAAAAGATTAATATTTTTAGGTGCAATGTTTTTAATTTTTATTATTGGTGTGTTGCCAATAGAACTTAATAAGTCTTTATAAATCATGATAGGCGCCTTACTTTATATTCAAGTAATTAGTTTTAAATAGAATATTATAATATTAATACAAAAAGTTTTTTAGTGAATATGATGACTACAAGCCACATTTACTTATTTCTAAAAATCTTTAAAATGCTTTATCCAACGGATAGGAGAGATGGCAGAGCGGTTGAATGCACTGGTCTTGAAAACCAGCAAACCTTCGCGGGTTTCCAGGGTTCGAATCCCTGTCTCTCCGCCAGTTTTTAGTTGCTCAAACTAGAATATAACAATGTTTTAAGCTCTTCTCTGATTGGGTATCTGTCTGATGGCATGAACTGAGTCATCATTGTAGCTGTTACATTATTTTTTCTATCAACCCAAAAAATTGTGCTTGCAGCTCCACCCCAAAAAAATTCTCCCTCAGAAGAAAAAGTTCCAGCTACTCCAGGATTCATGATAGTTCCAACTGTTAAGCCAAATCCTACTCCTTCTAATCCAAAAGCAGATCCATCTTTTAAGATTTCATCTGAAAGATGATTATTTGCCATTAAATCAACAGATGCCTCGCTAATAATTCTGACACCATTTAAGATGCCACCATTTAAAAGCATCTCAGCAAATTTACTATAATCATCAATATTTGAGACTAAGCCTGAACCGCCGTCATACAGTTTTGAGGAATTAGTAAGATAAGGTGACTTATCAAAAGCATCTATTGGCCGCAAATCTTTAGAAAACATAAGTTCAGCTTGATTTAGACCTGAGGGAGCCACAATTTCACCATCTCGAGAAAAAGCTCCTGAGGTGTAAAGAGTTGTAAATGAATCTTTATCACGTTCATTGACTGAGAAACCAATACTTTTAAGTTCTAAGGGATCAAATATGTTTTTTTGTAAATATTCAGCAAAGGTATCTCCAGAAATAACTTCAACTATACATCCCAAAATATCCATGTTAATTCCATATGACCATTTTTCTCCTGGATCATGAAGTAAGGGCGCAGATGCAGCAGCAGCAGAGAACTGACAGGTATTTCCTGGGAATTTATTTAATTCTGCATCCACAGCACCAAAATAATAGGGACGAATATTATTCTTTCTATATATTTGGTTGACTGGACCTTCACCAGCCCAACTGTATGTTAGCCCACTTGTATGAGTTAATAGGTCTCTAATTGTTATCTCTCTTTTTGGCTTAAGAACGTAGTCTTGAAAATCAAGATTTATAACTTTAGTATCTTTGAAGGCAGGAATATATTTTGAGACTTTATCATTTAACCTCAATTTTCCATTCTCAATGAGTTGCATAATCGCAACGCCTGTAACTGGCTTGGTCATTGAATAAATTCTATAAACTGTTTTTCTATTTACACTTATTCCTTTTTCAATATCAGCATATCCATGAGTATGACGAAGGATTTCTTTATTATCTTTTTTAATTAAAATTGAGATGTTAGGCAGACTCCCATTATCAACATAGTTGTTAAAATGATTTGTAATCCTTTTTTTATCCGCCAAATCTAGGGAGTTAGCACCTAGTTGGGATGATATTAAAAAAAATAATATTAATGATGCAAAGATTCTCATAAATTTCACCTATAATTTACCATTATTATTTTATTACACTAACGAGCCAATGGCATCCTCTCAAATAAATCTAAATAATCCCCCAAAATTTTTATCAATTCTCGGATCTAAAGACGTTAAATTTGATAAAAGCAACGAATCTATAACAATGATCTTTGAGATCAGTGATGAGCTTACGCATTCTGATGGAAAGATAGTGCAGGGTGGGTTTATTACAGCTATTCTTGATACCACTATGGCACATCTACTAATTTTCGTTAAAAAAGGAGAGTATAATCCCTTAACTCTTGGTATTAATGTTGCGTTTCTTGCATCAGGATCACCAGGTATTTTTACTGCAAAAGCAAAGATAGAGAAACTAGGAAAGAGTATTGTTTTTACAACTGGTTCACTTCATCAAGAAGATAAATTGATTGCTACTGCATCATCAACTAATAAACTTATTAAACTTTAAAACTTATTTATCTCTTAAAAATGAATATGAAAGAAAACTTTCTAAATTTTATAGATAGCGTAAAGCCTGAGAAAGACTTTATTGATGAAGAAATTCCAAAAGCGCCAAATTATGACGATAAGTCATATTGGGCAGCTTTGCCTGAGCGTGATGGATTACATAACTTATCACCTGATAATAAACCATCCATGGAAATTAAAAATTTTGATGTTTTTTATATTCATCCAACCGGTTATTTTTTAAAACATTGGAATGAGCCACTTGAAGATGATTCTGCCTCATATGAGAGGACTGGAAGTCATCTAGCATCTCAAGCATCTGCATTTTCAGAAACATGTAACGTTTATGCTCCCTACTACCGACAAGCAACATATTTTTCATTTTATGATACACAGTCAAACGGAGCTTTAGCTCAAGATATTGCCTATTCTGATGTTGTGGATGCATTTAATGTATATATGGAAAAATTCAATTCTGGAAGACCCTTTTTTATAGCTGGCCATAGCCAAGGAGCATTGCACGGACAAAGACTCGTACATGAATATATTTCTCTGAATCCAAATAGGCAGAAATTTATTGCAGCCTATTTGATTGGATACATATTACCAATAAAGCATTTTAATAATTTATATCCTGATCTTTTCATTTCTAAATCTGCAGATGATCAAAAATCAATAATTTCTTGGAGCACAGGTTTGCAGGGATTTACAAGAAGCAGAGCCCATTCAATGTTTTGGTTACCCAATGGATGGACAACTGAAAACATGGAACAGCCAATAGTATGTCAAAACCCTTTATGCTGGACTTCAAATAAAGATTGGCAGCATGACAAAAATAATATTGTTATTAGACTAAGATCAAATAATTCTTTTCTAACTGACTATTCTGCTACAAAACATAAACACTCTAAGATATCGATTGATTCAATTGATGATTTAGACTTTGAAGCCAGATATTCTAAAAACTTCATGATTGAAACTCGAGGACCATTAATTGATAAAATCAAACCATTTGCTCCTAATGGAGATCTTCACAACTTTGATATGTCATTGTTTTGGGGCGCAATCAGAAATAACGTTAAAGTGAGAGCAAATGCATTTCAAAAATAAACTCAGCATTTTTTTCCTTTTAATTATTTGTATTGATGTATCGTCGTTTAATGAAGGATATGCTTTAAATGAAAATACAAAGATTGCTTACAGAGATTATGGGCCTCCTTCTGGAAAACCAATATTGCTAGTCACGGGATTAGGCGCTCAACTCACTCTTTGGCCTGATTTTTTAATAGATGAATTACAGAAAAACAATTTTAGACCCATTGTTTATGACAATAGAGATGTTGGTCTTTCAACAAGATTCTCCTCACAGCCATCTCAATTTTTAAATTATTTAAAATATTTTTTATTTATTCCAATTAATCCCGAGTACTCAATTGCTGATATGGCATCTGATGGTATATCTGTTCTTGATGAATTGAAAATTGATCAATCACACATCTTGGGAATGTCCATGGGAGGCATGATTTCTCAAGTGATGGTTGCTAATTATCCCTCTCGAGTTAAGTCGTTCACTATGATTTCATCTACAGCGTCAACCCCTAATCCATTCAATGGACCAGAATTCAAGATCACTAGACAACTGTTAAAAAGATCTGCTGCTAAAGATGACATTGAGGGCAGAATAGAGCAATCTATTAAGCTTTTTGGTCTAATTGGAACACCTGATACTAATTATGACACCCCAGAATTTAGAGAAGATATGCGTTCATACATAAAAAGAGGAGGAGACGATGGGGGTTTTATAAGACAAATGGCTGCCATTGTTGGTTCAAAAAATAGAAAAAATTTAGTTAAATCTATACAGACTCCAACCTTGATTATTCATGGAGATATTGATCCATTGATTAAAGTTAAAAATGCATATCAGGCGCATAAACTTATTGGCTCAAGTGAACTCATTATCGTAGAAGGAATGGGTCATTTGCTTGATAAAAATGCTTTTAAAAAATTCCAATCCCAGCTAATAAAATTTTTAAATAAATAAACAGAAAACATAATTTTTTTCGATACAATATCGCATGGCTATTCAAGCAAAAGAAAAATTTTTTTATGCCTCAGGAGCAATCGCAAATGGAGTAAAGAATGATGCCTTTACATTCTTTCTTTTGTTTTTCTATTCTAACATCATAGGCCTGACCCCAGGATTAGCCAGTTTAGCAATCTTTATAGCATTATTAGTTGACGCTTTTACAGATCCATTGATGGGAGTCATATCTGACAGAACTCAACATAAATTAGGTAGACGACATCCATATTTTTTATTAGGCATGATTCCAATGGCACTGTCTTACTTTATGCTTTTTTCTATTCAGACTTCTTGGGAGCTATCTCAACAAAATTTATTTTTATGGATGCTAAGTTTCACTTTATTAACCAGATTGGGCATGACAATCTTTGAAGTACCGCATAGATCACTAGGAAGTGAAATGACAAGATCATATACCGAAAGAACATCAATATTTGCAGCTAGGGAACTTCTAGGATGGTTTGGTGGTTTATTTAATGCATTTTTAGCGTACACAATATTTTTTAGAGATACCCCTGATTACATGCCTGGAACAAAGAATCCTGATCCATGGATCTATTACGGTATGACTGGAGCAAGTATAATGTGTATTTCAGTATTGCTTACATACTTTGGAACATTAAAGTATCGAAATCATTCCGATGCAAAAATAGCAACTTTCAATCTAAAGTTAATACTAAATCAAATTTTTATTGCTTTAAAAAATAAATCTTTTTTAATATTCTTTTTTGGATATTTGTTTATTGCAATTAGTTGGGGCATGGGAAGTTCTTTGCAGATATATATGAATACATATTTCTGGGAATTTAAATCAATTATGCTTGCTTCATATTTAGGAATATATGTTTTATCAACATTAAGTGCGTACTTAATTGTTCCTAGATTAGTTCAAGTAATTGAAAAAAAAACTATTTTATTAATTGCGATTTCTTTTGCAGCTTTAATACCCCCAATACCCATAATTTTATTTATTAACAACTTTCTTCCAGATACAGGAACTTGGAATCTTTTTTACGCAACAATTCCATTTGTTTATGTTGCAAATACTTGTCTATCCTCAAGTGCAATTATAAGAGAATCAATGTTGGGTGATATAAGCGATGAAGTTGAATTAGAGAGTGGTATAGGTCAGCAAGGATTAATGTTTGCTTCAAGCTCTTTGATTGGTAAATTGAATACGGGTTTAGGAATTTTAATGGCAGGCATTACCTTAGAATTTATAAATTTTCCTCAGGGAACTGATGTAATACCTTCTGCAGAAAATATATTTAATCTTGCAATGGTTCAAGGCCCATTAGTTGCAATTTTAATGATTATTCCATTTGGAATATTTTCACTATATAAGATAGATAGATATAGACATCAACAAATTCTTGCTAAACTAAACCACCAAAATATTAATTTTTAATAATTATGAAAGCAGCACATGTAATTACATTATTTCTTTGGGCATTTGGGATAGTGAATCTCTTTGAACCATTTAATGGATGGTTATTTTATTTAGCTTCAGGAATATTCTACCTTCTTCTTATTGCACATTTGGTTGAATGTGTTATCTATAGAGATATAATTCTTAATTCTAATGATTCTCCATTTGTTGCATTTTCTATGACCCTCTTGTTTGGTGTTGTATACCTTAGCTCAATAAAAGACTCTTAATTTTGGAAGTTTTAGATGGGGGAGATAAAATCCCCAAAGGGTCAATGGGTGTATGGAAACTCGCATGGCCTTCAATTCTTACAAATCTTTTCTATGCTACCAGCTCAATTGTTGCAATTAAAGTAGTTGGAGGTCTTGGGCCTGATGCAATTGCTGCAGCAGTAACAGGTCAAAGAGTTACATTTATTCTGCAAGCTATTTTGACCGGAGTTTTGGCTGGATCAACAGCATTAATTGCGAGACATTGGGGTGCAAAAGATAATTTAGAGGCAGGAATTTTTTTTACCAGAACTGTTCAATTGGTAATTCTTTTATCTACGATTTCTGCATTTTTGATTTGGCAATTTGCTGAACCACTTGTAATATTTTTTGGCTTAAAAAACCAAGCTTTAATTTACTCATCGAATTATTTAAAAGCCATTGCACCTTTTTATATAGCATTTGGATGTGGAATGGGATTAATTACTGCATTAAGAGCCGTTGGAGATGTAAAAACGCCTTTGTTTATTGGTGTGATTATGAATTTATTTGCTATTTTTTTTATGTTAGTTTTGGTGAATGGATGGCTTGGTTTTCCTGAATATGGTGTGATCGGTGCAGCTCTTGGCAATGGTCTTTCTTTTGTTATTGGAGCAGTTTTATTAATAGTATTTTGGTTATCAAATCAATTATCTGTTAGATATTCAACGATCTTTGATCTAGATTTAGATCGAGTGAAAGAAATTTTTAAAGTGGGCTTGCCAGCAGCACTTGAACAAGTTATTTTTCAAATTGGTATTACAGCTTTTCTTATTTTAGTTGCATATTATGGAACAGAAGCCTATGCAGCTTACGGAATCGGAGTTCAGATTTTATCTTTTTCATTTGTCATTGGATTTGGTTTTTCTATAGCTGGCGCTACATTGGTTGGACAGCATCTGGGTGCTAAAAATAAAAATCAAGCAAAAAGAGCTGGATGGGGAGCAATGAGACTCTCTATAGTTTCTATGACATTTTTTGGAGTTATTATTGCTACTTTTGCTGAGCAGTTGGCAAGAGTCATGATTGATAATGATGAAGTAGTTAGATTAACTGTAATCTTTATATGGTTGCTAGGATCAATGCAACCACTTATGGCAATAGAATTTTCACTAGGAGGAGCGCTTAGAGGTGCTGGCGACACTAAAACTCCCCTAGCAATTACATTAACTTGTTTACTTTTTATAAGAGTATTTCTTGCAGTGATTTTCTTTTTACTAGATGCAAGTATAGAAATAATTTTTTCAACACTCCTTGCGGACTACATAGTAAAAGGTTTTTTATATGTTTCTAGATTTAGATCTGATAAGTGGATGCATGTATTAAAGATTAAGGAAGCTGATCACCAACCCTAATTAAAACTTTAATCACTCTTTTCCAAAGCTTATTTTCGCTTGCATTGGTTTTTTGTGATTGAATGTTATTAATAAACTTAATTAATAGATTTTTAATATCATCTTTTGAGATGGTAGTCCCTGAAAATTTATTTTGTAACATCTCTAAAGCTATCTTTTGCTTGAGAGCTTGATTGGATTTCGGTGGATCTATTTGTGCAATTAGCTCAAGCTTAACTACACTTTCAAGCAAAGCATCTTCATCTCCATTATAAAGAGGCGACTTTAATACCTTTAAAATATCTTTATTAATAATTTCATTTTGCTCATCACCTTTCTCAAGATTATTAAGAATATTTTTATAAGCCTCTATTTTATCTTCGAGTAGTATTGAAATTTGTGTTTTTTCGAATGCTATAACTTCTTTTTGAAGTTTAATAAATTCTGGAGATTTTCTTACTTTAGTAATATGTTTAATCTGATTTTTGACATTATTAACCTTGCAGTTATCTTCCCTGAGTTCATTTGATAGATTTTTAATAAGAGCAAGCTCATCATTTACTTTTGCTTTTTCCTCAACAAAAAACTTATCAGCAGCTTCGTTAAGTTTTTTCCATAATAGAGACTCATTTTTTTTCCCGCATGGGCCTGTTTCTTGATATTCACGTTTAATTTTTTTAAATTTTTGTATGCATATATGATTATCATCATCATTAATTAATTCCACTTTGTTAATTAGGGACTCTTTGATCTTAAAATTTTTATTTTCTTTATCTTTAATAGCATCATTGATTGGTTCTCTAGAATGGTGAAATTCGGATTTTAATTTTGAGAATTCTTCATCAAGCACTGGAGCAAATTTTTGCCATGACTGAAGAGTTTTACTTAAGAATTTACTCATATCAATTAGTCCAGGCCATTTTCCAGAATATTTATTAGTATATTGATTAATATTTTCTATTATTTTCTTTCTCTCAATAGCATTAGAGATCTTAATAGCTTTTAACTCCTCATAATATTGTGCGCATGGTTCCCATGCCTTATCTGTGAGTTTTTTAAAAATTATCCATTGATCTCGACTTGCTGGTTTGGAAGTCTGATCTAATAACTGCCATCTTGTTTGTAAACTATGAATTTCGTTAGCTTGCTTTTTGGGATTCTCTAAAGGTTTAGAGATTAATTTTTCAATCTCTTCAGTAATTTCATTTCTTTTTGGATTTGTTGCAAATGAAGAGATTTCATTAAAGTATCTAGATTGAGCTGACATAAAATTGAATCTATGTCTCAATTTATTCGAAACTTTGCCCTCTGCTTTTATTAATCTAGAAACTTCGCCAACAATTTTTTGTGCTAATTTTATTTCGCCAGCTTCAAAATGTTTTTCAGCTTTTTCTAATGAGTTGAATAAAGTTTTGTGAGTTTCCACAATAGTTAATTTTGATGTTTATAATTATCTTAAATGAAGAAAAGAATTTTAACAGGTATTACAACAACTGGTACTCCTCATATAGGAAATTATCTTGGTGCTATTAAGCCTGCGCTTGATTTAGTAGAGCCAGATAATGATTCATATTTTTTTCTCGCAGATTATCATGCTTTGATAAAACAAAACAATCCTAACAAAATTGAGAAAAGCGTTAAAAATGTTGCTCTAGCTTGGCTTTCATCAGGCTTAGATCCTGAGATTTCTAATTTTTACAGGCAGTCTGATATCCCAGAGGTTCATGAATTAACATGGATTTTAAATTGCAGCGCATCCAAAGGACTTCTAAATAGGGCTCATGCCTATAAATCAATGACAGCTGAAAATACTCAAGCTGGAAATGATGAGGACAAAGCTATTAATATGGGATTATTTTCATATCCAATATTGATGGCGTCAGATATTTTGTTATTTAATGCAACACATGTACCTGTTGGACCTGATCAAGCTCAACATATGGAAATGACTCGAGATATAGCCGGTACTTTTAATCATTCATATTCAAATTTATTAGTATTACCAGAGGCCATTATTCAAAATGAAGTATCAGTTCCAGGAATTGATGGAAGAAAAATGAGTAAGTCTTATAACAATATTGTTCCATTTCTATCATCTGAAAAAGATTTAGAGAAATCTATTTCAAAAATTATTACAAATTCATTAGAACCTGGTCAGCCTAAAGATACAAAAGACTGCACTATTTTTCAGTTATATTCATTTTTTGCTACCACTGATGAAATTAACGACATGAATCAAGCATACAGGGATGGAATTGGATGGGGTGATGCTAAGAAAAAATTATTTTCAATTATTAACTCTGAAATATCTCCTATTAGAGAAAAATATTTTGAATTAAATGATAAATCAAATTTATTAAATGATTTATTCTATGAAGGGGCACGGAAAGTTCGTCCTCAAGCACAAGAACTTATTGGAAGACTACGTGAGGCCCTAGGTATAAATAAAATTGTATAAACCTTCGTCTTGGCTAAAGTTTGGTTTATTTTCAGTTGGTCTTGGTCAATCCTTTGCATTTGTCTTGGTACCACCATTAGCAAGAGATTTAGGTTTAACAGTTGTTGAAACATCATTAATTTTTTCTATTTCAGCAGTAGCATGGGCTGTAACTAGTTCCTCGTGGGGGAGAGTATCAGATAAATATGGCAGAAGAAATATTGCCGTCATAGGTTTAATTGGGTATTCAGTCTCAATCATTGCTTTAATTACTCCGCTTTTTCTTGTTGAAAGAAATTTATTAGATTTTGTTTTCCTTTTGCCTTTGTTAATATTTGGTAGGCTAATAAATGGACTTATTGGCTCAGCTACAAGACCTGCTGCTTTTGCATATATTGCAGATATTTCAGAGAGAACTAAACGAACAAAGAAATTTGCAAGGCTTGAATCCAGCTTTTTAATTGGGACGATAATGGGCCCTATGATAGGCGGGCTTCTTTTTTTATATTCAAAACCTTTGCCATTCTATATTTTCGCAATATGTGGGTTTATTTCTGCTCTTGGAATTTTTTGCACATTTCCTAAGACAACTTTATTAAAAGAGAAAGCCGAAGATATGCTTTCCAACATATCATTTAAAGATAAAAGTGTTTGGCCATTTCTATTTATCGCCGCGCTTTCATCTCTTTGTCAAGCATCACTATTGCAGTCAATTGGATTTTTTATTACCGATGTTTTTTCTGACGAAAAAGATCTTCCATTAGTAATTAGTTTAACATTCGTTGTGCTTTCATTATCAACAGTTGTAAGCC
>CABZRR010000012.1 GCA_902528215.1 uncultured SAR86 cluster bacterium | reverse complement strand
GAAAATACTCCCGCAATGAAAAAGATAACTGTAAATCAGGACAAAATTAAAGAAATTATAGGTAAAGGCGGAGCGGTAATAAAAGGTATGCAGGCCGATACCGGAGCATCAGTTGATGTAGATGATAATGGAGTTGTTACTATATTTGGAGAAACACAATCTATCATGAAAGCGGCACTTGAAATTATTGAGGGAATAATAGAGGATCCCGAGCTGAATAAAGTATATAAAGGAAAAGTAGTCAAAATTGTAGATTTTGGTGCCTTTGTGAACATCTTGCCTGGCAAAGATGGATTATTGCATGTTTCTGAAATTTCTTCAGAAAGGGTTGAAAATGTTTCTGATGTCCTTTCTGAGGGAGACATAATCGAGGTAAAGCTAATAGGATTTGACCGAGGTAAGATGAAACTTTCTAAGAAAGCATTAGAAATCTAATTTATTTAAATATAAGTATTACTTATAATATGTAAGAAGTATTACATATAATTAAAATATTTATCTATTAAAAGTCAAATTTTCAGATATTTTTAACTCATATATCTTGTCCACAATTTCTTTTTATGGTTTTATAGGTTAACTAACCGTGCAAACCATAGGGGGAAATTATGGATAATGCATTTAGAATGTTAAGCGACCTAGTTAGTAATTTAACTAGTGTCATCATCGGTATCTTAGGACTTGGTATTGTTGGAAGCCTTGCTTTTGGCGATATGTTGGGACTAGATGTAATTGGAAATATTACTTCATTGGTCGAGTCTTTAGCTTCAAATGGTGTTGTAGGATTACTTGTACTAGCAGTTCTATATAGCTTAGTTAACAGATAAGCGTTTGTGCTTAATCTTAGTTAGAAAGGGCCATTAGGCCCTTTCTACTTTTAATAAAAATGAATCTTAACAACTCTCTTGTAAAACTTACTGCTTTTTTTAATAAGTTATTAAAATTATTATTACCATTGGTAGCAGTCTCATTATTGCTTGGCATTATTTTTGGTCCTAATACTCCATTTGTTGGCGATGTATACAAAAACGTTTCAGAAATATTAACCATGCTCGGAGAAGACGGCTTATTGGCATTGGTATCATTAATAATAATTTTAATTTTCTTAAAAAAAGAATAGTAAAAAAGATTATTTAGTTCTAGATAGATTTTTATCTAAAATATCTTTATTTCTTAGAATTTAATTTAATGGTGGCTATGGGTGGAATTGAACCACCGACCCCAGCGTTATGAGTGCTGTGCTCTAACCATCTGAGCTACATAGCCAAGTGATACGATAATAAAGAACTTGATTTATAAGTCAAACATTAAATTTGAAGTGAATTATATCTCCATCCTTCACTAAATAGTCTTTTCCCTCTAGCCTTAATTTACCATTTTTCTTTGCACCAGTTTCTCCATTACAATCAATAAAATCCGCAAATGATATAACCTCAGCCTTAATAAAGCCTCTTTCAAAATCAGTATGAATAACTCCTGCTGCCTCAGGCGCTAAGGAATCTTTACGAATTGTCCAAGCTTTAGACTCTTTTGGCCCAGTAGTAAAAAATGTTTCTAAGTTCAATAATTTATAGCCCGCAATAATAATTTTATTTAGTACAGGCTCACCCATTTCAAGTAGTTCTAGGTATTCTAATTGCTCTTCCTTTTCTAGTATCGCTAACTCATGCTCAATTTTTATTACTGCCGGAATAATTTTGATGTTATTAATCTCAGCATAATTCTTGAGGTCATCAAGATTATTTTTCGATTTGTCATCAGATAAATTTGCTACTAAAACCATTGGTTTTGTTGAGAGCAAATTCATGCTTTCAATAAATTTTATTTCCTCAGTATCAAACCTATCAAGCTTTGGTAAATTTCCATTTTTCATCAGCTCCTTTAGAGCTTGGATTATTATTTTGTGTTTTTTTGCATCTTGATCTCCAGATCTAATTAATTTTTCTAATTTCTGATCTTTTTTTTCAAGGACCTCAAGATCAGCAAAAATTAATTCAAGATTGATCGTCTCAACATCCTTCAGAGGATCGATAAAACCATCAACATGCACCACATTTTCATCATTAAAACATCTTACAACATGAAGAAGGGCATTCATTTCTCTTATATTCGACAAAAAGGCGTTCCCTAATCCTTCTCCTTTAGAGGCACCTTTTACTAGCCCTGCAATATCAACGAAGCTCATCGTGGTTGGTATCACACTTTCAGAATTTACAATATTATTTATTTTATCTAGTCTTTTATCAGGAACATTCACGATTCCAATATTCGGCTCAATTGTACAAAATGGAAAGTTTTCTGCAGGGATAGTAGATTTAGTTATAGCGTTAAATAAGGTTGATTTACCCACATTAGGTAAGCCTAAAATTCCACATTTAAAACCCATTTATTCTGTATGTAGTTTTAATTGTGCTGAATGAATATCGTTGTTGCTCAAAAGGCCAATTACATGATTAAACTTATAAAAGCTTTCTTCTATTAAATCTTTTTCAGTAGTTTTAAATTTACCTAGAACCCAATTGGTTACGTCAATTTTATTGCCTGGATGACCAATTCCCACTCTTAGCCTTATAAATGATTTACCTGCGTGCGATATGATACTCCTCAATCCGTTGTGTCCACCATGCCCACCACCTATTTTTAATTTTAGGCTTCCAAGAGGAAGGTCCAGGTCATCATGAATAACTATCATTTGCTCAAGGTTGAAATTTTGGGTTTTTAGAATTTTAATAATTGAATTACCTGATTCATTTACATATTGATTGGGATATCCCCATAGAATTTTTTCATCACCAGATAATCCAACTGTGGATTCAATTTTTTTCTTTACTTGAAGATCTAAATCGGCGTCGCTAGCAACACTTTTTACCCAATCTTTCCCAATGTTATGACGGGTTCCATTATATTTACTTCCAGGATTTCCTAGACCAATAATACAAATATTAGGCACAGATTTTTTTGATTTTAATTACTTGACTCTGCTTCTTCTGAAGACACATTATCAGCATCACTTTGATCCGCCAATGAATCTACTCCCTCAGCAGCTTCACTTTCCTCACCATCTTCTTCCTCAGCAAGAATCTCTGGTTCTTCTTCTTCTGCTCTAGGCGGATTCACTGAAACAATCATCTGATCATTCTCTTCATCAAAACCAGGAATTTCTGCTCCTTCTGGTAAGATTATATTTGATAAACGTATTGCTTCGTTAAGCATTAAGTTTGTAATATCAACTTCAATAGCCTCAGGAATATTTCCAGCTAAGCATGAGATTTCTATTTCTGAAATAGCTTTGGCAATAACACCTCCGTCTATTTTTACACCCTCACAGTCCTCCTCACCAATAAATCTGAATGGAACAACTACTTTTAATTTTGTTTTTCTTGAAACTCTTTGAAAGTCTGCGTGAAGAAACTTACCTTTAACAGGCTCTCTTTGAAGCTGCTTAAGAACAACTTTTTCCTCTTGACCCTCTAGTAATATTTTTAAGACTTGAGTGTAAAAAAGTTCATTTTCAGAAGCTTTAGTGAGCTCATTTAATTTAACTTTAATATTTTTAGTTTCTTCTTCATTTCCATAAATTATGGCTGGAACCATAGAGCCTTCTCGTCTTATTTCTCTGGTTTTATTTGTACCGGTTCTTACTCTAAGATCTGCATTTAATATAATTTCTTCTGACATTAGGATTACCTTTTAATTAACTCTTACAAAAATAGGGCACTAAGTGACTCTTCATTGTTTAATCTTCTAATGCACTCTGCAATTGTAGGGGCAAGAGAAATGACGCGTATTTTACTGCATTTTTCTGCTTCTGTGGATAAAGAAATGGAATTGGTCACAACTAATTCATCAATAGATGAATTTGAAATTCTTTCAATAGCTGGCCCTGACAATACTGGATGAGTGATATATGCTTTCACCTTAGCAGCACCAGCATCCTTTAAAGCTTGAGCTGCATTACATAAAGTTCCAGCTGTATCAATGATATCATCAGGCACAATACAGCTTTTTCCTTTAACATCTCCAATAATGTTCATTACTTCAGATTCATTTGATGATGCCCTTCTTTTATCAATAATTGCTAGATCAGATTCATCCAGGAATTTTGCCAATGCTCTTGCTCTAACAACACCACCCACATCAGGAGATACCACAAGTATTTGCTCATCTTTTGAAGTTCTAGACTTAATATCATCATGCATGATTTTTGTTGCATATACATTGTCAGCAGGCATATCAAAGAAACCTTGAATGGATTCAGAATGAAGGTCTACTGTAAGTACCCTATCCACTCCAACGGAATTTAACATATCCGCAATTACTTTTGCGCTTATTGGAACTCTTGCTGATCTAACTCTTCTGTCTTGACGTGCATAACCATAGTAGGGAATTATTGCTGTAATTTTTGATGCAGATGAACGTTTCAAAGCATCTGTAATTAACATTAATTCCATTAAATTTGCATTTGAAGGAGCGCAAGTAGATTGAACTATATAAGCTTCATGACCTCGGACATTTTCCAAGACTTCAACCTTAATTTCTCCATCTGAAAATTTACCTAAATCAATCTCACCTATTTTTATACCTAATATTTTTGCTACTTCCTCAGATAAAGCCTGTGAAGCTGAGCCTGAGAAGATTCCAACTGTTTGTTTATTAATCATTTTTCTTATTATTGGCTGGGGTGGCTGGATTCGAACCAGCGCATGACGGGATCAAAACCCGTTGCCTTACCGCTTGGCCACACCCCATTATGTTAAATAAGTTAATAATGGTGAACATTGTAAAGGTTCACAAAAAGAGTGTCTCCATTTACTAGGAATTTTTTTTAAAGTTTTTTCAATTTCATACTTATTTTCGTACATAACAAACATTGTTGAGCCAGTTCCAGATAATCTTAGAGAGCAAAGATCATTTAAATGATTGAAATCTTCTTTAATATCTTGATTATTTTGAAGAAATAAGGGTAAGAATGAATTTTCTTCAGTTTTCAAGATCTTGTTTTGAGAATCTTCACTTAATTTATCCCATTGAGAAAATAATTCTTTGGTTGAGGAATAGATTTGAGGAAATAATAATAGATATTTTTTCTTAGAGGAGCTTTTTGCTTCAATTAAAACATCACCAATACCAGATGCATGAGCATTTTTACCAAAGATAAAGAATGGAACGTCTGCACCTACTTTCTTTCCAATTTTTATTAAATCTTTTGATGAAAGGCCAAGCTCAAACAAAACATTAACACCAATAAGTGCCCCAGCAGCATTAGAACTTCCTCCACCAAGGCCTCCCCCGATCGGAATATTCTTTCTAATGCTGATATTACAATATACTTGCCTTCCAATATAATTTGATAGCTCATTAATAGCTTGATAAACAATATTTTTTTCTCCATTAATTGATGAACCAATATTTGTTGATACATTAAGTAAGTTAGAGTTTGTTTTTTCAATTTTCATCTCATCAAATAAATTTATAAGTTGAAATTGAGAATTTATCTCATGCATTCCATTATTTTTTTTCTTTAAAACAGAAAGATTTAAATTCAACTTTGCTGGACAGGCTATCGTTATCTTATTCACGCTTTAAAATTCCATTTATTGAAAAAATGTCATTATCAATAAAAAATATCGAAAATGTTTCTGGTCCCCTATATTCGCATTTCAATTCAATATAATTTTTTGTAATTTTAAATGCATTTTTATCAATATCTAAATGATTGAAGCACGAATTAACAAAATAAGAGTATTCATTTTTATCAAAATTATTTAACAAAGTTAAATAACTACTATCAATTTCTTGATCAATGATTATTCCATTATTTTGACTAAATTTTATCTTGAGAAGATTCCCTAAAATTGGCTTACTAACCTGTATAATGATATGTTCTGAAAATACATTTATTTTAACAATGAAGTTAGATACTAGGTTATTTTGTGAAAGGATAAACTTACCTATGTAGCTTTTTTCAGGATAAATTAATTGAGATATTGATGAGCATGAACTTAAAAGCACCACAAACCATACTAAGATAATTTTTGTCATGGAATTACAGTTATTTGGCATAAATCATAAGACATCTAAGTTATCTGAAAGAGAGCTATTTATTATAAATGACTCTAATCAAGATGACTTTATAAATTTTTTTAAGGAGGAATTTGGTCATTTTGTAGAATCTTTTTTTGCTCTTTCCACATGCAACAGAACTGAAGTTTATTATTTTGGAGAGCCTGGAACTTCTATTTCTATAGCTCAAAAGACTCTTGAATTTTTAGGTTGCGATGATATTGTCCAAGATGGCTTATATTTTTTTGAAAACGATGCAGCTATTGAACACATGTGTTGTGTTGCAAGTGGCTTAGATTCTCAAGTCTTGGGAGAACAAGAAATATTAGGACAATTTAAGAAATCAGTTCAAAACTATACAAAACTTGGATTTTTAAATAATCAACTTCTAAGAGTAACTGACGAAATAATATCGATAGCAAAAGCAGCCAGAACCGAAACAAAGGTTGGTCATAATCCCTTGTCTGTTTCAGGCCTATCATTAAAAATCGTTCAGGAAATTTTTGAGGATCCAACAAAGCAAAAACTAACAATAGTGGGTGCTGGTCAGATGGCAATGAACGTTATTGAAAATTTTTATGAAAATGGAATAAAAAATATACAAGCAGTCAATAGATCAAAAAAGTTCTTGCAAATTAATGACTCATTTAGCCTAGTAACCAGTAATTTATTTAAGCTCGGAACACTTATAGAAACAACAGATATTCTAGTGACATCTGTGAATTCACCACTGCCTATTATTGGGAAAGGCCTTATCGAAGATGCAATGAGATCGAGAGCGAATAAACCAATGCTGCTAATTGATTTGGGTGTGCCTAGAAATGTAGAGGACCAAGTACGAGATCTTGAATATGCATACCTTTTTACAATAGAGGATATAGAGTTTGTTACCCAAGAAAATTTAGACGAACGATCTGCTGAGGCTCTTAAAGCAATGCAAATAATAAAAGAACGCATTGAATTATTTAGCCATGATCGATTTAAAAGACAATATCGAAATGAAGCTTATGAAGCCCTTAAGATAATATCTTTGTCACTAAATCAACAAGATTATTTTGAGTTATTGAGATCTGATGATCCTTGTCAGTTTCTGCAAAAAATAGATGGAGTGTCTGCTGATCATTTAAATCAAATTTCAGGACTAAATTCTCATGCAATATTTTCTATGCTTAAGGAAATAAGAAGTGCTTGAAGAATCTATTATAAATAAATTAGAAAGTTTACGATTAAGATCCATAGAAATCAGTGATGCCATTGCAAAAGAGGGCGCCACTGATGATATGGCTTTATACACCCAGTTGAATAAAGAATACGCTGAAATTATCCCTATTGTCGATTTATTTAAATCATTAAGCGATGTTGAGTTAGATCTATCTGGCGCACAAGAACTTTTAGATTCTGGAGATTCAGAATTAGTAGAGTTAGCAAAAAATGAGATAAATACTAACCAAGAGAAAATCATAGAACTTGAAAAAAATATTAAATTTATGCTTTTACCCAAAGATAAGGCTGACGATGGCGCCGCTTATCTTGAAATAAGAGCTGGAGCAGGTGGTGATGAGGCTGCAATCTTTGCTGCAGATTTATTTAGAATGTACTCTCGATTATCTGAGCGTCAAGGTTGGAAATTTGAAATTGTAAATACTAAACATTCAGAACCCAGCGGTATAAAAGAAGCTGTTGTTAAGATAAACGGACAAGGAGTTTTCAAGCTCCTTAAATTTGAATCTGGGGTGCATCGAGTCCAAAGAGTTCCAGAGACTGAATCTCAAGGAAGAATTCATACTTCAACGGTTACAGTTGCAATTTTACCCGAGGTTGATGAGGTACAAGATGTAGAGATAGATAAAAGCGATTTAAGAGTAGACACTTACAGGGCATCCGGTGCAGGAGGCCAGCATGTCAATAAAACTGATTCAGCAGTACGGTTAACCCACATTCCAACTGGCGTTGTTGTAGAGTGCCAAGATGATAGATCTCAACATAAAAATAAATCTAAAGCTATGGCTTTATTAGCTGCAAAATTAAAGCAAAACGAGATTGACGAGCAGCAAAATACTATTGCAAGTGAAAGAAAAATTTTAGTTGGCACTGGCGATAGAAGCGAAAAGATACGAACGTATAATTTTCCTCAAGGGAGGATTACTGATCATAGGATTAAATTAACCCAGCATAATTTAGATCAAGTCATGGATGGTGATATGATTTCAATTTGCCAAGCTTTGATTACAGAAAATCAATTGGCTCAACTTTCAAGTTTAGAACAATCTTAATAATTGAACCAAACAATAAAATCATATTTTGCACTTGCCAAATCAAATACTCATACACATGAGTTTATAGTCCGAGATTTAGAGTTTTTTTTAAAATCTTTAGGAATTAATGATGCAATTATCAAGCTTGAAGATAATTTTGATTTATCAAAAGAACAGATAAAAAAAATAGAAACTTTTTTTACATCTTATCTAGATGGATTACCAATTGATTATATTTTAAATGAATCGATATTTTATGGATTTAAATTTTTTGTGGATTCGAGAGTACTTATTCCCCGTCCAGAGACAGAGCTAATCATAGATTATATTTTGGATTTAAAATTAACGAAAAGGTCAAAGATTGTAGAGGTTGGTACAGGATCCGGTTGTATTGCATTAACGCTAGCTATGCTTAGACCAGAAATTAAGATCATTGCCTCAGATATTTCAAACTCTGCATTGGAAGTAGCCGAGGCAAATAAAAAATTACATAAAGTTAGTAATGTTTCATTAGTTCATTCTAATTGGATGTCTTTTGTAATGGAGAATTCTTTAGATTTAGTTATTTCTAATCCACCATACTTGACGTCAAGAGACTGTCATCTTAAAAATTTAACTCATGAGCCTTTGGTAGCTTTAACTTCAAAAAATGGATCTCAAAGCTTTATTGATATTGCCAATCAAGCAAGATTTGCCTTAAAACCTGGTGGAAAAATTATCCTTGAACATGGCTATGCGCAAGCAGGAGAGGTTGCCGAAATTTTACGAGAGCAAGATTTTCACAGTATTGTTTCAAATCAAGATTATCAAGGCCTAGATAGATATACCCACGCATGTAAATAATAATATTTTCATATGATAAGATTTACGATTATAAAATTACAATAAAATAAAATTGTATTCTTGAAAAAAATTTATTTTAAATACAGGGGTTAATTTAATGAAAGGTAATATGATGAATTGGGATTTAACAATCCCGCAGGCAATTTTACATGCTGAAAAATATAATTTTGATGGTAAATTAGTTTCACGCGAATTGGACGGCACAATAAATTCAACTACATATGGTAAGTCAGTCAAACGTTCAAAAAAGCTTGCTAATGCTCTTAGAAAACTTGGTGTGAATGCTCATGATCGAGTTGCAACAATAGCTTGGAATAACAGTAGACACTTTGAAACCTATTTTGCAGTGTCTGGGATGGGAGCCATCTTGCATACCCTAAACCCGAGATATTCTCCTGATCAGTTAATATACATACTTAATCATGCTGAGGATGAGGTTTTAATTGCTGATCCTTCATTTATTCCTTTAGTTGAGAGTGTTCAAGATAAGTTAAATACTGTAAGTAAGATAATTATTGCTTCATCAAAAGATAAGATTCCTGAAAATAACTTACAAAATTTACTAAGCTATGAAGAATTAATTCAAGATGAGTCAGATCAATTTGATTGGCCTAAAGTGGATGAAAATGATGCCGCTTCTTTGTGTTATACCTCGGGTACCACGGGTAATCCAAAGGGCGTATTATATTCACATAGGTCAACTATTTTGCATGCAACTTCAATTTCTGGAGGTCTTGGATTCAATTCTTCCAGCTCAGTATTGCCTGTAGTGCCTATGTTTCATGTAAATGCTTGGGGCGTACCTTATTGTGCATTAATAAGTGGAATGACCTTAGTTCTTCCTGGGCATGCTCTTGATGGAGAGTCTTTATATGAACTTGTGAAACAGGAGTCGGTTGATTCAATGTTAGGTGTTCCTACAGTTTGGCTTGGATTATTGCAGTATCTTGAGGAAAAAAGACTCAAGCTAGATACAGTTGATCAAGTTTTGGTTGGCGGCTCTGCAGCACCATATGCAATGATTAAGGCATTTGATGAGCAGCATGATGCATTTTTAACTCATGGATGGGAATGACTGAAATGAGTCCACTCGGAACTATTAACACTCCAACAAAGAAAACCATGAATCTTCCAAAAGAAGATCGATATCAGCTGCAAACCAAGCAAGGCTATCCTTTATTTGGTGTAGAGATTAAGACAGTTGATGATGAGGATAATGAACTTCCAAGAGATGGAGAGGCTAGCGGTGCTCTCAAGGTAAAGGGACCATGGATAATGCATACATACTTTAAAGCAGATGGCCCTGCAATTGATAATGAGGGTTGGTTTGATACTGGTGATGTTGCAACAATTCATCCCGATGGTTGTATGCAAATCGTTGATAGAGCAAAGGATGTCATCAAAACTGGAGGTGAATGGATTAGCTCAATAGATTTAGAAAATGCAGCGCTGACTCATGAAAACGTACTTGAAGCATGTGTTGTCGGAGTTCCTCATCCAAAATGGGATGAAAGACCATTATTATTTCTAATTACAAAAGATGGCAATGAAATGGATAAGGACGAGATCAACAATTTTCTTTTAGAAAAAGTGGTTAAATGGTGGTTGCCAGATGATATTATTTTTGTAAAAGAACTTCCGCATGGAGCAACTGGAAAATTACAAAAGGTTGAATTAAGAGACGAGTACAAAGATCATTTAATGGAGAAATAAAATGGCAATAACAATAGTTAAACCTGAAAATTTGAAAGATTATGTTGGAAAGGACTTAGAGGCGACTGAATGGTTTAAAGTTGATCAGGATAGAATTAATAAATTTGCAGATGCAACAGAAGATCATCAATTTATCCATGTTGATCCTGAAAAAGCTACTCCTATTTTTGGTTCAACAATCGCGCATGGCTTTCTTTCGCTATCATTGGTAGCAGGTCTTGGTAAAGATACTGCACTTGTTGTTGAAGGGGCAAAAATGGGCTTGAATTATGGGCTTGATAAAGTTAGATTTTTGAGCCCAGTAGCAGTTGATTCCAGAGTTAGGCTTCACACCAAGATTGTCGACATTACAGAAAAAAACCCAGGTCAATATCTAGTTAAAGCATCCATATCTATGGAGATAGAAGGCGTTGAAAAACCAGCATACATAGCAGAGACATTATCTATGTGGGTTATTTAAAGCAGCATATATTCAACTAATGCAGTTAGTTTTTTCTAGGTTTGGATACTTAATTTGTATAATTTCTGTTGTAAGTGGCTCAATTTTGTTGCTTGAAAGTGGGTTTAGCGAATTAGAAGTCTTACTTTTTGCTGGCATTGGCTCAATTTCATTTACTGTAATTGGCGAGTTTCTTGTACCTTTATATAAAGATTGGAAACCAAACTTCAAAGAAAATTTTTTCCCAGATGCCTCACTATTTGTTTTAAATTACATTGTATTTCAAAGTCAATTGCTACAAATTTTTCTTACTTCCATAGCCTTAAAATTTGCAGGAGGAGGATTTGATCTGTGGCCATCAGATATAAATATATTTATACAACTAGTTTTCGCTCTAATCATTTCTGAATTTGGACTTTACTGGTTCCATAGGGGCTGTCATGAGATCCCTTTTTTGTGGAGGTTTCATAGTATTCATCACAATCCACAAAGACTTTATTGGTTTAATGCAACAAGATTTCATTATGTTGATGTGACCTTGCTTCAGGTTTTTGGAATAGTGCCTTTACTAATTTTAGGTGCAGAAGCAAAGATTATTGCATTAGTAACTATTTTCAGCACAGTTCACGGATTCTGGCAACATGTTAATGCTGAGCAAGATCAAAAAATTCTAAATTACTTCTTCTCTGGGCCAGAACTTCACAGATGGCATCATAATTTAAAGCCAGAGATAGCTAATCATAATTATGGAAATAATCTTATTATATGGGATCACGTATTTAAAACTTTTTATTGGCCAAAAGATAATGAAGAAGAGTTGAAAAATGTGGGTGTCCAAGGAAACTTAGCAAACAGTATAAAATCAATGATATTGGATCCTTTTAAAAGATAGATTACTTTGCCAACTTTTCTTTAAGAATCTTGTTAACTGTTTGAGGATTAGCTTTGCCCTGAGTTTTTTTCATAACTTGACCAACAAAAAAGCCAAATAATTTTTCTTTTCCACTTTTGAAGCCCTGTACTTGCTCAGAGTTATTTTCGATAACTTCATCAACAACTTTTTCGATGGAATCATCATCAGTTATTTGCCTTAAACCTTTAGACTCGATGATTTGATCTGGTGAAGATCCGTTAAGGCACATTTCTTCAAAAATAGATTTTCCAATTTTACCCGAAATGGTCTGATCATCGATTCGGTTAATGAGCATTGCTATGTTCTCAGAACTTAATTTTGATTCATGAATTTCAATTAGCTCTTTATTAAGATAGGCACTAATTTCACCTATCAACCAATTTGCTAAAAGAGAATAATTTTTTACACCTGTCAGCGAAGATTCAAAGAAGTCAGCCATGGACTTTGACGATGCGATAATTTGTGCATCATATGATGAAAGCCCATATTCGTTTTGATAGCGAGTCTCTTTTTCAGTTGGGAGCTCCGGAAATTCATCTTTAATTTTTTGCATTTCTTCATTTGAAATTACCACTGGCAAAAGATCTGGTTCTGGAAAATATCTATAGTCATTTGCAAATTCCTTTGACCTCATTGGCCTAGTTTCGTCTTTAGCGCTGTCATAAAGCCGAGTTTCTTGTGTAACTTTTTCTCCGCTTTCCAAGACTTTTATCTGTCTTTTAATCTCAAAATTAATAGCTTTCTCAATAAATTTGAAAGAATTGATATTTTTAATTTCTGTTCTTGTACCAAGTTCTGAATCTCCAATTTTTCTGATAGATACATTAGCGTCACATCTCAAAGAACCTTGGGCCATGTTACCGTCCGATACATCTAAATAGGTTACAAGCTGATGCATCGCTTTCATGTATGCCACTGCTTCTTTAGCACTTGATATTTCAGGTTCTGAAACTATTTCTAAAAGAGGAGTTCCTGCTCGATTAAGATCTATTGCAGAGAAACCATCAAATTCATCATGAATTGATTTTCCAGCATCTTCTTCTAAATGCGCCCTCGTAATATTGATTTTTTTAGGTGAATTTTCAGTTGGGATTTCAATTGATCCGCCTAATACAATTGGTAATTCCATTTGGGTGATTTGATATCCCTTAGGTAAATCAGCATAAAAGTAATTTTTCCTATCAAAAATGGACGTTTGGTTTATATGAGCACCTATGGCCATTCCAAATCTTATAGCTTTATAAAATGCTTCTTTGTTAACAGATGGCAAAACTCCTGGGAGACCACAATCTATTAAATTTACATTTGAATTTGGGCTAGCTCCAAAAGCAGTTGAGGCTCTTGAAAATAATTTTGTTTTTGTTGATAACTGAACATGAGTCTCGAGGCCTATTACAGTTTCCCAACTCATTTAAAATCCTCCAAATTTGGTTTTGCATGATGAAAGTCAGAGTTCTTTTGGAAGACATGAGCTGCATTAAGCAATAGATCTTCTCTAAGAAAATTTCCAATAAGCTGCAATCCGACTGGCAATGAATTTACTTGTCCATGAGGTATTGAAATAGCAGGAAGTCCGGCAAGATTCGCCGAAATGGTAAAAAGATCTTCGAGGTATAATTCAACTGGATTTTGGGTGCCTTTACTTTCAAATTTAAAAGCAGTGCTTGGAGAAGTAGGAGTCATCAGTAAATCTACAGATTTAAAGACGTAATCAAAATCATTCTTAATTAATCTTCTAACCTGTTGTGCTTTTTTATAGTAAGCATCATAGTAACCTGCAGAAAGCGCATAAGTTCCAATAAGTATTCTTCTCTTAACCTCATCTCCAAACCCTTCGCTTCTCGATTTAATATAGAGCTCATTCAGATCAACAGTGTTTTCAGCCCTATATCCAAAACGTACGCCATCAAATCTTGATAAATTTGATGAGCACTCTGCTGGAGCGATAGAATAGTATGTGGGAACAGATGCTGATATATTTGGAAGTGAGACCTCGATGAATTCAGCACCCAAATTTTCATATGCATTTTTAGATTCTTCAAAACGCTCTTGAACTTCCGTATCTAGATCAGAGAGATCAAATTCTTTTATAATGCCTATTTTTTTACCTTTAAGAGATTGATTAATATTTTCTAGAAAATTTGGTACTTCAGAGTTCAATGATGTTGTATCTTTTGAATCATATCCTGACATTGAGTTAAGTAAAATAGCACAATCTTCAGCATTTCTAGCTAATGGTCCAGCCTGATCAAGGCTTGAGGCGAAGGCTATCATTCCCCATCTTGAAATTCTCCCATAAGTTGGCTTTAATCCAGTAATTCCGCAGTGTGCAGCAGGTTGACGAATTGATCCACCTGTATCCGTTCCAGTTGCAGCTGGAACTATTCCAGCTGCAACTGCTGCCGCCGATCCGCCAGAGCTTCCTCCAGGAACAAAACCTTTTTTCCAAGGATTGTGTACACTCCCGAAAAAGCTGGTTTCATTTGAGGAGCCCATTGCAAACTCATCCATATTAGTTTTACCGATGGTTATTGAACCCGCACCTTCTAGTTTTTCAACTGCAGTAGCAGTGTACGGAGGTATAAAATTAGAAAGTATTTTTGAGGAGCATGTTGTTCTTAGTCCTTCAGTACAAAATAAGTCTTTTTGTGCCAATGGAATTCCTGAAAGTAATGAGGGATTTTTTTGATTTCTTTTTATAGCAGCTGATTTTTTTTTAGCATTTTCCTCATTTAATGTTACAAAACAGTTCAATTCGCTATATTTTTTAGCTAATTGAATTGATTCTTGATTTAATTCTGAGGCTGAAATAGCTTTGTTATCCAGTAACTCATTTAGTTCGGTTATTGATTTAAATTGAATACTCATTCAACAACCCTAGGAACAAGAAAATAATCCTCATTTGATTTAGCAGCATTTTTAAGAAATTTATCTTTTTTATTATCAGATATCTCTAGATCTTCATGTTTGAATGCTGTCATCTCAAGTGGATTATATAGAGGCTCTATATCAGATGTATCAATGGATTGAAGTGTTCCTATTAACTCAATAATAGCTTCAAGATCTTTTTGTATTTTTTCAGATTTACCTTTATCTATTTCTAATCGTGCTAGATAGCAAATAGTTCTGACTGTTTCTCGGTCCATATGATATTATCTATTTTTGATGCGAAATATTAAACTAAAAGCATCTTAAAATGAATTTACAGGGAATATCATAGTGGATTTCAACCTATTTAAAACTGTTCGAGGTTTATTTTCTAACGATTTATCAATAGATCTTGGAACCGCGAATACGTTAATTTATACCAAAGATACTGGGATAGTGCTAAATGAGCCATCTGTTGTTGCAATTCGAGAAAGTCGCGGTCAAAAAACAGTTGTAGCAGTTGGGCATGAAGCAAAAAAAATGCTTGGAAGAACTCCAGGTAATATAAAAGCAATTAGACCTTTATCGGAGGGAGTGATAGCAGATTTCCAGGTTACCGAAAAAATGCTACAGCAATTCATTGGAAAAGTTCACGAACAGAGGTTTATCAAACCAAGTCCTAGAGTTCTTGTATGCGTTCCATGTAGATCAACACAAGTTGAAAGGAGGGCAATCAGAGAGTCTGTTTTAGGTGCTGGAGCAAGAGATGTGAAGCTAATTGAAGAGCCCATGGCTGCTGCTATCGGAGCAGGTCTTCCAGTTGAAGAGGCAAATGGTAATATGGTTGTTGATATTGGTGGAGGGACTTCAGAAATTGCGATACTTTCTCTTAATGGTGTTGTTTATGCTGAGTCAGTAAAAATTGGTGGAGATCTTATGGATAGCTCAATAACATCATGGGTAAGAAGAAATTATGGCTGCGTGATTGGAGAGTCTACTGCTGAAAAAATTAAATATACTATCGGTTGCGCATCACCGGAGTCTGAAGAACTTGAAATGAATGTAACAGGACGGAATCTAGCTGAAGGTATCCCTGAAACATTCATTTTAAAAAGCTCACATGTTTACGAGGCCATGAAAGATCCTTTATCTGGGATAATCAGGGCTATAAGAAATGCACTTGAACTTTCTCCACCAGAATTAGCTGCTGATATTGCTGAAAGGGGAATTGTTCTCACTGGAGGAGGAGCTTTGATGAGAGACTTAGATAAGTTAATTTCTTCTTCTACAGGAATTCCAGTAATATGCGCTGAGGACCCTTTGACATGTGTTGCAAGAGGAGGTGGCAAAGCTCTTGAAATCATTGATAAATATAATATTGATTTACTTTCAACAGAATAATTAATTTAATATGGCGAGATACACGCCTACAAATACTCCAATAAGAAATTACGCGATTGCTTTTTTTCTATCAGTATTTTTTCTTTACGCTGATATTAGCAGTCAAACTTTTGCACCTTTAAGAGGGATTATAAATGCTTCTAGTTTGTATGTTCAGGTCATTTCAAAGAGCGTTGTTGAAAATATCAGCTTCACTTTTTCTTCTTTAAAGCAAAATAAATATCTATTACAAGAAAATAAAAAACTCAGAGAACAAACTCTTCAAATCGGCCTAAAGGATTTTATTGAAAAAAAAGATAATGAAGAAAAAACTCAGGTTATTGATTTTACAGACACTCTATTCAGCGTTTTTAAATCTAATGGCATCAATGTGTTTAAAATAGCCTCAATAGACTTAAAAAATTATTTTTGCTGCTCATCACATAAAATTTTTTTGCATAATCCAAATAAAATAAAGATTGAAAAAAATTTTCCAGTTTTTGCAGGAAACTCTTTTGTCGGACAAACTAAAAAAACTTATATGAACTTTATTGAAGTTATCCTTTTATCAGATGTTGAGCATGTGTTGCCTATCAAATCTGATTTTTTTTATTGTGATGCTGGAGGCAGAGGAAAACCAATGTTAATTTCTTGCAAACTCAATGATAAAGATTTTAAAAATCAAATTGGCGACATCGTTATGACATCTGGATTAGGCGGTATTTTTTTAAAGGATATTGAAATAGGATTCATATCAGAAATTTTTCCTATCACACCTGATGAGATTGAAGTTGTTATAACTCTCAAAACAAATCCTTTAGATGAAAATTTTTATGGGATTATAAGTAGGAATAATGAAATTTAACCACCATTTAATTGTTCTTTCTTCAATAATTTTTGGTTTTTGGTTAGATGATTACCTTAATCAATTTTCTATAAAATATTTTATAGAACTAAATTTTGGTTTTTTAATTTTTACCTATTGGGTTTTTGCCATGCCTGAAAAAATTCAAAGCTTAGCTGCCATGCTTTATGGGTTGGCAGTCGATTTATTTTTTTCTAATGCCATTGGTTTCAACATGTTATTTTTTGTTGCAACTTCTTATGTAATACATTTGTATGTTTTTCGTTTAAGAATTTTTTCCTATTTCCAATTGTCAGTCTTCTTTTCAGGATCCTCTACATTTTATATAGCATGTAAGTACCTCTTACTTTCTCCTTACAATTATTCTTACTATGTATTAATTTTGAGCTTTCTTATAAATGCAATTTTATGGGTTGGAATATACCTTATGATGAGAGCCTTTCGAAGAAAAATTTTTTAAAACTTATTCATAATGAAAAAAATTTTCTATTTTGCAACTTTTGGCATAGGCGTATTGAGTTGGGTATTTTTTTTATGTCTTTCTTTCTTCTTACTTTTTCCAATTAGCTCAATTAAAATCGTGAATCAATATGTTATAACTTCTTACAAAATTGATTTTTCTGATTTAGATAATTCCGGAAATATTTTAAATCAGAATTTTAAATTTTCAGATTTTCAGATAATGCACAATGACAGATCAGTGCTTCAACTTAAAGAGCTTGAATTAGGCATTTCATTAAAACCTCAAAACTTTTTTCAACCCATAAGAATCCGGACTGTAAATATTAAAGATGGTTATTATCATCAATCAGATTTCTCTTCATCTAATTCATCTTTTAGTAATTTTCTAGACCTTGCTAGCAACCTATCTCTTTCATTCAAGAATTTTGAGTACATAAGAGATAACTCTACTATTATTATAAATGGCGATCTTTTTGGTAAATTTCCAGACTCATTGAATGGTCAACTAAGTTTTCTTCATGGTGATAATGTAAGTACTATTGCAGTCAATTTATCCGAAATTTCAAATCGTTTTTTAATCAATCTTCACTCCTATGATTGGTTCAATTTAATTCCAATATATGATGATTTACCACTTAAGGATTTAAGATTTAAATTTAATGCTGTCGGTGAAGTGAAAAAGAACCAATCAATCATCAAGGGCTCATTTGAACATAGGGACTTATATTTTCAATCATTAAATATTAAGCCAAATAATGGATCTTTTGTTTTTCAGTCAAATCAAGATATTGGTTCATTGATTTTGACAAAATTTCTTCATCCATTTATTGATGAAAAGCATCCAATTCAAATCAACCTTAGTAAAAAATCTATTGCTTTCCCAAGATTTTTTCTTTCTCCCCAAATATTAGAAGCTGATGGATTACAATTTGCAAATTTAACCTTTGAAAATCTTTTCATATCACTTAAAAGCTCTATACCAAAATACTCTGGATCCATAAAGGATCTAGATCTAAAAGATTTATTTTTTGATGAAATTTTTAATCTTGGAGGAGAGTTTTCTGGGCAAGGTAAAAATTTTAAATTTACAATTAATTCAGAAAGCTCAAAACTGAAAAATTACATGAAAAATTTTGCTAGAGTATCAATAATTGGAGGAGGGAAATTTTATGATTCAGAACTTGATTTTTCAGGAAGAATTAAAAATCAATCATCTGGTATCGATTTTAATCTAAAGATAAATTCAGATCCAATGAAATCCTCATCCATTAGTCTGAAAGGTAAAGATGTTAAAAAAGACTTTATTACATTCACATTACCATCTTCTTTAAAAGAGTACTCTACCATCATAAATAGAAACCTTATTTTGGGAGAAAAAAATTCAATTTATTTTTATTATTTAACTCCAAGCAACAATCTCTTGGGAGAATTTAAAGCAAAAATATTGACAAATGAGTCAAAAATAAAAATTGATGAAAACGCAGCAATTGATTTACCAAGCTCTATTATTGAGTTTAATGAAAAAGATTTATATTTTTACTCTCCGTTTGGTAAAGCATTCAATTTTTCTTATGATGCAGGCTTCGGTTTGTTAAATTTTAAAAGCCAAAAACTTCGCTTATTCACAAAACATAGCCTTAAATCAGATGAATTAAGAAATGCAATAGAGTTGAAAGATGAAAGTTTCAATTTACCTAATATGTATTTAGAGCATAAAGGCGAAATAAATTTGTCTAGTTTTAAACTAAAGAATGTTATTTCGGCTAAAACAAAAAAATTTAATCTATCAGTTTTTAATTCACACAAAATAAATTTTAATGAAGCAAGTATTTTTATAGTTGATTCAGACAAGATTTTTGGATCTTTCCCTGCAACATATTTGAAACAGAATCCTCTAATCATTCTTTCAGGAGTGGGCTTAACCAGTGATTACAATTTAAATTTTTCAACAACTATAAATTTAGATTCAGAAAAATATATTACAGACTCAAAATTCCTTCAAGTGAATGGAAATGATAATTTCGAGTTAGAGCTAAATGTTCAAAAAAATTCATCTCCATTCATTAAGATCCAATCTGATTTAAACAATATTGAATTTATATCACCCTTAAATTTACTTTCAAAAAATAAATTAAGCATATTACCTACAGAAATCATTGTAAGTAATCTATCAAATCCCACTCTCAAACTTACTAATGATGTTATTAATGCAACCATTAGAGATTTCAACAACTTTGAGGGATATATATCCATTGGAAGCAAACTTCCCGAAAAGTTTGTCAGCTTAAATAAAGAGCCTGGACTCAATTTATACCTAAATTTAAATTCAATTAATGAAAATTTTTTAGACTTCGCATTTTTTGAAAATGAAGTTACATCCTCTTTTGAGCTCAATAAACTTGCTTTTAATATTAGAAATTTACAATTTTATCAAAACAATTTTTCTAACCTTGAAGGCATTTTTGATCTTTCTAAATCTGAAGTAAAAGGGAATTTAATTTCAGATAATCTTAATTTCAGTTTTAGGATGGATAAGACTGGATTTATGAGACTAGAAATAAATGATTCAACTATTCCTAATTTATCATTTATAAATGTCAAACAACCTTCCTCTGATTTTGTAATCAATGCTAGAGTGATTTTGAGAGACTCAGCCTTTGGTAAAATAAAGGTTAAAAATTTCGATGCATATATTTTTAATGATAAAAAGAATTTTGCAGCTAATAACCTTCAACTAGATTCAAATTTAATTTCAATAAAGCCTTTTAAAAATACCTCAAAAGCATATTTCTCATTAAATAAGCCTCAATCTTTCTCCAAACTTAGAGGAGACTTTTTAATAAAAGACTCGACTAAAATTCCTTATTTAGGAGATCTTGCAAATTTTTCTTATTTTAATGGATCTATAAATTTGCAATGGAAAGATCTTTCATCACTGAGCAATATGGAAGGAGAAAGTAAGTTCATTTTGAAAGATCTTTTAATTGAAGACTCTATTTCTGATTCTCGCGCAATCAATTTATTAGGCGTTCTAAATTTAAGAAATATTCTTGGGAAATTAGCTAGCTTAGATCTTTCAATTGATGAATTTACTTCTACGAAATTAAGTAGAGTTGAGGGAGATTTTTTATTTAGTAAATCAAAGATGATGCTTGCAGCTCCATTATTTATAGAAACGAACACAGCGAAAATGAAGTGGGTTGGTCAAATTAATAAAAACTCTAAAAATAATCTTCGGGATCTTGATCTTAATTTAGATTTGAGATTCAGGATTGGCGAAAATCTTCCATGGTATGCAGCAATTCTAGGTGGACTTCCGGCTGTTGCAGGTTCAGCAGTAATAAATGAAATGTTTGCAGAAGATATTAACGATCTTGCTAATTTTCAATATGAAGTCCTCGGAACAATTTCAGAACCTATATTAGAAAGAGTTAAATAAGAAAAAAGGTTGCAAGACTTAGGAAGGAAAAGAAACCTATCACATCCGTAACTGTTGTTACAACAACGCTTCCAGCGATCGCAGGATCTTGATTAAATTTTCGCAAAATAATAGGTATAAAAATTCCTGCAATTGCAGATGATATAAGGTTCACCACCATGGCAACACAAATAAGAGAAGCAATTACTGCATCTCCAAACCAAAAATATGTTACTGCTCCAACCATAACAGAGAGAAAGACTCCATTTAAAATTGACACCGCTACCTCTCTTTTATAAAGCCATTTTAAATTTGATTTATTGATCTGCTGAAGAGTTAATCCTCTAATCATAATTGTTAAAGTTTGTGTTCCAGCTACTCCACCCATGCTTGCAACAATTGGCATAAGGATAGCCAGATATACTATTTTATCTAATGTTGTTTGAAATAGGCTTATAGTCATTGATGCTATAAAAGCAGTAAGGAGATTGATTGATAGCCACAAAATTCTACTTCTGGCAGCTCTAGCTGGCGCAGCAAATGTATCTTCTGCTACTCCTGCCATGCCAAGGAAGTTTTGATCCGCATCTTCCATTATTACATCAACAACATCATCAATAGTAATTCGCCCTATTAATCTCGATTTATCATCTATTACTGGTGCAGATACCCAATCATTTTGCTCAAAAAGCCTGGATACATCTTTGTCATCTAAAGTTGCTTCTAATGGTTGTGCTTCGGTTTCCATTAACTCTCTTACATTTAAGCTAGGATCTGAGACAAGAATTGAAGAGATTGGTAAGGATCCAAGATATTTATTTTCTCTTGATACAACAAATATTTGGTCAGTATTTTTAGGTAATTCTCGTTGAGCCCGAAGATACCTCATTACTACCTCAAGACTATGCTTTGGCCTCACACTTATAATGTCTGTATTCATCAATCCGCCTGCAGAGTCTTCTGGATATTCTAAAACTTCTTTTATTCTCAGCCTGTCTCTTTTAGACATGGCTGATAAAATATTCTCAGTTTTTTGCTCTGGAAGAACTTGAAGAATGTCTACAATCTCATCAAGCTCTAAGTCACTAATAATAGTAATTAATTCTTCAGGTGAAATCTCTGAGATAAGTTCTTGCTGAATCTCATCATGTAACTCTGCAATAATCTCACCCTCATCTTGAGTTTCAATTAGGGACCATAAGAATTTTCTCTCAATAGGAGGAAGTGACTCTAGGCTATGAGCTACCTCAGATGGATGCATTCCAGATAAAATCCTCTTAATTTGATTAATTGAGGGTTCGAAGTCTTTTCCCTGAATACTTCTTAGCAGTTCTTCAGATGAAAAGTGACCAGGTGATATCTCATTCATAGTATCAATTTTAACTCACTAGATTACGATTTATCTATTTCGTGAACTTGGCAGGTTGATTTTCTTTCTATATTTTGAAATTGTTCTTCGAGCTAGGTTAAATCCACGTTTGTTAAGTAAATCTGAGATTTTTTGATCACTTAGTTTCTTTTTCTCCTCCTCAATAATCTTCTGGATTTCTTCCATTAATTGCATGGGGGTTACTTTTCTAGTTTTAGAAACAGAGCTAACTAACAGTGATTTCATAGAAAGAGCACCTTTTGGTGTTTGTATATACTTTGAACGTAAAATCCTTGAAACGGTTGATGGACTAATCTTCAATTCTTTTGCAAGCTCAAGATTTGAAAGTGGTTTCAATTCTGCAGATTTTTCAGATAAAAAATCAGCTTGTTTTTGGCATATTAACTTACCAACATTTTGAATGGTCTCATTTCTTTTGTTAATTGCCCTAATCAACCATTTTGCTTCTCCCATTTTCTCTTTCAGTTCTTTGGTTGCTTTATTTTTCCTGTCTTTAACTAACTTTTCTAAATCTTCATCAAGACTTATCAAGGGAAAATTTTCTTTTTTAAATCGAACGTTAAAGTTTTCGTTATTTTGCGGAATGATCTCTAGGTCTGGCTGAATCATTATTGTGGATTCAAATTCTAATCCAGGTGATAAATCGCATTGTTTAATTTTATTAAGAACATTGTTAATAGCGCTTTTAGAATAATATATTTCTAATTTATCCATAGCATCTCCAAAATCAGAAAATTGAGGATCAAATAAAATTTTGTTGGCAATTTCTAACTCGTCAGGTAATATTTTTTGTCTTTTTAGCTGTATAAATATCGTTTCCTTAAAATCTCTTGCTCCAACTCCTGCAGGCTCTAAATTATGAATAGTATCGTTCAAAACACTTTTTATTTCTTCGATTGAATAAGCAAACTCCATTAGCTCCTCAACTTCGTCAAGATCCATATTAAGCAAACCATTTTCTTCTAATGATTGAATGATGAATATCGCAATTTTTTTCTCACTAACAGTTAACTTTAAATCGTTTAGTTGACTCTCAAGATGATCTTGTAAAGTTAATTCATTTGATAGATTATCAAGTAGATCCATATCATCGAATGTTCCCGATGATTGCTTGTCATAATCTTTTGTTAAGAATGGATTTTCTTCTATCTCGTTATTAATTTTGTTAATAATTTCTAATCTTGAAAGTTGCAAAAGATCTATTGATTTTTTTAATTGAGGTGTAATCGCTAATTGCTGATTCTGTTTAAATTCTCTTACAAGTTTAATTACCATTTTTAGGAAAACATCCTGCCAAAATATTCCTTCTTAACATGAGCATTTTGCTTTAAGGACTCTTCATTTCCTTCAGCAATAACCATTCCTTCACTCAGAATAATAGCCTTTTTACATAAACTTAATGTTTCTCTAACATTATGATCGGTTATTAAAATTGAAATATTCTTTTTGGTAAGTTCTACAAGTAACTCCTTTATTTCCTCTACAGCAATGGGGTCAATGCCTGCAAAAGGCTCATCTAAAAGTATTATTTCAGGCTCACAAATTAGTGTTCTTGCTATCTCAACTTTCCTTCTTTGACCCCCTGACAGCATTCTACCTTTGACTTGAAGAATCTTAGTTAAATCAAATTCATTGATAATTTTTTCGACTTTTTGTGTCTTATGCTCTTGATCAAGCTTAAGTAACTCTGCTATTCCAAAAAGATTTTTTTCAATGCTTAGGTCAGGAAATAAAGAGGATTCTTGAGGCAGATAACCTAAGCCTAAATTAGCTCGAGCGTGCATGGGCTCATTTGTGACATCTTTATTGCTAATTAAAACTTTACCTTGATTTGGAAACATTAAACCAGCAGCAATATAAAAAGCTGTCGTTTTCCCGGCTCCATTGGGACCAAGCAATCCGACAATTTCATTATTTCCAACTGAGAAGCTTATATCAGAAAGAATTTTTTTTGAGCCAATTGTTTTTTCTATATTTGCTAGGCTTAAACAGCTATCATTCATTTAAATTAATTTGGTAGGTAATAAGATCAGATGTAATTAAATTCCCATTTTTTTTTAGTTTTGCATTTCCTATTAAATCAATTGATTTATTAGGATATATTACTAAAACTTCTGCCTCACCATTCATATCCTTTGATTGTATAGATGTTGGATTTCCATATATTTCTAGCTTTTCTTCATCTTGGCTAAGAAAGGCATTTGAACCTTCAATAATATAATTTTCAATTTTTATTTCTATGTTATCTTTAAAAGCTAAAAGGCGGTCTTTTTCATCTATAGTTACCTCATCTGATTGTATTGAAATATTTTGAGAATTAAGCCTTTCTTTAGAAATTAAAACTGTTGAGCACAAACATCCAAAAAAAATCAAAAATATTTTTTTACTTTTTAACATTTTAAACAACCCCAGCTTCAAGCAACTGATGCATAGTGATGATCCCCAAGCAATCATTTTCGCTTGTTGACGAATGAACCACCAGTGTAAAAACTTTATTTTTTTCCATAATTTCAGCTGCGTCTATGGCCAATGCATCGCTGGAAATGCTTTTGAACTCAGCAGTCATAACATCTCTAATATGAGTTTTATTTAATTCTATTTCATTATTTAAACACCTTCTTAAGTCACCATCAGTAAAAATTCCAACAATTTTTTTATTATTTGAAATTAAGGTCACACCAAGTTTCTTTTCGGTAATCTCTATCAATGCATCTTTCAGAGATGTTTTTTGATCTACTATGGGAGCTTTCTCATCCATGACTGCTAGATCTTTAACTAAGGTTGTAAGTTTTTTCCCTAATTGGCCAGCGGGATGAGATCTTGCAAAATCGTCTTTATTGAATCCTCTGGCATTTAACAAAGCAATGGCTAGGGCATCTCCAAATACTAAGGCAATTGTTGTTGACGAAGTAGGTGCTAAATCTAATGGACACGCTTCTTCATGTGCATTGATTGTTAAATTAATTTTACCAGCCTTAGCTATTGTTGATTCATTATTATTTGTTAGTGTAAATATGTTAGAAGTTGATCGTTTTAAGGACGGCAAAATCTCAATAATTTCTTTTGTTTCACCTGAGTTTGATAAAATTAAAATTGAATCATTCTTACTTATCATGCCTAAATCCCCGTGCGCAGCTTCAGTTGGATGAATAAAAAATGATGAAGTTCCAGTGCTTGATAATGTTGCAGAAATTTTTTGAGCTATATGCCCAGATTTACCTATACCCATCAAGATTAATTTTCCCTCAGTATCAAGAATGCTTTTACAAAGACTCTCAAAATCAGGACGAATTTGATCAGCTAAACTCTTCACAGCATTCGCTTCAGTTTTAATAACATTAATGGCTGTGTCTATAAAATTCTTTTCTTTCATATCTTATTCATAACTTTTACTAATGTTATGATACCCATATGAATCCCTCTTTTAAATCTATTAAGGTTTTTCTTGCAATTTTCTGTATTCACATGAGCCTTGTTGGAGAATCTAATCCTCATGAATTTATTGATTCACAAGCTCAAAAAATGGTTTCGATAATAATTAATAATCAGGAGCTCTTTGCTAAAGATCCTGAATTATTTAAAGATAAAATTAGTATGATATTTGAGCCAATGGTTGACTTTAGAAGGGTTGGAGCAAGTGTTATGGGAAAAAAATATTATCTTGCATCATCAAAATCACAAAGACTTAAGTTTATTCAAGCTTTTAAGGATTCATTGCTTGATACATACACATCTACTCTGGCTCAGTGGGGAGACCAGAGGATCGTAACTGTTTTTCCAGAAGTTTCTGAAATTAAACAAACTGAGGATGTAAAACAAAATTTAATTACCGCAAGTAATATTTATCCAATTACTTACAAAGTAAGAAAAAATAAAAGTGGAGATTGGTTAATTATTAACATCATCGTGAATGGAGTGAACTTGGGCCTTACTTTTAGAAATCAATTTCAAGCTCTGGCAAAAGAGCATAACGAAAACATTGATGAAATAATAAAGCATTGGACTTCTGATGCAGATCTCGACTAATTTTTATTTATAATTTCCTTATGAATATTACTCAATTCCTTAAATCAAAATTTCCTGAAGCAGATATTTCCTTTGATGGAGAGGATTGCAACTCAAAACTCCTGATAGTAAGCAAAAAATTTGAGGGTTTAAATTCACTTCAACGACATAAATTAGTATTAGGCGCGCTAAAAGATCATTTTCAATCAGGTGAACTACATGCCCTCAGTTTGCAAACAAAATCTCCTTCTGAATTGAGTTAAGTATGGAAAAACTTAGAATTATTGGTGGAAATAAACTCTCTGGATCTATTTCTTGTTCTGGAGCAAAAAATGCAGCCTTGCCTATGTTAGCTGCAACAATATTAACTGATCAGCAAATTACTTTTAAAAATTTACCTTATCTTCAAGATATCACAACTATGTTCGAAATTTTGGGTTCAATGGGAGCTGAAATTACATTAAATGAGGGCATGGATTTTATAATTTCAACATCAAAACTCCATGATTTTGAAGCTAGGTATGAGTTAGTTAAGACAATGCGTGCCTCAATTTTAGTACTGGGTTCTCTTGTCGCACGCCATGGTTTCGCAAGAATTGCTCTTCCAGGAGGATGTGCAATTGGAACTAGACCGGTTGATTTTCACTTAGATGCACTAGAAAAACTAGGCGCTAAGATAGAATTAAAAAATGGTTATATTGAAGCTTCTTCGAAAAAATTAATTGGTTGTGATATTAGCTTTCCTGGAGTTTCTGTTACGGGAACTGAAAATATTATGATGGCTGCTGTGCTTGCAAAAGGTCAAACCATTTTAAGAAATGTTGCCAAAGAACCTGAGGTTGAGGATTTAGCAGATTTTCTTAATTCTATGGGAGCAAAAATTAAAGGAGCTGGAAGTGATGAAATTATCATTGATGGTGTTGAAAATCTAAATGGAACAAAATTTAGTATTCCAGCGGATAGGATAGAGGCTGGAACATATCTAGTTGCTGCGGCTATAACTGGGGGTGATGTGACTATATCAAATGTGCAAGCACCAAGAATGAATAATATTTTAGACAAATTAAGGTTAAGCGGAGCTTTAATTACTCTAGACAATGATGATATTAAACTTTCCATGAATAAAGATTCTATTTTGCCAGTGGACATTTCTACAGCTCCATTTCCAGGCTTCCCAACTGATATGCAGGCACAATTTACTGTCCTAAACGCTCTGTCTAATGGCTCTTCTGTTGTAACAGAGAATGTATTTGAAAATCGGTTTATGCATGTTCAAGAGTTAAATAGAATGGGATGTGACATAACTATCAAAGGAAGTAACGCATTTGTAAAAGGAGTAGATTCACTTAATGGAGCTCCAGTAATGGCAACTGATCTTCGTGCGTCTGCCAGCTTAATATTGGCAGGATTGTGCGCTAATGGAGAAACAGTTGTAGATCGTATATATCATATAGATAGAGGATATGAAAGAATTGAAGAGAAGCTTTCTTATCTCGGTGCAGATATAACAAGACTGCCGAACTAGTTTCTTGAACTCCTATGAAAAATAAAAAAGATAATTTAAGATTAATATTAAATCACGTTGAAACAATTGCAGTTGTTGGAGCGAGTTCTAAACCGGAAAGAGATAGCTATAAAGTTATGAAATTTCTTCAAGATTTTGGTTATAGAATTTTTCCAGTAAATCCCAATATCCAAAATAATAAAATTTTAGGACAGAAGTGTTACCCTGATCTTTCAGCCATAAAAGAGAGGATTGATATGGTCGATGTATTTCGTGCTAAAGAGCATATACCCAGTATTGTAGATGCAGCAATCAAAATAAAAGCTAAAATCTTTTGGACACAAGAAGGATTGTATAGTGAAGAGGCAGAAACAATAGCAAGTAATGCCGGTTTAAAAGTTATTATGGATCAATGCCCAAAAAAAATTCTTGAAAATACATAATTACATTATGAAAGACAATCCAAATAAAATTTTAGAGACTTATCAAACCTCTGAAGGTATTCTTCGTTTACTGCTTAATGATCCTAAGAATAAAAATGCTCTCTCAGATAAGATGATCATGCACATCAAAGAACAGTTATTAAAAGCATCAACTGACAAATCAATTAAAGTTGTAATTATTTCTGCAGTCGGAGATGTTTTTTGTTCAGGGCATAATTTAAAAGAACTTACTGATGCCAGAAGAAATGAAGATGAAGGCAAGTCATATTTTTTAGAACTATTCAATTTATGCTCTTCTTTAATGCAAATGATAATTTCATGCTCAAAACCAGTCATAGCAGAGATAGATGGAATTGCTACTGCGGCAGGTTGCCAACTTGTAGCTAGTTGTGATTTAGCAATAGCCTCTGATTCATCAAAATTTGCAACTCCAGGAGTAAACATAGGATTATTTTGCTCGACACCAATGGTTGCACTCTCAAGAAATTTAAGTAAAAAGGATTCAATGAGAATGCTTTTAACGGGCGATATGATTGATGCAACTGAAGCTAAGAGAATATCCTTAATTAATGATCATGTAGTCGCTAATGAACTAAATGAAAGTGTTATGTCTCTTGCAAAAAAAATAGCAACCAAGCCACTTTCTACAGTCAAAATTGGTAAAGATGCGTTTTATCGGCAATCTGAAATGAGCCTAGCTGAAGCATATGAATACACTTCAAAAGTAATGACCGAGAATTCTCTTTCAGATGATGCTAAAGAGGGGATTACCTCATTTTTAGAAAAACGCGATCCTGTTTGGAAAGATGATTGATCTGCTGAGTTGGAATGAAAATAAATTAAAGCAGAAAGATACTTAGAAAAATACACATTTTTTAACACCCTTGAAACAAATTCAATACAATGGTTCAAGGTGGTTAATTATTGAGTGGGAATAGCTTCAGTAATAACTTTATAAACTTTTATATTTGAGTTTTGTAATATTTGGAAATCAATCTCATCTCCAGGAAAGGAATCTTTTAAAGCTTCAGTTAAATTATCCCATGTAGGCGATTCATTATTAATGGACAAAATTATAGCTCCAGGCTTTATTTCCCCGCTATTAAAAAGTGGGCCATAGTTTTTGAGTTCCGATATTTCTAAACCAAAGGTAGGTTTTTTGTTTAACAAGAACCTTTTTGCTTTAACTCTAAAATCTCCAATCCATGAACGCTTGACCGAGCCATATTGAATAATCTCTGAGGCAACTTCAATCATTTTATTTGCGGGGAGCGCAAAACCAATTCCAGTATACGATCCGGTTTTAGAAAAAATTTTTGTATTCATTCCAATAAGATTTCCCTTGTGATTAATCAGAGCCCCACCAGAATTTCCTGGATTGATAGCAGCATCCGTTTGAATAAGCTCAAGATATGGATTTCCATAATCTCTTCCAGTCGCACTTATAATTCCGCTAGTAAATGTTTTTCCTAGACCAAATGCATTACCAATTGCAATCACCTGATCACCTATTTGAACTGACGAGCTGTTAGATACTTCAATTGGGGTTAAGGATTCTGACGGCAAAATTTTGATGACTGCAAGATCAGACCTCTCATCAAAACCTATTATGGAGGCTGTATAAACTTGGCCATCATCTAGCTCAACATTAATAAGTCTTTTACCCTCAATAACATGCATATTAGTAATAATGTATCCATCATTAGAAATTATGATTCCAGAGCCGACAACAATGTTTTCTAAGCTCCTGTCAAATAATCTAGCTTCAATATTTTTTACAGAACTAATGTTAATGACTGAGGGGGAAGCTTTTGAAATGGCTTCAACATAACCATCATCATTCGACATATTTGTATAAAGATATGTCATTATGCCTAGCAAGATTAAAAAATTTATTCTTGAAAGTTTATTATTAAAAAATCTCATATGATCATTAAATCAATAATATGAAGGATATAAAAGTTGTTGCAGATAAATTATCCGCTCAAGGTATAAATCTTGATGTTGAGCAAATGGCGTTCTTGAAGAAATTTATTGAGCTTGACTCAATGTATAAACCGAAAAGATTATTTTTTAGTAATCAATCGATTGGTAACGTATATCTTTGGGGCTCAGTTGGAAGAGGTAAAACAATGTTGCTTCAACAAATACAAGATTGTTATTTTTCAAATTCTGCACAATTTCATTTTATTGAATTTATGCAACTTGTGCATAACAAATTGACTGATTTTTCAGGCATCAGTGATCCTCTGATAAAAGTTGTTAAGCACTTAACTTATGAGCATAAAATTATTTTTATTGATGAATTTCAAATCGAGGATATTGCTGATGCAATGATTATAGGAAATTTAATTGAGGCATTGTCTAATTCAGGTACGCGGTTGTTAATTTCTTCAAATTCACATCCTGACAACCTCTACAAGGATGGTCTTCAAAGAGCTAAATTTCTTCAAACCATAAATTTTATTAATAAAAATTTTTTCATTCATGAGTTATCTGGTTCTGAGGATTATCGACTTAGGGAAATTGCCAGGTTTGATAGCTCTGACGAAGATAGAAATGGTGATGAGAGTGTCAGAGGTTTTTTATTGAGGACTTTTGGCAAAGATATTTCCAATCAGGTTGAATTCTCAATAAATACCAGAACCTTTAATTGTTTAGGCTGCTCTGACAAAGTACTCTGGATTTCTTTCGATGATTTCTTTTCATCACCATGTGGGGCTAAGGATTTTATTGAAATTGTTAAAACCTTTGAATGGGTCTTTATCAATAATTTTTATATTTGTAGCGATGATCATATTGATAAAATAAGAAGATTTATTAGTTTTATAGATATTGCATATCAAGAAAAGCAAAAAATAAAATTGTTTTATGATATAGATTTAATTAATAATTTATATTCTGGTGATCAGCTAAAAAATTTATGGGTCAGAACTGAAAGCAGGCTGCATCAAATGGCTACGACAAAATATCTACAAAATTTAGAGTAAAACTAAACTAAATGAATTAAAATATTGATTAAACAGTGCGTAAACATTAACATTCGCATCTAAATTTTTTCTTTTAATATAAAAATAATGAAAACTCTCTCTCTCAGAAAAGAAGATTCTCAGCACGATTGGTATGTCGTTGATGCATCTGACAAAATTTTAGGGCGCCTAGCAACAAAAATAGCTGACCGCATAAGAGGAAAAGATAAACCTACATTTACTCCACATACTGACGGTGGCGATTATGTGGTTGTCATTAACGCAGAAAAGGTTCATGTTACAGGAAAAAAATTTGATGAAAAAAAATACTATACTCATTCCCTATATCCTGGCGGATTAAAGTCTAAAGTATTTAAAGATATCATTAAAAATAAACCAGAATACATTATCGAAGAAGCTGTAAAGGGCATGCTTCCAAAAAATAAACTTGGAAAAAAAATATTTAAAAAGCTTAAAGTATACAAAGGCGATCATCATCCTCATGAATCTCAAGAACCGAAAATATGGGAACCATTAATATGAGTACAACTATTCATTATGCTACTGGAAGAAGAAAAACTTCTTCGGCAAGAGTCTATTTAACTAAAGGTAAAGGAAAGATAATTGTTAATGATAGGGAATTATCCAATTACTTTGGCAGACAAGTGGCTCAGATGCTAGTTATGCAACCTTTAAAATTAACTGAGTTGGACGAGAAAATTGATATTAAAGCTATGGTTAAAGGTGGCGGCAGTTTTGGACAGGCTGGTGCCATAAGACATGGAATTTCTAGGGCCTTGCTTGATTTTGATGAGTCATTAAGACCTCAATTGAAATCTGCAGGATTCCTCACAAGGGATGATAGAAAAGTTGAAAGAAAGAAACCTGGATTAAAAAAAGCAAGAAAGAACTCTCAATTTTCAAAACGTTAGCTTCTTTCATTTAAATTTTGCTGTTTACCCCCATATAGATTTGATGGAAGAAACAATTACCACTCGAAGAAAAGTACTGATTGGCATGACTGCAACTGTAGGTGCGGTGGGCGCATCATTTGCAGCAGTTCCATTTATTGCCTCTTGGAATCCAAGTGCAAAAGCAAAAGCAGTTGGTGGCCCTGTAAGAATTGACGTATCCAAAATGCAAATTGGACAAAAAATCCAAGTTTCATGGAGAAAACAACCTATATTTATTATTCGTCATAGTAAAGAGGCACTTGAAAATCTTTCAAAAGTTGAATCAAAATTAGATGATCCAAATTCACTAAAAATAGTGGAACCCTACAGAGACTTAAATCCTTCTAGATCTACTTCAGGAGAATATACAGTAGTAGCTGGAGTTTGTACTCACCTGGGCTGTGCACCGAAATTCTATCCAGAAATACAACCCCAACCGTGGGATGACTCGTGGATTGGAGGATTTTTTTGCCCATGCCATGGATCAATGTTTGATATTGTTGGTAGGGTATTTAAAGGTGTTCCAGCACCAACCAACTTAAAGGTTCCACCACATTATTTTGATGGAAGTATTCTAACTATAGGGGAAGAGAGGTAAAGCATAATGACTCAACAATCGTCTGGAATTTTTAATTGGATTAATACTCGATTACCAATATCAAATACATATGAACGTCATCTATCGAAACATCCTGTTCCTAAGAAGGTAAATTTTTGGTATTTATTCGGCGCATTAGCGTCTGTTGTTTTGATAATTCAGATCATCTCGGGTATTTGGTTGATGTTTGGATATGAGAATACTGAAGAAGGTGCTTTTGCATCTGTTGAGTACATCATGAGAGATATTGAGTATGGTTGGATAATTCGTTATATGCATACTACGGGAGCTTCAATGTTCTTTGCCGTTGTATATCTTCACATGTTCAGAGGACTACTATATGGCTCTTATCATAAACCAAGAGAACTAGTTTGGATTTTTGGGATGACTATTTATCTCGTTATGATGGCAGAGGGCTTTCTTGGATACGTACTTCCATACGGCCAAATGTCATACTGGGGAGCTCAAGTTATTATTTCTCTTTTTGGAGCCATCCCATACATAGGAGAATCATTGGAGCTTTGGGTTAGAGGTGACTACTATATTTCTGGAGCAACAATTTCAAGATTTTTTGCACTCCATGTCGTAGCTTTGCCCTTGATCTTAATTGCACTGGTATTTATGCACTTAGTTGCTTTGCATGAAGTTGGAGCTGGGAATCCCGATGGCGTAGATATTGAAAAGTATCTAGACGAAGATGGAGTGCCACTTGATAGTGTTCCATTTTTTCCATATAAAGTCTTAAATGCTTTAGTGGCTATTGGTGTATTTGGAATTGTTTTTTCGTTCATCATGTTCTTTTTTCCAGAGGGCGGAGGATACATGTTGGAGCTTGCCAACTTTGAAGAAGCCAATCCGTTGAGCACACCCGAACATATTGCTCCTGTGTGGTACTACTCTCCTTACTATGCCATGCTGAGGGCAGTTCCTGACAAGCTTGGCGGCTTGTTGGTTATGGCAGCAGCAATTGCAATTTTATTCGTAGTTCCATGGCTTGATAGAAGTAAAGCTGCTTCAATAAGGTACAAGGGAATACTTAGCAAAATCGCTATGACAATGTTCATTGTGAGTTGGCTTATGCTTGCTTGGTTAGGGACTGTTCCCGTTACAGCTTTAAGAACAACTTTAAGCATTATTGGAACTGTTATTTATTTTGCATTTTTTCTATTAATGCCTATTTATACTTCCATTGAAAAAACCAAACCGGTGCCTGAGAGATTGTGAAGAAGTTTTGTTTCCTAATCTTCCTATTTCTTTCAACTAATTCAATAATTGCTGCAGTAGGTGCACCATGTGGAGACTATGGAGAATGTGATACTTTCAAGCCTCAATTGAACAACATTGAATCTTTGCAATTAGGAGCACTAACATTTATCAACCATTGTTATGGTTGTCATTCATTGAAATACTCTAGGTGGGGTAGAATTTCTAAAGACTTAGAGATTCCAGAAAAAATTCTTACTGAAAATTTAGTTTTTGGAAGCGATGTTAAGCTTGGTGATAGGATGACTGGGTCAATGCAGCCAGCTGTATCTGAGGGTTGGTTTGGTATAGCGCCTCCTGATCTGACGCTAGTAACAAGATTGCATGGCTCTGACTGGGTATATACTTATCTTCGCACTTTTTACGAAGATTCATCAAAACCATATGGAGTAAATAATATGGTTTATCCCGGTGCAGCAATGCCTAATGTACTTGCATTATTGCAAGGTCAACAAATTTTGTCTTGTAAAGACATACCTATAATTGCAAGCAATGGTGGAGTTAGAAGAGATGAGTTTGGTAATGACATAACCGAGGAAAAGTGTGGTTATCTCAAAACTATAGAAGGGTCCGGAAAACTTTCTGAACAAGAATTTGATGATTACATATTTGATCTTGTTAATTTTATGACATATGTTGGAGAACCAAGTAGATCAGTTCGAGAGAGGATGGGTTGGTATGTAATACTCTTTTTTGTAGTATTTACAGCTTTTTCCTATCTCTTATATAGAGAATATCAAAAAGATTATCATTAGAAATTTACTTATAACCAAGAGGGACCATGATTTTATACTCTGATAAAGATGATCACTACAGCCATAGGGTAAGAATTGTTCTTGCTGAAAAAGATATTGCATGTGAAATCAAAGAAACAACAAATGAAGATGCTCCTGATGAGGTTTTGGCATTAAACCCTTATTATAGTTTGCCTATTTTAGCCGACAGAGATCTTGGCTTGTATGATGCAGGAGTAATGCTTGAATATCTCGATGAGCGTTTTCCTCATCCACCCCTTCTTCCCGTTTATCCTGTTTCTAGAGCTAATAGTAGAACTCTTATGCTAAGAATTGATAAAGAATGGTGCCCATTAGTTGATAAATTAATAGCTAAAGAACAATCTGAAAAAGAATTACTTATTATCAGAGAAGAGTTACTAAATGAGATAAGTACTGTTGCACCAACTTTTAAAGAGTTTGATTTTTTTATGAGTGAGGATTTTTCATTAGTTGATTGTTATTTGGCCCCAATTTTATGGAGACTTCCCTCATTAGGAATAAACCTTCCACTAAACAGACATCTTAAGCCTCTATTGGATTATCAAACAAAAATTTTTGATAGGGCAAGTTTTCAAGATAGTCTCTCATTAATAGAGAGAGATCTTCGGGATTAAGAAGAAAATAACTCTGAGGAAATTTTTTGCATAGAAATATTTCTTTTATTGCATGTATTTGAATTATAAAAAATTGTGCCAGTGGCTCCATTAACAGTTGCTGATTGAACCCCAGCTTGTTTAAAAACTTGATTTAATAACCAATCACCTAACACTCCATACTCTAAAAAAAAATCTATTGATGTCGAGTCTTGATTTTGAATCTTTTTGGATAAAAAGATTGAAATGGGCGTGTAGGAATCTTCATAATCTATTAATTCTTTAAGATCATTCAAGTCTTGTAAAGATGAAATAAAGTTTACATATTTGAATTTATTCCCACCATGATATCTTAGTGCAGGTATCATTGCCTTAAATTCTTGAGGTTTTAATATCATTACTATTTGTTTGATATCTGATCTAGATCTGGGGTTAAAACTCATAGCTTGATTAGGGTTCAAGCTTGAGATTTTCTTAAATCTACTTTTACTTAAGTTTATCCCGAGTATTTCACTTGCAAATTCTTGAAAATTAATTGAATCATATTTGGCGATGTAAATTTTTGAATTAGTCGAATTTATATTTCTAACGATGGAGGCATATTCATCAGAAAAAATAACTAGTATTGCACCTGAAATTTTACTTATTTCTTTATTGATTGAAGCTATAGAATCATCATAAAGAGTTGCACAGAACCCTTCAATTTTTTTTTGTAATAGATTTTCCGGTATTACATTTGTTTTGTTCTCATCCCATGAAATATTAATGGGAAGATTGAATTGATAGATTAGTTCTATAAGTTCTTCAGAATATTTTTGACTAGGATTAAGTTTTTTTTAAGCAGTTTTAAATTTTGAAGCTCACTTTGAGTAAGTTTTTGATTTTCAATAATGTCCTGTATTGTCTCCAAATCATTTTCAAAGAATGAATTGTAAGCGCTAATATCATAAAGATCCCTTTTAAAAACTTTTGTAAAAGATTGATCAGAATAAGTTATTAAATTTTTAGGTGTTGATGAACAAGATGCTAAGATTAATAACAATAAAACACATTTAACATATTTATTTTTTTTAGAAATCACTAATTCTATTTTATGCTTTATTTAATCTGTACTCCAATTGGTAATTTAAATGATTTATCTGTCAGGTCAATTAATACTCTGAAGGAAGTGGATAATATTTTTGTAGAAGATACCAGAGTTTCTTCAAAACTGTTAAAACATTTTGACATTAAGAAAAAAACAGCATCATTTCATGAGCATAATGAGGAAAAAATTAGCGAAAAAATTATTAATCTTGTTAAAAATGGTCAAACAGTTGCTATTTTATCAGATGCTGGAGCACCCTTAATTTCAGATCCAGGTTATCCTTTGATTCAAAGGTGTATAAAAAATTCTATTCCATTTACAGTTATTCCAGGACCTTCTTCTATAATCAATTCATTGCTTTTATCTGGTCTGCCGACTGATAAATTTTTATTTAACGGATTTTTGCCAAAAAAAAATACAGCAAAAAAAGAAATTGCTTTGAAAGTAAAAAGTAATAATGTTACTCATATTTTTTTTGAATCAGCAAAGAGACTTGAAAAAACAATTGAAATATTTTTTGAAGTTTTAAGTCCTAATACATCAATAGCAATTTGCAGGGAATTAACAAAAAAACATGAATCTATCTATAGGGGAACTCTTGATGAGATTTTGCAACTTATTAAAAATAATAAAATAAAATTTCTTGGAGAATTTGTGTTACTTTTGAACACTCGCTCTTCTTTTATAACAGATACCAAATTAGATGAGCATTTTTGTCGTCCATTTCTTGAATACCTTTCTCCCTCAGATGCATCTAAACTTATAGCTAAAATTACAAGCTTTTCAAAAAAAGAAGTCTATAAAATTCTTCTTGAAATTACTAAATAAGAGAAAAAAATATTAAAATAATACAGAGTTGGTTGGATGACCGCTAACAATTTGTTAGAGGAAAGTCCGGACTTCATAGAGTAGAGTGCCAGGTAACTCCTGGGGGGCGTGAGCCTACGGCAAGTGCAACAGAAATTATACCGCCATGAATTTGGTAAGGGTGAAATGGTAGGGTAAGAGCCTACCGCGAATTTGGTAACAAATTCGGCAGTGCAAACCCCACTTTGAAGCAAAACCAAATAGGAATCTTGTTAGGTTACTCGCTTAGGATTCGGGTAGGTTGCTTGAGCAATGCGGTGACGCCTTGCCTAGATAGATGGTCATTTAATACAGAATCCGGCTTATAGACCAACTCATTTAAATTTTTTTAAAAAAAGTGTGTAAAAGTGTGCTAAATGTAGTATAAAGTGTGTAGAAACTAATTTTATACACACATTATGTTTGGTTTTACGACAATTTCGGTGGATTCCAAGGGAAGATTGGCTATCCCAGCTAAATATCGTGATCAGCTGATTTCTCAAAATGAAGTAAATATTGTTGTAACAAGAGACCCTCAATATCCTGCATTAAAAATTTATCCCGGCACTATATGGAACACAATATCTAAAGAGCTTCAATTACTTCAAGGCCTTGATCCAATAGTTAGGAATTTGCAGTGGACAATATTAGGAAATGCAAGCGTCTGCTCATTTGATCCAAAAAGTCGGATGCTTGTGCTCTTATCATCAGAATTAAGAGAATATGCTGAGATTAGCAAATCTGCAAAAGTATCCATTATAGGCATGGGAAACAAATTTGAAGTTTGGAATGAGAAAAATTGGGAAATGAGACAAACAGGCGGAGCTTTATCAACTGAAATACTTGAGGTTGTTTTACCGGAAAGTTTAAAAAAAATATCTTTTTAAAGGGGTAGAAAATGAATTGGGAAATTATTGAAGAAAATGCTGGTTTAGCCAAAATTAAAGTAATAGGTGTGGGTGGAGCTGGAGGAAATGCAGTTATTCATATGATTAATAATGATATTCAGGGAGCAGATTTTATCTGTGCAAATACTGATTCTCAAGCATTGGATAGAGCCACAGGATCAACAATTTTAAAGCTTGGTGATAACGTTACAAGAGGTTTAGGTGCAGGAGCAGACCCTCAGGTAGGAAAAGCTGCTGCAGAGCGAGATAGGGCAGCTATTGAAGAGCTATTATCTGGTGCAGATATGATATTCATAACTGCTGGAATGGGAGGAGGTACAGGAACTGGTGCTGCTCCGGTTATAGCTGAAATTGCAAAGAACCTAGGAGCTCTAACGGTAGCTGTTGTAACTAAACCCTTTAACTTTGAAGGTCATAAAAGAAAAGCTGCCGCGGAACAAGGAATAGCAGAACTAGTCGAGGAGGTTGATAGTTTAATTACAATTCCTAATCAAAAATTAATGGATATTCTTGGCAAAAAAACTTCCATGGAAGATGCTTTTGCAAAGGCAGATGATATTTTAAAAGGAGCCGTTCAAGGTATATCTGACATAATAATGAAACCTGGATACATTAACGTTGATTTTGCTGATGTTAAAACAGTTATGTCTGAAAAAGGCATTGCAATGATGGGTACCGGTCAATCAAATGCTGATGAAAGAGGCATTGATGCTGCTAATCAAGCAGTAAGCTCTGAGTTGTTAGAAGATATCGAATTAAAAGATGCGCGAGGTATCCTAGTTAACATAACAGCAAAATCACCAACAATGGCAGATTTTGATGAAGTTGATTCTGTAATTAAAGAATTTACGGCAGATGATGCGACTATTATTTATGGAACAGTTATGGAAGATTCAATGGATGAGGATGAATTACTTGTTACTGTTGTTGCAACAGGGGTAAACCAGCAAACTGCAACTCTTGCTGTTGATAATTCAAGAAAAGCTACTGTTCAACTTAATCCAG
>CABZRR010000011.1 GCA_902528215.1 uncultured SAR86 cluster bacterium | reverse complement strand
AAAACTTTATTTAAAGAAACAAGTGGGAGTCTAATTCCAGAATCAATTTTTTTCATTTTTTCTAATGCCCATTTTACAGGAATTGGATTAGATTCAACGAATAAAAGATCATATAGATTGTAGAATCTTTTGTTTAAATCGATTGCTTTATCAAATTCTTTGTTCAAATTAAATTTACAGATACGAGAAATAGCTGAAGGAATAACATTTGCAGCAACTGAGATTACTCCATCAGCTCCTTTTTCCATGAATAAATTAAAAGTTGGATCATCACCAGATAGTATTGAGAAGTTTTTTTTATCTTTTAATTTTTCTTTAATTTCAAGAAGTTCTTTCATTCTTTTCTCGTCATCTACTGCCTCTTTGATGCCAGTAATATTTTGATGATCAGATAAACGAAAGACTGTTTCAGGCTTCAAGTCACACGCTGTCCTCGAAGGTACGTTATACAAAATTTGGGGAATATTGACTGCATCAGCAATTTTTAAATAATGCTTGAATAGGCCTTCTTGATTAGGTTTATTATAATAAGGTGTCACAACTAGTGCATAATCAGCTCCAAGGTTAAAAGCTGTTATGGTTAATTCTATAGCTTCCTGTGTTGAATTAGCTCCTGTTCCCGCAATAACAGGAACTCTTCCGTTCGAATATTCTATTGTCTTCTCAATAATTTCTAGATGCTCCTCAACATTAACAGTAGCTGATTCGCCAGTTGTTCCAACAGAAACAATTCCACTTATACCATCTTTGATTTGCCATTCAACAAGATCCTTTAATGATCCATAGTCCAACTCACCATTTGGGAACATTGGGGTAACTAAAGCTACAAAACTTCCTTGAAGGGGTTGCATCATCATTGTTTTCAGTAAAAAATAAAACTATACACTTTTTAAGGAAATTATGGCTAAAAATCTAGAAGGAAAGAAATGTCCCAAATTTATGGCAGATGCAACAAGCGATAAAACTATTTCAAATGACACATTTCATGATCAAAACTTTGTAATATATTTTTATCCAAAAGACTCTACTCCGGGTTGCACTACTGAAGGTCAAGAATTTAGGGACAGTTACAAAAAATTTAAAAAATTAAATACCGAAATATTAGGCGTCTCAAGAGAATCAATTAAATCTCATGAAAATTTTAAGTCTAAACAAAATTTTCCATTTGAACTTTTATCAGATCCAGATGAAAAAGTTTGTAAAGCATTTGATGTAATGAAACTAAAGTCAATGTATGGAAGAGAATATATGGGAGTTGACAGAAGTACATTTATTGTAGATACAAAGGGTAAAATAGTTAAGGAATGGAGAGGCGTAAAAGTCAAGGGACATGTTGCGGAAGTATTGGACGCGGTAGAAGAGCTTACTGAATAAAAAAGTTTGCTAGATATTTTTAGGCCAAGAATTCCAAATAGCTTTTATTAAAGTTGCTATTGGAATTGCAAAAAAAATACCCCAAAAACCAAATAATCCACCAAAAACAAATACTGCTAGCATTATTACAACTGGATGCAATTTCACTGCATCTGAAAATAATAAAGGAGAGAGAAGATATCCATCCAATATTTGTAATAATATATATGCTCCTATCAAGAGCCAAAAATCAAAAGTAATGCCAAATTGCAGCAAGCCAACTGCAGCAACCGGAATGGTTACAGCAAATGCTCCAATAAATGGTATCAACACAGAAAATCCAACTAAAACTGATAAAAGCGCAATATATTCCAATCCAAATAGAATAAATGTAAAAGCTGCAGCACAGCCAACAATCACAATTTCAATTGCCTTGCCTCTTGTATAATTGCTTAACTGCTCATCCATTTCAATCCATACACTCTTAAGCATCTCTCTTTCTTTGGGTAGAATTTTTAGAAATCCAGAAATTATTTCAGCCCTATCAAATAAAAAGAAAAAAACTAAAATTGGAAAAAGTATTAAGTTTATTGCTATTGTTGCAGTGTTTTGGATGCCAGCTATCGAGGCTTGAAGAAAGTTTTGTGAAATATCTGTAATTTGGCCTGAAAGGCTTTGTAAAAATGCAGTAATTTGATCTGAGGAAACTAGGTCAGGATAATTTTGAGGAATATTTTGAATGAAAATCATTGAAGAATTAACCCATTTTGGAATCTCTTGAATTAATGATTGAGTTTGTTGATAGACTAATGGAGCCAGCCAAAGTATCAACGCAATGCCCAGTAATAAGAATAATCCATATGTAAGTATCAATGACATATTGCTGCTTAGACCAGTGATCTCGAGCCTTTTCTGCATACCAACTAATAAATATGCAAAAATTATACTTATCAGAAAAGGAGTCAGTATGTTACCAAGGAAAAATAGTACAAAAAAAGCAATGATTAAAAGGATTGCAAAAACTAAAGTCTCCTCATTAGAAAATATTTTTTTTAATAAATTATTTAGATCTTCAAGCACTTTTTATATTTAATTTTGTCGTTAAAATGGTATGTTAATTGAAATTACTTAATAGTGTAAGCTTTCAATCAATTCATTAAAATTAAGAAATGCTTCATAAAATTAATCTTCTAATTCTATTTATACTCGCTGCACCTTTGCTTGCGCAGAATAAAGACCTCAATTTACCAGAACTAGGTGATAGAGTCTCTGGAGTTATTTCCCTAGAACAAGAGAGAATCCTAGGGCAAGGGTTCCTAGAACAAGTCTATGCTCAAGCACCGTTAATATATGATCCAATTATTCAAGAATATACTGAGCTACTCATATACAGACTCTCAGAAACATCTCAAGTAGAGGATAGAGAATTTTCAATTGTTTTAATTGACGACAAATCGTTGAATGCTTTTGCAGCACCCGGAGGGATAATTGGGGTAAATGGAGGCCTGTTCTTAAATGCTGACAATGAAGCGCAACTTGCTTCTGTCTTAGGTCATGAATTAGCACATTTAAGCCAAAGGCATTTTGCTAGAAATGTATTGCGTGGAAGAGACTCAAATTTGGCATCATCATTAGTGATGATATCAGCCATTGCCTTAGCAATAGTTTCTAATAATCCTACAGCTTTTATTACTGGTCCTGCCGCGCTAGCTCAACAACAACTTAGATATAGTCGAATATTTGAACGTGAGGCAGATAGGTACGGGTTTAATAATATAATTGCTGCCGGCTATGACCCTAAAGCAATGGGAGAAATGTTTGAAAATATGGCAAAAATCCGTAAATTATCTGGTGATAACCCTCCTGAATTTTTATTAACCCATCCTGTGACCTCATCAAGAATTAGCGATGCTTTTAATGCAGCAGATCAATTAGAAATTACAGGAGGTAAAAAAAATACGCTCAATTTTGAGTTAATCAAGGGAAAATTAAAAGCTAGATATAATGCTACCTCTCCTCAGGCAGCTAATAGGTACTTTGAATCAATATATAAAAATAATCCCTCAAATGAAAATACCTTTGCTTATATTGCTTCGCTAAAATCAAGCGGAAATTTTCAGGAAGCAACCAATTTAAATAATAAATTATTAGAAAAATTTCCAAAAAATTTGATTTTAAATATTACTCAAGCAGAAATATTGCTCTCTGCTCAACAATATGACCGTGCGGAGGTATCCATAGAAGAAGTATTAAAAATCTCACCAAGGAACTATCCTGCTTCGATAGTAAAAGCTAAAATTTTAAGTGCAAAAAATGAATCAATTAAAGCTGAAGAGATTTTAAGGGATCTACTTATTAAAAAAAATAAGGATCCTGGTATTTGGATGCAACTCTCTGAGATTCAGAGATCGGGTAAAAATATTGTCGGTTATCATTTAAGCAAAGGAGAATATTTTCTATTAATTGGCGATTTTCAAAATGCATTAAATCAATTTCAATTTGCATTTGGACTCTCTGGTCATTCATTTCAAACTTCAGAAACCATTCTTACAAAGATAAAATATGCAAAAGAAAGAATTGCAAATAAAAAAGGTTTTTAAGAGGATATTTCTTTCTCGGGAGCAATCTTTAATCCTAAGAGAGCAAGAAAACCTGCAAAGGGAATCGCTATTAATGGGATGTAAAAAAAAGCAACTCCAAAAGCTTTTGAAAATAGAGTTATAAAGCCGCTACCAGAAAAATCACCCATTCTTACCAAAAAAGTATCAAACATAACCGAAGATTTATAGCGATCCATTTTCTTCAAATAACTAAACACTACCTCTCTTGTTGGTTTATTAATTCCATATTCAAAGACTCGTAAAACAATAGTTATAATAAACACGTACCCAATCGTTGGATTTAAGAAATAACCGACAAAGGCTCCAAAAAATATTAATCCATAAAACATTAAAATGATTCTTGGAGTTGCCAGTCTTATAATTGCCGCAGTAAGAAAAAATTGGGTTATAAGCGTTAGTAACGTTACTGTTTGTTCAATATTACTAAAGAAGATAATTCTATCTCCTCCATCCGATGACCAAGAGTTAATAATTTGAATTGATGTTATCCAATGAATTGTCATCATTGCTGTCCATAGGTACATATATAAACCTATTGATCTAATTTGAGAAGAAGAAATTAAATTTTTAAAACCATCAAAACTATTTCCTCCAGCAGCTTCATTGATGCCCTCTATAAATGAAAGACGATTTAATAAAATCAAACCTGTTATTAAGGCCGATATAAGAAATAAGATTGCGATCAATGTAAAAAAAATAATTCCTGATTCATTGAATGTTACTGCTAATTGTTTAGAAATCTCAGAACCCAAAAAAGCTCCTATTGATCCACCTGCTGCAATAACTCCGAAAACATTCGTTGCTCCATCTCCTCTAAACAAATTAATAATTACAACCCAAAAAATTGAGACCACAAAAAAAGAATATACATTGCACCAAATATAAAAAATTTGACTTAGCCAAATGGCATCGGAGTAATTGAAAACCTCCCACAAAATGATGAACATTAATAAGTTTGAGATAAAAAATAGATAGCATCCTGTCAGAACACATCTAAGATTTTTACGAGATGCAAGCCACGAATAAATTGGATTTAATAACAGCATGACCAATGCTCCGATCCCTAGCAAGTATGGAAGAATGTCAGAGTTCTGAACTGCCATTTCATTTCTAACAGGTCTTAAGATATACCAAGAACACAAAACCAAAAAGAAAAAAAATCCTGCGATTGCTGAGTTTTTGGTAAAGGACAATGGGATTTTTTCAAAAAATATTTTAACGGAACTCATTTGTTACACATTAATTTAATTGTTTGGCTGAATGGTGGGTCGCACAGGATTCGAACCTGTGACCAATTCGTTAAAAGCGAACTGCTCTACCAGCTGAGCTAGCGACCCGGAAAAGGATTTCATAAAAGATGTGATTATTCCATATTTTCCAATAACTGCAAGGCTAAAGAAGAAGCAGAATTTTCTGGAAATGATTGAATGACGTATTGATATTTAATTTTTGCAGCATCCAATTCGCCCGACATCATTAAGATATCTCCAATTTTTTTATGAGCTAATGGGGTTCTCCAATGATCAGGATAATTTGCAGCCAATCTTTGAAAAAACTTTTCACTTTCTTGAAGATTAGATTCTAGTAACAAAATCTCTCCTAGCCAAAACAAACTCAAAGGAATCTTCTCTTGATCATCAAAATTATCAGCTAAGTAATTAAAAGATTGCTTAGCTTTATAAAAATCTTTTTCATTAAGATTTATTATGGCCTCATCATATACCTCTTCAATGCTTTTTGAGTCGTTTATACCCTCAAATCTAAAAGTTTCGGATTCCGAAGATAAAAAGTTTTCTTTGTCACTGAGATTATCTGGTTGAACAGTTTCCTCACTTAATAGTTTTTCTAAAAGATATCCTTGTGATTCAAGTTCGCTTCTTAAAGAGGCAATCTCTCCTTCAAGTTCTTGAATTTTAAGAAATAAAATATCGGAGGCATCAATATCCTGCGCTTTAGCAAAAAAAGGCGCTGCTATTAGCAAAACAATAAAAAATTTCATTAAAGTAAAAACTATTTGAGTTCAACTCGCCTATTTTTGGACCAAGCAGAATCATTAGAACCCAAAACTAATGGTCTTTCTTCACCATAGCTTTTAACAGTCAATCTGTTTCTGTTTACGCCATTTGCAATTAGATAACTAGCAACTGACTCTGCTCGCCTTTGACCTAGTGCTAAGTTATATTCCCTTGTTCCCCTTTCGTCAGCATGTCCCTCTATTGAGAGAGTAATTTTTGAGTTTTCCCCCATCAAATTGCTGACACCCCTCAAAGCTTGAATAGATTTAGCTGTCAAATTAAATTTATCATATTCAAAATAAACCACTGCATTAGCAAGGACTGCTTGCGTAGCAGTTGTTTTTGAGGAAATAGATACTCCAGCAACATTTTGATTTCCAATCGCTTCCTCAGTTACCTGCAAAGAGCTGCATCCCGCAAAAAATAATATAGCTGATAATGCAAATAATGTTTTGATCGATCTTTTCATAATAGTAATTCCACTTAAATATTAGTTATCTTAAAAAATTTGACCAAGCCGGCTCTCTTACCTCTCCTTTTGATGCTGGTAGCTTGAATTTTGCTCCGCTAAGGCTAAATCCAGCAAGCATGCTTGAATCTCCATCTTTAATACCATAGATTACCATATTACCATTTGGAGCAACACTGGGTGATTCATCCATCTTTGCCTCAGTTAATATCCTTATAAAATTTTCTTTCTTGTATTTAAGAGCAATGTGGAATAGTCCATCATCAGCTCTATGAACAAAAATAATTCCTTCCTCTTTTGGCAGATATGAAGCCTTTGCATTATAGTTTCCCTCAAAAGATAAGCGTTTCGCTTTTGGATTCAATTTTCTTAAATCTAACTCATAAATTTGTGGTGAACCAGATCGACCACTGGTAAACAATATTTTATTTCCTTTTGGAGACCATGATGATTCTGTATCTATTGAAAATTGCTTTGTCATTCTAGTTAATGTTTTATCACGTAATCTCAAGATATAAATTTCTGCGTTTCCATCTTGAAAAAGAGTTAATGATAGATATTTTCCATCTGGAGACCACGAGGGTGAACTTATTTGAGTATCTTTTGAGAGCACAACCTCCCTCTTTCCAGAAGCAATTTCTTGAATAAAAACCTTTGCCATGCCTGTTTCAAATGATACATAAGCCACCCTTTTACCATCTGGAGACCATGATGGAGAAATAATAGGCTCTGAGCTTGTCAATAAATTCTTTTCATTTTTACCATCTGAATCAGCAAGCATAAGTCTATAAGTAGAGATTGATTTAGAATCTTTAATTTCATTCACATATAAAAGTCTGGTCGCTGCAATACCTTTAATGCCTGTTATTGATTCATAAATTCCATCACTGGCGTAATGAGCAAGCTGTCTAATTTGATTGGGTATACCAAAAACTTTTGAGCTTCGAACTTTTCTTTTTTTATGAATATCGTAAATCTCATAATTTATGTCTAACGAATTACTTGTTTGAATAATTTTTCCTGTCACTAAATAATCCATTCCCAACAATTTCCAATCGTTGTAAATAAGCTCATCATCAATAATTTGAACGGGTAAAATCAATTCTTCATCAAGAATAGAAAATTCTCCTGACCGAATTAAATCATTCTGCATTATGCTGTTTAATTGTTTTGAAATTCTCGAATTACCTTCAAATGGAATCATCGCAACCTTATAAGGATCTTCAGAGCCTTTGGTAATTTCTAAAAAGAGCTCGCCAAAACATAATGTTGGAAAACATACTAAAGCGAATATTAAAAAATTAATCTTCATAAGGGATTAAAGCTAATTGAGATTGTTTGAAATTCTTTTTCAAATAAAGATTTTGAAATTGAATTGAAGAAATTAAATGTTTCAACTCTTCTTACGGCTTGAAGTGCTGAGTTATCAAATCTAATATTTCCACTACTCTTAATGAGATCTGCATTGATAATTCTTCCTGTAGGACGAATTCTAAGTCTTAAATTTGCAATTAAACCCTCAGGAATATTTTTTGGTTTTATCCAGGCATCTTCTATAGTTAAAATTATTTGTTGAGCATACATTGAAATTTCTTGCTGCTCTTTGCTTACTTCAACCTCAATTTCTTCAGTCAATAGCTCATAGATATCTTGCGTAATTGCCTGATTCATTGATGAAATTTCAGTTGCATCAAATGCCTTTGAATATATTAATTCTTCAGTTGACTCTTTCTCTTCCGCTGAATCAACTTTAGGTAAGGATGGAATCTGCTTTTTGACCTGAGTAGGTAATTCAAATTTTAACTCTATTTGAAGAGGTTTAGAAATTAAGATTTTTTGAGTCCCACCAGAATCAAATGTTCCATACAGATATAAAAAAATGGCAGCATGAATACAAAAAGAAAACACTGATGCTTCTAGATATCTATAATTAGCTATCATAGCCAGAAGTAATAATTCCTACTTTTTCAATTCCCAAGCTCTGAATGCTTGCCATCCCCTTTGCTACATAATCAAAAGGCACATTTGCATCGCTTTTAAAAACTATCTCTATATCAGGGTTAGCTTGAAAAATAATTTTAGCTTTATTCTTCAACTCCATAAGAGATATTGGCAGCTGCTCTTCTCCTAAATTAATATAATATTCACCAAATTGGTCAATTGATATGACAAGAGGCTCACTAGCAACAGACATTTTTGTTGTATCAGTTTTTGGGAGATTCACCTCAATTCCTTGAATAAGAAGTGGAGAAAGAACCATAAAGATTATTAGAAGAACAAGCATAACATCAATATACGGGACAACATTGATCTCTGCGTTTAACTTCTTTCTTTTGCCTATCCTATATATCAAGGTTTTGCTTTAACTGTTTGTCTATAAAGAATGCTGGCAAGCTCTTCACCAAATATAGATGATTGTTGGAGTTGAGTGTCTGATTCAGATGCAAATCTGTTGTAAGCAACCACAGCCGGGATTGCTGCAAATAATCCAAGAGCGGTTGCTACTAGTGCTTCTGAAATTCCAGGAGCAACAGCATTTATGGTAGCTTGAGTTGCATCTGAAAGACCTTGAAAGGAATTTATAATTCCCCAGACTGTTCCAAACAATCCAACATATGGACTCACTGATCCAGCGTTTGCTAAAAAAGGAAGGTGGTGCATTAACGATTCCTCCTCTCTTGCCAAAGACACCCTAATTGCTCTATTAACACTTTCAAGATCCTCTATTGTAATTTTCTGACTATCACTAAGCCTTAAAAATTCACCAAATCCACTCTTAAAAACTCGTAAAGAACCAATCAACTCTTCATTAGATTGTTCTTCAATGCCTATATAAATTTCATGAAGATCTTTTCCAGACCAAAATTGCTCCTCAAATAATTTGTTGGCTTCTTTAATCCGATTTAAATTAAAGTATCTTTCAAAAATAACAATCCAAGAAATAATTGAAACCATAAGTAATATAACCATTACTGCCTGAACAACTAAACTTGCTTGAAGAAATAATTCTATTATTGAGAAGTCATCCATCTTAATCTTTAAATAAATTTAATAAGTTATCAGGAAATGTTTTTGGTTTTCCTGAATCATTATCAATGTAGCAAACCTCAACAACCCCCTCGCAAATGAGTGTATCATTTTTTGAGTTCAAAACAGATTGATGAAATAAGGTTCTTGCTTTACTGACTAGCTCTATTTCGGTTTTGATAATTAATTCATCCTCTAATGTTGCTGGATAACAGTAAGTCAGTTCAACAGATTTAACAACATACAACTCATTACCATGAGTCTTGGCATTAACTTGAGACAAATTATTCTCAATTAAGAACTGTGAACGTGCTCTTTCAAAATATTTTAGATAGTTTGCATAGTAAACGAAGCCTTGAAAATCAGTATCTTCAACGAAGACTCTGCAAAAAAAATCACTACACTTGAAACGAGGCTTCATGCTGCTCAATGTCTACTTGGAAAAGGTAACGAAGAATTTCTACAAAATCATCCCACATTAAATCGATTGTCATTGGAGAAAAATCAAGTTCTGGTATTAAACTTCCAGCCAGAATTCTAACTTTAATTGGTCTTCTATTAAATTTGTAAATTAATGCAGGAAACTCTCCCTCACCAGTAGCAGATAAAACTTGATCCCACCAATCCTGAGACGGTTCAACTCCGTCCCCATATCTTTTACATTCAAGACACCATCGCCCTAGTTTCAAATCAGGCAATTCTTTTGTTCGTGTTTGCTCTAGTATCCTTTTAACCGGCTGTTTTAAATCTAACTGCTCAACAAGCATATTGCCAATTTCTCTTTCAAAATTAGCGCCTTTGGTTCTAGAATTTATAGCCATTATTATTCATCAATAGTAAAGTTATCTGGAAACTCTGCATTAGTATGTACCTCTTGAACATCATCAAGATCATCCATGAAGTTCATAATTTTTAAAACTTTTTCTGATGCTTCTTGATCTAAATTCACTAAAGTTTCTGCCCGCATAGTATTTTCAGCCACTAAAGATTCAATATTTTTTTCCTTTAAAACCTCAATAATGTTACTTAATTTTCCCGGAGAGGTAATAATTTCATAATAATCGTCCAGGACGGTAAAGTCATCTGCACCTGCCTCTAGGGCTATTTCCATAATTTTATCTTCTTCATAAGTTGTTTCTACGTGAACTATTCCTAATTTATTAAAAAGATATGCAACTGAACCATCGGTCCCCATATTACCTCCAAATTTTGAAAAAGCATGGCGAACGTCAGCAACTGTTCTATTTCGATTATCTGTCATTGTCTCAACAAGAATGGCTACTCCATTTGGTCCATAGCCCTCAAAAACTAATTCCTCAAGTGCGCCAGTTTCTCCGGTTCCTGAACCCTTTTGAATTGCTCTCTTAATAGTATCTTTTGGCATATTAGCTGCATTAGCCTTATCTAATGCTAGTCTTAGTCTTGGATTATCTGCAGGATCTGGGCCATCCTTGGCTGCTACAGTAATCTCTCTGATAACCTTAGTCCAAATTTTGCCTCTAGATGCATCCTGCCTAGCTTTACGATGTTTGATGTTAGCCCACTTGGAATGTCCAGCCATACTACTCCGTGTTAAGACTAGATGAGATATTAAGCTCGTCAAGCTGATCATCAGACACCACACTTGGTGCCTCTGTTAACAAACATGAGGCACTTTGTGTCTTGGGAAAAGCAATAACATCTCGAATATTAGTTGTATCAGATAACAACATAATTATTCTATCTAAGCCAAATGCAATACCACCGTGAGGAGGACATCCAGATGCCAAAGCTGATAGCAAGAATCCAAATTTTTCATTAGCTTCTTCATTTGAAATTCCCAAAATTTTAAATATTTCTTTTTGCATAGACTTTTCATAAACTCTCAAAGACCCTCCTCCGAGCTCGTAACCGTTTAAAACAAAATCGTAAGCGAATGCCAACGCGTTTTCTGGATCATTTTTAAGTTCATCAACTGTTACAGCTGGCAAAGTAAATGGATGATGTAATGAAGTCAGATTATTATCTTTATTTCTTTCAAACATAGGAAAGTCAACAATCCAACATGGAGCCCAAGTTGAACTGATTAAATTTAGATCTTCGCCAAGCTTTTTGATTAATGAGCTCATTGATAAATTAACTATTTTGGCACTTCCTGCACCAAAAAAAATAATGTCATTATTTTTTACATCCAATGAACTTAAAATTGATTCCACTGTTTCTTTTTTAAAAAATTTTAAGATTGGCGATTGAAGTCCATTATCAGAATCAAGCTCAACTACTTTTATATATGCCAAACCTTTTGCTCCAAGCTTACCAACATAATCAGTATATTGATCTATTGTTTTTCTGGTCATTGATGCGGCTTCAGGAACTTTTAAGGCAACTACCCTTGACAAAGGATCATTTGCTGGACCAGAAAATACTTTAAATTCCTCATCCTTTACAAGCTCAGAAATATCTTTAAGTTGCAAAGGAATCCTCAAGTCCGGTTTATCACATCCATATTTTTCAATGGATTCTGCATAGGTAATTCTTGGGACAGAGATCTTTTTGTAGTCTGTAAACTTAGAGAGCAAAGTTGTAACTAAATCCTCTGCAATTTCAAAAATATCCTCATTAGTAATGAAGGATGCTTCTATGTCCACTTGAGTAAACTCTGGCTGTCTGTCAGCCCTCAAATCCTCATCCCTAAAGCACTTAGCTATCTGGTAGTATCTATCCAAGCCACCAATCATGAGAAGTTGTTTAAATAGTTGTGGGGATTGAGGTAACGCAAAAAATTCCCCTGGATGGACCCTACTTGGAACTAAGTAATCCCTCGCTCCCTCTGGAGTAGCTTTTGTAAGAATAGGTGTCTCAATTTCATGAAAATTATGTTTTTCTAAGATTGATCTGATTTCTGAAGTTATTTTAGACCTCTGAACTAATCTCTGGTTTACATCAGGCCGCCTCAAATCTATGAATCTATATTTTAATCTTATATCTTCATTCACATCTTGATAATCATCTAATGGAAACTGTGGGGTCACTGCCGAGCTAAAAATAGTTAAAGAAGTTGCTTCTATTTCTATTTCACCCGTAGACATTTTTGGGTTTATAGCACCTTCGATTCTCTTTCTAACTTTCCCGTTAATATTTACAACATATTCACTTCTACAAGAATCTGCAATTTCAAATATTTCTTTTAAATCAGGATTAAAAACTACCTGTACAATGCCATGTAAATCACGAATGTCTAGAAAAATTACGCCACCATGGTCCCTTCTCTTATGAACCCATCCAGAGATCTCAATATCACTTCCAATATCTGAGCTATTAATATTTCCGCAATAATGTGAACGCATATTTATCTCTCTAGTCTAATTTTCTTTATTTGGACTTTTTTCTTTTAATTTAGCAGTTTTATTAGTTTTTTCTTTAGGCTGGCTTTGTTTTTCATCTTTAGTATCTACTATATTCTTTTTAGAGCCAGTTTTAAAATCAGTTTCATACCAGCCACCACCTTTTAACCTAAAAGATGGGGCTGAAACCAATTTTTCTACTTTATTATTTTTACAATTTGGGCAAATTTCGACAGGATTATCTGAAAATCTTTGAATAACTTCGAATTGATGCCCACATTTTAAGCATTTATATTCATAAATCGGCATAAGTCTCTAAAAAAATATAAAATTATAAACTAAATGAAATTTCAAATATAAAAAATGTTTTGGTCCAAAATTTTTTTACCTACTTTAAAAGATTCGCCTCAAGACGCTGAAGTTATAAGTCATCAGCTAATGTTGAGAGCAGGAATGGTGAGAAAAGTAACTTCGGGAATATATACTTGGCTTCCTCTTGGATTGAGAGTGTTGAAGAAAATTGAAAATATTGTCCGAGAAGAGATGAACGCATCTGGCGCCCAAGAGATTTTAATGCCAATGGTTCAACCAAGAGAATTATGGGAGGAAACTAAAAGGTGGAAAAAAATGGGGCCAGAACTCATGCGGATTAAAGATAGGCATAATAGAGATTTCTGCCTGGGACCTACTCATGAGGAAGTAATAACTGACTTGGTAAGAAATAATGTTAAAAGTTATAAAGAGCTGCCATTAAATCTTTATCAAATTCAAACAAAGTTTAGAGATGAAGTAAGACCTCGTTATGGTGTGATGCGAGGAAGAGAATTTCTTATGAAAGATTCTTACAGCTTCAATATCAATGAAGATTCTTTAAATGAATCATATCTTTTAATGAAAGAAACATATAAGAAGATTATAGAAAGATTGGGCCTAGATTATAAAATTGTAAAAGCTGATTCAGGTGCAATTGGCGGCGATGCATCTGAAGAATTTCATGTGCTTGCTGAAAATGGTGAAGACACGATTGCTGTTAGTAATTCATCTGAATTTGCAATTAATACAGAGCTTTTACTTGGTGAAGGTGAGGATATTAACTCCCTTCAAGGAAAACCATCGCCTGATGGTACTGGGACTATTGAAATAAGAAAAGGTATTGAAATTGGTCATATCTTTCAACTTGGAGAAATTTATGCAGACGCAATGAATGCTGATGTCTTGGATCATGAAGGTAAATCTCAAACTCTTTATATGGGCTGTTATGGGATAGGAATTTCTAGACTGGTTGCTGCTTCAATAGAACAGAATCATGATGATAAAGGTATTATCTGGCCGGAAGTAATTGCTCCATTTGAAGTAAACATTATTGCGATAGGATTTGGAAAAGACAAAATGATTGCACAAGCTGCAATTGAAATATACAACAAATTATCGTCTATGGGATATGAGGTTATCTTAGATGACAGAAATGACGGTTTTGGTACGAAAATGAAAGATGCAGAATTAATTGGGATACCAATTAATATCATAATTGGCAAACAATATACTGAGAAAAATGAAATAGAACTGAGACATAGGGATGGTCAAAGTTCATTAGGTATGATTGATGACATTGAAACTATATTCGAGTACTTCAAAAAAGAAGATAATTAGATTCTCTCAATAATTGTTGCGTTAGCAGTTCCACCGCCCTCACAGATGGCCTGAAGTCCATATTTACCGTTAGTCCTTTCAAGTTCATGAAGAAGAGTTGTCATTAACTTAGCTCCAGTTGCTCCTAAAGGATGACCCAAGGCCATAGCTCCGCCATTGACATTAAGTTTTGCCATATCAGCTTTTAATTCAATGGCCCAAGATAGCGGAACAGGAGCGAAAGCTTCATTCACCTCATAAAGATCAATATCATCAATTGTAAGCTTTGTTTCTTTTAAAACTTTGTGAGAGGCAGGAATTGGTCCACCCAGCATCAAGATTGGGTCATCGCCAACTACACTTATACCAATAATTCTTGCTCTTGGATCTGATTTCACTTTTTTAAGCCCGTCTTCATTGCATATCAAAAGTGCGGCTGCACCATCTGTAATTTGACTAGCATTACCTGCAGTAATAACTCCACCTTCAGTTACAGGATTTAGTCCCGATAAAGCCTCAAAACTAGCATCATATCTAATACCCTCATCATTCAAGACCATATCTTTTTTTCCTTCAGCATTTTTAGCTTGAACAGGAAGAATCTCTCTATCAAAATATTTTCCTTCAACAGCGGCAGCAGCTTTTTGATGACTGCTCAGTGCAAACTTATCTAAATCCTCTCTAGACAAGTTCCATCTTTCTGCCATTAGCTCGGCGCCACTAAATTGTGAGAAAAAAATTCCAGGATATCTATCTTTCATTCCATCGGAATCGAATGGGAGACCATGACCTGCATCAAAACCATCCTTAATACTTGCACCAATTGGAACCATAGACATCACTTCTACTCCTCCACCGATCACAACATCCTGAGTTCCAGACATTACTGCTTGAATTGCGAAGTGAATAGCTTGCTGGGATGATCCACATTGTCGGTCTACTGAAGTACCAGGCACTGATTCAGGTAAGCTTGATGAGAGAATCGCATTTCTAGCCACATTTCCAGATTGTGCTCCAACTTGATCAACACATCCAAAGATCACATCGTCTATTAACTCCGGATCAATTCCAGATTGCTGAACCAATTCATCCAGTACTTTTGCACCTAAATCTGAAGGATGCCATAGACTTAGACTTCCGTTTTTCTTTCCACCAGCTGTTCTTACAGCTGAAACTATATAGGCATTGTTTGGCATAAATAACTCTAAATTTAAAATTGTTAAAGCATTATAACTAATTAGTTTGTTAATGCTAAATACAGCTTTTAATAAGATTTATTTTTTGTAGCTTTCTTTGCTGAAGGTATATAAGCCTTTCTTATTTCTTTTACGAGCGCATCTCTGATTTTGGCATTTTCTCTTAAGAACTTGCTGGCATTAACTTTGCCTTGTCCTATTTTTTCTCCATTATGACTGTACCAAGACCCGGATTTTTCAACCAATTCAAGTTTTTGGCCAAGCTCTATTATTTCTCCTTCTGTATTGATACCTTCTCCATACATTATCTGAAACTCAGCTTGTTTAAATGGAGGTGAAACTTTATTTTTAACTACTTTGACTCTTGTTTCGTTACCGACAACTTCATCGCCCTCTTTTACAGCGCCAATCCTGCGAATGTCCAAACGTACAGAAGAATAAAATTTAAGGGCGTTGCCTCCAGTAGTAGTTTCAGGATTTCCAAACATAACACCGATTTTCATTCTTATCTGATTAATAAAAATAACCATCGCATTCGATCGTTGAATATTTCCTGTTATTTTTCTTAATGCTTGTGACATAAGACGTGCTTGCAATCCAACGTGATGATCGCCCATATCGCCTTCAATCTCAGCACGAGGAGTTAAAGCAGCCACTGAATCAACAACAATTAAGTCAACACTTCCAGATTTTACGAGCATGTCAGTTACCTCTAATGCTTGTTCGCCAGTGTCAGGCTGCGAAAGAAGCAATTCATCAACATTAACTCCTAATTTCTCAGCATAATTTGGATCAAGAGCATGTTCAGCATCAATAAATGCTGCTGTACCACCAGCCTTTTGACATTCTGCAATTGCTTGAAGTGTTAAAGTTGTTTTTCCAGATGATTCTGGACCAAAAATTTCTACGACTCTTCCTTTTGGTAAACCTCCTATTCCAAGGGCTATATCTAAACCAATCGAGCCAGTTGAAACAGAGGGTATATCTTCTATTTCCCTATCTCCCATCTTCATAACTGTCCCTTTCCCAAATTGCTTTTCTATCTGAGAAATTGCTTCACTTAAATTTTTTTCTTTATCTGACATAACGTTCTCCCTATTACTGTATATTTATACAGTATATAATAAATATTGCAAAAGTAAAATAAATATTATCAAATTGGTGCTGACTTGTTTGAAAGTCGTTGCTAAAATCCGGTTTAATCTATTATTTCTTCACAAAATATGGCATTTGTAGTTACAGAATCATGCATTAAATGTAAGCATACAGACTGTGTAGAAGTATGTCCTGTAGATTGTTTTTATGAAGGTCCAAATTTTTTAGTTATTCATCCAGAAGAATGTATTGATTGCGCTCTATGTGAACCTGAATGTCCTGTAGATGCGATTTTTTCTGAAGATGAACTTCCAGATGATCAAATCGATTTTATAGAAATTAATGCAGAGCTCTCTGAGGTGTGGCCAAATATCACAGAAGAAAAAGAACAGCTCCCTGAAGCTGAAGAATTCGCAGAAATAAAAGATAAAAAGCATTTATTAGAGAGATAAATTAATTTTTTACTTGAAAAATAAAATTTAGTCGCCAAAAAATTAGTTAGTGTAGTTTTGCTATTGTCTTGATTTAATTGGGCACAATTTAATCTTACATACAATAGACGCCCTTCCAAACGCTGTTTTGCTATTGTCTTGGTTTAATCGGACACGATTAAATCTTACAAACAATGGACGCCCAGAAATGTTAATTAATTTAAAAAATGGAGAAAATAATGAAAAACCTTGCGTTAATTTTATGTCTATTAGTTTCACCACTAACTTATGCTTCATATCATGGCGGGACTGGCGGTGACAGTTCGAGTGGAAGCAGCAGTGGCGGCGGAGGTGGCTACGGTGGTGGTAGCGGAGGTGCAGCAGCACTTATTGCTGTCGGAGCAATAGTCTATTTTATGAGCAGAGATACAGACGAAGATGAAACTGAATCTGCATTTGTGAGGAGATATAATGAAAGTAATTTTAGAATATCAGTTGGATCAAATAATCGTTATTTTGAAAATAACTATGATTTCAATCATTTCAATGATCTTTCAAATAAACTCGAACTTCCTTCTAACAACTTTCAATTAAATTTAACATACAAATTTAACTAGGAATAATAACCAACCCCGTCACTTCTGCCGGGGTTGGTTATTATAAATCTTATGAAATTTATTTTTTTATTTCTTTTTTCTACCACTACTGTCTTTGCCAATTCAGATCAGGATGATAGAAATGTCTCAGATTTGACTGTTAAAGAGCTTACGGAGACTGTCCGTTCCATCGTTCAAGAGAGCATAGAGAAATGTGTTGTCGCTGGTAATATGGAAGGAAGAGCTGTTCCATTATCTTTGAAAGTTGAAGGTGAAGTTGTAGCAAAAATGACTTGTAACTTTAATCAATCAGAACCTGAATCAGACTAAAAAATAAAATTTATTTTATCTGATTCAACAGGCTTACCGTCCTTTCGAAGCTGAAACTTTAATAAAGGTAATTGCGACTCTGTGCTTCCAAGTCGAGCAACAATCGAACCTCTACCAACTACATCACCTTGTTCAACGAATAATTTATCGCAGTGAGCATATATACTTAAATAATTATTAGAATGAGAGATCATTACTAGATTTCCATATCCTGGAATATCTGGACCTGCAACCTCTACTTTACCACTTTCAATAGAAAAAATTGGGGCACCTCTTGGCTGCTTATAAATTATCCATCCATCATCAATGTTTAAAGGCTGAAAATCGTCATTTAGAGGATGATGCCATTTCTTTGATGAATTTTTTTCTGTAGAAAGATCTAAATTATCAACTTCGCTTATAAGTAACTTTTGATTAGGATAAATTACATATGGATTTGTGAGATTATTTCTAGTAATTAAAGCTTTTTGATCGATGTTTAATTTTAATGCAATTGACCAAAGAGAATCGCCAGATTGAACAACATAATATGAAGTTTGAGAATTTGGCAAAAATTTTTGATAAGTTTCTTTGAAACTATTCAGTGATGAGCAGCTTGAAATAACAAAAATAAAAAATATTAGATAATTTTTAAAATGTTTAATCACAGTAAAAAATAACCCGAAGAAAAGATTAGACCAGAAAAAATATACATTAATCTTTGTTCATATTTTAAATATAGAGACATAACTAACTTTGGAAGAATTAGAAGTGAAGTTAAACAACCCAATGCAAATGGGAATAAAAATAAAAAATTGAGATTTGCAGTGGCTTGGATGACAGAACTGTAGGCTCCTAAAACAACCAATATGGCACTTCCAGAAATGCCAGGAATTAAAAAAAATGAAAAAGAAATTACCCCACTGATAAATAAATATAATGGCGTTACTGCACCAGAATTAATATTTAATTCTTGCAAAAAATATCCCATCAAAATACCTAAAAATAAAAAAACAAGTAAATTGAACCTTTTTAATGAGGCTTTGAGGAAGTTTGCTACATAAATTGATAAAAACATCATCAACCAACCTAATAAATGCAGGAATAATTGTTCATAATTATTCATTAAAAAACTAATTAAATTGGAGCACAAAAAGATTGCTGCTAGCATTGAAAATATAAGTGGAATCGACACACGAAATTGAAATGTCTGAGAAATAAAAGAAAAGTTTAAAGATATATTCTTTAGCCTTAGTTGGCTCAAGATTGTCATGAGATTTGGGTAAATTTTAAAAATTACCGCAACAGTTGAGCCTGAAATCCCTGGTATTAATTCGGCAGCTCCCATGCAAAATCCAGCAAGAGAATATTTAACTTGATCTTTCACTTTTATATTTCTCCATTGGATATGCCAGGTAACATTGGGACAAATGCAACCTCTTCATGAACGGTTTCTTCATTTTCTGTCTCACTTTTTCTTGTGATTACAAATAGTTTTTGCTGACCTTCATTTCCTGCTGGAATAACTAATTTTCCACCAATCTCTAATAACTCAACTAACTCTTGTGGGTATTGCCGTGGAGCAGCAGCACATATTATTCCATCAAATTTGCTATCTTGCTCCCAACTATCAAAACCATTAGCATGCTTTACAGTAACATTTCTTATTTTAAGCTCTCTGAGATTTTCTCTAGACTTTGTTACCAGTGGCTTGATTCTCTCAACAGCAAAGACTTCATTTGCAAAATTGGACAAAACAGCAGATTGGTATCCACAACCTGAGCCAATCTCTAGAACTTTATTTAAAACTTTACCTCTTCTGGTTGTGTGGCCAATCAAGTGTTCAGTCATTCGAGCAACAATATATGGTTGTGAGATTGTCTGCTTATAACCTATTGTTAATGCTCTATTTTCGTATGCTCTACTCCATAGAGCTTGGTCTAAAAAAATGTGTCTTGGGACCTGACTTAATGAATCAAGAACTCGAAAATCTTTTATACCCATATCAAGTAATTCTTGAATCATTTGATCTTTAACTCTTGTGAAAGTAAAGCCTGAGCTACTCACAATTAAAAACCTCTTTATAGTAATTCCAATTGCTAGCATTAACGCTAAGGTTATAGTCCAAAATTGATATAGAAATATAATTATCATTAATTGCTTGAATATCAGTATTATGCTGATTAGGAAGAAGTTTTCCTGAAGGACCAAAATTGTAAAATTTTGAAGAGTTATTAAATCCTATTAAATCAGGAGTATCAGGAGTACCCCTTTTGCCCAACATGGTAAGCTTTATTCCATTAAGCTTTGAAGATGAGAGATCAGGAAAATTTACATTTACAATTAAGTTCTTATTATTTGGGAGCTTGCTAACTTGGCTAACAATTAAACTAGCTTGCTCTGAGATGAATGATAAGTTTTTTGGATTAAAAGCAGTTACAGAAAAAGCTACAGGAACATAATTAAGCCTACGGCCTGCTATCGCTGCTCCAACTGTACCAGAATAAAAAATATCTTCGCCTAGATTTGCTCCTAAATTAATTCCTGAAACAATCATATCGATAGAATCTGGAATCACTGACAACAATCCGAGGTATGAACAGTCCGCTGGAGTTCCATCAACTGAAAAAATATTTTTTGAAATTTCTTTTACCTCTATCTCTTTTCTAAGACTAATTGCGGCACTCATGCCGCTACAATTTTCTTTAGGAGCAATCAAATAAACATTATGGTCTTTGCTCAGAGACTTATGCAGCTTTGTAATACCTGGTGCATCATAACCGTCATCATTGGTGAGCAATATATTCATTGAAGATTCTCTAATGAGGCTATAGCAAAAACTGCTATGCCATTACCCTCACCGATAATTCCCATGCCCTCAGCTGTGGTTGCTTTCACTCCAATACAGCCCTCATCAATGTTTAATATACTTGAAAGAGATTTTTTTAAGCTCTCTACATAAGGTTGGATTTTTGGTTGTTCACAAACTACAACAAAATCAATGTTATGAGGTTGCAAATTTTTTTCCTTTAATAACCTTAGAGATTCCTCAAGAATTTTTACACTGCTAAGATCTTTGTTTTTCACATCTGTATCTGGAAAATAATATCCAATATCCTTCAATCCTCCTGCACCAAGCAATGCATCAGATAATGCATGCAAAACAATATCTCCGTCAGAATGAGCAACAATAGATAAATTACAATCTATAAAAACATTTCCCAAGGTAATACCCTCTCCAGGCTCAAATCTATGAAAATCTATACCTCTTCCAATTCGATAATTGTTTTCAACATTAAATGGAATATCAGCTGCATAAGTAATTTTAAAATTAGATCTTTCCCCTGGCATTTCTTTGACTTTAAAGCCAGCTTTTTCCATAGCTTGTGACTCATCAGTAAAAGAGAGATTTTGTTTTATCATTTGATTCAATGCGATCTCAAGAGATTCTTTTTTAAATATTTGTGGGGTCTGAATAGATAAAAAATCGTCCCTATCAACAGGAATCAAATTATCACCCTGCTTCTTTCTTAAAGAGTCATTAATTGAAATTACTGGATACAAGCCATGAATTGATTGATCTTTCATGAATTCTAGAAATAATTCATTTATAAATTCTTGGGTCACCCATGGTCGAGCTGCATCATGAATAATAACAATATCAATATTATCATCTACAGCTAAAACTGCGTTATATACAGATTCACTCCTTGAACTTCCACCAGAAGTAATAGAAACTTTCGAATGATTTATAAATGATTGAGATTTTATGAGAGTCTCATGCTGATCAACAACAACATACACTTTTCTAACAAACTCAATTTCCAGGAATTTATTTACAGACGTTTCTATGATAGTTTCGTTTCCGATTTTGATAAATTGTTTAGAAATGTTTCCACCAAAACGAGTGCTTGATCCAGCTGCTGGAATAATGACAGCAATATTATTTTTTGGGTTCATCAGGATTATTTTCTTTAAAACTTAGATACTGCTCATCTTCAAAGATTAAATTAAGTTCCTCTCTAGCAAATTTTTCTGCGTGAGCATCACTGTTTTGTCTACTTTGAATTTCAGATTCTAGAATATAATTTTCATCAGAGAGAGCTATGTTTCTTTCTGATAATTCTTGATTTTCACTTTGAAGACTTGAAAAATTTTTCTTGCTATCAATTCCAAAATAAAGATTGTACAAGGCAATGATTATCAGAAAGGATAAGATTAAGTTTATTATTTTAACCAATGACATTTTTTGCAAAATTTAAATCAGATTGCTGTGCCTCGATCCACAATAATCTATTATATTTCGCCACTCTGTCAGACCTGCAAGGCGCACCTGTCTTGATTTGACCCGAACCAAGACCAACACTAAGATCTGCAATAGAACTGTCTTCAGTCTCTCCTGATCGATGAGAAATAATTGACTTAAACCCATATTGATTTCCAAGATGTATAGTCTTCATAGTTTCAGTGATTGTTCCAATTTGATTAAATTTTATCAAAATTGAGTTTGCTAGAGATTCCTCTATGCCTCTTTGGAGCTCGAAGGTATTTGTTACAAATAGGTCATCTCCAACTAACTGACACTTTTTCCCTAGAACATCGGTAAGGTGATTCCATCCTTTAAAATCATTCTCATCCATACCATCCTCAATTGATAAAATGGGGTATTTGTTTGTTAATTCTTCAAGATACTGAGTGAATTCAATTGAATTTAACTTTTTTGACTCTCCCTTGAGATTATATATTCCATTGTCATAAAATTCTGAAGCTGCGCAATCCAGAGCAATTCCAACATCTTTGCCTTCCACTAAATTATTTTTTTGAATTGCGGCAATAATTAATTCTATTGCTTCTGTATTGGAAGAAAGATTTGGTGCGAACCCTCCCTCATCTCCAACGCTGGTACTCAGACCTCTAGTTTGAAGAAGATTCTTTAAATTTGCATATATTTCTGTTGACCACTGCATTGCCTGAGAAAAATTGCTAGCTCCGATTGGCATTATCATAAATTCTTGAATATCAATGTTATTATCAGCATGTTGCCCGCCATTAATTATATTTAGCATTGGCACAGGCATTTGCATTACAAGATTTTCACCATTTATATTCTTAAAAACTTGATTAATGTAATGAAAAAGGGGGAGACCAAGTGTTTTTGCTCCTAAGTTCAGAACTGCAAGGGAGACTCCTAAAATAGCATTTGCGCCCAACTTGGATTTTGAGCTAGTTCCATCAAGCAAAATCATTTTTTCATCAATTTCTTGTTGATTTCTAACATCATTACCTACAAGTGCTGGAGCAATTATTTCTTGAATATTTGTAACTGCTTTAAAGACGCCTTTGCCCATAAATGATTCTGCCTCATCCCTTAATTCCAAAGCCTCACGAGAGCCAGTTGATGCCCCACTTGGCACCATTGAGATTGCGTTTAGACCGTTTTCAAGTTCTACCTTGCAAGAGACAGTGGGTGTTCCTCTTGAATCAAAAACTTGAATAGCTTGGATAGAACTAATAATTGACATTAATCAGCTCTAAATTGATTTTTAATAAATTCATCCAAGGCTACAAGTTGATTGAGAACTTTAGAGATTTCATCTGAAGAAATTGCACATGGACCATCACATTTCGCATTATCAGGATCTGGATGTGCTTCAATAAAAAGCCCAGCGATACATTGACTTAATCCTGCTTTTGCCAATGGTAATAAATATTCTCTTCTTCCGCCTGCAGCATGTCCAAGACCCCCTGGAAGTTGCAGTGAGTGAGTTACATCAAATATAACAGGCACGTCGAGTTCTTTCATAATTTGGAAATTAATCATATCTACTATTAAATTGTTATATCCAAAAGAATTACCTCTTTCACATAGAATGACTTTTTTGTTTCCAGCTTGCATGCATTTTTCAATAACATTTTTCATCTCTATTGCAGATAAGAATTGTGGTTTTTTGAGCTGAATAATTTTTTTTGTTTTAGCTGCTGCAATAACTAAATCAGTTTGTCTGCATAAAAATGCAGGAATCTGGATTACATCACTTACCTCAGCCACTTGATCAGCTTGAGATGGTTCATGGATATCAGTAATTACAGGAACATTGAACTCAGACTTTACTTTTTCAAGCATTCTTAAGCCTTTTTCAATTCCTGGCCCCCTAAAAGACGAAATTGAGCTTCTATTCGCTTTGTCATAAGAACCCTTAAAAATCCAATTGATATTGAGATCTTTGGTTGATTCTGCAAATTTTTCAGCCACATTCATTACTACTGAATCAGACTCTAAAACGTTTACTCCTCCCATAAGGGTCATGGGTTCATAATTTCCAATATTAAAGTTATTTAAATTTATGCTGCTCATCTTTTTATCTTAATGGCTTTTGCAATAAAATCATTAAATATTGGATGTCCATCTCTTGGATTTGAGGTAAATTCTGGATGAAATTGACACCCAATAAACCATGGATGTTTTTTGATTTCTATCATTTCAGCTAAATTCCCGTCTAGAGATGTTCCAACAATATCCATTCCTTTAGACATTAATTCTTTTTTATACTCTGGATTAACCTCATACCTGTGTCGATGCCTTTCAGTGATTGTTAATTTTTTGTAAAGTTTGTATGAATGAGAAGACTTTTTAATAAAACATTTTTGACCACCAAGTCTCATTGTACCTCCTAAGTTAGAATTTTCTGTTCTGTGTTCCGTCTTTCCAGAGGCATCTTTCCACTCTGTTACCAAGCCTATGACAGGATATTTTGTTTTTTTATTAAATTCAGTGCTATTGGCATTCTTTAAATTTAAGATATTTCTTGAAAATTCAATAATTGCAATTTGCATTCCCAAACAAATTCCAAAATATGGAAGTTTATTTTCTCTTGCATACTCACAGGCAATAATCATACCTTCAATACCCCTATTACCAAATCCACCCGGTATTAGAACAGCCTGAAAGGTTTTTAAAATTTTTGACACATTTCTTTTCGTAATTTTTGCAGCATCAATCATATTAACCTCAACCTTAGCAAGATTTTTAATGCCTGCATGATCAAGTGCTTCATTTAATGATTTATATGAATCTTTTAAATCAACGTATTTTCCAACAATTGCTATAGAAACTTTCTTTTTAGGATTTACTTTTGCGTCAACAACTTTTTTCCAGTCATTCAATTTTGGAGATTTAACTTTGGTTAAATTTAATTTCTTTAGAAGAATTTTATCTACTCCTTGAGAATGTAAGAGCAAAGGAATTGAATAGACAGTTTCAGCATCATGCATAGAAATCACACTATTCGGATCCACAGAACAAAATAAAGCTATTTTTTTCTTTTCATCATGAGGCAATTCTTTTTCTAGCCTGCATATAAGACAATCAGGCTGTAAACCTAATGATCTGAGCTCTTTTACAGAATGTTGAGTAGGTTTGGTTTTAAGCTCTTCAGATACTTGAATGTATGGAACTAAGGTAAGGTGAGCTAAAGCAGTAGAGCTGTTGGGAAGTTCTAACATCATTTGTCTTATGGCTTCAATAAAAGGCTGACTTTCAATGTCACCAACGGTGCCACCAATTTCAACTAAAGCAATATCAGCGCCCTTTGCACCTAATTTAATTCTCCGTTTGATCTCATCAGTGATGTGCGGGATAACCTGAACTGTTCCTCCAAGATAATCTCCTCTTCTTTCGTTTTGTATAACCTCTTCATATACTTTTCCAGCTGTGAAGTTATTTTTTTTACTTGCTTGAAATCTTACAAACCTTTCATAGTGACCTAAGTCAAGGTCTGTCTCTGTCCCATCATCAGTTACAAAAACTTCTCCATGTTGAAATGGGCTCATAGTTCCTGGATCAACATTTATGTATGGGTCAAGCTTATTTAATGATATTTTTAAGCCTCTTGCCTCAAAGAGTGCTCCTATAGAAGCAGCAGCGATACCTTTACCAAGAGATGAAACAACCCCACCGGTTATAAAAATGTACTTTGTTTGAGCCATCAATTTTTACTTTATGATGGGAATACAGAATATCAGATTATGAAGGTAATAAATACTAACTTAGGCAGTTTCTTCAAATAGAGGTCTTGATAAATCAGCCCAGTCAATTTCGGCGTCACTTTTTGATGACGCAAATTCTAAAATTCCGAGATCTTCAAACTTATCCTTAACAGAATCTCTTAGTAAACCAATTCTTCTCAAATTTGGCATGACTCTCTGAAAAAGTAGCTTTTGGAAATGTATGTTGATATCTGTTCCTAATTGAAATTGTCTTGCGTCTTCAACGTCCCAACCAAAATGTTCATATACGTCTGTTGATAACAGCCTTTCACGACTTAGCCAACAGGCCTCATAAGCAAATTGAGCCCTATCTTCTTTTTCTTCTTCACTTAAAGTATCAACAAACTCTTCAAGATAATTGATTCCAAAAGTAACATGCCTTGCTTCATCTCTTATTATCAAACCAAGCATATCTCGCAAAACTGGATCATGTGTAAGCTCTCTTGATGCTTGAAAAGCAGCTAGCGCCAAACCCTCAATTATTATCTGCATACCAATAAATTTTAAATCCCATCTTGGATCGGTAAGAATCTTATCGAGTATTGACTTTAATGCATTTCCAATCGGATACATCATCTTTGTTCTTGTTTGAATGTATTTGTTAAATGCTTCAACATGTCTGGCCTCATCAAAAGTTTGAGATGCAGCATAAAGTTTCGCATTATAAGTTGGAGCACATGAAGTTAGCTGAGAAGCCACTAAAAGAGCTCCTTGTTCTCCATGTAGAAACTGACTTTGACTCCAAGCAATTCTATGGTTTAAAAAATCTACTTTTTTCTTATCAGAAAGTTTTGTATAAGGCTCATATTCATCCCAAAAAATCGGGGTTGGCTCAGTAATTTTATTTAATGGTCTGCTCCAATCTATGTCTAGCTCTACATTCCAATTAAGCTCTTTTCCAAGTTCATAGAGTTTTTTTATTCTGTTATCTTGTATTGTGTAATCCCAATTATATGCACCTGATAATGGTGTGCTAAAAATTTCAGCAATATCGTCAGCAACTCCCTCATTCATGTATGGTGGTAGATCCTCTTCTAATTTAATTTCTCTTGGATTATTGTCTAGGTAATTAATTTTCATATATTTAAATATTGTCTTTTAACTCTATTGCTCATTTTCGTCATAAGTTCATAAGAAATCAAATTATTTTTTTTTGCATTTTCACTAATTGGTAAATCAGAAGACCATAATTCGCACCAATCACCAATTTTACAGTCAGGAATTTCTGAAACATCTACAGATATAAGATCCATACTTACTCTTCCAATAATTTCAGTAAGCCGATCATTCACAATTACAGAAGTCCCATCTTGCGCAGTTTGAGGAAATCCATCAGCATATCCACAGTAGACAATGCCAATTTTTGATGGTTTTTTTGTTTTTACTCTTCCTCCATAGCCTATTCTTTGTCCAGTATCCAATGATTGGATTGAAATAATTTGACTTCTAAATTTCATTGCGGTTTTTAGATTTGGTAAGTCAAGCCCCCCATACATGGCAATTCCAACCCTTACCCAATCATAGGAATATTCTGGAAAATTGAATACTCCAGCCGAGTTCAACACACTTCTTTTCATTTCATTTGTTGCTTGACTCAACGAATTTTCAAAATTTTTAAGTTGTATCTTATTTAACTCATCACTCGGATTATCAGCACATGCTAAATGAGTCATTAAAACATTCTGATCTGTAAAAAATGATTCGAACTGATTGAGCTCATTTAATTTGATGCCCAATCTATTCATTCCGGTATTTAGTTTGATCCAAAAAATTAGATTATCTTTATATTGCTTAGCTAATGGCAATTGTAAAGTTGAGTGTATTACGGACCATATATCATTCTGCTTCAATAAGTTATATGCATCAGTTGAATAAACACCCTGCATAGCTAAAATTGGTTTAAAGGAGTTTTCTCTTATCACCAATGCTTCATCTACCCTTACTACTCCAAAGCCATCAACAACATCCTTGATTGCATTAGTTGCTATTTTGAGATCATGACCATATGCATCACTTTTTATGACTCCCATAAAATTACAATCTTTGGGTAATCTTTTTTTAATTTCTTGAATATTTTTTCTAACTAGCTCAAAGTCAATTATGAGCTCAGAATTTGGTTCAATCATTGTATAGAGTCGTAAAAACTGTCAACTGCAAAGTCTTCAAATCTAGTATATTCTTTCAAGAAAGTAAGATTAACTTTTCCAATAGGTCCATTTCTCTGTTTGCCAATAATGATTTCAGCTTTGTTACCTTCTTCAGAATCCTCATTGTAAACCTCATCTCTGTAGATAAATAAAATTACATCAGCATCTTGCTCAATTGCGCCTGAATCTCTTAAATCAGCCATAATAGGTCTTTTATTAGGTCTTTGCTCTACCGCTCGATTTAACTGAGATAATGCAACAACAGGTACTTTCAATTCCTTAGCGAGCATCTTTAGTGATCTTGAGATTTCAGAAATCTGGTTCACTCTGTTTTCTTGAGATGTTGGTATTTGCATTAATTGCAAATAATCCACTACTATTAAAGATAAGCCATTTGGATCCTGCCTATTAATTCTTCTTGCCCTAGCTCTTAGCTCCATTGGTGAAAGCAATGAGCTGTCATCAATGTATAGCGGTAAATCTTTAAGTTTTGAGGAAGATTCCATAAATTTCTTTAACTCATCTTGATTCATAGAAGCAGACCTTACTTTTTGCTGATCAATTTTTGCATTACTTGCAAGCAACCTTGTGGTTAAAGACTCAGCTGGCATCTCAAGGCTAAAAATCAATACGCCGCCTGAAATGTCTCTGCTAACAAGAAAATTTTCAGCAATATTCATGCTAAGTGCTGTTTTACCCATACTTGGTCTTGCAGCAACAATAATTAAATCTCCATTTTGAAGCCCTTGTAATTTGATATCTAAATCTTTGTATCCTGTTGAAGATCCCAACAAAGATGATCCACTCTTAGCAATTTCATTCATTCTTTCAATTGATTGAGGGATTAATTGATCTAATTTTTGAATATCAGTAGATTTTCTGCTTGCCTCATCATTAAGTGAAAAGATTTTTGTTTCAGCCTCGTCAAGTAACTCTTCTGCATCTTTGCCTTGAGGATTTATTATTAGCTCAGAAATTTCTGAATTAATCTTCATTAATCTTCTTGAAATTGATTTTTGCCTAATTAGCCCTGCATAAGCTTCTAAATTCGCAGCTGACGGAGTTGAGGAAGCAAGATCTATTAAATAATTTTTTCCTCCTGCTCTTGTAAGAAGATTTTTACTATCCAGTCTGTCAGATACTGTTAGGGGATCTAATGGCTTATTTGAATTAACGAGTTCTCCCATTGATTGAAAAATATTTTGATGATCTTGGCCTTCGAAATCTGAAAATTCAATAATTTCACTTACAGCATCATAACGCTCAGTTTCAAGCATCAAACCGCCGAGAATAGCTCTTTCAAGATCTCTTACTTGTTCTGTATTTTCTATTGAATTACTAGGCATAAATATGATTTTTGCATCATATTATTAAGATAACAACTATTCTGGCTGAACTGATACTTCAACAATACATGAAACCTCAGGATGAAATAAAAGTGTGATTGAGTAATCTCCCAGCTCCTTTAATGGCCCATCGGGTAATTGAACTGCACTTTTGTCAACTATTTGTTCAATTGCACTAAAAGCTTCTGAAATTTCTCTTGTTCCAACAGATCCATATAATGCTCCCTCGTCAGTAACTGGAACCTTTATTTCAACTTTAATTCCAGAGACTGCATCTGCTTTGCCTTGAGCATTAGCCATTTCGTCTGCTGATGCAGAAGCCAGCTCAGACTTTTTGCTCTCAACATACTTAAGGTTCTCTTCAGATGCAAACATAGCTTTCTTTTTTGGAATTAAAAAGTTTCTGGCATATCCAGAGCTCACTTCAACCACATCTCCAATTTCACCTAATTTTTGGATTTTGTCTGTAAGTATAATTTTCATAATTTATCTATGAGAATCTGTGTAAGGAAGTAAAGCTAAAAAACGAGCAATCTTAATAGCTTTTGTTAGTTTTCTTTGCTCTGCTGCACTAATGTTAGAAACTCTCGCAGGGATAATTTTTCCAGTCTCAGTTAAATATTTTTTCAAGAGCTCAATGTTTTTATAATTAAAATTTTTGCTATTTGATTGTGTCATTATTATTCACCGTCTTTAGATTTTTCAGAAGAAAGTTCGTCATCAAAAGCTTCATCCATTTTTTTCTCTGAATTAGATTTTAATTTTACTTGATTTTTTTCATCATCTTGGGAACTTTTTTTCAACTCTTTTGATTCTGTAAGTAATAATGAATCCTCAAGAGATGGTGTATTTACTTTTAATAAAAGATGACGAATTACAGATGTATCATATTTTAGTTTAGACTCAAGCTCTACAGCCGCCCCAGATGGGCCTTCAATTTGGTAGATAGCATAATGGCCTTTATTATGATTTAAAATGCTGTACGCAAGCTGTCTGCGACCAATATTTTCAAGCTTATTTATTTTAAAATCTGCGTTAGTTAAAGTTTTCTCAAACTTGGTTTGAAATGAATCAAATTTAGTAGATAAGTCAGGATTAAGTATTAAGGTAAGTTCGTAATAATTCATGTTTTCCTTATGGATTAAAAGATTTTTTGATTATCAAAAAACCAAGGAATGAAAATTCTAAGCTAAATGCATCCAGCAATCAATAATTATTTCTTAAGAAGCCAAAAGCTCTATCCAAAAATGTTTTATTGTTCTCTAAAGTATATCCCTGTTTAATTTGATCAAAACCAAATGATATTAAGCCTAAAGCAGTTGCATAAATTGGGTTTTTAAGAACAGACTCCATTCCATTGAATTTCTCTGGAATTCCTAATCTTACGCTTGTTTGAAAAATAGACTCAGCTAGTGCAACAGCTCCTTCCATTTTTGAAGTTCCTCCCGTAAGAACTATTCCTGCAGGGATTTTACTTTCAAATCCATTACGTTTAATTTCTGCTTTTACTAAATCAAATAGCTCAACATACCTAGGCTCAATAATTTCTGCCAAAGATCTTCTTGATAAATCTTCAGGTGGCCTTCCTCCAACTCTCATTACTTCCAATGTTTCTCCATCTTGAGTAAGTTCGGCTGCAGCACAACCATACTTCTGCTTGATATCTTCTGCTTGAGCAGTTGGCGTTCTCAGGGCAACAGCTATATCACTTGTAACTTGATCGCCTGCTATAGGTATCACTCCAGTAAATGATATAGAGCCTGAATTAAATACAGCTATATCTGTTGTACCTCCACCAATATCTACTATACAAACACCTAGCTCTTTTTCATCCTCTGAAAGAACTGAATATGAGCTAGCTAATTGCTCTAAAACAAATCCATCAACCCCAATTCCACAGCGTTTAACACATTTTTCTATGTTTTGTATGGCGTTATTTGCGCAAGTCACTAAATGAACATGTGATTCCAATCTTACTCCAGACATACCCAAAGGCTCTCTTATAGAGTCTTGATTATCAATAACATACTCTTGAGGAAGAACATGAAGGACTCTTTGATCAGATGGTATCGCTACTGCTTGAGCCGCTTCGATAACCCTATCTATGTCACTGGCCTCAACTTCTTTATCTTTGATTCCCACAATCCCATGCGAATTTAAGCTTCGAATATGATTCCCTGCAATTCCAACATATATATTCTTAATTTTTCCATCAAATGATGCTTGAGCTTGGTCTAAAGATTTTTGAATTGCATCTGTAGTCGCGTCAATATTAACGACAACGCCTTTTTTCAATCCACTAGATGGGTAAGACCCCATCGAAACAACCTCGATAGCTTGCTGGTCAACATACTTACCAATAATGCATACAACTTTTGAAGTACCAATATCTAATCCGACAACATAGTCTGGATCTTTAATTCCATTATTTCCCATAATTTAAAGCTGCTCCATCTTTGTATCTTAAATCAATAATACTCGGAGTTAAGTTTTTTTCGAAAATATATTTTAAGGCTAGTGAAAGCTTTTCGAAAATCTTACTTGAGAGATCAGAACCCATATTGATTCGTAAATTATTTCTGGTTTTAAAATACCAACCTTCTGCTTCAGTGTAACTAACAGAAGAAATTTTTAAATTAAAGGCTTCAGTTACTTCATAAAACTGCTTTTCAACTTTTAACCATTCAGCAACTAATTCAATTGGTGTGTTAAGATGTAATAAATCTGGATGCTCTTTAAAATATAAAAATTTACTTAAATTTTTATCTAAATAAAACTTTTCTTGCCAAATATATTTAGGCTCCTTTGACTCAATGAATATTTCTAAAGGTTTAAAAAGATTTTTCTTAATCAAGAAAGAATTGATCCAGTTTTGATTATTTAAAAATTTATAAAGGTTTTTATGTGAATTTATATCCCCTAGAGCTATTACCAAGTTCTCCTCTTGCTCTAAAAATTGAGGATTTTCAAAAAATATAATTGTCTTTTGGTTTGAAATATCTGAGCAACCAAGAATAATGTTGGCTGTAAGAAAAATTAATAAAAACCTAAATTTCAGCATTAATAATTTCATTAACAAGCTCATCATATGATAACCCAATTGATTCTGCTGATTTAGGAAATAAACTGTGAGATGTCATCCCAGGAACTGTATTGACCTCAAGAACATAAAAGTTTTGATTACTGTCTTGCATAAGGTCAACTCTTAACCAACCGCTAGCTTTGACTATTTTGAGTGTTTTTAAACAAATCTGCTCAAGCTCAATTTTCTTTTTGTCAGAAAGTATAAATTCAATAAGCTCAGTATCCTCGTTAACATACTTTGCATTGAAATTATAGAAAGATTCTTTAGTTATTATCTCTACTGGGGGTAAACATTTTCCGTTAAGAATAGGGACGGTGAGTTCTTTATAATCTATACTTTCTTCAAATATAAATTGTCTTTTCGAATCTAAGCTATCGCTAATGGCTTTTTTTAAATCATTATTAGTTGATAATTTAAAAACATCTATACTAGATCCATCTTCTGTTGGTTTTAAAAAAATTTCATTGAATGGTCTGAATTGATCAAAAATTGAATCATTAAGATTGCCCTTAAATTTATCCAAAGAGGGAACAGAAATCCAATTTGGGGTCGGAATTCCATTTTCTCTTAAAATCTTTTTAAAGGTATCTTTATTCCAAGTATTTTTACAAGCCTCATAACCACTTCCAGTATATGGAATATTACTTTGTTGCAAGAAGCTTTGCAGCTCTCCTGACTCCCCATCATGCCCGTGAAGAGCTATAAAAACAAAATCACTTTGCAAACATTTTTCAGGTGAAAACTCACTTGGATAATCAATTAATTCAGCCTCATAGCCCAAATGCTTAACTGATTGAAATACATATTTGCCACTTTCCAAAGATATACTTCGCTCGGAGGATTTTCCGCCATACAAAACTGTAATTTTTTCTATTGCCACTTGTGTTTAATCTTTTTATTTAATTTTGATATGGTTCCAGCGCCTTGTGTGACTAAAATTGAGAAATTTTCGTAATTTGATTTCAGCCAAAGCAAAGGGTCAGTCTTTCCAATGTATTCGGCATTTTTATGGTTTTTAGCTATCTCAAAAATTAATTTTTTTGAAGAAATTCCTTTAATTGGTTTCTCACTGGCAGGATATATATCTAAAAGCAATAAGCTATCTACTTGGGAGAGCACTTTCACAAAATCATTGAAAAGTTGTTTAGTCCTAGTAAATCTATGTGGCTCAAAAATCATGCATATTTTCTTACGAGGAAATTTTTGGCGTATTGCTTGAATGGTTGCTGAAATTTCAACAGGATGATGGCCATAATCATCTATTAAAATTCGAGGCTGATCATTGAAACTAAGATTTGAGATCTCAAACCTTCTACCTACACCTTTAAAATCATTTAGTCCTTTTAGAATATTCTTGATAGAAATATTTTCTTCAATGGCTACACAAATAGCAGCAGTAACATTGCATAGATTATGTTTACCACTTAAATAGGTAGAAAATTTATAATGTTTCTTATTACTGTGGTCTGTTATTTGAAATTTTTGAACACCATTTTTTAGCTCTATATCAGTTATTTGAAATCTATTTCTTGCACTAAAGCCAAATGTAATTTGTCTTCTATGAATATTTTTAGAAATTTTTCTAATGTTTAAGTCATCTAAATTGATTAAAATATAACCATAAAAAGGTAAATTTTCCGCAAAACTTAAAAAAGATTGATTTAATTTTTCTTGATTTGATTCATAAAAATTTAAATGATCGTTGTCAATATTTGTAATTACAGCAATATCAGGTTGAAGATGAAGAAATGATCCATCGCTTTCATCAGCCTCAACAATGATATAGTCACCCTCCCCAAGTTCAGAACTTCTCCCAACGCTTAATACTTGGCCTCCAATAACATAAGTAGGACTTAAATTTGCAGCGTTAAAAATACTTGCAACTATACTAGTTGTAGTAGTCTTACCGTGACTGCCAGCAATCGCAATACTTCGATATGGTTTCATCAGAGTTCCGAGCATCTCAGCCCTAGGAATAATAGTTAATCCTGATTTCTTGGCATATGAAAGCTCAGAATTTCTCTTAGATATTGCAGATGAAGCAACAACCAAATCAGCATTCTTAATAAGCCTAGGTTCGTGACCAATTTGAACTTTAGCACCAAGTTTTTTTAATTCCTTTAACTCATCTGTAATAACAAGATCTGATCCAGTAACTTTAAAACCTCTTTTTTGTAAAATCGTAGCAACCCCAATCATGCCCGACCCACCAATACCGATCATATGAATTTTTTTAAACTTTTGAAATCCTAAATTAGTCATATATTTTTAAATTTTAAAATTGAACTTAGCATTGTAGCCGCAGCTTGAAAATGGTCTAAATTAGTCTCAATCTTTGTCCATTTCAAATAAAGCTTTTTTTCAATAATATGTTTAAGTTTTTGCGAGAGGGATTTAAAAGATTCAAGCTCAATATGGATCAACCCCATATCTAAATCTGAGATATATTTAGCATTTAAAAGTTGATGATTATCAATTGCAGATGGCAAAGGAATCATGAGAGATCCCCTTTTTAAACTGATGGCCTCTGATAAAGAAAGTGCGCCTGCTCTGGAAATAATAAAGTCTGACCATAAAATTAGTTCATGAGGTGAGTCATAAAACTCTTCTACCTCTATAGAAATATTGCTTGAGTATAATTCTTTTATTCCTACAGATTTTCCTTTTCCGGATTGATGCTTCACTTCTAATGGGATATTTAATTGATTTAAAGCAATAGGTATATTTTTATTTATAAATTCGGAGCCTTGACTTCCGCCTGTTATATAGATCCTTACAGGATTATGATTATGATTTGTGAAAGATGATAATTCTAACTTTTTAATAGGATTTCCTACGAGCATCGTTTTTTTTGAAATCGGCTCATTAATTGAAAATCCTAAAAAAACTATTTTTGAAAATCTTTTTAATATTTTATTGGAAGTGCCCATAATTGCATTTTGCTCATGCAAGAAAAGAGGCTTTCTACAAATCCATGCAGATAAACCAACTGGTAATGAGATATATCCCCCAAAGCAAACGATAAAATCAATATTATTTTTTTTTATGTAAAAAATACTTTTAAAAATTGAGGCTATTAAACCTATTAAGGAAGTAATTTTAAAAATTAAATTTTTTCCTCTAAATCCAATCATGGGAATGGATAAAAATTTTATGTTCTTTGGGAGAACTCGATTTTCTATACCAGTTTTCGTTCCAATCCAAAGAACCTCATGATCATTTTTGATACATTCTCTGCCAAATTCTAATGCCGGAAAAACATGACCTCCGGTTCCTGCTGCAGAGATTAAAAATTTCATTACTTTATCAACTTATTTTCAAAATTAATTCTTAAAACTAGGCCCATTAAAAACATAAATATAATTAAGCTTGTGCCCCCATAGCTTATAAAGGGCAGAGTTAAACCCTTTGTGGGTAAGATTCCAAGATTTACTCCTATATTAAACACTACTTGTATTGCAATCAAAATACCTGCTCCAAAAGCAAGCAACCCTTGAAATAACTTTCCTAGCTCTAGTGCTTTTATTGATGTCCTGATAATGCCTAGAATTAATAATGCAAATAAAAAAATTACAATTAATCCTCCAAATAATCCAAACTCTTCAACAATTACAGCAAAAATGAAATCAGTGTGTGGCTCAGGCAAATATAGATTTTTTTGAAGACTATTCCCTAAACCTAGACCAAACCATTCGCCCCGCCCGATGCCAATTAGTGCATTTGATAATTGCCATCCAGGCCCATAAAAATTCTCAAACGGCTCAGTAAATGAAATAAATCTTATGTACCTATATGGTTCTAGGTATACAGCAACAGCTGCCAATGCTGCCATAAGCAAGATTAAAAGTGAAAACTGCAAAAATGAAATTCCTGCAAAAAACAATATTGCAATTACCAATGCTCCAATTACAAGTGTTGATCCAAGATCAGGTTGGGACATAATTAGAAGCCCAAAAAGAGCCAACACAACTAAAGGCCTTACAAAACCCAATGAAGTATTAATTTCACTTAGTCTTCTGACGCAATAACCTGAAATATATATTACTAAAGCAATCTTGCTTACTTCTGAGGGTTGAATATTTATTGGGCCAATTCTAATCCATCTGAGACTTCCATTGACCTCTGTGCCAACCCCAGGAAAAAAAAGGGCGATGAGTAACAACAAAGAACCAATTAAAATTGCCCAATCTAATGTTAAAAATAAATTTGATGGGATGCTTAAAGCAATTATTGTTGCAAAGACGCCAATAATAAAAAAAATTATTTGCCTTGAAGCAAAATGAAAAGGAGTCCCATAGATGTCCTCAGATATAAAAATGCTAGAAGATGCAACCATTACCAAACCGATAAACAACAAAGAGAAATATGGAAGAACAATTAGTATGTTATTGCGATCAATCATTTGAACTCATTGCAAGCTTGATAAAATGATCTCCTCGTTCTTCAAAGTTTTTATAATCTTGACCGCTTGGATGTCCGGGTGAAAAAAGTATATGAGTTTGAGAATCATATTTTTCTTTAAGTATTGATCTCATTACAGATGAAAGGCCTTGATTATGGAACAAGATTTTTTTTGGGTGAAATATTTTCTTTGATATTTCTTCTGCATGATTACCAAAAATGTAAACCCTTGTTGGACCTTCAATTTCATAGCTTTCATATCGTTCTTTATCTGGATCTCCGCAAAGGATCAATACATAAGGATTAGACATTTTATTTAATGCAAACTGAAGTGCAGTCAAATTTGTGGCCTTAGAGTCATTGATAAATACTAGATGATCATGCGTGGGTATGAGCTGATGCCTATGGGGCAAGTCTTTTAACTCAATATCTTCCACTAATCTTTGAGGTCTACCAGTAATCATGGACCATAATTTTTTTGGATTAGACTCTTCTGTTGTTTTTTTTGATTCTTTAATTCTATTTTTAACTTTCTTGTACTCTTCAAAATTTGCATGATGGTCAATATGATCTGGAGAAATGTTTAAGAGAACTCCTAAATCTAGCTGAATCTCTTTCATCTTCTCAAGCTGAAAGCTGGAAAGCTCAATTATTGAATATCGACAGGAATTAATATTATCTAAAACTGGTTCGCCAATATTCCCAACTAATTGAGATTCTTCTAAAAGCTGATGCAAGTGATAGCAGCAAGTACTTTTTCCATTAGTGCCAGTAATTCCAATTTTGAAAGACTTATCTTCTTGAAAAAAAATATCTAAGTCAGTTAAATACGAAATTTTATCAAATTCTCCATTTGGATAAATCTTCTTTATATTTATTCCAGGGCTCAGATAAATCATCTCGTAAGAATTTAATTTTTTTTGATCGGGCAACTTATTCGAGATATTAGGCCCTGTCACATTTTGATCATAGATTTCAAAAGCTTTACCTTTTTTTTCTAAATACCTTCCTATGGATTGGCCTGTAACTCCATAACCAAAAATAAGGACTTTCATTGAGGATTATCTGAGCTTTAGGGTTGCAAGTGCAAACAAAACAAGTACAAAAGTTATAATCCAAAATCGAACAATAACTTTTGGTTCGGCCCAGCCTTTTAATTCAAAATGGTGATGAATTGGCGCCATCAAAAAGACTCTCTTACCTCTTAATTTGTATGAGCCTACTTGAACAATAACACTCAAAGTTTCCATCACAAAAACTCCTGCCATGATTGCAAATACTATCTCATGTCTTATCAAAACTGCCAGGGTACCTAAAATTCCTCCAAGTGTTAAAGATCCTAAATCGCCCATAAATATCTGAGCAGGATATGTGTTGTACCAGAGAAAACCTATGCCAGCACCAATCAGGGCCCCACAAAACACAATTAACTCTCCACTAAGCGAATTAAATGGGATGAACAAATAATTTGAGATGATTAAGTTTCCAGATGCATAAGCAATGAGACCAAGACCACCCGCTATCAAGACTGATGGCAAAATTGCAAGTCCATCCAGACCGTCAGTTAGGTTAACTGCATTGGACGAACCAATTATTACAAAAATGCTAATTAACAGAAAAATAAAAGGAGAAATTACAAAAATATATTCTTTATTAAAAGGCAAAATAAAAATTTGTTCATTTCCATTAGGGGAAACTTGCAACATGAATAACATCGCGAGCAAAGCAAAAAGAAATTGCAAGATGAGCTTATATTTTCCCTTTAAGCCACTTGAGTTTTTCTCCTTTATTTTTAACCAGTCATCTAGAAATCCTATAGAGCTAAATGAGATGGTAATAAATATAAGAATCCATATGTATGGATTTTGGAAATCTGACCAGAGCAATGTTGAAATTATCAATGAGAAGATAATAATTAAGCCTCCCATGGTGGGTGTTCCAGTCTTTGCAAGATGTGACTCAGGCCCATCTCCCCTTATGGATTGTGAGAACTGAATATTTGTTAAAAATCTAATTAAGGTTGGACCAAGAAAAATCGACAGCATAAGCGCTGTAAGGGTACCTCCAATAGTTCTTACAGTTAAATAACGAAGGACATCGAAGCCTGAATCATATGTCATTAACCAAGTGCCAAATAATTCGATCATATCATTTCCATAAGTTTAGAATTTCTTCCATTTTCATTGATCTTGAGCCTTTTAATAGTATTTTCTCTTTTCCTTTAAGTTTTTTTTTCAAGAAATTTACTAACTCCAGTTTATCTTTAAAGAAAAAACCATTGTTGCCAAATGCAAATACTGTATGACGTATTAAATCTCCATATCCAATCAAACAATTAACCCCATGTATTTTGGCATAGTCTCCCAAGTCAATGTGTAGTTTTTTTCTAAATCTGCCCAACTCTCTCATATCCCCAAGGATTGCAACCTTTCTTCCTTGAAATTGACACAAAACATCTAATGCAGCTTTCATAGAATCAGGATTGGCATTATATGAATCGTCGATAACTGTTGATTGGTTAACCCATAATTTTAAATCTAAACGTTGAGGTGAATTTTTGAGCCCTTTCAAGCCATCTGTAAAGTCCTTCGTGTTTAACCTAGCAGCATGAATTGCTGCAAAAGAAGCAAGAATATTAAATACGTTATGCATCCCTATAAGTTTTGTTTTTATTTGGACTTTTTTCTTTAAATGAGCTGATTCAATGAAAAAGGATAAGCCTTCTTTTGTCATCTTAATTTGAGATGGGAAAAAAGATGATGTGGGATCTTTGCCAAACGTATAAAATGCAATGTCAGTCCTCATTTTTTTCCAGTAACCAACATATTGACCATTTGGAACAATAGCGGAGCCATTTGTCTTAATATTTTTTATAAGCTCGGACTTTACCTGAAGGACTCCCTTAACCGAATTCAATCCCTTTAAATGAGAATGGCCTATGTGGGTAATAATGCCAATATGCGGCTTAATTATTTTTGATAGCAGATCTATATCGCCTGGTTTAGCTGCACCCATCTCAAAAATTGCCGTGCTATTTTGTGAGTCCAGCTCCAAAGCACACAATGGTAAGCCAATTTCATTATTGTAGTTTTGGTGAGTACCATAACTATTTTTTATGCAAGTATTTAAAATGGTTTTGGTTGTTGTTTTTCCGTTGCTGCCAGTAACTCCAATGACTATCCCTTGATATCTTTCAATTGCCATCTTGGCCGAATTAATCAAAATTTTTTCAGGACTTTTAACTGAAATAATTTTTGGTGAAAAAACTGTAGAAATTGGAATTTTTCTCTTTTTTATAATTGCTAAAGATGCTCCTTTATTGATAGCATCTTCCGCATAAAAGCTGCCATCCTCTTTTGAACCAGTTAGGCCAAAAAAAACTGAATTCTTTTTTACTTTCCTTGAATCTATTTGAAAATTACTAATTGGTAAATTTGATTCAGAGTCAAGCTGAAGGAACGTTAATAAATCTTTTGTATTGTTAATTAGCTTCATTGCCTAAAATTTCTAAAACACAATCTTTATCATTAAACGGTACTTTTTTTCCAGACACATCCATATAAGTCTCATGACCTTTACCCAATATTACCAATATATTTTTTTTATTTAAGCATTGAAGAGCATGGCTGATTGCTTCCTGTCTATTTTCTATAATTTCAATGCTTGTATCGGAATTTCCTAACATTGCATCTGAAGCTATTGAAGAAAAAGACTCGTAACGATTATTATCAGATGTAAAGAATACTTTACTAGCGAAATCTTGAGCCACCTTCATCATCTTAGATCTTTTAGATCTATCTCTATCTCCTCCACATCCAAAAACTAAAATTATTTCATTATGATAATTGGCCAATTCAGAAAGAATATTTTGAATAGATTGATGGTCATGAGCAAAATCAATCAAAATGTTTCCCTCTCTTAATCTTAATATCTCGCCCCTTCCTTGCGGTAGCTTGATTGTATTGCTTTCAATGGTCTTTATTTCATGCACAGGAATATGGTCTGAAATAAGTGCAATGGCAGCAATATAATTCTCTACATTAAATTTAAGAAATAATGAAGCCTGAACATCGATACATAAATTAGGAAACCTCAATTTTATTTTTGAGCTACCGTTTGGATTGTATTCAAGATAATACTTAAATTCTGCTGAGGTGTTAGTTGTACTCAAGGATAATGATTTTGAAAGTTGTTGTTTTTGAGCATCAGAAAAATTTTTAATTAAGTCCTGAATTTTATCTATCAAAATAATTGTAGGATTTTTATTATTGAGTTCAGTTATGGATAATTTTGCATTGATGTAATTTGATTCCGTTTTGTGATAATCCAGATGATCAGATTGAATATTGAGAAGTATTGTCTGTGAAAAAGGTAAATCTCCTAATCTTTTTTGTGCTAATGCGTGAGAAGAAATCTCAATAAAGACAAATACTTTTTGCTGAAATTTGCAAGTCTGCAAAATTTGAAATATCTCAAATATCCCTGGAGTTGTATTACCTTTTGTTTCCATAGGATCATCATTGACTATAGCTCCTAAAGTACCAATATAAACTGAGGATTTTTTATGAGCTCTGACAATATTATGAGCCATGAATGCTGTAGTTGTTTTCCCATTAGTTCCTGTAACACCATGAAAGCTAAAATCATTCTGAGAAAAATTGTAAAAGCTAAAAAGGATTTCCAAGATCTTGTCTTCCAAATTATCTAAGTAATAGATAGGTATATCCAATTCTTCATATAATTTTTGATCTGTAATAACGCATGATGCTCCATTTTGAATTGCATCCTTGATAAACTCATTTCCATGTGAATCAACCCCCTGCCTAGCAACAAATAAAGAATTCTTTTGAACATCTCTTGAATCATCAGTTATTGATGAAATAAAAAGACCATCAAATACATTTGTATTAATTAAAGGTTTAATAATAGGTAATTTATTCATCTAAGTAATTTAGGACATCGCTAGCAATAGCTGCAAATAATGGAGCAGCTACACTACCTCCAGAATAATTATTTAATCCTGGCTCATCAATGTTGACAAAAATTGTAAGTCTTCTTGATTTTAATGGGGCTATTCCTACAAAAGAAGCCATATATTTACTTTGATCATATCCACCTTTTGAACTAGTTTTGTGGGATGTTCCAGTTTTACCTGCAACTTCAAAATTTTTTAATTTTGCAAGACTGCCTGTTCCATCTGAAATAACTAATTTTAAAGAATCTAATATATCTTCTGCAGTATTGCTTTTAATAACTTTTTGCTCATATGAAGAATCAAAATTATCAATAAATATTTTAAAATTTTTTAGATATCCTTCATTAGCAAAAACTGAGTATGCTTTAGCTAGTTGTAAGGATGATGCGGTCATGCCGTATCCAAATCCAATGCTTGCAACTTCATGCTCAGTAATGTTTTCTCTTGAATTAATAACTCCATAGGCGATACCAGGAAAAAATATATTCGGTGGTTTTGAAATACCAAATTCTTTATAGCCTGAAATTAAACCATCTATACCAACCAGCAAAGCTATCTTGGAGGCTCCCACCTGACTGGATTTAGCAATAACCTCGCTTACAGTTATATTATTATAGTTTTTTGGATCAGATATGATTCTGCCAC
>CABZRR010000010.1 GCA_902528215.1 uncultured SAR86 cluster bacterium | reverse complement strand
TGGTGAAGCTCTTGCAAAAGAAGGGGCCAAAGTAATTCTTACTGATGTTGAGCAAGAAAGTCTTGAGGCCTCTACTGCAACTTTAGTTGAACAATCATTGGAAGTTTCTTGTAAAGTTGCCGACGTTTCTGACTCATCTTCAATGCATGAACTTGCAAAATGGTGCCAATCTGAACATGGCCCTGTTCATTTGCTGTTTAATAATGCTGGAGTTGCGCCAGCAGAATTACTTCCAATTTGGGACACCAAACCAAATGACTGGCAATGGGCTTATGGTGTAAATGTTATGGGGGTCCTGCATGGAATTCAGGCTTTTGTTCCTGATATGCTTACCCACGGAGAAGAAGCAAGAGTTATTAATACATGCTCAGGCAATGGCGCATTCATAAATTTACCTTCAACACCTATTTATACATCTTCTAAAGCCTCAGTATCAAGCATTACTGAAGTGTTAAAGTTACAACTTGATCAAGCTGAGTCAAATGTAAAAGTCTCAATATTATTTCCAGGCCCTCATACAGTTAGAACCAAACTTTTTTCTGCTGAACGTAACCGACCACAAGAACTTGCAAGAGATCCAGATGCTCCAGAGCATCCAATATCCTCTGTTGAAGATATGTTGGAGATGATGAGTTCAATGGGCATTGAGATGGAAACAACTGAACCAGAGGAAGTGGCCTCATTTTGTTTATCCCAAATTAAATTAGGAAACTATTGGATTAATCCAATCAGTGAGAAAAGTGAACAGGCCTTCAAGGACAGAGTTGATTCAATTATTAATAGAACTGATTTGCCAAATCCAAATATTTTTTAAAACTTTAATTAAATATGAACGTACAGACTGTAGACCATTTTTTTAATCCCTCATCAAAAGATTTTATTCACGATCCTTTTCCTACGCTTCAGAAACTAAGTTCAGAATATCCAATTTCACGTTTCGATCAATGGCAAGCATGGCTAATTACTGGTCATGAAAATATACTGAAGTGTCTCTTAGATCCTAGACTTTCCACAGACTTTAACTTGTGGGAGTATGCCCCAGAAAAAAAAGCCATCGAAGACATGGATCCCTTTGAAAAACTTATGAACAACAATCTTTTCTTTCTAGATCGTAAAAACCATTTGCGATTAAGAAAACTAGCTTTGCCTGCTTTTTCTCCAAGAATCATGGAACAAATGAAAGAGAGATTTACTATTTTAGTCAAGGAAAGGTTTGATGAAATAGGCACACCTGATTCATTTAATTTTGCTGCTGAGGTTGCTGAAATAGTTCCCACCCAAGCAATAGCTAGCTTAGTTGGAATTCCAAGAGATAAATTTCCCATTTTTGATTCATTGGCATATGGAGTTGTTAGAGGTATAAATCCCATGTTAACTCCTGAAGAGAGAAAAGATGCAATCAAGGGAGTGCCGGAGGGCCTAAATCTTTTAAATGAATTAATTGATGAAAGAAGGAAAGATCCAGGAGATGACTTTTTGTCAACATTAATACTTGCAGAGGATCAAGGATCAAAACTTTCAAACTTGGAAATGTGTGCACTAGTTGGAGCAGTCCTTGGTGCTGGCTCAGATACAGCAGTTGATTTACATAGCTATTTAATCAAAACATTACTCCAACATCCAGATCAATTACAGGCTTTAAAAGATGACGAAAGCCTAGTTCAAGGAGCGATATCTGAAACACTTCGATATGAATCGTCTGGAAAAACTGGGTTAGCAAGATATGCGTCAGAAGATATAAATATCAATGGCTTTGATGTTAAAAAAGGACAAATGGTTCAATTGATTACTAGTACTGCAGGAATGGATCCAAAAATGTATAACAATCCAGGAGAGTTTGATATTAAAAGAGATCATGATAAAAGCATTTCTTTTGGTCAGGGCCCTCATTATTGCATTGGGGTTACATTAGTAAGGTCCCAAACAGAGGTAATGCTAAAAGAATTATTTAAACGTTTTCCAAATATTAGCTTGGGAAATGAGATTGTTTACGATTACAATCATCACAACGCAAGACGCATGGACGTTATGACAGTAAATACAAATTTATAATTATCATTTACAGTGAAGGCACAACTCATATTTAATATAAATATAATTATCAAATAAATGTAAACATTTATTTTCTTATGTTCAAAATAAATACATAAATAAATAATTCATATGCAAGCTGAAGTATAATATAAATCTTAAAAATGAAAGTATCTATTCAAAAAAATACCTTTAAAATAACTAATTACCACAACGCAAGACGCATAGACGTCATGATGTTAGATACAAATTTACAATTATTTTTAAAATGAAGGCAATCCTTGAATCATTATCAGCCCAAATAGAAAACTGGGGCATGGTTTGGTTTGGATTAATTTTTTTAGGAAGCATCTTTAACGAATTTTCTCTTTTCAATTCACTAAATATTTCAGCATTTAATATTAATTTGTTTCCGTATTTATTAGGTTTAATGTTTGGTTTAGTTGCAAAATATAGAGGTCGTTGGATATGAGATTTGATAATTCAAATATACCTGCAGAACTTTCTTTTGAAAAAGAAAAAGAGGTTGCTAGAAAATTCGCTCAAAGATTCCAGTGGGAAATGATGCTAATTGGAATTGGTCAAGCACTAGTATGGGTATTAACATGGTTTTTAGTAGTTAATAATTATATTTCTTTGTTTGTAGGATTTATTGTTGCATCTATCTGCGCTTGTCTTGCTTATTTACCCTCGCATGAAGCGCAGCATGGAAATTATTCTCGTGGTAATAAAAAAAAGAAGTGGCTTGACACATTAATCGGTCATGTATCGTTAATCACATTGATGTATCCATATCCAATAATGCAGGCAACTCACATGAAGCATCATGCAAATACAAATAATCCAGAAAAAGACGTAGATTACGGTATTGTGAGCTGCAAAAATCCTTGGGAGGTACTTTTGTATACTCTTCAAGGTCCAGGGCAGGCCTATCAAACATATTATGATGTTCATAAAGGGGATAAAAATTTTGTAGATAAATTTAGCCGTGGACTGCTTGTAAGTTGGGTACAAAGATTTGTTCAATTAGCCCTCGTCGTAATTTTTCCTTTTGAAACTTTATTTCTATGGTTCTTTCCAAGGAAGATTGGTACTTTTTATACAGCCCTAAATTTTTCATGGTATCCCCATCAAGGTCTTGAAGTCGGTAGATATAAGGATTCAAAATTTTATATGTTTAAATACATACCAAGATATTTAACCCATTCAATGCAACTCCATTTTGTTCACCATCTGCATCCTAACATTGGTCATTGGAGTGAGGCTGAGGCAATTATTGCTCTGAAGCCTTTTTTGATAGCTAGAGGAGTTCCTGGTGCTGAGGAGATACCTGATAAAATAAATTACAGGCCATTGCTTAAAAAAGCTTAAGTAATTTTTACTCATCATCAAATCATTTCTTGAATGACAACTTTTGAGGAAAGGGGAATTACTCACCTAGATCTTCATGGCATCAAACATCAAGATGTTAGTAATGAAGTAATAAATTTCATCTTCCAGTATCAACATCTTTTACCCTTAATCATTATATGTGGTAACAGTAACAAGATGATCGAGATAGTTTCACAGATTTTAAAAACAAGTGATATTGCTTTTTCTTCTCCGAGATTTGGAATTATTAGAATTGAAGGGGTTTAAATATTAATCAATAAAAAAATCCATTGGGATGCAAAAAATGTCTATTTTTGTAATAATAAAGATACTAATTCATTTATTTTGGGGAATATTCATGAATAAACTAAAAAACATTATTTTTTTAATACCTCTAATGTTTGCATTCAATGCAGCTGCACAGAGCTCAATGTTAGAAGAGGTTGTAGTCACCGCGCAGAAAAAAGAAGAGTCTCTTCAAGATGCGCCAATCGCAATTACCGCACTTACTGCTTCTACTATTGAAGACTTAGACATAGCCAATGTCGTTGATCTTGCTGGCATGGCACCAAATGTACATATTATCAACACTCCATCCAATAATACTGCTGCAACAATAGCAATTCGTGGCGGTTCTACCACAAATCCTGCAATTACATGGGAGCCTACTGTAGGTATGTATTTGGACGGCGTTTATTTAGGGAAAGGCCAAGGATCAATTTTTGATGTCGTGGATTTAGAGAGAGTTGAAATTTTGCGTGGTCCACAGGGAACCTTATATGGAAGAAATACACTTGGCGGAGCTATAAATCTCATAAGTAAAAAGCCTTCAGGAGAAGGGATGTCATCTAAGCTAACTCTTGGTAATTATGGCTTAAGACAGGCTCAGTTTATTACCGATTTCGGTTTAGGTGAAAATCGTTTTGCTAAATTGGTGATCAATAAGAAAAAAAGAGCTGGTTATGTAAGGGTGTATGATTCTCCTTATCAAGCCTTTGATGGTGTTGTTCCTAACACTGTTTCAGCCAATGATAAATTAGATGCTATTGATTCAACAGGTTATAAATTTACCTATCTTTATGAAGGCGATAAAACAAGCGTAACTTTTACAACTGATAAAACGGATCAAAAAAATGTTCCTCCATTTGCTCAATTGACTTATACAATTCCAAATTGGAGCGCTGCATTTGGTCTAGGCGCATCTCCATTAACTGGAGGGCTAAAAGTCGCTCCTATCGAACTTTTTGCAAACAGTGAACGTCAATCAATGTCTCATAATGATACTTTGACGTCGGAACTTTCTGTGGTGAAAGGAACTAGCTTAACTGTTTCTAGAGATACTAGTCTTGGTACTTTAAAAGCAATCTGGTCAAAACGTGAAACTGATTGGTTTGATCGCCTTGATTTAGATGGTGGTCCTTTTAACATAGCGGAAACTTCTCGAGATACTGACTATGAAGCTGAAACATTTGAACTGCAGCTTTCAGGCTCAACAGAGAATATGGACTATGTAATTGGTTATTACATGCTTGAAGATGATGCTTATACCTCCAATCCTCAATCATACTTTTTGGGTGGTTCGGCAATTGTTCAGAATTATTCAGGTGCTGGTGAGTCAGAAGCTATATTTGGTCAATTCAGCTACAGATTTGCGGAAGATTGGTCAATAACATTGGGAGCCAGATCTACTGAAGAGGATAAAGAAGGCTTTAAGGAGTACGTTGGAATTATCTCTGCTAGTGGTGAAGGAAGTTTTGATGATACAACAAGTACTTTTATTCTTGAGCATAATTACAGCGATAATACCAATCTTTATTTTAAAGTTGCAGAGGGTTTTAAAGCTGGTGGTTTCAATGCAGAGAGCTCAAATCCATTTGCTGCATCAACTCCCTATGCTCCAGAAACGATAGAATCTACTGAACTTGGTCTAAAGGGAAGATATTTAGATAATAGAATGATGCTTAATATTGCTTACTTTGATAATGAGCATGAGGATATGCAGATTTCATATTTTAACGCAGACGCTGCAGCAGCTTCTGAAGTTATCAATCAATCTGCCAGCATTTCTGGTCTTGAGATTGAATCTATGACTTTGCTGAATGACTCTACAGTTCTTACGCTTAACTTCAGTTCTCTTGATGCTGAAACAACAGGCAATAAGAGAGCCCAAGATGGTTTTCTGGTGAATAATATACCTTATTCTCCTGAGAAGACTCTTTATGCATCCCTAGAGAAGGATTTTGGAGCCTATAGAGTTCGCTTAGAGCATACGAGGGTGGATGAGCATGCATCTTTTCCATATAACTCACAAGATTTCAGAACTGAATTAACATACATAGATACAAATTCAAAAACAGATCTTCTGGTATTAACCGAGCCAATGGAAAATTTACAATTAAATTTCTGGGTCAGAAACCTTAATAATAACTATCATAAATCTAGTGCCATCAGTTTTGGACCTGGATTTGGATATCTAACTGTAGGTTATTTTGATGCTCCAAGAACATTTGGTATGGATTTACACTATAGCTTTTAGTATTAGAATATAATAAAAAGCCTTGGCATAAACCAAGGCTTTTTTTTTGTAAAAACTATGAATAATAACTGGGAAGATTTATTACGACTTGATAGCCAACTATCAGAAGAAGAGCGAATGGTTCGCGATAATGTCCGTGATTATTGCAATAATTCATTAATGCCGCGTATCTTAAATGCGAATAGAAATGAAGTATTTCATTCTGAAATATATAAAGAAATGGGTGACCTCGGCATTTTAGGCGCTACTATTAAAGGTTATGGATGTGCTGGAGTCGGCTATGTTTCATATGGGTTAATTACTCGAGAAATTGAAAGAGTAGACTCAAGTTATCGCTCCGCATTCAGTGTTCAATCTTCTTTGGCAATGTATGCAATTTATAAGTTTGGTTCAGATGAACAAAAAGATCAGTTATTACCCGAAATGGCTGCAGGAAATTTGATCGGTTGCTTTGGGCTAACTGAACCTGATGCTGGCTCTGATCCAGGCAGCATGTTATCAAATGCTAAAAAAGTTGAGGGTGGCTACAAACTCAATGGCTCAAAGACATGGATTACAAATGCTCCAGTTGCAGATGTTTTTGTTATTTGGGCTAAAGATGAGCAAGGAGTCCTGAGAGGCTTTATTGCAAGAAAGGGATTTAAAGGTCTTGAAGCTAAAGTCCTAGAGGGTAAATTTGCTCTTCGAGCGTCTACGACTGGACAAATTTTTATGACGGATGTTTTTATTCCTGAAGATCATGTTCTTCCTCTAGCTCAAAGTTTTAAGGGCCCATTTTCATGCTTAAATATTGCAAGATACGGTATTGCCTGGGGCGTGATGGGAGCGGCTGAATTTTGTTGGCATGCTGCGCGACAATATACTCTAGATAGAACTCAGTTCGGAACTCCTTTAGCTTCGAAACAATTAGTGCAAAAAAAATTGGCTGATATGCAGACAGAAATTACGTTAGGTTTACAAGCTGCACTAAGAGTTGGGAGACTGATTGATGAGGAGCAAATGATTCCCGAAATGATATCTCTTATTAAGCGTAATAATTGCGGTAAAGCTCTTGATGTAGCAAGAATGGCTAGAGATGTTCATGGGGGAAATGGCGTGATTGACGAGTATCATGTCATGAGACACACCATGAATTTAGAGGCTGTAAATACTTATGAGGGTACTCATGATATCCATGCTTTGATTTTAGGTAATCTACAGACAAACATTGCCGCTTTTGAGTGATCTTCAATGTCAAGTAAAATTGATATTTAAATTATCTCTACATACCATTAAATTCACATATGAATGTTATAGAAGTAAATAATATTACCAAACATTACCTCTTAGGCTCACAAACAGTTGAGGCCTTAAGAGGAGTAACTTTTGAAATAAAGCAGGGAGAATTCATAGCAATCATGGGCCCATCTGGCTCTGGTAAATCAACACTTATGAACATTATAGGATGTTTAGATAGTCCGACTAATGGAACATATAACTTAAATAATAAAGAAGTAAGTACATTGGAAGGTGATGAGCTGGCAGGCATAAGAAACAGAGAAATAGGGTTTGTATTTCAAAATTTTCATCTATTAGCTAGAAATAGCGCTCTTGATAATGTCATGCTGCCTTTAAAATATGCCGGATTCAGCAGAGACGATCAGATAAAAATAGCAAGAGAAACACTCTCCAAAGTAGGGCTTGAGTCTCGAATGGATCATCAACCATCTGAACTTTCAGGAGGACAGCAACAAAGAGTTGCTATTGCGAGAGCCTTAGTCAATAATCCTTCTATTCTATTCGCTGATGAGCCCACTGGTAATTTAGATAGTCAAACTGGACATGGTGTAATGCAATTATTTCATAACCTTCATCAACAAGGTCAAACCATAATTTTGATTACACATGAAAATGAAATTGCTGATGAGGCACAAAGGGTAATATATATTAAAGATGGGTTGATAGAATCAGACATCAAAAAGGATTAAGTATGAGTAATAAAATTTTTAAAGGAATGAGTTTATTATTGCTTCTGATTCTTGTTGTGAGTTGCGGGGGTGGTAAAGAGGAGGAAGAATTTAAATTTTATGCTTTAAAAGAAGCTACATCTCAGCAACTGGAGCTAACAGTTGAAGCCTCAGGAACTGTAGAAGCTATTTCTTCTATCGAAATTAAATCTAAAGCATCAGGACAAATACTTTTTTTAGGTGCAGAAATTGGAGACTATGTTGAAGAAGGAATTGTTCTTGCAAGAATAGATCAAAGAACTCCAACAAACACTTTGGCTCAAGCAAATGCAGACCTTGAGGTTGCCAAAGTACGCCTAAGCAATGCTAAAAATCAATTTGAACGTTCTAAAAGATTGCATGATGAAGGCAATATTTCAGATAAATCATTTGAAGATGCTCAAGAATCATTTTCTTCAGCTAGAGCCCAGCTTGTTAGAGCAGAGGTATTCCTTGAGAATGCAAGAATAGCTTTAGACGACACAAGTGTGAGATCTCCTATTGCAGGAACCGTTATAAGCAGACCAGCTGAAGTTGGTCAGGTAATTACTTCTCCAACATCAGCTGTGGGTGGAGGAACTTTGTTAATGGAAATGGCTGATCTTGATAATGTAAGAGTTAGAGCATTAATTGATGAGATTGACATTGGTAAAATTTCTATCGGTCAAGAAGTCACATTAAAAGTTTCTGCATACAGAGATAAAAAATTTGTTGGAGTTGTTTCAAAGATTGAACCAATGTCAAGAGTTGATCAAAATGTCACAACATTCCCAGTATTGATTGATATTGAAAACAAAGATAATTTGCTTTTAATTGGAATGAATACAGATGTTGAAATAGAAATTCTCAACGAAAAAGTAGCATTAGCATTGCCTGCTGGTTCTTTAAGAACAAGAAAAGATATCATCTCCGTTGCTCCATTATTAAATATTAAGCAAGAGCAATTAAATAATTTCCTTGCAAATAAAGTTGATGGTGAAAACTTTGATGCATATATTGTTCTTAAAAAAACAAAAAAAGGTGTAGTACCTACTTGGATTAAGACTGGAAAAACAGACCTTAATTATGTTGAGGTAAAGGACGGTATAAATTTAAAAGATACTGTTTATGTCCTTCCTAGTGAAGGTCTTATAAAGTACCAGCAAAAATTTTCTGAACGAGTAAAAAATAGATTTGGTTAAATTATGATCCTAGACGAATCAATAACTACCGCATTAGATTCAATCAAAGCTAATTTATTAAGGTCACTGTTAACAACTATTGCAATTGTTATAGGTACAGCCTCTGTTATAGCTATGGTAGGTATTGGTTCAAGTGCTCAAAGAGCAATTGATGATTCAATTACAAATGTTTCTGCAAGAACATTATCAGTTTATCCATCTAGAGGAAGAGGAAGCCAAAAGATAAGTTCTACTCCTTTAACAATTTCTGACGCTGATGCTCTAATTGAGGATAATGAAATCAATTGGAAAGTTTCTCCTGAAATTAGAAGTAGTAAAAGTCTTAAATATGGTAATGAAAGCATTACAATTTCAGTTATTGGTGGCAGGAAGACATACTTTGATGTTCAAGGATATGAGATTGAAACCGGAGATTTTTTCACTGAACGGGATGATCTAGCCCGAAAAAGAGTAGCAATATTGGGTTCAAATGTTGGTACAGAGTTAAAAACTTCTTCAAAAATGTTAGTTGGGAAAGAGGTTGATATGGGCGGTATAACTTTCAAAATTATAGGAGCCCTTAAGCCAGAAGGCGCAACTGGATGGTCAAATCCTGATGATATTATTTATGTTCCATTAATGACTGCATCTGACAGATTATTTGGTCGAGATAGAGTTGATTCAATAAGAGTTGAAGTTCCAAATATCTATACCCCAGAAGAAGCAATGATATCAATTGAGAGAGTCCTAAGAAGAGAACATGATATTGGCCCAGGAGAGGAAAATAATTTCAGAATTAATGACTGGTCACAATTTACTGATCTAAGAAAACAAGCGACTGCTATTTTCTCAGGATTATTAATTGGTATTGCAGGAATAAGTCTTATGGTTGGGGGCATCGGTGTAATGAATATTATGTTGGTATCTGTAACTGAAAGAACACGTGAGATTGGCTTGAGGAAAGCATTAGGAGCTACAGAAAATGCAATTTTACTTCAATTTATTATTGAAGCTGTTACCCTTTGCATTATTGGAGGCATCATTGGAGTAATTTTTGGGTCAAGCCTATATTTTTTAATCACAGTTTTTCAAGATTGGGTTTTCACAATACCTTTTTCTGCAATTATTGGATCAGTAATATTTTCAGGCTGTGTAGGTTTATTTTTTGGTATTTGGCCTGCAAAAAAAGCTGCTGCACTTGATCCAGCTGTTGCTTTACGTTTTGAGTAAAGCATGAAAATACTTCAACTTTTACCTGAACTGAAGATAGGGGGAGTTGAGCGCGGCTCAGTAGATCTTTCACATGAACTTGTTGCAGATGATCATGTTTCAGGTGTCATATCTGCTGGTGGGCATTTAGAAGAATCTCTCAAGTCACATGGCGCACAACATTTTAATCTACCTATTGCAAAAAAAAATTTTCAAGCATTAAAGCAATTTCGAAGATTAAGAGAAATATACACTGAATTTAAACCAGATATCATTCATGTAAGATCAAGATTTCCTGCTTGGATTAACTTTCTAGCCTTGAGAAATTATTCAGATATACGACCTTTGGTCATTTCAACTTTTCATGGTCTCTACAGCAAACCTTTTTATAGTAAATCGATGTCTTATGCAGACGAAATTATCACTATTTCAAAAACTGTTGATGACTATGTGTTAAAAAATTATCGAGTTAATAAAGAAAATTTACACTTAATTTATCGTGGTTGTGATTTAGAGGAATTCAATACTTCCAGTGTACCTGAAGAATGGAAGAAAGACTGGTTCGATGAATTTCCACAAACAAAAGATAAAATCATATTAACCCTTCCAGGAAGAATTACGGGTTGGAAAGGCATTGAATCTTTAATTAGTTTGATTAAGAATTTAAAAGATAAAAATTTTCATGGTCTTATCCCAGGGCCAGCTAGTCCAAATAAAAAAAATTACTTAAACTCGTTAAAAAAGCTTGTTAAAAAAAATGATCTTGAATCACAAATTACTTTTTGTGGGGCAAGAAAGGATATAGCTAATATATATAAAATATCTGCTATCGTTTTTAATCTATCATCTAAACCTGAACCGTTTGGCAGAACAATTATTGAAGCTGCTGCTTGCGGCACTCGTGTTATGGGATGGAATCAAGGAGGAGTTGGAGAATCCATCGATGCAATTAACCCAGTAGGACTCATTCCCTTTGAAGATGAAACAGCTCTAATAGAAAGAGTACCAGTGTTAATAAAAGAAGATTGCCCTCAATCCATACCTGAGAAATTTACAAAGAAGTATCAAGCAAATCAAACCATTGCATTATACAAACAAGCAATAAAAGACCATAGATAAATTAAGAATTAACTAATAATTTTCGATAACCGCTCTTTTAATTGCAGAAAGATCAAACTGAGATAACATGGGAATCATTTCTTCAATCACTGATTTCAATGAATTTAAATTCTTTGGCTTCGCTAAGAATTCCCGAGGGATTATTTTAGAAATTTCATGTAAATCTGTCCCAATTATTGGAATTTCATAATTTAATGCTTGACGAATTAAATCAAGATTTTCTTCTTCTAGATAGGGAATGATTAAACATTTAGCAATTTGAAATCTTTCATTAATTTTTTTAACTGAATTATTTCTTTCAATTTTAATTTTTTTATTTAAATTATGAGATTTAATTAATTTATTAAGTGTAGATTCTTGACTCCCTTTACCAATGATCTCCAGTTTTTCATTAACATTGATCCACGATTGAATCAGTAAATCAAAACCACTATTAATCTCTAAAGGACCAACAGAAATTATTTTCCCCTTCTTTGAAGACTTAAATTTTTGCTTATCAATCATGAAGATATTTTTTAATTGCAAATGAAACTTTTTCCACTTCCGCAAGCGGCTCTAAAATAGGATGTGGATTTTCAATTTTTGAGATATTTAAGTTATTTTTCTTTGCAAGCAGACTTACTGCTCCAACTCTCTTTGAAATTACTAGCTCATTCATGGTGGACCTGATCTTTTTAGAACCAAACCATCTTCTATAACTTGGACTTTCTATTTGAATTAAATATGTTTTTCCATGCGTTGAAAGTGATTCAAAGACCAGATTTGCACTATCTGGCGTAACAAACTTCAAAGATGATTCATTTAGACTTGCATCAAATGAAACATCATTTGGATGGTTAATGTCTATGAATCTTGCATTACTAAAATTTTTCAATTCAACTTCAATTTTAGCATTTAAAGATTGAGGCGTTCTTCTTGAGTTAAAGATTTTAATGACATGATTTGGATGGATGTTTAAAACATATCGTAACTGCATCAAAACTACTTTTTCGTCAAACTTGTAATGTTTGCTTTTTCCCCCGATAGCAATAACTGCTTTTTTATCATCTGAGGCTGTGAAGGAGGGTGAAGCAAGCGCCCCTTGATATGTTATGACATTTTTTGGAACTATTCGTTTAATAAAATCATGTTCTGGAGCACAAATTAAATCAAAAGCAGTTATATTTCTCGAGGGACACATAATAGCAATAGAGATTGAATCTAAATCTAGGGTTTTTTTGATAAATTTTTTTGAACTTATAATTTCAGGATAAACACCATGGCCTGCTCCTATTAGAACAATTGGTAAGTTTTCATTATCATCCTTCATCAATGTAGATTGAAGAATATCGTCAACATTATTCTTTTTATCGCAATTGATTGAGGATAGTGAAAACTGAACTTCTTTTTGAAGTTGCGTTAGTAAAGCATTAACTTGTTTAAGATGTCCAATTACCGAATCTTTAAACCAAAACACATGCATTAAACCATCACTCTTTTTATAATTGAAAACAATATTAACAAATTCATTGTATAGAAATCTTTATTAATCATAGAGTAATTCATGTTATTAACATATTTCTTAATCATAAAAAATATTATTATTTACGTTGTGAAATCTGTTATGAAAAATGTTACAAATACCAAAAAAAATGCTTATAAATTAAAAATTCATGAAAGATATTAACCAAATTGCACTTGATCTGATTTCGCAATACGGCGAGGATGCAGAATCAATTGCTATGCTTAGAGCTGCAGAGTACGCCGCGAATCTAAACACTGAAGAATGGGTTATTTGGGAGACCGTTTTAAAAGAGATAAAAAATATTTCAAATAATGCCACTAAACAATAGTTTTTACTCCAGAGGAGCAAGCGGGCATGGCCAGCCCGCTCTAATTGGTTTTAGGGAAAATTTTAGAGGAAAATTTTAACCAACATACTATTAAGACAAGTCGATTTATAAAAAGTTCAGATATATTTAATTTTTAATTAAGAAATAAATATTATCTCAAAACACTTATTATTTTTTACGAGAAATTAAAAAACATACAATCAAAAGCCCAATAGTTGGAATTGCGTATGCAGTTATTACCAAAATTTTGTCAACCATTACTCAGTATCCTATAGCCATAGAATCAGGTCTTCTAGTGTCTCCAAACCCATAGAATAAGCCATTTTGAATTTCTAGGCTTTCTAGTGAAGTTCTGGGACCTGTGGAAATTGTTTTTTGGCCAAAAGACTCTATTTCTCTTGCATGATTTATATCAAATCCTTTCTCTAAGAATAATATGTCTGGGACCCACTGATGATGAATTCTAGGCACTACAGTTGCGTCAGATATCTCCATATCAAAAACAAGAATATTTAAAAGAAATTGAAGTACTGCAGTAATTATTACTGAGCCTCCTGGAGACCCTGTAGCGATAACTGGATTTGAATCTTTAAATACTAAAGTAGGAGTCATTGAGCTAAGAGGTCTTTTAAATGGCTCAATTTTATTTGCCTCACCTCCCAACAATCCAAATTGATTTGGAACTCCGGGTGCTGAAACAAAATCATCCATTTCATTATTCATAATAATGCCAGTGCCTGAAATGACCACACCAGATCCATAGCCTGAATTCAGGGTATAAGTATTTGTTACAACATTACCAAAACTATCGGCCACAGAAAAATGAGTTGTATCCTCGCTTTCATATGGAATTAATTTTCCAGGAAGGATTTCAGAGGAGGGCGTAACCTTGTTTAGTTTAATTTTTTTAAAAATTGATTGAGCATACTGTTTGCTTATTAGTTTAGACGTTGGTACCTCAAAAAAATCAGGATCAGCTAAATATTTTGATCTGTCTGCATAAGCAAATTTCATGACTTCGGAAAGAAGAGATGCATATGCAGCTGAATTATGCCCAAGTTCTTCTAAATTAAAATTTTCTAAAATATTTAGCATTTGGATGATATGAATTCCACCCGATGATGGCGGAGCCATGGTAATTATTTCATATTCTTTAAAATTTCCTTTTAAGGGTTCCCGCCAAACTGGCTGATACTCTTTGAGATCTTGAAGACTGATTAAGCCCTTTCTATTTTCCATATCTGAGATAATTTTGTGTGCTATTTCACCTTCATAAAAACCCTTTACACCTTTCTCAGAAATAATTTTTAAAGTATCTGCAAGCTCTAATTGCAATAATCTTTTATTCATCTGTACAGGATATTCTTTATAAAATATTTTTTTAAAATTTTTATAATTACTTAATTTTTTATATCTTTTATTTAATGCATCAACCATAAAAGGAGACATAATAAAACCTTCCTCAGCTAGTTTAACTGCTGGATCAAGCAATTTTTCCCATGGCAGACTCCCAAATTTTTTGTGAACTTCCCACATTCCATAAACAGTTCCAGGAACGCCTATTGATAGAATCCCTTCTCTAGCTCTTTTTTTGTTAACCGTTCCATCATCATTTAGATACATGTCCTTAGTTGCTAAAGCTGGAGCTTTTTCTCTGTAATCTATGCTGTAAGATTTATTAGTTTTTTCATCATACATGACCATGAATCCACCGCCGCCAATATTTCCAGCTCTCGGTAAAACAACAGCTAAGGCAAAAGCTACAGCAATTGATGCATCATATGCATTGCCTCCATCTTTAAGAATTTGGGCTCCGACACTTGATGCTAGATAGTGTTGAGATACAACCATGCCATTTTGATCAACTTCTGGGTGAACGATAGAATCAGAACTAAAAATAGATGCGTAAAGAATAAAAGGTAGAAATAATATAGTGAAACAAATATATTTTGCCCTCATGTTAATAATCCACCATCAACTCTGAGATCTATTCCATTGATATGAATAGCATCCTCAGATGCTAAAAATGCAATAGTACTGGCAATATCATCTGGAGATCTATTTACCCCATCAAGAGGCATGATTTTCTTTAATAAACGAGTGTCAATATCTTTTGGCATGTCTGGGTTTGTAGACATTGGAGTTTGAATAGATGCAGGACATACGCAATTTACATTTAAACCACGCATTCCATACTCTACAGCTAAGGTCTTTGAAAAAGCACTTATTCCCCCTTTTGAAGCGCTGTATGCTGCAGTCCACGCATGGGCTCCTATGGCAGCCGATGAGGAAACATTTACAATTGCTCCCTTGCTCTCAAGCAGTAATGGAAGAGCATAGCGACACATAAAAAATGTGCCAGTTAAATTTATTTCTAAAATCTTATTCCAATTTTCAATTTCTACCTCATGCGAATTATCAAAACGTAAAATTCCAGCAACATTTATTAGTGCGTCTAGTTGTTTATTTGTCTCCTGAAAATCTCTAAAAATTTTTTTTATTTCATTTAGAGAGGCTATGTTAATTATGTGAGAGGTTGAACTTTTATTTTTTAACATAGAGTGAGTTGTACCGAGTTCCTCTTCATTGATATCAATTATTAATAGTTTTGCTCCCTCAGCATCCAACCTTAGAGCAGTAGATTTACCAATGCCAGATCCTGCTCCAGTAACAATCACAGTTTTATTTTTAAATCTATCCATACTATTTTTATAATTTATGAAAGTTTTTCTTCAGCAAAAGATTTAGCCCATTTATAATTTGCTTTTCCATTTGGAGCTCTTTGAACTTCATTTGTAAAAATGATTGCTTTTGGAAGTTTATAGCCAGCTATTGTTTTTCTGGCGTCTTTAATGAGTTGCAATTGATCTAATTCCTTGTTGTCTACCGTTGATACGACAGCAACGATTTTTTGTCCAAACTTTTCATCTGGCATGCCTACAACTAAACAATCAAAAACGTCATCATTTTTTTTTAGCGCTTCCTCAACTTCTTCAGGATAGATTTTTTCACCAGCAGAATTTATGCAATTACTTCCTCTACCTAGAAGAGTAATTGTTCCATCACTTGCAAATTTTGCGTAATCTCCCGGGAAACTATATCTTGTGCCATTGATTTCTCTAAAGGTCTCAGCAGATTTTTTTTCATCTTTGTAATAACCAACAGGCACCAATCCTGATGTGCCTATTAACCCAATTTTTTTTGAGCCTGGTTCAAGTATTTCTCCATCATCGGCTAAGATAATAACTCCTGGATTTATAGAAAATTTTGCAGTTTCAGAAGGATTATCTCTTGTAGTTACTGAGCTGCCAATTCCTCCCTCGGTAGATCCCATGGTATCCATTAAAGTCATGTCATGATGACTTAATAATCCTTGCTTAACTTCAGAGCTCCACATTACCCCGCTGGAGATAATAACCTGCACTGAACTTATATCGAATGGATTATTTACTTCTTTTGCTGCATTCAAAGAATCTAACATTGGCTTAGCAAACGCATCACCTACAATCACTATATTAGTTGCTTTTTTATCTTGCACTTGTTTCCATAATTTATCTGAGTCAAAACCTAGATTTGATGTTGTGATAACTGTTCCACCCAACAGCAATGGAAGAAAGGCTCCCAACCACATACCTGTGCCATGCATCAATGGACAGCCAACTAAACTTTTTATAAATTGATCATTTGCTTTCGATGTCTTAATAGATTCCTCTAAATTATTCAGATCCTCAGGAACATCGTATCCCATGGCCTTTAGGGTTCTAAACAAAAACGCTAAAAATTCTCCTTGTTTATACATCACTCCTTTTGGCATACCAGTTGTCCCACCGGTATATAGCATATAGACGGTTTCAGGGTCTCTAGAAATTCTCTCCATGGGAGAGTAATTTTGTAATATTTCTTTATACTGCATGGCATGATCAAAGTCAGATTTACTTCCATCAGGCACTTCAATCCAAGCTTTTATATTAGGTAAGGATTTGGCAATTTCATTAATTCTTGAGCTGTAACATGCATGGTAAAAAACTGCCTCAGCATCAGAATTATCCAGCAAATAAATTAGTTCTTCTTCTACGTACCGATAATTTACATTGATTGGCACACCACCAATTTTAAAAATCGCATTTTGTCCAATTAAGTATTCATTCGAATTATTTAAATAAAGTCCCGCTTTAGAATTAGGTTCAAGTCCAGCTTTAACAAGTGCAGATGCTACTTTGCTGGATCTATGATCATAATCTTTCCATGAAACTATTTCTTCACCACATATAAGAGCATCATTCTCAGGCACCAAGTCTGCAACCATCTCCCAAACTGAAGCAAAATCTAAATTCATAATTCTTATCCTTTTCCTAAATTTTGGCCAATTCTTCTCCCAGAAAAAATACAATCAGCTATTGAAAGCCCAGATACATAGATATTTGAACAGATTCCAATTGCAGTTCTACCTGCTGCGTATAAGCCTTTAATTTCGTTTTTATTTTGATCCAAGACTTCACCTGTTTCTTCATTTACCATTAAACCTCCGAGGGTTAAAGTGGTTAATGGTGCCAGCTTTGAATCAATAGAAATATCCATAATATAAAAAGGACCCTTAAGGAACCTAACGTCTGACGCAGCTTTACCATATTCACAAGGGATAGCTGAATTAGCTGCCTCATTATATTTATTTACTTCAGATATAAGATTTTCTGCTGGGAGATCATAAACCTTTGCAATGTCTTCAAGTGTTGTCTTCTTTTTAGCATTGAAATACATCAACATTTTGGCCATGTCTCTTTGAAAAGGCAGAGCTTTGTTTGCTTGCTCTTTAGACTCTGTAAATAATTCTGCACTTACTATTAAGTATGCTTTACCCTCATTGTCCTCGCACATGGCATCTCCAAGAGTTGCTCCATATACCATCTCATTACAAAATCTTTGTCCATGCTTATTCACGACAATACCTTGTGCAAATGCTAGGGGAGGGTTTAAAAATCTCCAAGCAGTTACTCGATTCATATGATCTGTCTTTCCGCCAACACTTTGCCCAAGTCTAATTCCGCAACCTTGATCATTAGATGTACCCAATGGCATTCCAGCATAGTACTTAGGGGCATACTCTTTAACCATTTGACGATTAAAAATAAAACCACCTGTTGAAAGACAAACACCTTTTTTTGCTCTTATGTATTTAACTTCTCTAAAGTTATCTTCTATTTTCATTGCTTTTTTAATGAAAAAACTCCCAATAAGCTGTAAAAGATTAGATCCTGGATACGATGGCGGTAGGAGCATTTGAAACATTTCGCCTCTTGAAACAAGTTTTTTATGCTTGTCAGCAAGTTTTCCAGATGGAAGCATCAACACTTTCATTCCAACAACTCTACCTTCGGAAGTGATAACCAGTGATCTTGCTTCTGTTTGTGGGAAAATTTTTAATCCTTTTTTTAAAGCAGATTTTTTTAATGGATAATAAATAGTTCCACCGACTCCAATAGGCCGGAATGGACCTTCTTCAAAACCTCTGTGCCCTCTGGGAGCTGGAATAGATTTCTCCATATATGATGGAACCAATGAGTTGTCTGAATGGTATAAAAAGTATCCTGCGCCTGGATAACTAGTTTTAATTTCATAATAGGAGGGATCAAATTGAACGCCATTATCCATCAACCATTGAGTATTCTCAGCCGAAGTATCACAAAAGTTTTTTAATGTAGATTTTTTAACTATATCTCCAGTTTCTTGAATAAGATAATTAAACATATTTTTAGCAGAATCTTCTACACCAGCAGCAATTTGGATAGGGGTCCCACCACCTGCGTAATACACACCACCACTTTTTGCTGTTGCACCTCCACCATTTGTCTTATCAATTCCAATAACCGTAAGACCTTGATCTAATGCTTCATTAGCAGCCGCAATACCTGCACCACCCAAGCCAGCGATCACTAGATCTGCCTCATCATCCCATGCAAATAAATTTGCGTCAGTAATTATTTGAGGCGCTTCAACTTTTGAAAGCCAAAGTTCGTCATTTGGATTAATTTCAGTTACCAGCATTTAAATCTGCAGTTTTTCCACCATCTACAACTAGACTTGCTCCGGTAATAAATGATGCATCAGAGCTTAACAAGAAAGCTATAGGGTTAGCTATCTCTATTGGTTCAGCAATTCTTTTTAATGGTATAGTTTTGATAGTATTAGCCATCATATCATCGTCTGGTATTGCACGTTTTGTTGCGGGCGTATCTACAGCACCTGGAACAATAGAATTTACTCTTACATAAGGGGCACCTTCTACAGCACTTGCCCGAGAGAAATTAATTAAACCTGCCTTTGCTGCTCCATACGCAGACATATATTCAACTCCTTTAAGGCCAACAACAGATGCGACATTCACAATTGAACCTTTTTTTGCATCAATCATCCAAGGCAAAACAGTCTTAGTTGTAAGAAATACAGCATCTAAATTAGCTTTAAAGTTAGTTTTCCAGGCAGCATGATCAAGGTCTACAATTTTTCCTACATGAATTGATGGCGCATTATTTACCAGTCCATCAATCCTCCCACAAGAAGAGTAAACACTCTGAAGCGATTCAACGATTTCAGATTCATTACTAACATCAATATTATGAGCTATCACATTAGATGAAATTTTATGAAGTTTCTTTTGTGCATTCGAAAGGTTTTCATTATTTCTTCCAGTAATAACTACAGTCGCACCTTTTTTTAAGAGTAGTTCTGCTGATGCAAATCCTATTCCAGCTGTCGCACCAGTAATGTAAATGACCTCGTTGTTAAATGCTTCTTTCATGCTCCCCCAAAAAAGATTATATTTTAAAATCAAATCCCAAAGAAACATACCAATAATCATCCATGTATTTAATGTGATATGGATCCGATTTATAACCGAGCGCAACGCCATAATTTAGAATTTTATATGAGGATGAATATTCTAATTTTGAATTAATTTCTCTTCCGCTTGGACTTAAATTAATATCCAGTGAATTAAATAAAACATTCTTCTTTTTAGTTCTGTAGACAGGCACCTCAAGATTCAAATTACCTGATTCGACTCTGATTGGCTGATCAACGGTCAAAGTTAACAGATCATTTTTCTGGAAAATAGAACTTATTAAATAACCAAGACCAAATGAAGATGAGCGAATATCATTTATTGCTGAAATCATTCCTGTTTCGTTTTTACTATCAGCAGTTTGACCCCAGTACATAGATCCAAAAACCTTACCGCCAAATACATCCATTGAATTGGTGATGCCTAAAAAACTAGTTAATTGGTTGCCCTGACCATTTAAAGCACCTGATCCACTGAGACCCATTTGTGAGTCATTTTCTTTCAATAATCCAAGTTGTAATGATGGGATACCAAGATTTGTTTGAAGTTCAATCATTGCAAGGGAGCTTGTATTGGTGTCACCATAAATTTCATTAGACTGAAATTTATTTCTGCCACTTGAAATCGTTAGAGCTATATTAAAATTTTTATCGATATCTTTGATGGATCCTATTGAAGTACCAGCTGCTGTGAAATTCATCCATGGATTATTAAATTTAGACCTAAGATTGTTTTTAGATCTTAAGAATTCGTCTTGGAAAATGCCCAATGCCCAGCCAGCGTTAATTCCGTGAGACATGAAAGTATTTTTTTCGTAATTAAAATATGCAAAGTATTGATCATTACTCGATTTGATATTTAACAAATGATAGGGCGTTATCAGTTCGTTACTATGATTTGAATAAGAGGATAGTCCAACTTGAAAAAAACTATCCCCAGTAATAGAAGTTTTTGTATTGTAATTATTCGTCTCGTCATAACCATTTAGATTTATGATTTGATTTCTATAGTCAGAAATAATACCTGCTAGAGGTCTTCGAAATGGAGCTTGGAGTTCATCGAAAAATATTACAGTTTCATTACTTATGCCTCTGGAGATTGAATCTCCAAATGATGGATTGGTTAGATGAATAGATGTAAACGCAGCTGACGTCATTGGTCCTGTCAAGTTGTGTCCAAGCATTGCGCTGACTTGACCAACTGGAGCAGTTGCTGCTGCAAGATCCATTAGCCCCTGCCCATAAATTTCAGGATTATTATAGACACCAGTTTTGTCAGCAGTCGCAAAAAGTCTAGCTACAAGCTCAGTATTACCAAGCTGCCCTTCAAAATGTTGCGCCATAACAGCCAAGCCTCCGGTTACAAATGGGGCTGCAAAGGAGGTTCCACCTGCAACTGCATAACAAGAGTTGTCTTCAACACAACTGTTATAGTTTGGGTCTGTGGTGTCACCTGTATATATTCCATAATCATCAGCAGAAGTTGGGTATGCTACATTCACACTTCCGCCTGGAGCTGCAATACAATAGTCTCTAGAAACTCCACATAAGCTTGAAAAGTCGCTTATCTGACCGTCTTCATCAACTGACACGACTGCAATTGAATGACCTTGAATTTCTTCTATGAAGTAAGCCATCCCAGGTAATAATTCTGGATGAAAATAATTGACTCCTTGGTCTGCATATCCACCAGCATTTCCAGCTGCCCAAACATAGATAGTTTTATCTTCATCTGGAGTACCAATTTGAGACATTTCAAGAATGGTTTTTGGAAAAGCAGTTCTTACCTGAGATTCTGTGTAGTCAATTATGTTTCCAGAAAAACCATAGCTATTGTTAACAATATCTGTGTTATAAAAATTATAAAATTCAAACAAGGAACTAAAAAAATTATCTATTCCGGCAAACTCTGCCGCAAGGTCATCTGCATTGGTAACTTCTCCGCTTGAATCAGTATCTCCTAGGTCAATGGGATCATAATCAGGATCTGGTTCAGCTAATTGAATGGCCACAAAAAGAACTTGAGAATCAAATGCGACTCCATGCATAGGAGATTGAGCAGTTTTATCTAAAGTTCCTGCCGCAATGGAAGTAACCATCGTTCCATGCCTTTTTTGTCTGGTATTTGGCACATAATTTGAGTACTCCAAATCACTGTTTGAAGAAATTCTTGTTGGATCTATTTCAGCATGGGTTACATCAAGCCCTGAGTCAGTAATACCAATAGTGATACCTGCTCCTGTAGCTCCCCTTGCATGTGCTGAAGATGAATTTATAGCCGCTAAGCCATAGTGATTTCTATATTCATAGTAGCCCTCAAAATCCGCTTTTAATTCGTCAAATGTTGGTGTAGCTGGAGCGGGCGGGGGAGTTGGAGCCACTGATATTGTTGGTGTTGGCTCTGAGCCACCACCACCACCACCGCATGCAAACAAGAAGAGTACAACAAGCAAGGAAGTTCTGTTTTTTAGCATAATAGTTTACGATTGTAATAAATTTTATACTTCTATTATGACAGATAAATACACTGAAACTCTAGAACGATTAACTGCTTCTGATCAAGTTTTTGCCTTTCATGAGGAGTTGCATGATTCAGGTATCACTTATCGTGAATTTACCAATGCCCCCAAAACTCTAACTGCTTTTTTTGAGTTTGGATTACTTTTTCCAGAATGGGAATTTATAGTTTTTAATGATGAGCGATATTCATTTCAAGATATCCATAAGATGGCAGCTCAAACCGCTAATGCATTAAAAGATGCCGGAATTAAAAAGGGTGATCGTGTGGCGATCTGCATGTCTAATAATCCTGAGTATATTATTTCTTTTATGGCCATAACCTCCATGGGAGGAGTTTGTGTTCTTTTAAATTCTTGGTGGGTGCCCAGTGAAATTTCATATGGCTTAGAAAATTCTGAGGCATCAATTCTGATTGGAGATCAAAAACGTCTTCAGGGACTAGAAAAATTTACCGAACTTAAAAAAATTATCGTAAGGCCTGAAACTAATGATCATGGTTTCACAGAGTTTAATGCTTTTATCAAATCAAAATCGGATGAGTTTAAAAGCACAGTTGACACAAATGATAATGCAACTATCTTTTATACTTCAGGCTCTACTGGTTTTCCAAAAGGCGTGCTTTCTAGTCACCGTAACATTCTGGCCACCTTGTTTAGTTGGGCATTGGTCACCACCTTAAAGCGAGAGATTGAAGCTGCTGAAAATCAAACTGAAACTCCAGAGAAAACAGACACAACTCCAGTCAATCAATCTGCAATTCTGCATTGCGTCCCATTGTTTCATGTCACTGGTAGTCACTCTGGATTTTTGATGAGTATTATTGCTGGAAGAAAGATGGTGATGATGCCTAAGTGGGATCCAACCACAGCATTGCAACTCATTCAAGATGAAAAAATAGGCGCTATAACGGGAGTTCCTACCCAAACTTGGGACTTGTTAACCCATCCAGATAGAGAAAAATATGACCTTTCAACTTTTAAAGAGCTCAGTGGGGGCGGTGCACCTAGGCCCCCAGAGCATGTAAAAAAATTAAAAGATGGTTTTAAAGACAGTGAGCCTTCAATAGGTTATGGCCTTACAGAGACAAATGCAGCTGGCACATTAAATTTAGGTAAGGACTACCTTAAGCATCCTGGTAGTTGTGGAAGAGCCATACCCCCAGTAACAGATGTTGCGATTATCGATGAAAATTGGAATTTTTTAGATGAACCTAAAGCCATTGGAGAAATTGTCATTAAAAGTCCTGCCAACATGATTGGATATTGGAAAAACGAAGAGGCAACCAAAGAGGTTTTTAATGATGATGGTTGGTTTAAATCTGGCGATCTCGGTTACATCGATGATGGATTTGTCTACATTGTTGATCGAGTAAAAGATATGGTAATTAGAGGTGGCGAAAACATTTCATGCATTGAAGTTGAAACCGCTATCTACGATCATCCATCTGTGCAAGAGGCAGCAGTATTTGGAATTCCAGAGGAGCGATTAGGAGAATCTCTTTGTGTTGCAATATGCTTGAAACCATCCACAAACCTTTCTCAAGTTGAGTTAGAGAGTTTTTTACAAGACAAACTTGCATCATTCAAAATACCTTCAATTATACAAATTGGTCATGAAGAACTTCCAAGAGTTGCTTCAGGTAAGTTCTCTAAGACACAATTGCGCGACATTTTTGTGTCCATTGAGAAAAATCAATCATAATGCGATTAACTCTCACTAAATTTTATTGTATAAAGGGATTTTAAATTAGTAAGTAAATATGTCATCTCAGGTTTTAATTATTGAAGACGAACCGGATATTCGAAAAACTATTGATTACAATTTAACTAAAGAATCTTTTACAGTAGTTCAGGCCGGATCAATAGAAGAGGGTGAAAAAGCTTTAGCTTCAAATCAAATAGATGTAATTATTTTAGATTTAATGCTGCCGGATGGTTCTGGTCTTACCTTATGTCGTGATATTAAATCTGATGACAAAACAAAACATATTCCTATTATCATCCTAACTGCTAAGACTGAAGAAGTTGATAGAGTTGTTGGTTTTGAATTAGGCGCAGATGATTATGTAACTAAACCATTTAGTGTAAGAGAATTAATTCTGAGAGTTAAAGCTATTTTAAAGAGAGGACCTACATCTAATAACAATTCTGAAGACGATGAGTATTCATTTGGTGAGTTGACCTTAAATTTTGAGGCACATCAAGCCTATATCAATGGAAATGAGATCTCTCTTACTGCATTGGAATTTAGATTGTTGAAGCATTTGATTGATAGAAAAGGCAGAGTACAAACAAGAGATCAGCTCCTCGAAGATGTATGGGGATACAGTTCCGATGTAACAACAAGGACTGTTGATACTCACATCAAGCGTTTACGGGAAAAACTTGGATCGGTCGGCAATCATATTCAAACCATACGTGGTGTAGGTTACAGATTTTCTAGAGATCCAGCTTAATTAATATGGGCATTCGCACCCGCATTTTCTTTATTACTCTCTCATGTCTCTTTATAGGAATTTCCCTTTCATTTGTTGTTGCTGAAAGAGATTTATCTCTTAAGCTTCAAGATCAAATTGAAACAGAGCTTTCTAGACAAGCGAAGATCTTAAGAAAATCAATTGCTAACATTATAGATGCAGGTGACTTTTTTAAATTAAAAGCTCAAGTAGATGAATATGCTGCAGCCTCAGATTCACGAATTACCATTATTTTAAAAGATGGTTATGTAATAGTTGACTCAGATGTGGAAGCTAGCAAAATTGATGATCTTGATAATCACAGCGATAGACCTGAAATTATTTCTGCATTCAAAAATGGTTATGGATCTAGCAAGAGATATAGCTCTACAGTTAAAAAAGAAATGTTCTATTTTGCACTGTTAGATACCTCAAATGATGCAGAGAGAGTTATTCGAATATCAGTTCCCTATGAAAGTTTAGAACAGATTTTAGCCTCGCTGGGCAATTCAATTACTCTTATAGTTGTTGTCGGACTAATTGTTGCAATCTTAGCAAGTGTCTTAGCTGGGGATTATATTCGCAGCAGCTTTATGGATCTTGAAAAAGCTGCAGCTGATATTTCTGCAGGAAGCTATAAGAAAAAAGATTTAGAATCTCTTCCGATCAAACGCTCGGACGAAATTGGTTCTATGGCAAGAAACATTTCTACTATTTCGTCAAACTTAAGAGAACAAATTTCTTTAATCGCTAAGCAGCGAGATCAGTTTGGACTGGTCCTGGATGGTTTAGGTGAGGGGATTATGGTTCTTGATGAAGATGGAACTATTACTTTTAGAAATGATCAGATAATGCAAATTCTGGGATTGGATGAAATCTTGAATAAATCTATCGCTGATCTAAATTTACCACCTTTAAAACAAATTTTTAAAAAAGCTTTAAAAAAAGGTCAACATGAAAGTGAATTTGAGATTGATACTGATGGTGATGATACCAAATGGATATTGGCTCATATGAATAAAGCCAAGGCAACGCGAGAATTAATATTAGTCGTGCATGAAACAACTCAGCTTCGAGAGATGGATTCAATGCGAAGAGACTTCGTTTCAAACTTATCACACGAACTTCGGACTCCAGTAAGCGTTATTAAAGCAAACTCAGAAACATTGTTGGGTGGGGCACTAGAGAATTCTAAAGATGCAAAAACATTTTCAAAAGCTATCTTACATAATGCAGATCGTTTGAGTGAAATGGTGACATCTTTGATTGATTTATCACGTATTGAATATGGAGATTTAAAATTTGTAATTGAACCAATAATTATTAATCAGGTTGTTGATACTGTAATTTCATCATTTACAAATAAAGCAAAAAGAAAAAATATTGAATTAGTTTTTAATCGACAAAATGATGTTGTTGTTCAAACTGATGCTAAAGCAATTGAAAGAGTTCTAAATAATCTTGTAGATAATGCATTCAAATATAGTTCAGAAAATTCAGTTATTGAGATTAGAGCAAGAAAGCAGGCCAATTTTATTCGAATTTCAGTTCTTGACTCAGGAGAGGGAGTTCCTGAAGAAGAACAAAGATTTGTTTTCAAGAGATTTTATAGGACAGCTAAAGCCAGAGCTAATACTAAGCAGGGTAGCGGATTAGGTCTAGCGATAGTTAGGAATCTTGTTAATAATTTACAAGGTGAAGTTGGAGTTGAGACGCGAAAAGAGGGCGGCTCTGAATTTTGGTTCACCATTCCTCTCTCATAGTTATCTTAATAACAATAATAAACTGGGAGTTATATGCTATTTTGAAATTGTTACTTTGTTGGAATAAATTTCATGAAATAGTTTAATTGCAATGGAATCTGATATGCCCCATTTTGTAGAGGTTATTTGTTGAATTTCTAATTGCTCTGAAATAAATTTAAAAATATTTAAAGCGTGATCTATAACATCAGCTCTATCAGGAGAAAATGCATATTTTTTAATTTTTTCCTCTGCAGTAAGTTTAGATATTTTTTTCACTTTTTTTCTAAATTCGGTTAATGACATGTCTTTTGTTTTATGAGCGCTTAGAAATGATCTAATGTTTCCACCTATACCAATTAATTTTTTCTTTGGTTTAATAGATTGTAGCCACTCCTCCAAGCGATTCCATTCTTGTTTTTCATCTTTACCAAGTAAATTACGAACTGCTCCAAGTTGAAAAGATCGAATAATAGTATCTTCGTTATTACGAATAAAGAATTCAGTACTGCCTCCTCCTAAGTCAACAAAAATCTTATTTTTACCGGTATTACTTTTAGGATGAAATCGAATTAATTTTGCCTCCTCTAGTCCAGATATTACTCTCAAAGGCCGGTTAATAGCCGTTTCTATATATCTTCTTGCATCTTCAGAGTTTTCTGTATCTCTAAATGCGGAGGTAGCCACGATTTCATATTGTGTGATAAGGTTCTGCGCAAATATTTCCTCATATTCACGAATTGTTTTAATTACTTGATCAAGTTTAGATTCACTAAGATTTCCCTGATTAAATACATCACTTCCAAGTCTGATCGGCGATCTGATCCCTTGAACAAACTCTATAGAGGCAGGAGTTGTTTTAAATATTTTTGATTTAATAGCATTAGTCCCTATGTCAATCGATGCAATCTTCATTAATCATCATCCATATATTTGCTTAAAATCTTATATTGCTCATAGTCTAAGTTATTAAATTCAACTCCCTCTAATAAAACTTTATAGTTATTTATATTTTTTGACCATGTAAGGGGTTTCAAAAGTTTTTTGTTTTCATAATCTGTTTGATTAAGTAAAAATCTTAACGCTGTAAGGCGAGCAATCATTTTATTATTAGCGTTGATTGCAATCCATGGAGAAAAATCGGGAGAAGTTTTTTCAAACATTTGTTCTTTGTATAGTGTAAATGCATCCCATTTGGTGACGATACGCTCATCATTAGGAGAGAGTTTCCAATATTTAAGCTCCGAATGTTTGCGAGCTTTCATTCTTCGCTTTTGTTGATCTTTAGATAATGAAAAATAAAATTTAATAATTTCAACTCCAGAATCTATGAGATTTTGTTCCCACGAAAGGACCTGATTCATAAAATCTCTATATTGCTTTTCACTGCAATAACCCATGACTGGTTCTGTTAATGCTCTTGTGTACCAAGATCTGTCAAGAAAGGCTATTTCACCTTTTTTAGGAATAACTTTTTTCCATCGTTGAAACCAATGTGCAGATTCCCATTTAGTTGGTATGCCAAGATTTACATATTTAAAGTTTTTTGGAATTAAGTATTGAGTAAAAAATTTATATGCTGAGCTTTTGCCTGCTGTATCTCTTCCTTCTAAAACAATACAAATTCTCCGTTTATTTTTTATCACATCCTCTTGAAGCTTTAGAAGTTCAATTTGAAGCCTTCTTTTTTCAAGTTGATACGATTTATCGTTGAGTTTTTGATATTCTTTTTGATCAAATGAAATGAGCATAAATAATATTTAAGGTTTTATCTAATAAAGAATTTATTAAATAGTTATTGTAGCTTGAGATTGCATTTTTTAACTTAAGAAAAATAAAATTTTATAATAAGTTCCGAATAAGTATTAATATATTCATATGAACAAAGATCTAGAAAAACGTGTTCAAGCATTAGAAGATACTTTAGCTATTCAGAATTTGAAACACACATATCTAAATGCATGCGATTCAAAAGATGTCGATGCAATGATTGAAACATTTGTGGCCTCTGAATGCATGATTGATTATGGTCCAGTTGGCTCCTTTTTAAATAGAGATGAGCTAGCAGCTGTTTTCCAAGAAGCTGCATGTCATGACTACATGCTTGAATCTCATCATGCACATAACCCACTAATTAATATCATTGATGCCGAAAATGCTACTGGAAAATGGGCGCTAACCTATAATTTAATAAATACAAATGATAAGACAATTACAACCTTGCAAGGTGAGTATCATGACGTATATCAAAAAATTGATAATAAATGGTTAATCAAGGAAACAACATTTGTTGGATGTTCTTCAATTAACTTGGAATTAGAAGAAGATTTGCTAAAGGTTATTTTTGCTGGGAGACCTTAGGCAGGTGTGGCGATGCAGCTCAAAAGATAAGCATTTGCAGCTCTCACCGCTTCATTTAATCCAACTTCAGTTAGCTTAGTGGTCTCTTTGACGTCTAGTGAGAGAATAGACACAATGATTTGAGTCACAACTAGAAATACACCAGACTTGTTAAACATACTTGGTAGCCCGATAGATTGCTCAATATGCATTTGAATGGTCTCTGCAATTTCATATAGATCAGAACTCGGCATGGGAGGCGAGACAGTATTTTCTAATAGTAGTTTTTGAGCTCCCGGATTATTTCGATAGAATTCAATAATTAAAATCACACATTCCTTTAAACAAAGCATGTAATCCGCCTCAGGGTTTTGACTTAAATTACTTTTGAGATATTGATTACAATCCTCCAAATATCTTTTAATTAGAGCTGACTTGATTTCATCAGGAGTTTCAAAAAATTTATATGTTGAGGTACGTTTTAAACCAGCAAACATAGAAATCTTTGCAATAGTCAGTGATTCGATGTTGCTTTCTTCTAACAGATCATTAGATGCATCTAAAATCTTTTTTATGCGTTCAATGCTTCTTTTCTGTTTTGGTTTTTGCATAATTTATTATCGACATTTGTTGTAAAAAAAACAATTAAACTAGCACAATAAAAAAAAATAGTGTATTGTGTCATTATTGTGACATAAATGTGTCACCATAGAAACAGTAAATATGAATACAAAAAAAATTCTTAAGCAACATGGCTTGCTACCAAAGGCTTCAAAAGCACATGAAATGCAATTGTTTGGATTTCTATCAATGTGGGTAGTTTTAACAGCTATAGTCTATTTCTCTTAAAAATAAAATTTTTCTAAGATCAGAAATTATTTTTAGGCATATTTGTGTCATTTTTAGGTCACTTGCTTCATAGTTTTGTTGCAAACAAACTAAAAATTGTTTCAAAGAATTAATCATATTTTCACATAAATCTTCTCTAATAAGATCCATATTTTAACTATCTTACATTTCAAAGTATGGAAACTTTATTTTTAGATCCTTTCACAATATTACTTATAGCTGGTTTCATTGGTTTTTTCATGGCGTTTGGCATCGGGGCAAATGACGTTGCCAATTCAATGGGAACATCAGTTGGAAGTAGAGCTATCACTATAAAACAAGCCATAATTATTGCAGCAATATTTGAATTTCTTGGAGCATTTTTAGCTGGCGGAGAGGTTACTTCAACCATCAGAAAAGGGATTGTTGATCCAGAGTTATACGCAGATCAAACAAATATTTTTGTTATTGGAATGCTTTCAGCGCTTCTGGCTGGAGGAACCTGGTTGTATTTAGCTAGCTTAAGAGGTTGGCCAGTTTCAACCACTCATACTATTGTTGGTTCAATTGTTGGATTTGTTTTGATTACCAAAGGCGTTGACGCTGTTTCATGGAGCAAAGTAGGTAATATTGCTATGAGTTGGGTCACATCTCCATTATTTTCGGCAACATTAGCGTTTGGTTTGTATATTTCTGCTAAAAAACTTATTTTAGAAAGATCTAATCCCGGTGAAGCTGCGATAAGGTACATCCCTTTTTATAGCTTTCTTGTTGCTGTAGTCATTTCACTTGTTACTGCAAGAAAGGGCTTAAAGCATGTTGGAGTTGAGTTCACTGATAATGAAGTCTATTTATTTATTGCAATATTTAGCTCAATAGTTGGGCTTGCAACCGCTTTTTTCTTAAGAACCAATAAAAAACAAATTATGCGAGAGGGCGGCATTGAATTTGCTTTCGGTATATTAATGGTTGTGTCCGCTAGTGCTATGGCCTTTGCACATGGATCAAATGATGTTGCGAATGCAATTGGTCCTTTGGCAGCAATTGTAAGTGTTGTAGACACTGGAGAAATCGGATCTAAAGCTGCTATTAGTCCCTGGGTCCTATTTATTGGAGCGATTGGAATTGTTTTTGGTTTAGCCACTCTTGGATCAAGAGTTATTACAACAGTTGGCAGAAAAATTACAGCCCTGACACCTAGTCTTGGATTTTCAGCTGAGATGGCTACAGCATCAACAGTTGTTGCTGCATCATATTTAGGCTTTCCAATTTCAACAACTCATACACTGGTTGGAGGAGTAATTGGTGTTGGTTTAGCTAAGGGTGCTGAGCATTTAGATTTTTCATCAATAAAAAGAATTATTGCCTCTTGGTTAGTAACAATTCCAGCTGGAGCTGCATTTACCGTTTTATTTTACGTTTTACTCAGGATTATTTTCGGAGTGTAGGAAGTGCCCTCTAGATATTTTATAAATAAGGTATTTATTATTGCATTTTCATTTTTTTTATTAGGCAATAGTGTCTTTGCATCGCCTACCTGGTACGGAAAAATATTTGTTGATGCTCAGTCTTTTTCCAATGATGTCATGGGAACCAAAACTGATATTAAAAATAATTCTTCAAGATTAGGGCTAAAAGGTGAGTATTCTTTTTCTGAAAATTCTAATCTTAGATTAATTTATCAAGCAGAGTATCAGTTTGATCCTGTAGATGGAAAGGCTAGAGGAGATGATGGTACTCTCAAACAGCGGAATACATTCCTTGGTATTAAATCAAATATAGGGACACTTTTTGCAGGCACCCACGATTCAGCGCTTAAGAAGTCTCAATTAAAAATTGATTTATTTAATGATCTTGCACCCGATATTAAAAATATTCTACATGGCGAAAATCGGCTTGAAGATTTTATTGGTTATACAACCCCAAAATACAAAAACATGATTTCTGCAACATTTAATAGTATTAAAAATCCCTCATCAGGAAAAAAATATAAATCTTATTCAATAAATTTTTCTGGCGATGCCTTTCAAGCAGCTATAGGAATTGATGAATCAATGAAAGGTTATGATAGCTCGAGAATCTCAATCTTAATTCCAATTAATAAATTTAAGATTGGATTGTTGGCTCAAAAAACTAAAAATCTTGTATCAGGTCAAAGTGATAGTGGACATGTCACTAGTTTATCCAGAAAAATAAGTTCCAAGGGAACGTTTAAAATTCAACGCTCATCATCAAACATGAAGATAAGCACAGGAAGACAAACCACAATTGGATATGATTACCAATTTAAAAAATATCTTAAAATTTTTACATTCTATTCTCAATTGGAGTCATCCAATAATTCAAAAGAGAGAGACATTTTTTCCATAGGGCTAGAATATAAATTTTAAAATTTTCCAATGATTTTATATTAGCGTTACAATGTAGACATGTCTTGGTTTGTAAAGCTCATCTTCTCTTTAAGTATTTTCTTTTTAGCAAGTTGCTCCAGTGATTACTTGATTAATGCAATTGCTGAGACAGAGCCTGTTGCATCGAGTGGAGATGCCGCAGATGATCCAGCAATAGTTATAAATTTTAGTAATCCAGCGCAATCACTTATTTTTGGAACTGATAAGCGAGCAGGAGTTTATTTATATAATCTTTCTGGAGAAAAAATTTCATATGCTTCTTTAGGCGAAATAAATAACATAGACGTTAGACAGGCTGATAATAAAATTTATGTAGCTGCATCAAATAGAACAGCTCAATCAATTGAGTTTTGGGAATTTAATCAGCAAGAATTTTTTAAAAATATTGATTATTCAGATAACCTTTTTGATTTATCTACGCAGTCAATAACCATACCTACTAATATAGATGTCTATGGTATTTGTGCTGGCTTAATAGATGGAGTGCCCATTGTTTTTATTACAGAGGATAAGGGTCCTCGCGTTGAGTTGTGGGTACCCCAGACTCGAACACTCATAGGAACTTTCAGTAATGGAGGCGAATCAGAGGGTTGCGTTTTTGATGATGAAAATAAAACGGTTTTTATTTCAGAAGAAGAGGTGAATGGAGTTTTAAAAACCTACAACTTAAATAATGAATTTCCATTTGAAAGTCCCTTCATTGTGGATTCTCGAGAGGGAAATATTGGCGGTGATCCAGAGGGGCTTACAATCTATAAAACTTCTGAAAAAGAGGGTTATATTTTACTTTCATCCCAAGGAGATAATAAATTCAACGTTTATAATCGAATTTATCCTCACGAATTTATCTCAAGTTTTACTATTGACGATGACCCCCAAGGCATTGACGGCACATCAGAAACTGATGGGATCGACGTCACCAATTACAATCTAAGAGGTAAATTTTCCAAAGGTCTATTTGTTGCTCAGGACGGTTACAACTTTGATGGAAAAGAGCTGAAGAATCAAAATTTTAAAATTGTTCCTTTTAATCCCATTCTTAAATTTATAAATAAAAGTAAGTAGTTTTATTCTTTGGTTGTTGATTCAATAAGTTCCGTTGAGTAACCTGAGTAAACCTCTACGAACTCTGGATGAGTTAATATCCAAAATTCATCATTTTCAATTTTTTTAAAAACAATGATAGCTAAGTCTTCAGGACTCATGCCTTCTTTAACGCCATTAGCAAGCCATTGAGCATTATTCTTGGCGCTTTCGTGTTGGTCAATTGAGGATTCGTCAAGATCTAATCCAAGGTGATCTCTTTCAATGATGTTGGTTTGAACTAATCCAGGACAGAGTACAGACACCCCAACCTTATCATTGTCTACTAAATCCTCATGCAAGGTTCGGGTTAAACCCACAACTGCATGCTTGGTCGTTGTATAAGGAGCAAGCGCAGGGCCAACAATGATACCTGCCATGGATGATGTATTAATAATGTGACAGCGTTCTTGGCTAGCAACCATCTCATCAACAAACAGATTTAAGCCATAAATTATACTCATTAAATTTACATCAATAATTCGTTGCCAGTTTTTTTGGTCTGCTTTCCATGCTCTACCTTCTAAAAAGATTCCTGCGTTATTAAATAGGAAATGAACTGTGCCAAACTCACTTTCAATTTGTTCTTTCGCTTTTGCAAAGTCTTCTAAGTTAGATACATCACACTGGATGATCATCGATGGACAATCTGCCATAAGGCTATGAGTCTCACTTAAACCATTTTTGTTGAGGTCCATTAAGACTACATTCATTTGAAGTTTTGCAGCATGCAATGCCAAGCCTCTACCAATTCCACTGGCAGCACCTGTAATTAAGACAGTTTTATTTGTAAAAATATCAGCTTGCAAGATACCCACCATCAATGGGGTAATAAGATCCTGTAATATAAGATGCATCTGATGATGCTAAAAAATATATTAAATTAGCCACTTCATCTGCAGAAGCCACTCTTTTCATAGGAACTCTTTGCAAAAGGTATTGCATGACATTTTCATCTTTCATCAATTCTGAATTCATTGGCGTATCTATGACACCTGGACCGATTGCATTTGCCCTTATGTTCATCGTTGCGTAGTCTTGCGCAATTGATTTGGTGAGACCAACCACGGCATGTTTGGAGGCACCATACGAAGCTTGAGCTGCACTGGCTCTTGTTCCCATTATCGATGCCACATTCACAATGGAACCTTCTTCAATGTTCATCGCAGTAGCAAGCTTTAAGAATTCTCTACAGGCATAAAAAGTTCCATGTAAATTTATGTCTATAGTTTTGAGCCATTCATCTACTGAGTATTCATGCAAGGGATTCAATGCTGGGCTGATGCCTGCACAATTAATTAATACTTGAGCAGGGCGTTTTTCCTCTAATAAGGCATTAAAAATAGACTCAATTTGAGAATGATTTGTTATATCACAATGAGTAAAATTTAATTTGTATGTATCTGATTTAAGGTCATTGATTGATTTATCTCCAGCTTCTTTATTAGCGTCTAAGCTCAACACCTCATATCCTTCTTTTAAAAAACGTTTTACTGCGCCTAGACCAATTCCAGAGGCTCCGCCAGTGATCACTGCCAAAGGTTGAGGTTTATTAGTCGACATATCTATTTATAAAAATTTATTCTTAAAATTCTAACTAATCCACTATAACGAATCATGAATTTTCTAACAATATAAATTAAATGATTAGATTTCTTGACAAAAAAAATCCTATTGATACTCGTTGATTAATGAATTTATTTATAAGATAGTTAAATCCTAATGTTGCACTCAGACAAATACATTCAAGCCCTAATCAGCGAGCAACCTTTTTTTGAAATTCATCAAGAAAATGTTCTTGGAGTAAAGATGGATGTCTTTAAAAATAGGCCTAAGTCATTGGTGGATTTCATTGAATCATCTGCAGCACATGGCGACAAACCTTATTTAATATTTAAAGACCAAGTTATTACCTTCAATCAACATTTAACTCTGGTAAAAAAGGCTGCACATATTCTTCAGACTAAATATGAAGTTCAACAAGGGGATAGGGTGGCTATATATGCTGCCAATTCACCTGAGTGGATAATATTTTTTTGGGCCACAGTCAGTCTTGGCGCAATTGCCTGCGGATTGAATGGTTGGTGGAAAGGTTTTGAGGCAATTAAAGCAATTAATGATGCAGATCCTAAAGTCGTTGTTGCAGATCAAGCGCGATTTGAAAGAATTGACGAAACACTTGAGCATCCTGTCGTGATATTTGAGCACTATGATCTATCAGCACATGAACAAGCACTTGATTCATTTATTCGAGTGGACGAAGATGAATGCGCATGCCTTTTATATACATCCGGAACCACAGGGACTCCAAAAGGCGTAATGACATCTCATAGATCAATGATTGCAAACTCAACGCTCCAAATGCTTCAAGGAGCTGCCGTATCCCAAGATTCCTCCAGTAAAGGCATCGATTGGTCTAAGAACACCCCAACAACTCTGCTTACTTCACCCTTATTTCATGTGTCAGGATTATCTGCAGGAGCTGTTACGAGTCTTTTTGCAGGTTCTACAACCTTGCTTTATGACGGAAGATTTTTGGCAAATAGAGTCATTGAGTTAATCCAAAAATATAATGTGACATCATGGGGAGGAGCAGTTCCAACAGCCCTAAAAAGAGTCTTAGATGATGCAGAGGCACAAGGATTAAAAATGATGAGTGTACTGGTAGTAGGTGGGGGGGGTGCACCAATGCCACCAGAGTTAATTTCGCGAACAAAAGATGTCTTTCCAAATTCAAAGTATAGTTTTGGATATGGCTACGGACTTACAGAATCTGGCGCCATTACAATTATTAATTGGGGGGATAATCTTAAAAATGAACCAGCTTCCCCAGGGCAGCCAATGCCAACAATTCAAGTTCAGCTAAGAGATGAGGATGGGGAAGTGATAGATAAGGACTCAATTGAGGGTGAAATATATGTTAAAAGCCCCTCAGTTATGCTTGGCTACTATAACAATACTTTTGCTTCTAAAGATTCATTAACTGAGGATAGGTGGCTAAAAACTGGAGATTGGGGATTTAAGAAAAAATCTCTTTACTATATTTCTTCCAGAAGAACTGATCTGATTTTAAGGGGAGCAGAGAATGTTTACCCGCAGGAGATAGAATTAGTGATAGATTCTCATGAAGGAGTAGAGGAATCAGCTGTAATTGGAATACCTCATGATGATTTGGGTGAGGAAGTAATGGCAATTGTGTATGCAAAGAAATCTGATGTTGACGATTTAGAATTAAGTGCATGGGTGGCAAAAGATCTTGCTGACTTTAAAGTACCCTCTAAGTGGAAATTTGTTGATTCGCCATTGCCAAGAAATGCTTCCGGTAAATTGATGAAACATGTTTTAATAGACACATCTAAAAATACAATGGTTGAAGAAAATGAGTGATCAAAAAGATCTTCTAAGAGCTCCCTTCGAGCTTGCCTATAATTATAAGCGTTCAAGTGGTCCTCTTATGTCAAAATTTTTTGATGCCTTAGCAGATCAAAAAATCTTAGGCACAAAAAGCAGTACTGGAAAGGTGTATGCTCCGGCTGCTGAATTTGATCCGGAGACTCATGAATCATTGAGTGACTTAGTAGAAGTTGGACCTGGCGGAGTGATCGAATCATTTAGTTGGATTGAAGAGCCAAAACATCATCACTTAATTAAAAATCCATTTGCATTTGCTTTAATCAAATTGGATGGAGCTGATACATCTATGCTCCATATGGTTACCGAGTGTGATGAGGCGGACCTTAAAATTGGATCAAGGGTCACAGCAAATTGGTCTGCAACTATGGAGAATCGAATTACCGATATTGAATTTTTTACTTTAGAAAAATGAGCGAAGAAGAAAAAAAAGATTACGCTGAGTCTCCAATAAATTTGGAATATCACTATACAGCTGGATCAGCCACCACCCGATTTCTTAATCAAGTTAAAGAGGGCAAAATTGTAGGCCAGTCATGCCCAAAATGCAGCGCTGTGTATGTGCCGCCAAGAGGCAGCTGTCCAAGATGTGGGGTGGCAACAAATATTGAGGTTCCATTGACTGATAAAGGCTGCATTGAATCATTTACCATCGTGCATATTCCTATTCCGGGTAATCCCATCGTGCCGCCATATGTTTGTGCAATGATCAGGCTCGATGGAGCTAACATTTCTTTTTTGCATCTCATTCAAGGAATTGATGTTGAAGAAATTAGAATTGGAATGCGGATACAAGCAGTTTGGAAGCCTAAAGATGAATGGACACATTCATTAGAGAACATCAAATGGTTTACTCCTATAGATGAACCAGATGTTGATGTTGCAACATTGAGGTTTCAAGAATCATGAAAAAAGTAGCAATCGTGGGATATGCTCAACATCCCATTTTAGAGAATGCGGGAGCTTTAAATGAGGTGGAACTTATCATGCCAGTTGTTCATCAGCTGTTTGATGAATTAGGAATCAGTCAAAACAACATAGATTTTACCTGCTCAGGTAGCTGTGATTATTTGCAAGGAGCTGCTTTTGCATTTGTTGAAGGTTTATCTGCCATTCAAACCAATCCTCCCATTAAAGAGTCGCATGTAGAAATGGATGCAGCTTGGGCGATGTATGAATCAATGCTAAAAATTCAAATGGGAGATGCAGATACTGCATTGATTTACGGGTTTGGTAAATCTTCTCCAGGTAGACTCGATTCAATAATTTCATTACAAATGGATCCTTATTACATTTCACCTCTTTGGCCAGATCGAGTAAGTTTGGCTGCAATACAGGCAAGGGTGCTTCTTGAAAAAAATATCATAGCCCCTGAACAAATGATTTCAGCAGTTATTGAGGCAAGAACTAATTCTAAGAATAATAAAAATGCACTTGTTACTGAATTGGTGGATAAAGAAGCATATCTAGCAAGTGAGAAAATTTCTTCTCCACTCAATGAATTTGATTGTCCTCCCATATCTGATGGATCTTCTGCCATGATCATTGCCTCAGAAGAAAAAGCAAATGAATTCACCGATCATCCCATTATTATTGAAGGCATCGATCATAGAATTGAATCATCGAATATAGGCTCACGCGATCTCTCAAAACCCTCTGGAATACTGGCTTCAATTGAGCAATTAAAACTTGAAAAAATAAAATTCGATGTTGCTGAGTTACATACTCAATTTAGCCATGAGGTGCCTTATTTACAATCCGTTTTAAACCTTAGTGATGTTCCAACAAATCTTTCTGGCGGACCATTGGTTGGTAACGTCATGATGTGTGCTGGTTTGGATGCAATTGGTAAAACTTACGAGGCATTAAAATCCAATGATCTTACAAATGGACTGGCGCATGCATCCTCTGGTCCATGTTTACAACATAATATGCTTGTTCATTTGGAGAAAAAATCATGATTCAGGCGGGTGTAATTGGAGTTGGGCAAACTAAATATGATGCCAAAAGAAGGGATGTGTCCATGGGTGGATTAGTCCGAGAGGCAATAGATAATGCCATGTTAGCTGCTAATGTTGAATGGGATGCAATAGATGCTGTCATATTAGGTAAAGCACCAGACATGTTTGAGGGTGTGGTTATGCCTGAATTATGTTTAGCCGATGCTGTTGGAGCCGTTGGTAAGCCCGTCCTTCGAGTCCATACAGCTGGAAGTGTTGGAGGGAGCACAGGAGTTATTGCTGCAACCCATGTTTGTTCAGGACAATTTAAAACAGTTTTAACAGTAACATTTGAAAAACAATCTGAATCAAATGCAACATGGGCACTGTCACCACGTTACCCATATTCTCCTCATATCAATGCAGGAGCTGGAGGATATTTTGCTCCATTCATAAGAGAGTACATTCGCAGATATGATGCTCCAGAACATATTGGTTGGAAAGTTGCTGTTAAAGATCGCTTGAATGCACTCAAGAATCCACTAGCTCATCTTCATATTCCTGGTATAGATGAAAAAATGGTAAGTGATACCCCTATGCTTTGGGAGCCACTAAGATATCTTGAGAGTTGCCCATCATCTGACGGTGCCTGTGCCATGGTAATTACATCCAAAGATCTTGTGGGCTCAAGAGATGTTGCTTGGATAAAAGGAATGGCTGTTAGATCTGAGGGCACTTTGTCCGCAGGCAGAGATGAGGTCAATCCTCAGGCTGGAATTGATTGCGCAAAAGATATCTATGATCAGGCAGGCATAACCAATCCATACAAGGAAATTGATTGTGCAGAAATTTATGTTCCATTTTCTTGGTATGAGCCAATGTGGCTGGAAAATTTAGGATTTTGTAATCTAGGAGAAGGATGGAAACTGACCGATAAAGATGCAACAGCTATAGATGGAGAAATGCCTTTTAATATGTCTGGTGGAGTTATGTCGTCCAATCCGATTGGAGCATCGGGCATGATTCGTTTTGGTGAAGCAGCCTTACAAGTTATGGGTAAGGCAAATGATCATCAAGTAGAGGATGCGAAAGTTGCAATGGGACATGCTTATGGTGGAGCTGCACAATTTTTTGCGATGTGGATAGTCTCATCATCACTTGATTAGTTAGGAGATATTTATGAATACCGAGCATGCGATTGTAGAAGAAAAAGGCCACATCATGGTTATCACACTTAATCGTCCCGAAAAAAGAAATGCGTTAAGTCCAGGCATGTTATTGACTGTATATGAAGCTTGGAGAAAACTTGATGAAGATTCCAATTTAAGATGCGCTGTCTTGACTGGTGCAGGCGGTACTTTTTGTTCTGGAGCTGACCTAAGCGCTATGAAGGATGGAAATGAAGACTCTGAGATGATGGAAAAATTAAAAGAAATTCCTGATTTACACTGGCAATCTCTATTAAGGCACAACAGGCCTAATAAACCAATCATTGCAGCAGTCGAGGGGTTTGCACTTGCTGGAGGTACAGAGATTTTACAGGGTACAGATATTAGAGTTGCAGGAAAAAGTGCTGTGTTTGGTTTAACAGAACCCTTAAGGGGCTTATTTCCATTAGGTGGCTCGACTGTTCGACTTAGAAGGCAAATACCATACACTCTGGCAGCGGAAGCATTGTTAACTGGGAGGAGAATTTCCTCTGAAGAAGCATTAAGATTTGGGCTGATTGGTCATATCGTAGATGATGGAACTGCTCTAGAGAAAGCCATGGAAATTGCGGAAACCGTTAGTGCAAATGCACCTTTATCTATTCAGGCGATTGTAAAATCTTTAAGAGAAATTGATGAGAGCTATCTAGAATCAGAAGCATTGGAAAAAGAATTAGAAATAGGGCAACCCGTTTTCTCCACAGAAGATATGATGGAAGGTCTAACTGCTTTTGCAGAAAAAAGAAAACCAAATTTCAAAGGTAAGTGAGTAAACTTTTAACAGAGACCGAAGAAGGTATTCGTACCCTAATTTTTAATCGCCCTGAAAAAAAGAACGCATTTGATGCTGAATTGTGGGCGATGTTTAGGGACGAGCTAAATCTAGCAAGTGATGATCCAGAGATCTATTCAGTGATTGTAACCGGTTCGGCTAATACTTTTTCATCAGGTGTTGATCTAAATAGCATGATGGGAGATGGGGGTGCTGAATACGAAGAGCCATTTGAAACTTGTATTGATGCATTAATAAATTTTAAGAAACCATTAATAGGAGCTGTTGAGGGGGCTGCCGTAGGTGGAGGCGCAACCATTTTATTGCATTTTGATGCTGTTTTTATTTCTCCTAATACAAAAATAAAATATCCATTTTCTGAATTAGGTTTAGCCCCTGAGGTTGGCAGTTCTTATCTATTATTTCAGGCACTTGGATATCAACAAGCGGCTCAACTTTTATTTCAATCTAAAGCCATTGATGGAACTAAATATTATGAATTAGGTCTAGCCAAATATGTTGGCGATGATTTTCTAGATCAAGCTAATAGTTATGCACGGGAGTTAAAGGAACAATCACTTAGCTCAATTATAGAAACAAAAGCTATCTTAAAATCATTTATGTTAAAAGAACTTGTTAAGGCTCGTTCTATGGAAACTAAAGCAATGAAAAAATTATTTGGTTCTGAGGATAACTTAAAAGCAGTAGAAAAGTTTTTTAATAAATAAAGTTAATAGCTTATGTCATTTGAAAGAATTCAAATATTTTTAGAATCTAATCCAGAATATGGTTGGCTGCTTGTTTTCTTATTTGGTTTTATGGAATCAATGGTTATCACGGGTAGCTTTATGCCGAGCGCTATTCTTTTTTCTTTATGCATTTATTTGTACAACATTGAATTATTAACTTTGCCATGGATATGCGGAATTGCACTTTTAGGCTCTCATGTTGGTGATGTCGGAGGATTTTTGGTTGGTAAATCCCTTGGACCTACTTTGTTGAATTCAAAGTTTATTCAAAAAAGACAAAAGGCTCTTCATAGAACACAAAAATTTTTGGATCGCTTTGGTCCCTATACGGTTTTGGTTGGAAGATTTATTCCTGCAATAAGACCCTTAGTGCCTTTTATGCTTGGAGTGACTGATCTAAAATTAAAAAGATTTTATGTTGCTGATTTAATTGCTTGTTCTTTGTGGGCGATTGCTTTAGCCTTGCTTGTAGTTTCAGTTGGTTCTATATTTAAATAATTATGATTACTTTATTAATATTATTCTTAACCATTATTGCTCTTCTTTTTTTGGTGCAGCAATTATTAAAAAATACACCCGAGGGAAAATTCTTAAAATCCTTAAGAGATTTGCTGGTCATAGTTCTAGCTTTAGGAATTTCTGCTGGCGTATTTTATGTTGGTTTTAGATTATTTAGATTTTTAATATAAGTTCATGGAAACATTGTTTACAAAAATTATTAATAAGGAAATCCCTGCCGATATTATTTTTGAAGATGATCTGTCTCTTGTGTTTAAAGATATCAATCCTCAGGCTCCCACCCATTTATTAATTATTCCAAAAAAACCTATTCCCAAGTTATCCGATGCTTCAGAAGAAGATAAAGAGTTGCTGGGTCATTTAATGTGGGTTGCTGGTGAAATATCTCGAGAGCTTGGTTTAGATGAAACCTTTAGATTGGTTACCAACAATGGTGCCAAAGCGGGCCAAAGTGTTTTTCATCTTCATTTGCATTTATTAAGCGGCAGACCATTTCAATGGCCACCTGGTTAGTAAATGTCAATTGAAGAAAGAATAGATCGACTGGAATCACTAGATGAAATTAGGCAATTAGCAGCCAAGTATTCTGTAACTCTAGATATGCGAGATATTGATATGCATGTAAATCTTTTTGTTCCGGATGTTCGAGTGGGCAAAGAGGAGAGTGGCCGTCAAGCTCTAAAAAAATGGGCCGATGCAACTTTTAGAGATAAATTTACAGGCACCTCTCATCACATAGGAAATCACATTATTGACTTTGAGACGCCTGATTCAGCAATTGGCTTGGTTTATTCAAAAAATGAACATGAAACTGATAATGAGTGGATTATCATGCAAATGCTTTACTGGGATTCATATGAAAGAATAAATGGAACCTGGCTTTTTAAAAAAAGGCTCCCTATGTACTGGTATGCGACAGACTTAAACAAACCACCCCTCGGCAATAAAAAAATGCGCTGGCCAGACGAAGATAA
>CABZRR010000009.1 GCA_902528215.1 uncultured SAR86 cluster bacterium | reverse complement strand
GCTCCAGGTGAGTTGGAGCTTTTTCAAGGCCGAAGTTTTAAAACATATCGAGGAATGGGTTCAATTGGTGCCATGTCTGAGAGAAACGATTTAAATAGATATTCTCAAGATGGAGTGAGCACTGAAAAAATGGTCCCAGAAGGTGTTGAAGGCAGGGTTCCATTTAAGGGCTGGGTTGTAAATGTTATTGATCAGTTAATTGGAGGCATCAGACAGAGCATGGGATACGTTGGATGTAAGTCAATTGATGAAATGCACAATGATACTCAATTTGTAGAAATTACAAATGCTGGAATTACCGAAAGTCACGTTCATGATGTCATGATCACAAAAGAGGCGCCAAATTATCAAAGAAGTTAAATTAACTTTTATAAAAATAAAAATTTAGATAGAAAAACAATTGTTAAAAACCATGCTCCCGAAGATATTTTTTTATGTTGACCGGATGCTATTTTTAAAACTACATAAGATATAAATCCAAGAGCAATTCCATTTGCAATAGAAAAAGTTAAAGGGATCATTACAATTATTATTAGTGCTGGGAGAAGATCAGAAGAGTCTGACCAGTTTAGTTTTTCCATTCCGCTCATCATCAATATAGCAACATAAATTAGTGCCCCTGCAGTAGCATGCGCTGGAATTATGTTTGCTAGAGGTGAAAAAAATACTGCAATTAAGAATAAACAACCGACGGTAACAGCAGTTAACCCTGTTCTTCCTCCAGCCTCTACTCCTGCGGAACTCTCAACGTAGCTTGTAACAGGTGCACACCCTAAAAATGCTCCAAAAGCACTAGACGAGCTATCAGCCTTTAGAGCTTTATCAAGATTATGAATATTGCCATCTTCATCAACTAATTTTGCTTGGTTAGCTACCCCTAAAAGAGTGCCAGCAGTATCAAACAGATTTACAAATAAAAAAGACATAATTACGCTTATCATTGCTAAATCTAGCGCTCCTAATATGTCTAACTTCATAAATACCGGCATAAAAGCTGGAGGATAGGAAATTAAACCCTGATATTTTATAATGCCAATGAAGATTGATACCAGTGTAACAATCATCACACCAATCAGTATTGCACCAGGAATTCTTCTTACTGCTAAAATTGCTATCAAAAGAAAGCCTAGCATTGCAAGCAAGGTCTCAACTTTCATCAAATCACCAATACTTATAAGAGTGGCTTCATTTGAAACTATGATTCCCCCATTTTTTAATCCAATGAATCCAATGAAAAGACCTACTCCTGATCCCATGGCAATTCTAAGATTCATAGGGATACTTTCTAACATCCACTGTCTTATAGGAGTAACACTCATTATCCAAAATAAAATACCTGCAAGAAATACCGCGCCGAGAGCAATTTCCCATGTATAACCCATTTCTCCGACCACTGTGTAGGTAAAGAAAGCATTGAGTCCCATTCCAGGAGCTAATCCAATTGGCCAATTTGAATAAAACCCCATTGCAATGCATGCAATAGCTGCAGCAACACAAGTACCCACAAAACTTGCCCCAAGATCCATGCCAGTAGCGGACATCATTTGCGGATTGACAAAAATTATGTAAGCCATCGTAATGAAGGTAGTAAACCCAGCCAGCAGCTCCGTTTGAATATTTGTATTGGATTCTTTTAATTTAAATAATTTTTCAAGCATTAAATTTAATTTACCTATTTTAAAATTTAGTTTACAACTTATACTGTTACATTGTTATAAGTTCATAGATAACTTAAGGCAAAAGTTAAATTAATTTGCAAATTTAATGCTAATTTAAATCTAGATGTTTTTAAAATTATTTTAATTTTTTGGCATAGATATTGCATCTATTAAATATAATAAGATTTTAAAATCTTTTACAAAATCTGGGGCATTTAATGAACTACAACATTCTCTACAAACAAATCCTGCTATTAGTTTCCTTTTTATTTTTTTGGACTTACGCATTTGCTCAAGAAAATACTATTGAAGAAGTCTTCGTTACAGCAGAAAAAAGAACTGAAAGTCTCCAAGATTTATCACAAGCAGTTACTGTGATTAGTTCTGATGATCTTGATAAAAAACAAATTTCTACATTTGTCGACATCAGCGCAATTGCACCAGGTGTTAATGTTGCAAAAAACGAAGGTTTCAAAACTGTGATTACTATTCGAGGAGTTGGTTACGAGACTAATCAAAATGCTATCGCGACTCCATCAGTTTCGTACCATCTTGATGGAATCTATATTGCTTCTCCTTACTCTTTGCAAACAGAATTTATGGATTTAGAGAGAATAGAAGTTTTAAGAGGACCTCAAGGAACTTTATTTGGACAAAATTCAACTGGAGGAGCGATTAATGTGATCACTTCAGCGCCCTCATTAGAAGAGAGCACGACTTATGGTGATATTACAATTGGTGATTATAGTCTGATCAAAACAAGAGCCTCTTTCAATAGACCCATAAGTGACACTGTTGCAATGCGCGCCTCCTTTATTACTCATAAAAGGGATGGTTTTACGGACAATCTAAGTACTGGTCAGGATCTGGACGATGCAGATAGTATTTCTGCAAGAGTTCGTTTTCTATACCAACCATCTGATACTTTCAGAGCTAATTTTACCGCTCAAGTATTTGATGAAAATCGAAACGGATCTGCTCAAAAAGGTTTACTAGATACCACAACTGATCCAAGAAAGTTAAGACAAAATTCTAAGACTGAACATAAGTTGGAGGCTTCATTGTTTAGTGCAGTTCTTGAATGGGACTATGATGCATTTAGCATCAAATCTTTGACAAGTCATCAAGTTGACGACATCCTTGTGCGCAGGGATAACGACAGGAATGATGCAGCTTACTTACCTCCATTTGCTCAACTTCCAAGTGAATATGATCCTGAAACTAATAAGCAAACAACAATCACTCAAGAATTCAATATTGTTTCGGCTGAGCCATACATGGGAAAATTAGACTGGATCGCAGGATTTTTCTATTTGGATACAGAAATTGATATCAGTATTAGAGAGAGACTTGATTTCGCTTGGGATGGTTTTGATCCAATTGTGGTAAGTGAAGTACTTGCCTTTGGTGGTGATGTTGGTTTTATATCTGATTCAACTCCCGAAAGAGATTCAATGTCTTTATATGGGCAGGGAACATGGAATCACAGTGACACCCTAAGATCTGTATTTGGACTAAGATACACTGACGATGAGGTATACAGTGAAGTAACTAACTTTTTTGGGAGGTTGGGTACAGATATACTCCAAGTTGATGGTAGCAAAGTTACTAGCAGATTTGTAATTGAAAAAGATATTGACGAAAACAGAATGTTTTATGTTTCTTATACAAAGGGATACAAACCTGGTGGGTCAAACTTAACATATGGTAGAGAAGATGTCGTTGCTCCAATTGTTGTTCTCCCAACCTTTGAAGAAGAAGTAGTTGATGCATATGAATTTGGACTAAAGGCTGATCTTGCAGGCGGAAAAACTAGAATAAACTCTGCAATTTTTTTCTATAATTACGAGGGCCTTCAATATCAGGCAACTGATCCTGAATTATTTCAAGGAGGTGTTAGCAACATACCTGAATCAGAAATTTATGGTGCAGAGGTTGAGTTCTCTACTTATTTGACTGACAGTGTAATATTTGATGCAAATCTGTCGTGGATTGAAACTGAAATAACTGCAGATCACTTTGCTTTAGATAATGTCCAATCTGATATAGCTACAAATGCTCTTCTTGGTCAAGGAGTAAACCAATTTAGTGATCAAGTGCAAATTGCTCGAGCAGCTGAGATTACTAACGTTAAAGGTAATGAATTAGCAAAAACTCCAAATTTTACCGCTAATCTTGCTCTAACCTGGGAAGGCTATGTAGAAAATTGGGGTAACTTCAGTAATTCGCTCCAGTATATTTACAGAGGTGATTTTAAACATAGAATGTTTAACAATCCTTTAACCGATATGGTTCCAGACTATGAAGTACTTGATTATGTTATAGGTTTTACTCCCCAATCTAATAATGATCTAAGCTTTGAATTTGTCGCAAAGAATCTCACGGACGAGGATGGCACAAATGCAAGGTTCACAGATGTGTTTGGTGTTGGTGCTACTGGTGTTGAGCTTATCGGGCCAAGACAAGTTATGCTTCGTGTAAAAATGTCATTCTAATAAAATTATTTAGTTTTTAGATCTAATCTTTTCTTAAAAACTTATAATATCGTTATGGAAAAACTGTTCATCAATCCTGACGAGTTACTTGAAGATTCTTTTCGCCTCGCTTGGCAAGTATATGAGAGTGGGTATCGACCTAACTATATTATTGGAGTATGGAGAGGAGGTTCTCCAATAGGAATCGCAGTCCAAGAATTTCTCAATATATTAAAAGTGCCTTCTGATCATATTGCAATTAGAACCTCTCACTACAAAAGCATTGGACAAACTCATGACAGCATTCAAGTTTTTGGTTTAAATTACATAATAAAAAAGGTTGAGGCCGAAGACTCTGTTTTAATTGTTGATGATGTACACGACACGGGCCTATCAATTCAACAAATAATATCCGATCTTAAAACTGCTTGTAAAAAAAACACTCCTGAAATTAAGGTCGCAACAACCTTTTTTAAACCCTCAAATAATAAGACAGATTCAAAACCTAATTTTTATATACATGAAACTGACAAATGGCTTATTTTTCCTCATGAGCTTGAGGGATTATCTTTTGAAGAAATTTTTTTGAATAAACCAGCTCTAAAGGACTTTGTAAAAAAATTAAAACCTTTTATAGATAAATAAAGACTTTTAAAAGTTTAATTTATAATATTTACTAAATTAATCAGATATTATTAATGACCAATTCTGGCAATCTCTCTTTAGATCAAAAAAATATTGATACGATTTTAGTATTAGACTTCGGCTCACAATATACACAACTTATTGCAAGAAGAGTAAGAGACTTTAATGTTTATTCAGTAATTCTTCCTTGGGACGTTTCTTTAGAAAAAATTAAATCCTTGAATCTTAAAGGTGTAATCCTTTCTGGTGGTCCTGAATCAGTTACCGATTCAAATACTCCAAGAATTCCTGAGATAATATTTGAGTTAAATATTCCACTTTTAGGTATTTGCTATGGAATGCAAACACTTGCAGAGCAATTTGGTGGCCAGGTTTCCTCTTCAACGTCAAAAGAATTTGGACGCGCCCAAATAAGCATAGAAAAAACTTCACCTCTTTTTGACGGCTTTGGCTCTGGCTCCCTGATCGATGTTTGGATGAGCCATGGAGATAATGTTTCAACTCTTCCTGATGAATTTAATTTAATAGCCTCGACTTCCTCGGCCCCGGTAGCAGCTATGGAGCATATTGAAAAACCTATCTATGCTTTGCAGTTTCATCCAGAGGTGACTCATACCGATAAAGGAGGAGCTATATTAGAAAATTTTATATTAAAGATATGTGAATCTACTCCTCAATGGAGCATGGAAGATCTCATTGAACATAGAATTCAAGAAATCAAAGAAAGAGTCGGTGATCAAAGAGTTTTATTGGGTTTGTCTGGGGGAGTTGATTCGTCAGTTACGGCAATGTTACTGGATAAAGCCATAGGAAGAAATCTGATATGTGTATTTGTTGATAATGGATTGCTTCGTAAAAATGAAGCAAAGGATGTTGAAAGTTTATTTAAAGAGAAAATGGACTTAAATCTCATTGTTGTTGACGCAAAGAAGATTTTCTATAGGCATCTTAAAGGTATTATTGAGCCCGAGCAAAAAAGAAAAGTTATAGGAAGAACATTTATAGATATATTTGATAATGAAGCGGCAAAACTTAAGGATGAGATAAACTATTTAGCTCAGGGTACAATTTATCCAGATGTAATCGAATCATCAGAATCTGGATCAAAAGAGGCGCGGGTCATTAAATCTCACCATAATGTTGGTGGATTGCCAGAAGATATGAAAATGGAGCTTGTAGAGCCATTAAGGGATTTGTTTAAAGATGAAGTAAGGAAAATGGGAGCTCAACTAGGCCTTCCCTCAAATATGCTTGATCGTCATCCTTTTCCTGGGCCTGGATTAGGCGTAAGAATTTTAGGTGAAATTTGTAAAGATAAAGTCACTACCTTGCAAAACGCAGATGCGATTTTTATCGAAGAGCTTATTAAGGCCAATTTATATGATCAAGTAAGTCAGGCTTTTTGTGCTTACCTTCCCATTAAATCTGTTGGAGTAGTTGGTGACGAAAGAAGATATGCAGATGTTATAGCAATTAGAGCAGTTGAAACAGTAGATTTTATGACTGCTGATTGGGCCAAGCTGCCACATGAATTTTTAGCGCATGTTTCAAATCGTATTGTCAATGAGTTAGAAAATGTTAGTAGGGTTGTTTATGATATTTCAAGCAAACCACCAGCTACTATTGAATGGGAATGAAAAATAAATGACAAGAAATAAAAAACTATTACTCATTATATTTTTATCAACTCCACTTTTTGCTGAAGTGAAAATGATTCCATTGAATGAGTATATGAAAGAACAAAACATGAGTGAACCAAATGTGCTTTTTTATGTAAGTGCGAGATGTGGGGCAATTAACTTCAATATGGCACACTTTTCAGAGAACATAAAAGACTTATACGAAAGAGGTTCCAAAGTTGGGGAAACATTCAGTCAAATGGCAATAGCAGTCATACAGACAATTCAACCAAATGACTCAGCAGAAGAAAATCAAAGAATTGCAGTTGAGTCTATATCTGCAATTGCAAATGAGTATTTAAGCATCATGAATGAAAACTACGCAAAAACAGGAACATATTTTACTGATTGGATGATTGATGATTTATCAACTTGTTCTGCATTTTACAGTCAGGCAACTACAGAGGAATAATGAAAGAAATAAGATGTCTACTTTGCAAAGTTTGACAAAGTGGCAAAACACAAAAAAGGCACTCGGAAACACAGTCGCAGTAGGGGTTTCAGAGGTGGTATTTTGTGCAACTATTGAGTGGGAATGAAAAAAGAAGATAAAAACAATAACTTATGAAAGTAATATCCTATCCTCAACTTGTTATGAACGAAGGAGGTATCCAAGTTCAAAAGGGTATGAATTTTGCCATAAAGAAATCTTATTCAATCGTATTGATGTCTACAGAAAAAAATGCACCTTATAACGACAGCATGCTTGAAGATGGAGTTATTGAATATGAAGGACATGATGCCCCACGAAATGATAGTTACAACAAAAAAGAAGTTGATCAACCAATAGCAACTAAAACAGGGACATTAACTGAGAATGGAAAATTTATGCAAGCAGCAGATAATTTTAAGGAAGGAAAAAGAGAACCTGCTCTCGTAAAAGTTTATAGGAAAATAAGAAAAGGTGTCTGGGTTGATATGGGTTTTTATGACTTGATTGATGGTTTTAACAAATTTGATGGGAAGAGAAATGTTTTTAAATTTCTCCTCAAACCAAATACAAATGAGATTGATGAAAATCCTGACTATATTGATCTGCTCCACAATAGACAAATACCTGGAGAAGTTCAGAGAGAAGTTTACGAAAGGGATAAAGGAGAATGTCGAATTTGTGGATCAAAAGACAATCTGCACTTTGATCACATTTTGCCGTATTCAAAAGGAGGATCTTCTAAGGTTGCAACAAATATCCAATTACTTTGTGCCAGACACAACTTACAAAAAGGTGCAAAATTTCAATGAAAAAGATTAAAAATTGATACAAAGTAGATACAAACTTTTTTTAGATGCCTTTGTATCAAGGGTTTCAGGGCATTGTTTTGCTGAGTGGGAATAAGATGAAAATTTGTATAATTTTCGGTCATTACAATACTAAAGATTCATTTAATGCATCCATTAGAGATACCTTTATTGATGAAGCAAAAAAAATTGGACATGAAATAGATTTGATAAATTTATTTGATGAAGAAGAACAATTACCATTTTATAGAAGTGACATAAATCCTCCACCAAAGTTAGTAACGGATTATAGAAATAGACTTGAGGATGCTGATGTTATGTTTTTAATGAGTGCTTGTCATAACTTAAGAATGAGTGGGGTCCTAGAAAACTGGATTGATTGGGTTCTTCACCCAACATGGTTTTTTTCTTACAAATCATTATTACCTGATAGTAAGTTCTTTGGGAATTATGGATATCCTGTTGCTGGAGCAATGAAAAGTAAAATTGGGATTGTTTCAATGACTTATGGAGGACCAATGGTAAGTTATTTCAACTTTTCTTTCTTTGATAATATTCCTTACAGAAGATTGAAAAAATCAATATTTCAATCTGGAGGATTAAAGACAAAGTATTTAAGATTTTATTCGGTACTTCCTAATATGAAAAAAACTGACTTTGAAAAAAACATGCAAAAAGTAAGGAAATTTGCAAGAAGTTTATGATAAGTTACATAAACCTTATTAAGTTTGACATGAAATCATCGTATGTCTCAAATGTGACACACCATTTTGAGAATTTAATATTTAAAAGGTTTCAGAGGCATTCTACTATTGAATGGGAGTGAATAAGAACAAATTAGTTCGAATTCAAAGATTTTATCTAAAAAGCTAACTGATCAAAGCAATGTTTGATAATATTAATTGAGATTATTTAGGGTTATATATTTTGCTTGTAAATGAAGATATAAAGTTAGATTATTCTGATGTTTTAATCAGACCAAAGAGATCCACAATGAGTTCAAGAGGAGAAGTAGATCTTGAGAGAACTCATAATTTCCTTTGGAGTAAAGAAAAATGGACTGGTATTCCTATCATGTCAGCCAACATGGACACAGTAGGCACTCCAGCAATGCATGATGTGTTGTCTAAATATAATTTAATTACTTGCCCTGCAAGGCATTATTTAAATAAAAATCCTAAAAAATTCAATAAAAAAAAGTCAAACATTTGCTGGCTAGGTGGAATCGATGATATTTCTAAATTGTCTAAAACCTCAGGTAGTTTCATAGGTCTTGATGTTGCAAATGGGTATACCATTAGATTTGTTGATGCTGTCAAAAAATTAAGACAAAAGTGTCCAAACGCCACAATTATAGCTGGTAATGTAGTTACTGCTGATATGACACAAGAGTTAATTCTTGCTGGTGCGGACATAGTAAAAGTTGGTATTGGTCCTGGTTCTGTATGCACCACTAGAATAAAAACTGGAATTGGTTATCCTCAGTTAAGCGCAGTAATTGAATGCGCAGATGCAGCCCATGGTCTTAATGCACATATAATTGCTGACGGTGGTTGCACCAGTTCCGGAGATATTGTTAAAGCTTTTGCCGGCGGTGCTGATTTTGTGATGATAGGTGGAATGCTTGCTGGTCATGATGAATGCAAAGGAAAGGTTGAGGATGGATTTATGAAATTCTATGGTATGGCTTCTGAATCTGCTATGAATAAGCATGGTAATCATAATGCATATAGAGGCACAGAGGGTAAAACAGTAGTTGTAAAATATCGGGGTAAAGCTGACGATACAATAAAAGATATTTTGAGCGGCATTCGATCTGCGTGTACTTATGTTGGGGCAAATAAGATTAAAACACTTTCTAAATGCACAACTTTTGTAAGAGTCAATAATACACATAATAAAATTTTTGGGGAAGAATAGTTTCTAATTGTTTTCGTTAATTATTTACCTGGAGTGAAATAGCTCATGAAAAGTAAGTTTCTTTATACTTTATTTTTTGTGATCATTTTTCTTTCTTTTTCATATGGCTTTGCCGTTGGTAAATATAAATTTTTTCCTTATAAACAACTTTTTGCTATTAAGCAGCTTGCAAACGAGGATCTGAATGAAAGAAATAGAGAATATAGAATTGAGATTTTTGAAAAATTTTCTCCATCAGTTGAGATAGTTTTAATTGGAGACAGTATCACAGAGTATGGCGAGTGGAATGATTTTTTTCCATCAAAAAAATTATCAAACAGAGGAGTAGCAGGCGATACAACAAAAGATGTCATTTTAAGAATGGATTCTATCTACACTACTAAAGCAAGAAAAGCATTTCTAATGATTGGCATTAATGATATTTATGCAAATTTATCCATAAATAGAATTGTGGAAAATTATAAGAAAATTATAAGTTCATTGAAAGATAAAAACTTTGTGGTAATTGCTCAATCTACAATTCAATGCCAGTTAGAGATTTGTGGAACAGACAGAGTTGCTAAAGTGAACCTTCTAAACAAAGAACTTGAAAATTTAGGTAAAGCTGAAGATATTATTTTTCTAAATTTAGGTGAGCTATCATCTGAAAATGGTCTTAATAAAGACTTTACTTACGACGGCATTCATCTAAATGCACTCGGTTATAGATATTGGGTCTCAAAAATTGATTCAAAATTTAACTATATAAACTAATAGGTATTAGTTTCCAGCAATTTTATTTCTTCTGATATAAAGCTTTTAAACTGCTTCCGAGGTTTAGAAAATCTAAAATAATGTTAATTATTTTTTTAATATATCTTAAAAAAAAATTTGAGGTTGCAACACTTTGAAGATTGTCAGATATTTTTTGAGGTGAAATCTTAGAGTTATTTTTTTTATTAAACTTATTGAGGAATTGAATAATTCTAAAGATACTAATATTTTCAGTTTTAGAGAACCTTTTTGTAAATTTATTTTTTGTCATTACAAATTTAAGAGTTTTTGGCGTGAAATAAGAAAGGTGTTCTGGTGGCACGACCATACCCCAATTCTTACCCATCAATAATCTCTCTAAAGATGAAAAATTAGGTGTCGTAATGTAAATCAATCCATTTGGATTAAGAAGATCGTATGCATTTGCAAGAAAATTGTCAGCGTCATTAATATGTTCTATAGCCTCTGTAAAGATTATCAAATCAAACTTTTTATTTGTTATGGGAAAAAATTCTCCCTCTATGAATCCATAACCTTTATTGATAACATTTTCTTTTGCGGAAATGTGTTCAGTTGCATAAAGCTCTAATGAGGGATTAATAGTTTTAAGAATATCCAAAAAATAACATTCACCACAAGCAATATCTAGGATAGTTTTAATATTGTATGTTGATAATATTTTTTCTAACTCTTTTTTAATTTTAGCGACAGAATTTTCAGTAATGTATTCTTCCCTTTCATAATTAGAATAAACTGAATCAAGGTCTTCTTTTGATGGAATGGGTTGATAAAAAACAAAACTGCAATTTTTGCATTTAACAATCTCCTTTTCTTTATAAAAATTTTTTAAAAATGGAGAATCACATAGATAGCATTTATTCCAAATATTATTTTTATCAGATATTATCATCTCAACTTTAATTAAAATAAATTAGTAAATTGGCATGGTGTATTATAATTGATTTATTAAAAAATTATTGTGATAAAAAATTTCGTAAAGTATTTAGCCGGAAATTTTGGAAAATTTTTGAGAAATATTTTTCATGTCAAGCTGTCCAGAGACATATATAAATCTTTGGGTTTTTATGGGGTTTTTTCAGTATCGCTTAACAAAACAAAGATAACTTTTCATAATTTTAGAGACGAAATCAGTAATGATATTTTTTACTCTGGAATTTTTGGTAATTATGAGGGATTTAGTCTTAAAATTTGGAGTCAATTATGCCTTGAAGCTAAAAAATCTTATGTTTTAGATATTGGTGGGTACTCCGGTGTTTACTCCTTGGTAGCTGCCAGCGCAAATAACAAGATAAATATACAAACTTATGAGCCTCATCCAAATACCTTCAGTTGGTTAAAAAAAAATATAAATTCAAATAAGTTTAAAAACATCAATATCAATAATTTTGCATTAAGTCATAAAGATGGAGATCTAGTATTTTATAATTCTAAAGGTGAGAACCCATCTGGTTTCTCAGCAATTAATCACAGTTTCATAGAAAAAGATGCAGGAACAATGATATGCAAAGCAAAAAATGTCAATAATTTATTTCAAAAAAATCTCACAGATATGAAGATTTCGTTAATTAAAATTGATATTGAAAGAGCAGAATTATCTCTTCTTAGATTAATAATTAAAAGAATAGTTCTAGACAAGACTATAATTCTTTGCGAAATTCTGGATAAGGACTTATATCCAAAATTTGACGAGCTTTTTACCCCTTACGGATATGAAAGCATTTTAATTGATGACAAAAACTATCAAGCTAAACGAGTCAAAAATCTGAAAGGTGAGAGTAAAATAGGTAGGAATGTACTATTTTTACCATCAGAATTTAATTTTAATCTCCAAACCTAAAGCTTATTCATCAGTGACTGAAAATATTTTTTTCCAGCTAATTTATCACCAAAATACTTTGCTCCTGCTTTTGTTAAATGAGCTCCATCATAAGAAATTGGTAATCCGTCAAGAGTTGTGTTCGAGCATTCCGTTTTTGAATTACAAATTAACTCAGAAACATCGATAAATTCTTCCTTATTAATCATTTCTCTCATCAGCTCATTAATAATAATATGATCTTCCTCTAGTGGTTTGCTCGATAAAAGTGCTTTTGTACCAAGGTTAAATGAATTAATGAATTCATTAGCGTTTCTTTGGCCAAAGTTCTTACGCCCAAATACCTTGATATTAGCATTTGGAGAAACTTTCTTATAATTTTCAATAGATTCAGGGATCATTGGTAGTGCCCATTTTTTCCAACTTGCTGCTAGCCATATTTCATCAGCATTTTCTAGGCGCGATAAAAATATAGAATCATTAAAATTACTTTTACAACTCTTTATTTTTTGAGGCAAGATATACCTCGATAAATTTCTTTTAGTGAATAAATTTCCACAATGAGTTTGTATCTTTTTTGTTGAAATTGATATGTTGTTGTTTATTTTTGACTCAAATACTGCATTAATGAGATCTTCAGCAAAACTATCTCCTATTATTAAAACATTTCGTGTTTCATCAGTATCGTCAAAATTGATATCAAAATTATGAAATCTTGAATTTACGTATTTTCCAGGATCAGTATATTGCAATAAAACTTTTCTCTCATACTCATTAAACCTTTGCTCAAATCCATTTGTAATAACACCAAATATTCCAAAAGAGGAAATTAAAAATATACTTAAAAATGAATATTTAAAAACTTGATTTCTTGAAAACATTGATCTATTTCTGAATGGTTTTTCTATGAATTTCCAATTCAAAAAAGCTAAGAAAAAAATTACAACCAGAATTGGAATGATATAAAGTTCAATTGTTTCACTTTTAAAACGATATTTAGTTATAGCAAAAATTGGTTGGTGGATAAGATAAAGGCTATATGATGTAAGACCAATCCCTACAAGTAATTTATTTGATAAAAATTTATTTAATAAAGTTCCTGGCAATGCAAAGAGAATTATTAATCCAGCTCCAAGAGTCGGAGCAAGATGAAATATGCTTGGAGAGGGAGTATTTTTATTAAAAAGTAAAATTGAAAAAATTATTAAACTAAAACCAATAATGCTAAAAATTTGCGATATTTTCTTTGGTGGCTCAAATTTATTTCGAAACAAATAAATTGAAATCACTACTCCTAATAAAAGTTCCCATCCTCTTGTCGGTAATAGCCAAAATGAAGCAGTTGGATAATTATATGCTCCCCAATGAGCAAGAGAGAAGCTTAGAAAGAAACATATAAGTATTACAAAAAATATAATGTTCTCTCTAAATCTCCACAGAATGATCAATAACAATGGAAATAAAATATAAAATTGTTCCTCAATTGATAAGCTCCACGTATGTATAAGGGGTTTCAATTCGGATGACATTTCAAAATATCCACTTTCTCTCCAAAAAAGAATATTTGAAAAAAAAAGCGAACTGGATATCAAACTTTCTGAAAAGTTTTTCATGTCTCCCGGCATAAACCAAATTAATGTAAAAGGAATGCATGCGATCATTACTATTGTTAAGGCAGGCAATATTCTTCTCGCTCTCCTTTCGTAAAACTCTGTTAATGAAAATTCATTCTTATTAAGTTCATCAAGTATTATGTTTGTTATCAAAAAACCACTTATAACAAAAAAGACATCTACTCCGACAAAACCACCCTCAAATATCAAAAATCCTGCATGAAAAAGGATAACTGGCAATACTGCAACTGCTCTCAGGCCGTCGATTTCTGGTCTATAATTCATATTATATTTTTAAAAACAAATGAATTTTTTTTAAGAAAAAATAATAAAATATTTTACACAAATGTATAATTTTTAATACAAACGAGGTCTTATCATTAAAAATTCGTCTCAACTAATAGATTCGTATATTTTGTCTAATAATTTTTTACTAAAAGATGAAAGTCAACACTGGAAAAAACTCAATCAACCAAAAAGGGATATTTTTTTTAATTCAGTAAATGAGAATATCTCAGTATTGGAGAGATTTAGATCAGATAAAATTCTTTCAAAAGGCTTAGATGATGCCGTAGAAAAAAAATTTATACCAGAAGTTTTCTTTGAGCTTATACAAATTCATGATGCTGAAAAAATTCTTTTTTATATGCAAGATAAAAATGTTGGCCTGTCAAATCATACTGTAAATATATTTAAGAAATACATAGATTATCACGAACTATTTTTAGCGGACTATGCATGTAAATTAGATGAAAATGTTCTATTAAAAATTTCTAATCCTGTTATTTGTGAAATTGGTGGGGGCTATGGATCTCTTGCAAGGATGATTTGTAGTAGACACAAATGTAAATATATTTTGATTGATTTGCCAGAAGCTAATTTGCTTTCCGGTTATTATCTTAATGAGTATTTCTCAAATAAGGGAAAAGAAATTTTATATTTTTCAGATTTAAATAGAGATACTCTTTGTCAAAATGATATAGAGCACTTTGATATAATTATTATTCCTCCGAACATTGAATTTTCTCAAGATTTATCTATTGATTTATTTATTAATACTCGTTCAATGATGGAAATGACGAAAAATACAATTCAACAATACTTTAATTTAATACAAAAAAATATTCATCATGAGGGGTATTTTTTGAATATAAATAGGTATATTAAGAAAACAGTTGGTGAGAAAATTATGATATCAAGATATCCATATGATAAAAACTGGAAAGTTATCCTATCTGAGAAAGCCTTTATGCAAGAGCACATTCATTTTTTATTAACTCAAAGAGATCATTCAAATGGAAACATTGAAGATGAGCTCGTAATTATAGAAAAAGAATCTAAAAAATATTTCGAAAACGATCTATCTATATATTTAAGAAAATTTTTAAATAAACTCAAAAACTTTTTGCCTATAAAGTTTAAACAAACAATCAAATCAATTTTTTTTTCAAGTAAGCCAGAATAAATAACCCCATTATTTAATCATGAAAGTATCAGATGCTGTCGATCAAAGAAGTTCAATAAGATCTTTCTTAAATACTCCTGTTTCTAACGATTTAATGGCCAAGCTTTTATCAAAAGCCTCAAGAGCAGCATCTGGAGGAAATCTTCAGCCATGGAAGATTTTTGTAATTAATAACTCAACAATGAAAGATTTTCTGTTGTTTCAAGAGAAGTGGGATAAACCAGAAGAACCTGCTTATGAAATATATCCTCAAAAATTAAAAGAGCCATATCGTACATCTAGGTATGAACTAGGTGAACAAATGTACGAATTACTGGGAATATCCAGAGAGGATAAGGATGGTCGAATCGCCCAAGTTATGAAAAATTTTAAGTTTTTTGGCGCACCATGTGCATTCTTCTGTTTTGTAGATCGCCAAATGGGACCTCCGCAATGGTCTGATTTGGGAATGTTCTTGCAAACATTTATGCTTCTTGCAAAAGAGTTTGGTTTAGATACATGCGCACAAGAGGCATGGTCCATTAAACATGATAGCGTATCTAAATTTGTTAAAGCTGATCCCGAGGATATTTTATTTTGCGGAATGTGTGTTGGTTACAAAGATCATAATGATCCGATAAATTCTTTAAAATCTGAAAGAAGGCCCTTAGATGATTGGGCTAAATTTCTATGACATGTTAATTTTTTGAATTATTGATTGAAGATAATAATATAAATCATTTTATGAGCGAGGCCATAATCATGGCAGAACTTGCATTCCACAATGATGAAGTACCAGTAGGAGCGATAGTTGTTTATAACGATCAAATTATTGGTAGGGGTTTTAATCAAGTTTTAGCAAAAAACTCGGTCTCTTCTCATGCAGAAATTAATGCAATTAATCAGGCCAGCCACTTCATTCAAAACTATAGACTGAAAGGATGTGATATATATGTAACACTTGAGCCCTGCCACATGTGTGCGAAGGCGATTGTAGATGCAAGAATAAATTATCTATACTACGGCGCAAACGAACCCAAGACAGGCGCAATTGAATCGATAGATCAATTTCTAAAAAGAGATTACCTCAATCATAAAGTCAAGTTTAGCGGCGGACATTTGCAAGATGAATCCTCACACCTTCTTAAAAAATTTTTTAATAATAAAAGAAAAAATAAAGTTCCTAGAAAAAATTCATTTTAATTCTAACCAAATTGGACAATGGTCTGATGGCTTTTCCATTGCTCTAGCTAAGTAGTCAATTCCAGTATTGAGTACTGAATGTTTTAAATTTTTTGATAATAGTATGTGATCAATGCGCAATCCTCTTTTTGGATTATCATCAAACATCCTTGATCGATAATCAAACCAGGAATAAATTGTTCCCTCCTCGGGATTTTGATTTCTCCATGTATCTATAAAACCTAAATCTCTTATTTTATTCCACATTTCAATTTCTTCCGGAAGAAAGGCTGTCTTACCATCGCGCAACCATCTCTTTACATTTTGCTCGCCTATTCCAATATCTAATTCTGTAGGCGCAACATTAAAGTCTCCCATCACGATTAAATTCTCTTCGACTTTTTGAAGTTTTTTGATATGTTTTTCCAAATCATCATAAAACTTTATTTTCTTTGGAAATTTAGTTGCATGAGATCTATTTTCCCCTTGAGGAAAATATCCGTTCATAATAGTTATTTTTTTTCTTTTCCATTTAAAAGTAGCTTGTATAAATCTTTTTTGATCATCCTCTGAATCACCCACGAAACCTTTTTGCACATTTTCAGGTTTTTTTTTGCTAAGAAAAGCAACTCCATAATGACCTTTTTGGCCCCAATACTCAGAGTGGTATCCAATTTTTTTAATCTCATCAATTGGAAACTCAGGATCGTTTACTTTCGTCTCTTGTATCCCAATTACGTCGGGATCAATGGTATCTCTTAGATGCACAAGTTGGTGGGGCCGTGCTCTGATGCTATTAATATTGAAAGATACAATTTTCATATTTTATGCTGTTTTTGATAGGTAAATTTTTTGATTGAATATTGTATAGTCCGAAAGTATTTCCATTCCTTCATTAAGAAGATAGTCTTTTTCAATGTCTATCCTAGAATCAGAACCCCTCTCATCGTCTTCTCTCTCCTTGGAATCATTGAAATCTTCCATGGCCTCATATGAGTTAAAAGTTTCTAAATCTAGAGAAGCACGTCTTTTGTTTTCGATATCTAAAGCCCATGACTGCCTTTCCTTTTTTTCAATTCTTCTATTGGTTAAGTTTAAAGAGATGACATCCTTATTTTTTTGGGCTTCATATCTTTTCCTTACATCAAGGATATATTGTAAATTAGGATTTTCATTAACCCTTTTTAAATGCTTGTCATTTAATTGAGAGATCAAGGATGCGTCCATAGAAAATTTCTTGTAACGCACTGGTTTAATTTCATCCCAAGGTAGGGCTGTATCGTATGAACTTTCTCCACTTTCTTCAATATCCCAGGTGCTTGGTAGTGTAATATCTGGATTTATACCTTTGCTCTGCATTCCAGCTCCCGTAATTCTATAAAATTTCGACTCAGTAATTTTGATTTGCCCCACACTCAAATCATCTAGTTTTTGGACAGTTCCCTTACCAAATGTTTTTTGACCAATTATTATACCTCTTTGATAATCTTGAATTGCTCCAGCGAAAATTTCAGATGCAGAAGCAGAATATCTATCAACCATGACTGCCACTGGTTTTTTCCAAATTTGTCTTGCTCTCGGATCCCCCCAAGGCCTTACACTGCCATTGCTCTCTTTCACTTGCAACGTTGCACCAGAGGATACAAATAATCCAGTTAATTTATTTGCTTCATAAAGAGAACCGCCAGAATTACCTCTTAGGTCTATAAGCACAGCATCAACAACCTCATTTTCAAATTGTCTTAGAATGCTTTCCACATCTTTTGAGCTACTTCTGAAATTTGGATCTTGGTTTCGCCATGCATTGAAATCTATATAAAAAGCTGGCAAGTCTATAATACCAACTTTTAATGTTTGCAAATTTCTTTTTACTTCAATTACTTTAGATTTTGCTGCTTGCTCCTCCAGTTTCACTTCCTCACGAGTGATTGTTACAAATTTTCGCTCACTAAAATCCTTTGTTTTTCCTGGAATGATCTCTAACCTTACTTTTGTACCAGCTTTACCTCTAATTAACTGAACTACTTCATCTATTCTCCATCCTACAACATCAATTGGAGTTGAATTTGATTCTTCAAGTTGAGATATCTTTACTATTTTGTCATCTGGATTAATTTTTCCGGTCTTTTCAGCTGGGCCTCCTGGGACGACACTCACTATAGTTGCATAGTCATCTTCTGTGGTGAGCAAAGCTCCAATTCCTTCAAGCTTTAGACTCATGTTCATTTCAAAATCCTCAGCTGATTTGGGAGAGAAGTATGACGAATGGGGGTCAAAATAGGATGTCAGATTATTCATAGAAATTGAAAAGACATCTTCTTCATTTCTTTGAGAAATTCTTCTTAGTCTATTTTTGTATCTTTTTTCAATAGTCTCCGTTGCTTCGTCTAATTTTTTATCGGCAAGCATTGATGTTAAAACATCATTTTTTGCCAAACTTCTCCATGCTTTCTTAAGCTGAAATTTTGTCTTCAGCCATTTTTTTTGATCATAATCAATTTTAATGAATTCTTCTTTTGTGAAATCAAAATTCTTTTTTGCAACCTCTCTAAGCTGATAGTTTGTTGCCTCAGTTAACCGGTTAAAATATAAATTTATAAATGCAAATTTAGATTTTAAGTCTATTGGGCAGAGGGGCGTATTTAAGTATTTTTTTTGATAGCTAGTGGGATTATCAAATTTAGAAAATTTCCTTTTATATAACCTAATTTCATTTTCTGTGAAATATATTTTTTGAGAATCCAACTGTTCAACTATTGAATCAAATATCTCAGAATTAATGAAGCTCAAGTCCTTATCATTAAAGAAATGTTCGTTAGTCATCTTTTTATAAATTTCCATACACAGCTCTTGTTTCTGAGATGATACAGGTATGTTGATTTTTGCTTCAATACCAATGCCAAGCAAGAGTATTATTATTAAGCTAAAAGCTTTTTTCTGTTTATACAAGATAATTAATCTACAATATTTATTAAAAATGAGTACTAACTATATAGAATTTTACTTTGACTGTTCAAGTCCTTGGACGTATTTAGCATTTAGTGAAGTTTTATCATTATCTCAAAGACAAAGCCTAGAAATAGTTTGGAAGCCGATACTGGTTGGAGGTGTTTTTAATGCCGTTAATCAAGATGTGTACGAGTTCAGAAAAAGGCCTAATCTTTTAAAACTAAACTACTCAAATGAGGATCTCCAATTATGGTCAAAGGTTAGAGGGATTAGGATAATTTTTCCCAAAGTTTTTCCGGTTAATTCCGTCAAGGCGATGCGAGGCTGCTTGTTTGCTGACAAAGAAAGTAAATTAGTAAATTATGCTAGTAATTTATTTCACGCCTATTGGAGTCAAGGAAAAGATATCAGTCATGAAGATTTATTGCTCGACATTGCTATAAATTCAAATTTAGATACTGAGGAATTTAGAAAATTTATCGCCTCACAAGAGGCCAAAGATCTTCTAATTAATAATACAGATGAATTAATTGGACGTGGAGGATTCGGTTCACCTACTTTGTTTTATAAAGAAAAAATGTTCTTTGGTAATGATCGTTTGCATCTCTTGGAGGAGGTAATTACTAAAAATTTAATCTAAATCTGAGTTTTATATGCTTCTTCTCTAACAAGTTCTGGGCTCCCAAGAATTTGACGATTTAACCCAATTCGTTTGAACCAGTAATGTAGACCAAGCAAGTCTGTGAAACCCATGCCGCCATGAACCTCAGTAGCTTTCTTGGCAATACCTTTACTCATTTCTGAGACATGTGCTTTTGCATGACAGGCCATCAATCTCGCCTCATCAGGAGAATGATCATGGCAATGCGCGGCGTGCCAAATCAATGCATAGCATGGTTCTAAGTCAGCAGCCATCTCTGCACACATATGCTTTACAGCCTGAAAAGATCCTATGGCTCTTCCAAACTGTTTTCTCTCTTTAGAATAATCAACCGCTCTATCTATCATTATTTGTGACGCGCCAAGAGAATCTGCAGCGAGCATAATCCTGCCAGCATCAATTGTTCGGTTGATTGGCTCTACAGAATCTGAAGAATTTTCTAGTAATTCTGCCTCTAAGTTCTTACAAATCACTTCTGCATATTGCCTAGTTTTATCAACTGTAGTCAGTTTGACAATTTCTATGTTTGAAGAACTTGCATTCACAACAAATATCCGACCTCTTTCATCTGCAAGTAACAAATGCGTTGCGTCATTTGCGTCGAGCACAAACATAGCTCTTCCATTTAATGCATTATCCACAAAGCTTATTCCAGCATCATTTCTTTTGCCAATGAATTCACTAAAACCAACTGCAAAACGATATTCATTTATAGCAATTTTAGGAAGATAATTTTTTTGCTGAGTTATGCTGCCTGCATGCTTAAAAGCTGTTGGCGCCATAACATAAGGTGCAATAAATGGAGTAGGGCTCACTCCGCTTCCGAGAGCTTCTGAAACGACAGCTGCAAATAGCAAATCCAGGCCTAGGCCACCAAATTCTTCTGGAATTAAGAGCCCATTTATTCCTAGATTTAAAAGGCCTTGATGAATCTCTGCGGAAAGATTATTTTCATCGCCGTTAGCAATGTGCCTAATGTTATCAATCGTAGCATGCTCTTCTAGGTATTTTTTTACATTGTCTTGAAAAAAGGATTGTTCTTCTGATAAGCCGAAATACACTTTATGCTCCCTCTACTTTTGGTTCTTTAGGCATGCCTAGACCCCGCTCGGCAATAATATTCTTTTGAATTTGACTCGTACCTCCCCCTATAATGAGGCCCAGAAAATACATGTATATAAATTGCCAAGTGCCGTCATTTTTGAGATGCGGGCTATCTTCGTACAAGGTTCCAATTTCACCCAATACGTCTATGGCAAGGCCCTCTAACTCATGTCTCAGCTCAGTTCCGGTAAGCTTTTGAATCATTTTACCTAACTTTACATCAGCCATAGGATTTAGCTTGGCTGATAGCAGTCTTAAAGCATGTGATTGCTGCGCTAAAACTTTGCCTTGAATTTTCATCAATCGATCCCGATAAACTGGATATTCTATTAATGGCATTCCATCCAGTGTTTCTTCTTTCATTAGTTGCATTAACATGTTTACTCTATTCATCGTTGCATCTGGTGGAGCCAAGGAGCCTCTTTCGTGACCTAAGGTTGCATTTGCAACTGCCCAGCCTTCACCTCTTTTACCTACAATATTGCTTGCAGGAATTTTTACATCAGTAAAAAAGACCTCATTAAATCCTGCCTTCAAAGTCATATCAACAAGTGGTCTAATTTCAATGCCTGGAGTATCCATTGGAATCAATAAGTAGCTTATTCCAGAGTGCTTTGGAGCATCTGGCTCAGTTCTTACAAGACAAAAACACATTTGAGAGTATTGAGCAGTACTAGTCCAAATTTTTTGACCATTAATCACCCATTCATCTCCAACTAACTCTCCTTTAGTTTGTAAACTTGCCAGATCACTTCCTGCATTTGGTTCCGAGTAACCTTGGCACCAAATTATTTCTCCATGAAGTGTAGATTTGATATATGTTTGTTTTTGCTCTTCGGTACCCATCTCCAATAATGTAGGAACCAACATATCAATACCTTGACCACCCATTGCCATAGGAGTTCTTGCTTTCGAAAACTCTGCAGCAACAATTCTGCTTTTGAGAATATCTGCTTCACCGCCATATCCTCCATATTCTTTAGGAACTGAGCGAGCAAAATAACCGTTTTTAATTAAGATTTTTTGCCATTCAGACCTTGACATTTTGGGACCACCAGATCCTCCTGAACTTCCCAAAGGATTATTAGAACGATCTGTGAAAGACAGCCCTTCATATTTTTTACAAAAGCTTTGAACCTCTTTTGTGAAGTCTTGATATTCAGGCCCGTATTCTAAATCCATTAATCTTCCTTATTTATTTCCAATTTGGTTTTCTTTTTTCTAAAAACGCAGTAATACCTTCCTTGGCATCCTCACCTTCAAAACATTTAGCAATTTGTTTTTGTAAATAGGGAAGTGCATCATCAAACCCTAACGCATCTTGCTTTTCATATGCTTCTAGACCAAACTGCATGGTTCCCGGGGCTAGGCTGGCTAGTTCTTCAGCTAGCTCGCTAACCCTTTTGTCCAGTTCATTAGCTGCAACGGACTCATTGATTAATCCCCATGTCTCAGCTTTATTTGCATCAATGGGTTGACCTCGCATAATAAAATCAAGCCCAGCTCTTTTGGGCATTACTCTGAATAATCCAGCCATGACCATAAAAGGCCACAAGCCTCTGTGAATCTCTGGGGCTGAAAATTTAGCTGACTCAACAGCTATAGCATGAGTTGCATTCGTTAATAGTAATAATGCTCCTGCAAGTACTGATCCTTGAATTTTGCATATTGTGGGCTTGTGCAGTCTTCGCAGGGAGAAACTGATATCATCTGCACCCTCTATTTTTGGGACATTAGAATCCTCTTTGGCAAGCCTCAGATCAGCTCCGGCACAAAAAATGTCTCCTTCTGCATCAATAATAACAACCCTAATTTCTCTTTCTTGTTTCGCATAAGCTAAAGCAAAATTTATCTCATTCATCATCACATTATTTAATGCATTTTTTTTCTCAGGTCGATTCAATGTAATAGTTAAAATATTATTTTTAATATTTATTTTTGTTGCTTGAAAATCCAAACCCTCCAAAGATAATTTATTTATGTTCATAAGTTTTCCTCAAATAAAGATTTAGGGATATCTGCATACTTTGCTCTCAAGTATTCCCCAAGAGATTTAGCTTGACCATCTTTTCTGGTATTGGAAGAAACCCCATCTTCTAATATGTCATGGATGTAAAAATTTAGCGACAGTATGTTTGGAAGTTCATATCTGTCTATTTCAAATTCACTTATGTCAGGCATTAATTCTTTGATTTTCTTAACAGTTAAATAATTATTTAAAAAAGAGAATGCATTTTCATTTTTTGCCCATACACCAATATTTGCACATCCGCCCTTATCGCCAGATCTAGCTCCAAAAATTTCTCCTAATGGTCTATTAAGAGTTTCACCTGAAGGAGGAGGAGGAATTTCAATAGGCTTTTTTTGATAATATGTGTCTTCCAAATCCATTTGATTAGTCGGTATTACATCAATTTCTTTACCGTCTATATGAACAGTCTCTTTTATATGTTTACTATTTATTAAAGCTGGCCAATAGACCAATACAGGTCCTCCGGATCGAACTCCACTTCCTGTTAAAAAACCTGGATAATTCGCTAAAGCAAGCTCTATCATCTTTTGTGTAAACATTCTGCCAACTAGATCAGGATCTTTTGATTTAACTGAAATTCTAAGAGCGGCCATTGCTTCTTCATTAGAATTTGGATCTTTTTTGTCGGTTCTATCTAACAGGATTGAAACATCATCAAATTGGTCTTTGCCTCCAACATTATTAAATAAAGCGTCAGTAATTATTTTAGCTTTTTCTTCAATATCTATACCAGTAAGAATAAATTCCATACCATTTCTATATCCACCAGCAAGATTTATGCAAACTTTATGAGTATTTGTTGGTGAGCTTCCTCTGCATCCTGATACATAAACTCTATCTTTAGAAATTTCCTCGATATTCAAGGTATCAAAATGAGCTATGACGTCAGGATTTAGGTATGCAGGTGAGCTAATTTCATACAATAACTGAGCTGTTACGGTTCCGGTGGATACCAAGCCACCAGTGCCCGGATGCTTTGTAATATAAAAACTTCCATCATTTTTTATTTCAGCTATTGGGTAGCCCACGTTATCAAAGCTTGGCACCTCCTTAAAAAAAGCATAGTTACCACCGGTTGCTTGACAACCACATTCAATAATATGACCTGCTGCTAATGCGCCAGCCAATGCATCGTAATCATCTCTCTTCCAATTAAATTTCCATGCTGCAGGACCAATTACTACTGCAGCATCGGTCACCCTTGGGCATACGACAATATCAGCGCCTTTATCTAATGCCTCTTTAATTCCCCATGCACCAAGATATGCGTTTGCAGTTAGTGTTTGACATCCCGATTTATCAATCGGGATATCTTTATCAATGTTTAAAAATGATTCTCCTTCCTTTTTTAGAGACTCCATTCTTGCCATCAAGTCATCTCCAGTTATATAAGCCACATTGAGAGAAATATTGAGCTCTTCTAAAATTTTTTCTATTTCATTGGCCATGGAAGAGGGATTTAAGCCACCGGCATTGGTAACAATTTTAATATTTTTTTCTTTACATGATTTGGCTACTGCTTTCACTTGTTTTAAGAAGGTGCCAACGTATCCCTTATCGTCTCCACGCTGCATCTTTTGATTAAAAAGAATTGTCATGGTGAGTTCTGCTAAATAGTCTCCAGTCAGAACATCTATAGGTCCTCCATCCACCATCTCTTTAGCAGCAGATAATTTATCTCCGTAGTAACCACTACAATTTGCAATCTTTATAATTCCTTCGCTCAAGATTTCTCCATTTTGATGCCATCAATAATAACTTTTGTTAAAAAGTTACTTGTTTTTTCAGGTGTTTGATATAAATCTTTTAAGAGTTTCTTAGATTGAAAATATCTACCAAGGCCTCCCAATAGCAATGCAGTTGCCTGAGTATCAATCTCTTTTATTTCATTTTTAATTCTTGCTTCATCTAAAAGATTTTTTATAAGGTCAGTTATGTATTGTTCATGGTAGTCCACCATTGGCTTAGATGAATTTAAACTACTAAGAGATAGTGTGAATCTTTCAAATCTTGGACCAACTGCTTGATTAGCTACAGTCAGAAAACTTTCTAATTTTTTTATAGGAGATGAATGAGCATTCATTGCATCTATTGCTATCTTACCGTGTTTTTTTAGAACCCTATCAACGGTTGTCACTATTAATTCCTCTTTGCTTGGTGCAATTTCATATAGGGTTCTTAGTGAAATTTTCAATTGTTTTGCTAGGTCAGACATTGTTGAAAATGACTTTCCTTTATCAAGCATGCTTTCTAGTTCGTCCATAACCTCAAGATGTCGCTTTCTAAGTTGAGGCGACTGTTTTGAAAGGACAGCTTGAAATTTCATATTATTTTTCAAGAACGAGAAGGGTAGCACCGTTATCAACTTGATCATTCAGTTGGATCATTACTTTGGCTATCTTGCCTGTCTCAGTTGCTTTAATTGAATGTTCCATTTTCATTGCCTCAATAATTACCAAAGTATCACCAGCTTTTACTTTACTGCCTTTTTTAACTTTCACATCAATAACTTTTCCAGGCATTGGAGCTATCAAACCACCTTCAGGGATCTCATTACCTGGTTCAATAAACCTAGGTAGAACAGATACATTAACGTCTCCAAATGGCATATTTATTATGATTTCACTGCCTACCTCAGTTAAATGAGCATAAAATCTGTGAGAGTCTATCTCTATATCAATGCCAAAACTATCGCAATGGTAAATTTTACAAATGGAGCCCATAACTTCATATAAATTTTCTTTATTTAATTTATACTTTACATCTATCTCATCTTGCATAAAAAGTAATTTAACCCTTTGAAGTGGCATTCTTCCATTGGTCCAGTTTGCGGGCATAAAACCTGTAACGGGGTCAGAGACTCTATTTTGTTGCGCTATCCATAAAGCAATTGCTGTTGATGTTTGATGAAGCTCATTTACAGAAAGATGCTTTTTAGTTTCTAAAGTTTCACGTTCAATAAAGTCTGTTGTTGTATTTCCGTTTAAGAAATTTTCATTTCTTAAACAGGAAATTAAAAATTGACGATTTGTTATCACACCTCCCATGTGAGCTTTTTCAAGTCCGCGTGCCAGTTTATTTGCAGCATCAATTCTATCAGGGGCCCAAGAAATAACCTTAGATAACATTGGATCAAAATCTGTTCCAATAACACTACCTTCTTCCACGCCTGAATCCCATCTAACCTCTGAAGCTAGGCTAGTGTCATATGCGTGCAGGGTTCCTATTTCAGGTAAAAAGTTATTTCCAGGATCCTCAGCATACAATCTTGCTTCAATTGCATGTCCATGCCAATCAATATCATCTTGAGCAAATTCAAGCTCATCTCCTCTCGCTATCTTAATTTGCTCCGCAACCAAATCTATTCCTGTAACTTCTTCTGTGACTGGGTGCTCAACTTGCAGTCTAGTGTTTACCTCTAAAAACCAGTATTCATCTGTTTTATCATCAAACAAAAATTCAACAGTTCCTGCAGAGCAGTATTTAATTTTTTTAGCTAACTTAATAGCTGCTTGACCCATTTCCTCCCGTAAAAAGGGATCAATTCTTGGAGAAGGCGATTCCTCAATAATTTTCTGATGCCTTCTTTGTATAGAACATTCACGTTCTCCTAAATGAACTACATTACCGTGTTCGTCTCCTAAGATTTGTATTTCAATATGACGTGATTTTTCTACATATCTCTCTATAAAAATTCTATCGTCATCAAAACCCAAAAGAGCTTCTCTTTTAGCGCTTATGATTGAGTCTTTTAATTCACTTTCTTTTTCAACAATTCGCATTCCTTTACCACCACCTCCTGCGGCAGCTTTGATCAAGATCGGATAGCCAATACTTTTAACATCTTTAGTATTTGAGGTCATTGGCAGAGTGGGAACCCCAGATTTTTCTGCTATTTCTTTAGCTTTTAATTTATCACCCATGACTTTTATTACATGGGGCGATGGGCCAATCCAAATTAATTTATTGCTTTTAACCTTTCTAGCAAAGGCTGCATTTTCTGATAAAAAACCATATCCTGGATGGATCGCTTCTGCTCCAGATTGTTTAGCTGCATTAATAATAGCAGAGCCATCCATATAGCCAGAAGATAACTTTATAGCTTCATCAGCCATCTTTACAAATGGAGCATCCTTATCAGCATCAACAAAAACAGCTACACATTTAATACCCATAAATTGAGCGGTTTGCATTATTCGACAGGCAATCTCTCCACGATTCGCAACAAGAATTGAATTAAATCTCATAACCTAAACACTCCATATTCTTCAGCTCCATCAATTGAAGAATTAGAAACTATAGATAGGCAAAATCCAATGACACTTCTTGTATCTCTAGGATCAATGATGCCATCATCAGTAACCATGCTGCTTGCAACCAGCGCCTCAGACATCTGATCTGACATTTGTTCAACCATCTTTACGATTTCAGCATCTTGTTTTTCATCAAATTTTTCTCCTTTTCTTGCAGCTTGACCTCTTCGAACAATAGACATTACTCCAGCAATCTGTTTAGAACCCATAACAGCAATTTTTGCTGTGGGCCAGAGGAATGTGAATCTGTTGTTATATGCTCTTCCTGACATAGCATATGTACCTGCCCCAAATGATGCTCCAATAATAATTGTTATATGAGGAACATTAGAGTTAGAGACTGCATTAATAAGTTGAGACCCTTTTTTTATAATGGCTTGCCTTTCGAAATCCTTTCCAACCAAAAATCCTGTAACATTTTGAAGAAAAATTAATGGTATGTTTCGTTTATTACATAGCTGGATAAAGGTGGCCGCTTTTTCAGCACTTTCTGGGTAGATGGGACCATTATTTCCTAATATGCCTACTGGATAACCATGAAGCATTGACCACCCGCAAATCATGGTCTTACCATATCTCGGCTTATATTCCTCAAATCTTGATCCATCCACAATTCGACCAATCACTTCCCTGATATCTAACGGGCTTTTAAGTTCCTCATCTACCAGTCCTAACAATTCTTCTTGAGATAAACTTGGACTATCAGAATCAGGGAGAGGAGAGGGACCTTCTTTCCCCCAGTGTAAGTGTGAAACAACACTCCTACATAATCTCAAGGCATCCATTTCATCTTCAGCTAAATAATCTGAAAGGCCTGAAACTTCGGAATGCATTTTTGCTCCCCCTAAGGTTTCGTCATCTGATACCTCACCAGTCGCCATTTTGACTAAAGGTGGCCCTGCAAGGAATACTTTGGCTTGATCTTTAACAAAGATATTGTAATCAGACATGCCTGGTTGATAAGCGCCACCTGCAGTTGATGAGCCGAAAACAATTGATATTACTGGGATACGCATTTTAGAAAGTTCTGTTAGATCATAAAAATATCTTCCAGATGCTGCAAAATGAGTATGACCTATGGTGGGTGCGATTGGGGGTTGATCTCCTTTCTTGCCGGTCCCCATTCGAAGATCTCCTCCTGCAGATTCAACAAAATTAATATACGGAAGACGGTTGTCTCTAGAGATTTCCATTGCCCTGTTCCATTTTTCCCCAACATAAACCGTCATAGCGCCAGCTAAAACTGAGGGATCATTAGCAAATATTACACATTCAGTACCAGCAACAATTCCAATTCCAGCCACACATCCGCCTCCCACAGTAAAGTCTGTTCCATAGGCTGCAAATGGTGCAATTTCAAGAAAGGGCGTATCAGGATCAAGTAAATTAAAGACTCTTTCCCTTACAGGCATTTTGCCTCGCTTTGCTAATCTTTCATGATGATAGGCACCGCCTCCCAATTCAGCCTTATCTAAAAGCTCATCAAGAAAATTTATTTTCTTTAACATCACATTTTTGTTATGAATAAATTCATCAGAATTAATGTCAATATTTGTTTTAATTTCGGAGGCTAAGTTTTTTCTAAGCATTTCTATTTAATAAAATTGAGTGGTAATATAATATACAAATAATTACCATTTTTAAATTAATTTTTTAAAATTATAATTTATTTTCTGAGGGCAAAATAATGGGTATAAAGATTTACAGTTGCAATGATTCTAGAGGCTTGAGGCCGATGTGGACTGCAGAAGAAATGGGATTAAGTTATGAGACTGAAATGATGCCATTCCCCCCAAGGTTTTTGCATAAGGAATACATGGATGTAAATATTCTTGGTACCATCCCATACCTTATTGATGGTGATGTAGAAATGACTGAATCAGTTGCCATGTGCCAATATTTAGTAGAAAAATATGGCCCTACAGATTTGCGTGTAAACAGCGATGAAGCTGACTATCATCATTATATAAATTGGCTTGCTCACTCTGATGCAACTTTGACGTTTCCTCAAACTGTAGTTCTTAGATATACCCTTCAAGAGATAGGTATTGCTGATAAGGCAGCAGAAGGTTATCGAAGATGGTTTGTTGCTAGATTAAAGTTGCTTGAGCAAAAATTGGAATCAAGAGAATACTTGTGTTCAAACAGATTTACTATTGCAGATATATGTGTGAGTTATGCATTACATTTAGCTAAGTCACTTCAAATAGAGGAGGCATTTAAGCCAAATATTAAACGTTGGACTGATATGCTTTTTGATAGAGAGGGATTTAACAGAGCTGTGTCTATTCGTTATAAGGAACCTGAATAATTAATTACCGACAAAATTAGCTAATCTTTCATAGGCTTCAATAAAGTCCTCTTTAAATTCTTGCACAACATCGCTTGCTGAAATTGTTTGATTCATCAATCCTACACCTTGGCCCACCCAATAAGTCGACAGCTCTTTAGCGCCTTCATGACCACTTTCTGCTAATTTATTAACTTTTGTTAAAGCTGGCTCAGCCACCATGGGTTGAAGAGGTAATGGAAGTGGCTTAGGAGCTCCGTCTGCTTCCCATGCTTTTGTCCATTCAGATACAAGTTGTCTTGAGTGCTTACCTGTTCTGCTTCTTGATCTAGTTGTTTGGCTTGAAGTTGCAGCCACCATTTTTTCTTTAATTACCGGGGGAACTTCAGATTCAGCAGTTGTAAGCCAGACAGAGCCGCACCAAGCACCTGATGCTCCCATGCTCATTGCAGCTGCCATTTGTCTTCCTGTCGCGATTCCTCCTGCAGCGAGAATCGGAACATCTCCGAAAGGCTGAATAGCTTTATGAACTTCAGGGATCAAGACCATAGTCGAAACACTGCCACAATGGCCACCAGCTTCTGTGCCTGAAACAACTAAAATATCTACACCTGCTTTTACCTGATTGATCGCGTGTTGTGCTGTGCCTAGAAGAGCAGCAACTTTTACATCATTTTCTTTTCCCATTTGCACCATCCAGTCTGGTGGGACACCCAATGCATTTGCAATTATTTTAATTGGATGACTGAATGCAACATCAAGTAAAGCTTTTGCACCATCTGCCTTAGTATTTTCTGCCATGTAGGTTGCAGCTGGTTTAATCGTTCTTAATTCATCAGCTTCAATGTCATGCTGCTCTAAAATATCTGCCCTGAAATCTGCATATTCTTGAGGTATCATTGCGGTTAATTTCTCAGCGTCAAATTTTTGATCTTGATCTGCCATTTTATTGGGTATTAATACATCCACACCGTATGGAAGCCCATCGATATGATCATCAATCCACTTCAGTTCTTCTTCAAGTTGCTCAGGAGTCATTCCAACTGCCCCTAAAACACCACATCCTCCTGCTTTTGATACTGCTACGACCACATCTCTACAATGTGTAAATGCAACAAGGGGGAATTCAATATTAAGAAGTTCACAAATTTTTGAGTTCATAATTTTCCTTATAGGCCAAAAGACTAATTTTTATATTACCACTTGGGATACACAAAATGGAATACATCCATCATAATCATGCATTATCAAGTAAAGATAATTAAATATGAAAAAAATTAAGGTCGACTGTTCTATGATTACTCGAGATCCTGCCGAGGCTTCAGAGGTCAGCAAAAATCTTGAGAATCTTGGTTATGATGGAGCATACACATTTGAGGGACCGCATGAGCCATTCCTTCCTCTTGCAGCAGCCGCTCTAGCAACAGAAAAATTAGAACTTTCAACTTCAATTGCAGTAGCATTTTCTAGAAATCCCATGACTTTGGCTAACATAGGATATGATTTGCAATTGATGTCCAAAGGGAGGTTCACTCTTGGTTTGGGCTCTCAAATAAAACCTCACATTGAGAAGAGATACTCCATGTCTTGGTCTGCACCTGCTAAACGCATGAAAGAGATGGTTGGTGCCATCAAGGCTATATGGGGATGCTGGCACGAAGGGAAAGATCTAGATTTCAGAGGTGAATTTTATAAGCATACATTAATGACCCCTTTTTTTAATCCAGGGGAGAACCCTTTTGGCATTCCAAAAATATATGTTGCAGGCGTGGGTCCATTGATGACTCAAGCCGCAGCAGAATCCGGCGATGGGTTTATCGTACATCCTTTTCATACAACTAAGTTTTTAGAAAATGTAACCTTGCCATCCGTTAAAAAAGGTCTTGAATTATCTAAAACTCAAGAATTTGATTTTTCAGTGGGAGTTATGGTTGCGACAGGGATAAACGATGAAGAAATTGCTAAAGCAAGGGATGCTTGTAAGGCACAAATTGGGTTTTATGGTTCTACTCCAGCCTATAAAGTAGTTTTAGAGCAACATGGCTGGGAAAGTATTCAGCCAGAGCTTAACAGCCTGACAAAGAAAGGATTATGGCAAGATATTCCAAATCTTATTTCAGATGAAGTTTTAGAAAGCATAGCTGTAACTGGAACGCCAGATGAAGTTTCAAACATTATTTTTGATAGATATGGTTCTATTGCTTCAAGAATAGCTCCTTCAATATTCTCAGGGGATCCCGAGGTAACCAAAGCATTAATTACCTCACTAAAAGAAAAATTATGAGCAAATCTTTTCTTGGGAGGCTAATGTTAGATCTGGATGGAAACTCCCTTACTCAAGAAGAAAATAAAATATTGGTTAATCCACATGTAGGGGGCGTGATTTTATTTGCAAGAAATATCTCTTCAAGAGATCAAGTTCAAGAGTTATGTGGAGCAATAAGAAATATAAATCCCAAGCTTCTTATTGCAGTTGATCAAGAGGGGGGAAGAGTTCAGCGTTTAAAAGAAGGATATACAATTTTGCCTACTATGCAAAAACTAGCTGCATTTTTAAAATCAGAAAGTGATAAAAACTTTTCCTTTGCGACCGATTTAGGTTGGCTAATGGCCTCCGAGGTGATTGCATCAGGATTAGACATAAGTTTTGCACCTGTGTTAGATCTAGATGATTCAAGAAGTTCTGTTATTGGCGATAGATCAATAGGCGATAATCCAGAGAAGGTTATTGCTATTGCAAGCGCCTTTATTAAAGGTATGAATCAAGCGGGAATGCAGGCTACTGGCAAGCATTTCCCGGGACATGGCGGTATCATTGCTGATAGTCATCTAACTTTTTCTCAAGATACTAGATCTTTATTAGAATTAGAGAACCATGACTTGCGTCCCTTTGATGCTTTAAAGCTTAAACTTGGTGGGATAATGACGGCTCACATATCTTTTTCAAGTATTGATAAAGAGATAGCAACTTTTTCAAAATTTTGGCTGCAAGATGTTTTAAGAAATAAAATTGAATTTACTGGAACAATCTTTAGTGATGACCTCTCAATGAAGGGCTCAGATTATGTTGGAGGTATTGAAGCCAAAGTGAGTAAAGCATTAGAGAGTGGTTGTAACATGGTTTTGGTATGCAATGACAGACCTGCAGCTTTAAAAGCAATCAATTTTTTGGAGAAAGAAAAAATTTCTCAGTCAGAAAAAGTAACTAAATTAAAAGCTTCAGGATCGATTGCCTGGGCAGACTTGGAAAATGATGCAAGAAGAATAGATATAAGAGATAAATTAAACATAATAGAAAAATTAAAGTTATGACCTCTTTGCCAGATCTGTCTGATCAACATTCCAAGCAGATTCAAATTGGCAAACTTCCATTGCAATCCTTTGGGAGCAGGCATTCAATTTCAGGAGAGATATATACAGTTTCTTGCTCAGATGATAACTCTGTTGTGAAAGAAATTCTCTCTCGGAAAGGAAAAAATAAAGTTTTGGTTATAGATGCTTCTGGTGTAAGTCATGCCTCGATGATTGGAGGCCAAATTGCAGAATCTGCGGTAAAAAATAATTGGGCTGGCATTGTTGTTAATGGGTACGTAAGAGACTTTGAGGAGCTGATTAATCTTCCTATAGGTATCTTTGCTAAAGGAGTGGTTGCCCAAAAAACAAATAAAAAAAACCATGGTTTTGAAGATGTATTAATTTCATTTGGAGGTGTTGTTATGATTTCTGGGAAATGGATTTACATTGATCAAAACGGATGGTTGATCGCTGATAATAATCTAGAATTTTAAATTTTTAATCGTTTGTTGCTTTTCTAACCAGATTGCATCTACGAATGTTTGGAAGCTTTTTCTGTAATCATCTTCATCCTCGAAAGATCTATTTTTAAGATTTTCTGGCAGAGCATACGTTTTTGCAACTACTTTTGCTTCACTTAAGTCGCCACAGAGGAAGTCCCATGTCGATCTTTTTTCAGATGAATAGACTACCGTAAAATCAATTAAAGTATTTACTTGAGGCATTCCAGATAATGCAATAGCAAGAGCTCCTATTTTTGGCTTTAATAAATTAGAGTAAGGGGACTTCTGCACAGCATGTTTTTTAAAGGAAAATCTAGTACCCTCAGCAAAGCTAAATGCTGTAGCAGGATTTCTAGAGAATCTTTTTGCAGCTTTTTTTGCGTTCTCATAATCAACTTTTTTTAATTCTGGATTCGCTTGAATTTGAGCTCTAGAGTGTCTATTTAAAAATGGCATATCTATTGTCTTATGCACTAAATAAATAATTGGTATCCACTGTAATTCTTTTTTCATAAAGAACTTTACGAGGGGGATCTTCTTATGACCAGCAATCAATAAAACAAATATGTCAGCCCAGGACTGATGGTTGCTCATAGCAATGTACCAAGTTTCAGTATTTACATCCTCAGGTATTTGTATTTCCCACTCAAGTTTATGCAGTATTTTTAATGCTGTTCTTATATTAGCGACGGCTGCATTACCCATCTTATTTGAAATTGAGCCTAAATAAATCTTCAAATTCTGATTAGGAATAATTCTAGGAGTATTTGCAATTGATAGCGGTATTAACCAAAAACTGAGAATAATTAAAATTGCAAAAAAGGTAAGAATGCCAACAAAAAATCTTCTTACTTCATCCATACGACTTTATTTTAACCCAGAACTGTTCTAGCTCCTCAGCCGAAAGATTTTCTAATTTCTTTTTTTCTTTAGTAATCTCTTCTTCCATTAGTCTAAAGCGCTTTATAAATTTATGGTTTGCTTGATTGATAGCCTCGCTTGCATCTATTTCTAAGTGTCTAGACAAATTGACTATAGAAAACAGTAAATCTCCTAATTCTTCATGAGTGTTTTGTTTATTGTTTTGTTGAATCTCAGATTTAAGCTCTTTTAGCTCTTCTTCAACTTTTTCAATAACCTCAATGCTTTCTTTCCAATCAAAACCTTTTTTAGCGGCTTTTTTTTGTATTTTTTTTGCTTTTAAAAGAGGAGGCAATGATGTAGGTATGTCAGCAAAGGTCCAGCTTGCATCCATATTGCTTTTTTCTTGTGCTTTTATTTGATCCCATATTTGGGTTTGCTCTTCAGCTGAAAGAGGCTTTGAGGCTTCATCAAAGACATGAGGATGTCTTCTGATCAGTTTCTTATTTAAAGTGTCGACTATCTCATCAAAGTTAAATAACTTTAACTCGTCAGCTATTTCTGCTTGAAATATAACTTGAAGCAGAACATCGCCAAGCTCTTCTTTTAGATTTTCATAATCATTTCTGGCAATGGCGTCTGAAACCTCATAAGCTTCTTCAACAACACAAGGAGAAAGTGATTCAAAAGTTTGTTCGATATCCCATGGACATCCATTATCCTTATCTCGAAGCATTCGCATTGTCTCGAGTAAGGTTTTGATTGAAGACATTAGAAGCCGCTTATATCTGCATACCTAGCTTGATGAAATTCTGAGGTTCCAAAAATTTGTTCAGCAACCCTTGCTCTTTTTAGATAAAAACCAATGTCATATTCATCGGTTACACCTATTCCGCCATGCATCTGAATCGCCTCGTTACTTACCAGGTGGAGCGTTTCTCCAGCCTGAAACTTTGCAAGACTTGCAAGTCGCTCTAGTTCATTTGAATTTTCATCAGCAGCATGCATTGCAGCTATTACTGCAGATTTGGTTAATTCAATTTCACAGAACATTTTTGCAGCTCTGTGTTGAAGAGCTTGAAAGGATCCAATTTGCACACCAAATTGCTTTCTTTCTTTCAGATAATTCACTGTAACCTCAAAAGCTTCCTCTGTATTTCCTAACATCTCAGCTGAAATAGCAATGCGACCTAAATCAAGAATTTTCTCAAGGGTTTCACCTGCTAAATCTTGCTCGCCCAATAAAGCGCTTTGCTCTAATTTAAGATCTGAGATCTCAATGTTTGCATAATTTCTCGAATCAGCTGTAGAAATCTTTGTAATATTAAGCCCAGTATTATCTTTATTTGCAGCAAAAACAGAAATTCCATTTGATTCTCCAGATTTACCAGAAGTACGAGTAACTAATAAAAGAATATCAGCACTTGCACCATCCACAACAAAGACTTTCTTTCCATTCAAAATCCACTTATCTCCGTCAAAAATTGCAGTTGTAGCTATAGCAAAAGGATCATGATGGTTGCCTTCATCAATTGCCAAAGCTATAGTTAATTCACCGGCTACAATTTTAGGAAGATAATCATCCTTTTGCTTATCTGAGCCAAGCATATTGATTGATGAAACACCAAGAACGGATGTTGATAATATTGGAGAGGGCGTAAGAGTTTTACCCAGTTCCTGCATTATGACACTGATACCGGCCATCCCAAAATCTGAGCCGCCAAATTTTTCAGGAACAAGAATTCCAGACCACCCTAGCTCAACCATTTCTTTCCAAACTGTCTCATCCCAACATTGGGCATTTTCACTGTCTCGCAGCTCTCTAAAATGAGTTACAGGGGTCTTATCTCTAGCGAAACTTTTAGCGGTATCCTTTAGAAACTGTTGCTCCTCTGAGAGTATTAATTTCATATTTTCTTAGTTTGGTAAATCTAGAACTCTTCTAGAGATTACATTGAGTTGAACCTCCGAAGTTCCACCCTCAATCGAATTAGCCTTAGTTCTAAGCCAAGCTTTAGTTATAGCTTGTTCGTCATCTGAAAAACCTTCATTTGTCCAACCTAGACCCTTATTACCCATTGCTGCAATCATAAGTTCATAACGATCTTTGTTGTGTTCTGTACCATAGTATTTAAACATTGAAGAGGCAGCTGATGCTTTTGCGCCTTCATCCCCAGATCTTTGAAGGGTTAGGCCAAAGGCGTGTTCTTTCATTTTGTGTAAAGTAATATTTTCTCTGTGAGTAAGATTTGCTATTTGACCATTAACTTCACCTAAATATTTTTTTGCAATGTTTACAACATCTGCACCTGATCCTGTTCCACCTCCAGCAAGCCCAAAATTTGAAATGAAGTTTCTTTCATGCTGTAAAAGCTTTTTTGCTATCGTCCAACCAGAATTTTCAACACCAACCAGATTTTCTTTAGGTGCCTTTACATTATCAAAAAATGTTTCGCAAAATGGTGATTTCCCACTGATGAGAGTGATGGGCTTGGTGCTAACTCCCTCAGTTGCCATATCTATTAGTAAGAAACTAATTCCATTATGTTTTGGCTCTTTGGGCCCAGTTCTTACAAGTGCAAAAATCCAATCCGCTTTGTCTGCATAAGATGTCCAAACTTTTTGACCATTTACTAAATAATGGTCTCCCATGTCCTCAGCTTTAGTAGAGAGGCTTGCTAAATCAGAGCCTGAGCCTGGCTCAGAATACCCTTGACACCACCTAATCTCACCTTTAATTATTTTGGGTATATGTTCTAGTTTTTGTTCCTCTGATCCAAATTCTATTATGCAGGGAGCAAGCATCCAAATGCCGAAACTATTTAATGGTTGCCTTGCATTTATTCTAAAAAGCTCTTGATGAAGTACTTTTGTTTGATCTCTATCTAATCCACCTCCGCCATACTCTTTTGGTATCTTTGGTGCTGTCCATCCTTTTTCGCCCATTCTATCAAGCCATAATTTTGATTCAGGATTAACATATTCAGCATTTCTGCCTCCCCAAACTTCTTCCTCAGGTACCATGGGAGTTCTCATTGAGGGCGGACAATTTTCTTCCAGCCAATCTCTTACTTCTTCTCTAAATGCTGTTAAATCACTCATAATTTTTTCAAGGTTCTGTTTTTTGACAATTAAAACAATATTATAATTCAATAGAGTATATTTGAGGAATATTTATGATAGCTTATCAAGTTATTGAGAGCGGTAAACCATTGGTGTGTAATAAAATACAGACACCTATACCAAAAGGCAATGAAGTACTTATAAAGACAATTAGTTGCTGCGTTTGTCACTCTGATGTTCATTTCTATGATGGTGGTTTTGATTTAGGAGCAGGAAAAATGCTTGAATTACCATTACCAGTTCCTTATACACTTGGCCATGAGATATATGGAGAAGTAGTAGAAACAGGCGAACTTTCAGATGTCAAAGTTGGCAAAAAATTTGTTATTTATCCATGGATTGGATGTGGTGGGTGTGAGATGTGTGTTAGAGGGGATGAGCACTTATGTAATTCTCCTCAAATAATTGGACTTCAAGTCTCAGGTGGTTTTGGTGATCATGTTTTAGTTCCTCATGCAAAATATTTACATGATGCTGGAGATACTGATCCACATCTTGCCGGTGCTTTCGCTTGTTCTGGATTAACCGCTTACAGCGCCTTAAAAAAGGGAGCGCCATATCTGGCAAATAACAAAGTAATTATTATAGGAGCCGGTGGAGTTGGCATGATGGCACTTCAAATCGCAAAAGCTGCTTTTAATTGTAATCCTATAGTCATTGATATTGATGATGAGAAGCTTAATGTTGCCCTAGAAAATGGTGCGTCAGCAACATTTAATTCTAAAAATGAGAATGTCATGCAAGAGATTATTCAACATACAGGAGGTGGCGCGCTTAATGCTATTGATTTTGTTGGTTCTGAGCTATCAGTAAACTTTGGAATAAATCTTTTAGTAAAAGGTGGCAAGTATGTAATTGTTGGTTTGCATGGAGGTGAATTTAAGTTTCCTCTGCCTCTTATTCCAATTATGGAAAGAGATATTCAGGGTTCATATGTTGGAAGTCCTGGTGATATGTCTGAGCTAATGGCGTTAGTTCGACAGAATAAAATTGATCCTATTCCTTTGCAAGCAAGAGACGCATCAGAAGCATCTAAAACATTGATGGATTTAAAGAACGGCAAAATTTTAGGCAGAGCCTCATTAGTACATAGTTAAATTTTATCAATTAACTTGACACATATATTTTTTAATTCGTCATTAATCACAATATCTGCCATTGCATCATAAATTGTTTCTTCTCGATTTAAAATTACTAACTTAGCTCCTGATTGAATTGCTAAATTAGGAATCTGTCCTGCAGGCATTACGCTTAACGATGAACCCATAACTATCATCAGCTCACATTCTGAGGATATCTTAGAGGCTTTGAGCATATCGCTTTCATTCATTGGCTGTCCGAAAGAGATTGTTGCCACTTTTACAATCCCGTTGCAATTTGAGCATTTTGGGAGCGGATTATTTGTCTTAATTGCAGAATGAAAATCTAAAATTTCTGCTTTTTTTTCGCAATTTAAACATTTGGCTTCAATGGCATTACCATGAATTTCAATAATCCTATGCTCTTGTATCCCAGACCTTTGATGCAAGCCATCAATATTTTGAGTAATTAGTAGGTTTTCCTTGTTAAGATTAATAACTTTTTCAACAAACGCATGTCCAATGTTTGGAGTTATTTCCCTTAAAATTTTGTGCAGCTCAATGTTTCGGCTCCATGATAATCTTTGTTTTTCCTCATCATCAAGATAATCTTGAAACTGGATTGGTTTATTTTTAGTCCAAAATCCATCATTACTTCTGAAATCTGGTAGCCCAGATTCAGTGCTTATGCCTGCACCGGTAAGCACAATAGTTTTCTTGCTAGTTTTTATTAACTTGATTATCTTATTAAATGTATTCACAAATACTCTTCTATATTAACTAACAGAGTATAATTGCACGCATGTTTAAAAATATAGGTATTGTTTTAAAAAATAGCCCAACATCTGGAGACTCTTCAGTTTTAAATAAGCTAATAAAAGTCTTGTCTAGCAAAACCGAAAATATTTTCTCAATTGATGATGTAAATATTGATCGGGTGAAGACTTTAAATATTGAAGAATTTAATGATTTGGCTGATTTAATTATTGTCTTTGGTGGCGATGGTACTTTATTGGGCGCTGCAAGAAAATTTATTAATAGTCAGACTCCAATCCTTGGAATAAACATGGGTACTGTTGGGTTTTTAACTGATGTAAATATAGAAAATTTTGAATCTGTGGTTAAAGACATTTTTGAGGGTAACCATATTTTAGAAGAAAGAAGCTTAGTAAAAGCAAAGTTTGCCGAACAGGAAGTTTTTGGTCTTAATGAGGTGCTAATTCATTCAGGCTCATATGCTCAGCTGATGAGGTATAGGTTGTTAATTGATGATAAAACAGTTTACGAACAACGCTCAGATGGTTTGATTGTCGCTACTCCAACAGGATCAACTGCTTATGCATTATCTGCTGGCGGATCAATTATCCATCCAGAATTAAATGTTTGGAATATAATACCTATGATGTCACAGAGCCTTTCGTCAAGACCCTTGGTAGTATCTAACAAGAAATCTATGGAGATTCAATTAATTGAAGGGCCATTAGATCATGCGATGGTCTGTGTTGATGGCCAACAAGACATCCCCATTCAATACAACGAATCTATATATATTTCTAAGAAAGATTCTTCTTTAAAAATTATCCATCCTTCAAATAATGATTTTTATGAAGCATGCAGAGAAAAGTTAGGTTGGAGTTTAGATATTACCGCTAAACAAACTCATTAGTGCTGGATACCAAATCAATATATTTTTACATTATTGCAATTGCGGTATTGCTTAGTTTTGTAACCAACTTTGGATATAGTAAATTTCTTGAACCATTTCTTTTCCTTAAAAATAATGGGCCTTTTTATCCATCGTTTGAAAATACTTATTTAATATCTAAAGAGTGGTGGAGACTTATCACACCAACTTTTCTTCATTTTTCTTTTACCCATTTAATTTTTAATTGTTTATGGATATACATTCTTGGCTCCAAGATTGAAATAATTGATGGTAAAGGAATATTCATTACATTGTTTTTAATTACAGGGCTATCAAGTAACCTGGGTCAGTATTTTTGGACTGATAATTTTTTATTTGGCGGTTTGAGTGGAGCAGTATATGGCCTTTTAGGTTATTGTTTTATATTAGATTTAGATGATAGAGGTCATAGATATAATTTACCCCCAGCTTTGTATATCTTTATGTTTTGCTGGTTATTAATTGGTTTTACCGGAGTATTGAAGATTTTTGGTTTTGGCAATGTTGCAAACATTGCTCATTTAGTTGGTATGATAGCTGGATTTATTCTTGGCATAATTGCTAGATATAGTTTAAAAATTTAATTTTAATGAAAAAAATTACTAAAGCAGTATTCCCGGTAGCAGGTTTGGGAACAAGATTTTTGCCAGCGACTAAGGCAATACCAAAAGAAATGCTACCAGTAATAGATAAGCCCTTGATAGAGTATGCAGTTGAAGAAGCAGTTAATGCAGGTATTAATGAGATTATTTTTATTACCAGCCATACTAAAAGAGCTATTGAGGACCATTTCGATCAAAACTTTGAACTAGAAGAAAAATTGATCAATTCAGGTAAAAAAGATTTTGTAAATAAAATTAATAGAGATATTTTCCAGAATATAAATTTTACTTACGTAAGGCAAAAATCACAAAACGGACTTGGCGATGCTATTTTGCATTCTGAGCACTTAATTAAGGATGAATCATTTGTAATTATTCTTGCCGATGATTTGATAATTAACAATACGTCATGCACAAGTCAGTTAATTTCTGCTTATAATGAAAATCAATGTTCAATCATAGGTTTGAATGAGGTCCCAGAACATGAAACAGATAAATACGGCATGGTTTCTGTTGAGGAACCTTCCTCACCTACCAAATCATTTGTATTAAAAGATATTATCGAAAAACCGAAAAGCAATGCGCCATCAAATTTAGCAGTAGTTGGAAGATATGTTCTGTCTAGTAAAATATTTAAATATCTTAAAAATCTTAAGCCGAGTGTTGGCGGTGAAGTTCAGCTCACAGATGCAATAAAATTGATGCTTTATGATGAAAATGTTGTGGGATATCTGTACGAGGGCAAAAAATTTGATTGCGGCTCTAGGCATGGTTATGTAAATGCTATTCAATATCTTGCTAAAGAAATTCTGCATGACTGAGTTTGGTGAGGAAATTTTCAAATGAAATTTGCTTTGCTATTCCTTAGACTGCTTCCACCTGAAATATCTCACGCAATAGCATTAAATTTCCTTAATTTCCTCTATAAACTTAACCTTCTTGGTTTTCTTTTTTCAAATCATGATTATGGAGAATCATTAGATTTTAAAGGACTAACTTTTAAAAATAGACTTGGCATTGCTGCGGGGCTTGATAAAAATGGAGACTTTATTGATTGTTTGGGCGCATTAGGTTTTGGCTTTATAGAGGTAGGAACAACAACACCTTTGGCTCAGTCAGGAAATTCGAAGCCAAGGGTATTTCGTTTTCCTAGCCAAGGCGCCATTGTCAATAGACTAGGTTTTAATAATAAAGGAGTTGACTACCTTGTTGAGAAAATAAAATTTAGATCTTTTAAAGGAATTCTGGGCGTCAATATTGGTGCCAACAAAGAATCAGAAGGACAAAAAAGAATTGATGATTATATTGAATGCTTTTTAAAAGTTACCCCATATGCAGACTATGTAGCGGTAAATATTTCTTCACCAAACACTCCAAACTTAAGAAAGCTTCACTTAGAGGAAAATTTTTTACCATTATTCGAGGCTTTACATTTTGCTCGAATGGAGAGGAAGTATACTAATCCAATATTTATCAAACTTTCTCCAGATGAAAATGAAGAAACTATTTCTGCAATTTTAACTGCAGTTAAAAAATTTGATTTTGATGGTGTTATTACCTCAAATACCACAGTTAACAAAGAAAATTTAATTTATTCGGGTCGACATAATCTTTCTGGAGGGCTTTCTGGCAAACCTTTATATGTTAAATCTAATAATTTATTGAAAATCGCTCATGCTCATGATCCTCAAATGTTCAAAATTGGCGTTGGCGGAGTAGATAGCAAAGAAACCTTTGATATGAAATTAGATTTGGGGGCTTCATTGGTTCAAGTTTATACAAGTTTTATTTATCAAGGTCCTAGGATTGTGAAAAAATTGCTTAAGTAAAAAACTTTTTTATGGAATCCTTTATCGTTGTTTTTGTCATTATCTTCTTAATTGGTGCTATCAGTTTTCTTAAGCCATCAAAAAAAATGAAAGCTCTAAGCCAAGTAAGAATGGCAGCTGCAAAAGAAGGTTTTAAGATTGGATCAACAAATCAACTAAGAAAAAAATTTAAAAACTGGAGTCCCCAAGTTGCCATATATCAATTCAAAAATTTATCGGAGTATAAAAATTTGCACTATATAAAAATTGAAAAAACCTTGGAGCTTTATGATCCAATTTCAATTAAATATGAAAAAAATTTTGAGATAATTGAAAAAAAAATTTCTAAATTACCATCATCAATACTTGAAATTATTTTTTATCAGTCCAATATAGCAATCGTCTGGAACGAAATGTTAGGAACTGAAGAGCTACTCAAAATCAAGGAAGCTATCATAAAAATATGATGTTCATAAAAAATTTTTTTTAATTAATTTATGTCAAAAACTCTAGTTATAGTTGAATCACCAGCCAAAGCTAAGACTATCTCTAAATATTTAGGGTCAGAGTACATAGTTAAATCTAGTGTAGGGCATATAAGAGATCTTCCAAAGGGTAAGTCTAAAAAACCTTTACAAAGAAATACTATTCCAAAGAATTTACCTGAAGATGAGAAAAGAAGATTAAAACAGATTAATGAACGTAAAAGATTAATCAGGAGAATGGGTATAGATCCAGATAATGGATGGGCTGCAAACTATGAAATCATTCCAGAAAAAGAAAAAGTTATTAAGGAACTCAAAAAAGCTGCTAAGTCAGTAGATTCTATTTTTCTTGCAACTGATCTTGATAGAGAGGGAGAGGCAATAGCTTGGCATCTTAAAGAAGCATTAGGTGCAGATAAATTTAACTATTCCAGGGTTAGATTTAATCAAATAACTAAAGATGCAATCTTAGAATCTTTTGAAGATCCAAAAGACATAGATTCGAGCCTTGTCGATGCCCAACAAGCAAGAAGATTTCTTGATAGGGTCGTTGGATTCGAATTATCTCCACTTTTGTGGGCAAAAATTGCCCGTAATTTGTCGGCAGGAAGAGTTCAATCTGTTGCATTAAGACTTTTGGTAGAAAGAGAACATAGTATTCAAAAGTTTAAGCCAGAAGAGTTTTGGGAAATTTCGTTTAAAGCAGAAAATGGTGAAAATACTTCAATTGTATTTAATCTTAATAGAAAGAAATCAGAGCCATTACTTCAAGCTGAAGAATCAAAAAAAATTGAGGAGCTAATCAATTCCTCAGATTTAGTTGTAAATGAGGTTACTCAAAAACCAGTAAAATCAAAACCGAAGCCTCCTTTTATTACATCAACATTGCAGCAAGCCGCAAGTACAAAGCTTGGATTCAATGTGAAAAGAACTATGAGAACTGCCCAAAAGCTTTACGAAAGTGGACTCATAACATATATGAGAACTGATGCTCCTGCCTTATCTCCCGAATCTATTAAAGATGCTAGAATTTTTATCGAGACTAATCTAGGAGAAAAGTACCTTACAAATGCTCCCAGAATTTATTCCTCCAATGAAAATGCTCAAGAGGCTCATGAAGCCATTAGGCCAACCAATGCATCCATTAAATCGGACGTTTTAATCTCTTCTACAGATGAAGAAAAACGCTTATATGAATTAATCTGGCAGCAATTTATAGGATCACAATTACCTGATGCAGAGTACCTAGCAACTAATGCAAAAATTCAGTTAGATGAGTATCAATTTTCTGCAACAGGTCGAGAGGTCGTATTTGATGGTTTTACAAGAGTTGTTAAAGCAAAATCGGATGATAAAGAATCTAATATCTTGCCTTCGCTTGAATTAAATCAACAATTAATCCTAAAAGATATAGATAATAAACAAAAATATACTAAGCCTCCTGCAAGATTTTCAGAGGCTGCATTAGTAAAAGAACTCGAAAAGAAAGGCATCGGAAGACCATCTACTTATGCAAATATTATTTCAACAATACAAGATCGTGGTTATGTAGAAATTCAAAATAGACGATTTTTTGTAAAAAAAATTGGAATGATCGTTACAGATAGACTGGTGAGTAGTTTTGATGACATCATGGATTACAGCTTCACAGCTAATTTTGAAGATCAATTAGATAGAATTGCAAGTGGCGAGCTAGATTGGAAAGAAGTCTTAAATTCTTATTATTCAGCTTTTCAAGATGATCTTTCTATAGCAATGGACGAAGAAAATGGAATGTCTCCTAATCTTCCCACTATGACAAATATCAATTGTCCAGAATGCAAAATTAACAAACTTACAATAAGAAATGCAAGTAATGGAGTTTTTCTTGGATGTGCAGGTTATAGCTTGCCAGCTGAAATGCAATGCAAGAAAACATTGAACCTTATTTCAGGCGATGAAGCAGTAAGTATTGATGATCAAGAGGAAGCAGAACATTTAATTACTAAACGACGGTGCCCAAAATGCGATACCAGCATGGATAACTACCTTTTAGATGAAAATCATAAGCTACATGTTTGCTCAAATAATCCTGACTGTGATGGATTTGAAGTTGAAGAGGGAGCTTTTAAAATTAAAGGGTATGATGGTCCAACCTTGTCGTGTCATAAATGTGGCTCGGAAATGCAACTTAAAACAGGCAGATTTGGTAAATATTTTGGTTGCATGAATGATAATTGTGGAGCTACTAGAGCGCTTCAGCGAAATGGTGAGCCTAAACCAATAGTTATGGAGCCTATTACTACAGAGATTCCTTGTATTAAATTTGAAGACATATATTTGTTAAGAGACAGCATGAAGGGGCTGTTTTTAGCGGCTAGCAAATATCCAAAAAATAGAGAAACCCGAGCGCCATCTGTTGAGGAGTTCAATAAAGCTGTGACTGAGAAAACATTGCTAGATGCTTGTAAGTATCTTGAAGATCAAGAAAAACACACACATTTACTAAGTGCTCCTGAGTATGATATTGATGGAAATCCATATATTATTCGATATAACAAGTTAGAAGACACTCATTATCTTGCTTCAGAAAAGGAGGGAAAAAAGACTGGCAACACTGCCTCGCATAATGGCGAAAAATGGATCGAAGTTTCTAAGTAGCAAATCCTTGAATAATTTCAATTAGTTTATATATTAAGATTAGTTACTTTTA
>CABZRR010000008.1 GCA_902528215.1 uncultured SAR86 cluster bacterium | reverse complement strand
AGCTCTGATTAAAATATACAAAATAATTAACAATTAAATTGATGTCATTTTTAACCAAAATATTTGGAAGCACTAACCAACGCTCTTTAAAGCGGATGCAAATCATTGTGGATCAAATTAATGATCTTGAGTCTGAGTATCAACAATTAAGCGATGAAGAGCTATCTTCTCTCAGAGAGAAATTTAAAACATCAAAAGAAGATTCTGGATTTGATTTATTGGCGCACACCTTTGCTGCAACTCGAGAAGTAAGTACTAGAACAACAGGACTGAGGCATTTTGATTGTCAAATGCTCGGAGGTATAGCCCTATCTGAAGGCAACATAGCTGAAATGAAAACCGGGGAAGGAAAAACTTTAGTCGCAACTTTACCGGCGTATTTTAATGCAGTCAAAGATAATAAAGTGATCCTAGTTACCGTGAATGACTACCTTGCGCAAAGAGATGCTGATTGGATGAGGCCTATCTACGAGGGATTAGGGCTAAAAGTTGGAGTCATTCATTCAAACCAACCGTTTGAAGAGAAGAAAGCAGCCTACGAATGTGACGTGATTTACGCTACTAATGGTGAATTGGGCTTCGATTATCTTAGAGACAACATGGCTCTTCGAGCTGAAGATAAGGTCCAATGCTCTCTAGATTATGCTATTGTCGACGAGGTGGATTCAATACTAATTGATGAAGCTCGAACTCCATTAATTATTTCTGGTCCTTCTAATGAAAGTGCAGATTACTATGTTCAAATCAAAAAAATTATTCCTAGCTTAAAAAAACAATTAAGAGAAGGAACTGAAGATGAGCCGCTTAGAGCAGATGAAAAAGGTCACTATATTATTGATGAAAAAAATAGGTCAATAGAGCTTACTGATGATGGTTATGTAGTTGTAGAAAATCATCTTGAGGAACTTGGCTTACTTCAATCTGACGATAGTCTTTATTCTGTAAGCAATATAAAAATAATGCGTTACGTGAATGCTACCTTAAAAGCAGCATTTCTGTTTAATAAGAATGTCCATTACCTAGTTAGAGGGCAAGAGGTGCTCTTGATAGATGAACATACAGGCAGAACCATGCCTGGTCGAAGAATGAGCGAAGGAATTCATCAAGCTCTTGAATGCAAAGAAAACGTTGCAATTCAAAAAGAATCTCAAACTCTAGCTTCTACAACATATCAGAATTTTTTTAGGCTTTTTAATAAGCTTTCTGGAATGACAGGTACTGCAGATACTGAAGCTGCTGAATTTGCTGAAATATATGGTTTAAAGGTATCGATAATTCCAACAAATAAACCAATGGCAAGAGATGATAATGATGATTTAGTCTTCCTTACTCAAGAATCAAAATTTAAAGCCTTGATCGATGAAATAGAATTATTAAGAAAAAAAGATGCACCTATTTTAGTTGGTACTGCTTCGGTTGAGTCTTCTGAAATAGTATCTGCATTATTGAGCAAGAAAAATATTTCTCATCAAGTTCTTAATGCTAAACAGCATGAAAAAGAAGCTGAAGTTATTGCAAATGCTGGGCGTCCAGGTGTTGTAACAATCGCAACAAATATGGCTGGAAGGGGAACAGATATAGTTCTTGGAGGAAAAGAAAATATAGGTGATGGAGAATGGGAAAAGAGGCATCAGCTAGTATTAGATGCTGGAGGTCTTCATATTCTTGGAACTGAGAGACACGAATCTCGCAGAATTGACAATCAACTTAGGGGTCGATCAGGACGACAGGGAGATCCAGGTTATTCAAAATTTTTCTTATCCTTAGAAGATGATTTATTAAGACTGTTTATATCTGATAGTCGGAGAGGATTGTTTGAAAAAATTGGTATGGGCGATGATCACATTGAGCATAAGATGTTATCCAGAGGCATAGAAAATGCGCAAAGAAGAATAGAAAGTAGAAATTTTGATATTCGAAAAAACTTATTGGAATATGACGATGTAGCAAATGATCAAAGGCAAGCGATCTATTCTTTAAGAAATCAACTCTTAAATGAAGAGAATATTTCAGAAGCAATAAATGAGCTTATATTTTCAGAGATGCAATCTATTTGTAATGATTTTGTTCCATTAGAGTCCGTTGAGAGTCAATGGAGACTTGAAGAGTTAGATGGATATCTTAATGATCACTATTTATTTGAAAAAGGTATCGCGATAAAAGTAAAAAATGATAAGAAATTAACTCCAGAAACAATTGCAAGTCTAGTCGCTGAAAAAGCACTAAAACGTTATCAAGAAAAATATATAACCATCAAAGAAAACCTTGCGCAGTTAGAAAAACAAGTCATGCTCCAAATATTAGATGTTCATTGGAAAGATCATTTGGCTGAGATGGATCAACTTAGACAAAGTGTCGGATTGAGGGCATACGCTCAAAAAAATCCTAAAAATGAATATAAGCGTGAAGCATTTGAAATGTTTGAGGTCATGTTAAATGCAATTAATAGTGAGTCCATAAAGGTATTATTCAGATTAGAGCTAGCAACTGAAGGAGAAATAAAGGAACTTGAACAAAGATCACGTGAAGCGCAGAAAAATAGAGAAATGATGTTGCAACAAGAAAAATTAGGTTCAGTTATCGGAAATGACAACAGCTCTCATTCAAGAAAACAAGAAACTGTGGAGACAGTAAAAAAAGATACTCCTAAATTTGGAAGAAATGAAGTGGTAAAAATTACCGATGGGCAAAATACCAAAGAATTGAAATATAAAAAAGCACAACCTCTTATTGAAAATGAGGGGTGGAAGATAATATAAAACTTAGTACTTAAAATTAATCCTCATAAAAATCTTCTGATTCAATATGCCTGCTTATTAGTTTTTCTTCGTTAGCCCAATTACCAAGATCAATTAATTTACATTTCTCTGAACAAAAAGGTCTAAAAATATTAGTAGGGCTTAGGTCAGCTTCATTGCTACATCTTGGACAATCTTTTTTCATTCTTTGGTCAGCCCTAGATAAAAATGATGCATTGCTAATGATCTTATTTGCAGGTTTTTAAGGGAATCATTGTTAGATATCACGTCATTAGCAATGCTTAGCCTTTCCTCTCTGGAGCATTGAGAGTTAATGATATTTTGTATGACATCACTTGAGTTCTTATCTCTTAAGGCTGCTCTTTCAAGCTGAAGCTTTGATTCACAATCAATAACGAGAACTCTGTCATAAGAACTCATACTTTTTGTTTCAAAAATCAACGGTACCTCAATAATTGAGTATGGTGATTGAGATGCTAGTATTCTTTCTGACATCTTTTCTCGAACTAAGGGATGCGTAATAGATTCAAGAGCCTCTCTTTTTTCAATACTCTCAAAGACCTCTTTTCTAAGCTTAGCTCTGTCTATAGAACCATCAGCATGAATTATTTCAGGACCAAAATATTCGACAACTTTTTTAAAGCCAGGAGTATTTTTTTCAACAACCTCTTTAGCTACATGATCTGCATCTATCACATTAATACCTTCATTTTTAAAAAAACTTGCAGCGGCTGATTTTCCAGATCCAATTCCACCCGTGAGGCCAACAATCATTTTTTAGCTTTGGTATTTATAAATTTTGGAACATTATGTTCCCAGGAACTCTCTTCAACCCTTGATGATATAAACCATTTATTATCTATTTTTTCATAGGTATCCAGGTACCAAATCCCCAAAAAGAAAACTTCATCATTTTCTGTTTGCATTGGATTAAAACACATAACTTTTCCAGAAGCAGAGTTTCCATTAATTTTAAGAGAAATATTTGAGATTAGATGTTGGTAATTTGGAAAGCGATCTAGTGCTTTTTCTAAGTACTCAATTATTTCTTTTAGGTTACCTGCTATACCGCCAACTGCAGTGTAATCAATATGAGCATCTTTAGTAAACAAGTTATTGAACTCTTGAAAATTTTTACTATCTACTGCAGTTGCGTAATCAGTAATTAATTTTTCAAGTTCCATGCGATCTGAAATTTCAGTAATATCCATACCTTTATTTTATACAAAAAAAAGGCCCTCAGATAATTCTGAGAGCCTTTCAAAGCAAAAAGCCTGACGATTACCTACTCTCACACAAGGAGACCTTGCACTACCATTGGCGTTAGTTCGTTTCACTTCTGAGTTCGAGATGGGATCAGGTGGTACCAAACTGCTATTGTCATCAGGCAAACTGGTATGTAATTCTTTTATCACTGCAAATAAGTTATTCCTGAACAACGAAACCTTTTTTAAGGTTACATGATCAAGCCTCACGAGTTATTAGTACAAGTTAGCTCAACGCCTCACAACGCTTACACACCTTGCCTATCAACGTCATAGTCTATGACGACTCTTTAGTAGACCGAAGTCTATGGGAGATCTAATCTTGGGAGAGGCTTCCCGCTTAGATGCTTTCAGCGGTTATCCCTTCCGAACATAGCTACCCGGCAATGCCACTGGCGTGACAACCGGAACACCAGAGGTTCGTCCAATCCGGTCCTCTCGTACTAGGATCAGCTTCCCTCAAATCTCCAACGCCCACAGCAGATAGGGACCGAACTGTCTCACGACGTTCTAAACCCAGCTCGCGTACCACTTTAAATGGCGAACAGCCATACCCTTGGGACCTGCTCCAGCCCCAGGATGTGATGAGCCGACATCGAGGTGCCAAACACCCCCGTCGATGTGAACTCTTGGGGGGTATCAGCCTGTTATCCCCGGCGTACCTTTTATCCGTTGAGCGATGGCCCTTCCATTCAGAACCACCGGATCACTAAGACCTAGTTTCCTACCTGCTCGACCCGTCGGTCTCGCAGTCAAGCATCCTTATGCCTTTATACAATCTGCATGATGTCCGACCATGCTTAGGATACCTTCGTACTCCTCCGTTACTCTTTGGGAGGAGACCGCCCCAGTCAAACTACCCAGCACACACTGTCCTCGATCCGGATTACGGACCTAAGTTAGAGCCTCAACTTTACAAGGGTGGTATTTCAAGGACGACTCCACCAAGACTAGCGTCTCGGCTTCAAAGTCTCCCACCTATCCTACACAAATAAAGTCAAAGTCCAGTGTGAACCTGTAGTAAAGGTGCACGGGGTCTTTCCGTCTAGCTGCGGGTACACTGCATCTTAACAGCGATTTCAATTTCACTGAGTCTATGGTGGAGACAGTGTGGCCATCATTACGCCATTCGTGCAGGTCGGAACTTACCCGACAAGGAATTTCGCTACCTTAGGACCGTTATAGTTACGGCCGCCGTTTACCGGGGCTTCGATCAGGAGCTTCGCCAAAGCTAACCCCATCAATTAACCTTCCGGCACCGGGCAGGCGTCACACCCTATACGTCATCTTACGATTTTGCAGAGTGCTATGTTTTTAATAAACAGTTGCAGCCACCTAGTTTCTTCGACCACCATCAGCTTAAAGAGCGAGTCTTATCACCAATGGTGGCGTACCTTCTCCCGAAGTTACGGTACCATTTTGCCTAGTTCCTTCACCATAGTTCTCTCAAACACCTTAGTCTTCTCGACTTATCCACCTGTGTCGGTTTAGGGTACGGTTCCTTATAATCTGAAGCTTAGAGGTTTTTCCTGGAAGCATGGTATAAACTACTTCCCACTCATTGAGTGGTCGTCATCAGTTCTCAACCTTAAAAGATCCCGGATTTACCTAAGATCTAAGTCTACAACCTTAAACACGGACAACCATCGCCGTGCTAGTCTAACCTTCTCCGTCACCCCATCGCAATTATAAGAAGTACAGGAATATTAACCTGTTTTCCATCGACTACGGCTTTCGCCCTCGCCTTAGGAGCCGACTCACCCTGCCACGATTAGCGTTGGACAGGAAACCTTGGATTTTCGGCGAAGAGGTTTTTCACCTCTTTGATCGTTACTCATGTCAACATTCGCACTTCTGATACGTCCAACATGCCTCACAGCACGCCTTCAGCCGCTTACAGAACGCTCTTCTACCATCTTAAATAAATTTAAGATCCGTAGCTTCGGTTTATGATTTAGCCCCGTTATATCTTCCACGCAGGCCGACTCGACTAGTGAGCTATTACGCTTTCTTTAAAGGATGGCTGCTTCTAAGCCAACCTCCTAGCTGTTTGTGCCTTCCCACATTGTTTCCCACTTAATCATAATTTGGGACCTTAGCTGACGGTCTGGGTTGTTTCCCTCTCGACTACGGACGTTAGCACCCGCAGTCTGTCTCCCATGCTCGTACTCATTGGTATTCGGAGTTTGCATCGGTTTGGTAAGTCGGGATGACCCCCTAGCCGAAACAGTGCTCTACCCCCAATGGTAATACATGAGGCACTACCTAAATAGTTTTCGAAGAGAACCAGCTATCTCCGGGTTTGATTAGCCTTTCACTCCTATCCACAGCTCATCCCCTCATTTTTCAACATAAGTGGGTTCGGGCCTCCAGTCAGTGTTACCTGACCTTCACCCTGGCCATGGATAGATCACCCGGTTTCGGGTCTAATTCCAGCAACTGAGCGCCCTATTAAGACTCGGTTTCCCTACGCCTCCCCTAAACGGTTAAGCTTGCTACTGAAATTAAGTCGTTGACCCATTATACAAAAGGTACGCCGTCACAGAACAAGTCTGCTCCGACTGCTTGTAAGCACAAGATTTCAGGTTCTATTTCACTCCCCTCGCCGGGGTTCTTTTCGCCTTTCCCTCACGGTACTGGTTCACTATCGGTCAGCTGAGAGTATTTAGCCTTGGAGGATGGTCCCCCCATGTTCAGTCAAGATTACACGTGTCCCGACCTACTCGATTTCACTTTTATAAAATTTTCGCATACAGGGCTATCACCTACTATGGCCATACTTTCCAATATGTTTTGCTAATTCTAAAAAAGCTTAAGGGCTGCTCCGATTTCGCTCGCCGCTACTGCCGGAATCTCTTTTGATTTCTTTTCCTCTAGGTACTTAGATGTTTCAGTTCCCTAGGTTTGCCTTATATACCTATGTATTCAGTATATAATAATGTGCTTATGCACACTGGGTTCTCCCATTCGGAAATCTCCGGATCAAAGGTTGTTTACCACCTCCCCGAAGCTTATCGCAAGTTACAACGTCCTTCATCGCCTTCAGCTGCCAAGGCATCCGCCTTGTGCTCTTAATTACTTGATCATATAACCCTAAAAAAGGGCTACATACTTAGCTCTCCTTTGTAATTGCGAGCTAAGTTTTTTTTGTTATTTGAGAATAACTTAATAAAATTTTCTTCTATTAATGCAGTGATCTAATGTGTCTATATTTTTGATAACAGATAAAAATATGACACTGTAAATATAAAAAATATTTACTAGAAAATTACATACCAAAACTTATAAATAACTTCTCTTAAATATTTGATTACTCGTGTGGGCACTCTAGTACGAAAGTTTCGTTAAGGAGGTGATCCAGCCACAGGTTCCCCTACGGCTACCTTGTTACGACTTTACCCCAGTCATGAAACACACCGTGGTAAACGCCCTCCCGAAGGTTAGACTATCTACTTCTGGTGCAATCCACTTCCATGGTATGACGGGCGGTGTGTACAAGACCCGAGAACGTATTCACCGCGACATGCTGATTCGCGATTACTAGCGATTCCGACTTCATGGAGTCGAGTTGCAGACTCCAATCCGGACTACGAAGAATTTTCTAGGATTAGCACCACCTCGCGGCTTAGCGTCCGTCTGTATTCCCCATTGTAGCACGTGTGTAGCCCTATACGTAAGGGCCATGATGACTTGACGTCGTCCTCACCTTCCTCCGGTTTATCACCGGCAGTCCCCTTATAGTTCCCGACCGAATCGCTGGCAAATAAGGGTAAGGGTTGCGCTCGTTATCCGACTTAACGGAACATCTCACGACACGAGCTGACGACAGCCATGCAGCACCTGTATCTTGGCTCCCGAGGGCACTGCTTCATTACAAAGCATTCCAAGTATGTCAAGTATAGGTAAGGTTTTTCGCGTTGCATCGAATTAAACCACATGCTCCACCGCTTGTGCGGGTCCCCGTCAATTCATTTGAGTTTTAGCCTTGCGGCCGTACTCCCCAGGCGGTCAACTTACTACGTTAGCTGCGCCACTGAAAAACATTGTTTCCCAACAGCTAGTTGACATCGTTTACGGCGTGGACTACCAGGGTATCTAATCCTGTTCGCTACCCACGCTTTCGCACCTTAGTGTCAGTACAGATCCAGGAGGCTGCCTTCGCCATTGGTATTCTTCACAATATCTACGCATTCCACCGCTACACTGTGAATTCTACCTCCCTCTATCGTACTCTAGTGAATCAGTTTTGGATGCAGTTCCCAGGTTGAGCCCGGGGATTTCACATCCAACTTAATAAACCACCTACGCGCGCTTTACGCCCAGTAATTCCGATTAACGCTTGGACCTTCCGTATTACCGCGGCTGCTGGCACGGAATTAGCCGGTCCTTATTCTGAAGGTAATGTCACGGTTATTGGGTATTAACCAATAACTTTTCTTCCCAACTTAAAGTGCTTTACAACCCTAGGGCCTTCTTCACACACGCGGTATGGCTGGATCAGGCTTGCGCCCATTGTCCAATATTCCCCACTGCTGCCTCCCGTAGGAGTCTGGGCCGTGTCTCAGTCCCAATGTGGCGGATCGTCCTCTCAGACCCGCTAAAGATCGTTGCCTTGGTGAGCCTTTACCTCACCAACAAGCTAATCTTACGCAGGCTCATCTAGTAGCGAAAGCTTCAAAGAGAGGCCTTCTTTCTCCCAAAGGAGGTATACGGTATTAATCCGAGTTTCCCCGGGCTATCCCCTTCTACTAGGTAGATTCCTACGCGTTACTCACCCGTCCGCCGCTCTACTCATATCCGAAGATACTTTCTCGCACGACTTGCATGTGTTAAGCCTACCGCCAGCGTTCAATCTGAGCCATGATCAAACTCTTCAATTAAAATCATGTTGTGTTACTTTTATTAAATATTAAAAATAACAAAAATATATATCTCGTATTTTGAACACCCACACGAGTAACCAAATATGTTAAAAGAATGTGCCAGCTCAAGGCCGGAACGTGAAATTGTATACCCTTAGGCATAAATATCAACCGGTTTTATTACTAATTTTTATCTTTATTAACTAGACGTTCTGAATTAAGAAATTTCATCTTTGACCTAAGCTCAGCTCCAACCTCTTCAATTGAGTGAGAAGCAATATTTTTGCGCATTTCTTTCATTATTGGACCGCCTGTCGCATCGTTACTTTGTCGACAATCATTTAAAAAATTATCTGCAAATTCTCCTGTTTGAATTCTACTTAAAATTCCTTTCATAGCCTCCTTCGTATCATTAGTGATGACTTCGGGCCCACTTACATAATCACCAAATTCTGCAGTATTAGAAATGGAATAATGCATATTTGCTATCCCGCCTTCGTGAATAAGATCAACAATTAATTTTGTTTCATGCAGACATTCAAAATATGCCATCTCAGGGCTATATCCAGCTTCCACAAGAGTTTCATATCCTGCCTTGATCAAAGCAGTCATGCCGCCACATAAAACTGCTTGTTCTCCAAAAAGGTCAGTTTCGGTTTCTTCTTTAAAAGTAGTCTCTAAAACACCTGCTCTTGTCCCACCGTTTGCCATTGCATATGAAAGGGCGATGTCTCTTGCGCTATGGTTAAAAGGATTATCTCCATCTTGATATATCGCAATTAAAGATGGCACACCGCCGCCATTAATATAAGTACTTCTTACTGTATGACCTGGACCTTTAGGTGCAATCATAATGACAGATGTTTTTTCTTCAGGAACAATTTTTTTGAAATGAATATTAAAACCATGTGCAAATGCTAAAACTGCATTTTGCTTTAAATTAGCTTTAATCTCAGATTCATACAATCCATGTTGAAATTCATCTGGCGCTAATATCATAACTAAATCAGCATCACTGATCGCATCTGAAACTTTGGCAACTTTTAATCCAGCTTCTTGAGCTTTTTTCCATGATGTGGAGCCCTCTCTTAATGCAACTGTTACATCCACTCCTGACTCATGAAGATTATTTGCATGTGCATGACCTTGAGACCCATAACCAACTATAGTTACTTTTAGTTGTTGAATGATTGAGATGTCAGCATCGTCGTCATAAAAAATTTTCATCTTTATTACTCCTAAATTTTCAAAACTTTCTCACCGTCGTGAAGACCTATGCTTCCTGATCTAACTATTTCAAGTAGATTGGCTTTTCTAATACCTTTAATAGCGATCTCTATATCGCTTGAAGTACCCCAAGCAGACATGACAATAGCATGTTTATACTTTTCATGAATTTTGCCGTTGAGCTTTTTTAAAATTTTTTGAATTTTTTCATTGTGTTTGAACTTAACTAAAATAAATTCATACTCATGATGCTCCCCGTCAGTTAAATCAGATACCTTAATAACATCGATTATTTTGTTAATCTGTTTAGTGATTTGCTCTACATCATTTTCTGAATCACGAGTCGTAACAGTCATCCTTGAATAACTTCCATCAAAAACAGGGCCAACATTAAGCGTCTCAATGTTATAGCCACGCTGATGAAATAGACCAACTACCCTAGCTAGAGCTCCAGGTTTATTCTCTATAAGTATAGATATTATTCTTTTCATGCCTTTACATTCTTTTTAATCCACATGTCTTTCATGCTTCCATTTGGAGCAACTAACATCGGATAAACATGTTCATTTGGATCAACATAAACATCAACAAATACTAATCTATCCTTTAAAGAAAATGCCTTTTCCAAGGTCTTCTTAAGATCTACTTTTTTAGTAACTTTCATACCAATATGCCCGTACGACTCTGTGAGTTTTACAAAATCGGGTAAAGAGTCAGAATATGTGCTTGCTGAGTGCCGTCCGCCATAGTTCATATCCTGCCATTGTCTGACCATACCAAGGGCCTCATTATTAATATTTATGATTTTTATTGGAAGATTGTATTGAAGACAGGTAGAAAGCTCTTGAATACACATTTGAATACTACCCTCACCGGTAACACAAACGACCTCGTCTTTTGGATATGCTAATTTAACTCCCATGGCTGCAGGTAGCCCAAAGCCCATGGTCCCTAACCCACCAGAGTTGACCCAACGTCTGGGTTTATTGAAATGATAATACTGGGCTACAAACATTTGATGCTGGCCAACGTCAGAGGTAACCCAAGCATTTCCATTTGTTACATGATAAAGTTCTTGAACAACAACCTGTGGAAGAATCATTTCGGATTTAGTTTCCTGAAGATATAAATCATGATCAAGGCCATGTTTTTCTCTCCATTGCGCAACTTGTTTATTCCACGACTCTAGGGCCTCTGTATCAATTTTAATTTTAGAACGCTTAATCTCTTTTATAAGTGCATTTAGGGACTCTTTTACTTGTCCTACAATGGGTATATCTGCATTAATAATTTTTGAGATTGAAGCGGGATCAACATCGATATGAACAATTCTTGCATTTGGAGCAAACAAAGAAGGTGTATTTGTAATGCGATCATCAAATCTTGCACCAACTGCGATAATAACATCGGCATTGTGCATCGCCATATTTGCCTGATATGTTCCATGCATTCCTAACATTCCCATAAAATACTTATCTCTTGCCGGATAAACACCCAGCCCCATCAAAGTATTAGTAACAGGCGCTTTTAATAATTTATTTAAGGCAATAAGCTCCTTATGAGCATTTCCTAGAATTACTCCACCACCTGCATAAATTACTAGACGCTCGGCCGATAGAATATTTTTACATGCTTTTTTAATCTGCCCAGGATGAGGTAAAATTCTTGGTTGATATGACCTAAGTGAGACCTCTTTTGGCTTTTTGTATTCGTATAATTTTGTTGGATCAGTTTTATCTTTTGGAATATCAATAACAACTGGTCCAGGCCGACCAGTAGTAGCTATATGGAAAGCTTCTTGAATAATTCTCGGAATGTCTTTAGTATTTTGAACGATAAAGCTGTGTTTAACTATAGGTCTTGAAATGCCTATCATGTCAGTTTCCTGAAATGAATCAGTGCCGATTAAATGACTCTGTACTTGCCCAGAAATTACAATTAAAGGAATTGAATCCATATATGCAGTTGCCAAACCTGTAATTGCGTTCGTTGCGCCGGGACCAGAGGTTACTAGAGCAACTCCAGGTTTTCCAGTGGCTCGTGAATAGCCATCTGCGGCATGAGTAGCCCCTTGTTCATGACGAACTAAAATATGATCACAAGCTTTTTGTTTAAATATAGAATCATAAATATGCAAGGCAGCACCACCTGGATAGCCAAATATAAACTTAACTCCCTCCTCTTTAAGAGCTCGAAGTAACAGATCGCCGCCAGAAAGTTTCATGAATTTAAATTATTTACAAAAAAGTAGATAGTTTTATACATTAATTATGATTAAAAACAAGTTTATTCCCTATTTATAGAGACTTTCAGGCTATTTCATTAATTGAATTAATGATTTTATATCTTGGGGAAGATCTGCCTTAAATTCAAAAGTATCATTTTTATTTAAACATGGAAATCTTATGGTAGAGGCATGTAAGGCTTGACGTGAAAAGTTTTGGATAGAATTGATTAATTTTTTTGAGGTTCCTTTCGCAATAAGATTTCTTGGATTATATAAAGTGTCTCCAATGATTGGGAGTTTTTGATGACTTAGGTGCACTCTAATTTGATGAGTTCTACCAGTCTCGATTTCAATTGAAACATGAGAATAACCCCCATAAGAATTGATTAATGAAACATGAGACAAAGCATCTCTTCCATTTTTCCCAACTCGCATGCGTATTCTGTTTCTTGGGTCTCTTTCGATGGAATGATCTATAGAAAAACTTCCAATTACTTTTCCTACAACTAATGCTTCGTACTGTTTATAGACTTCTCTTTCTTGCAATTTATAAACAAAAAAATTTCTAAATTTTTCATTTTTAGCAATAACTAACACTCCGGACGTATCTTTATCTAACCTATGAACAATTCCACATCTTGGAAGAACTCTCAAGTTTGGAAAATGAAAGGCAAGTGAGTTTGCTAAGGTTCCATTATGGTATCCTGCGCCAGGATGCATTACCATTCCAGACGTTTTGTTAATAATAAGAAAATCTTCCTCCTCATATAAAATATCCAAAGGAATGTCCTCTCCGTCCCATGATACTTTTCTCTCGAAGACTGGATCTAGTGCAAGCTCATCCCCTATATGAACTTTTTCTTTAGCTTTAAGATGTTCGCCATTCACCAAAAGATTACCTTGCAAAATCCATTTTTGAATTTGGCTGCGGGAAAAATCCTCAAACAACAAAGTTGCAGCTTGATCTAAGCGAAAATTATTTTGCTTTTCATTAATATTCTTATGAATCATTTAAGGCATTTGAAAACTTTTTTACTATCTTACAATCTAATCTAAATGAATTAACCCAAACGCTTTAATAAATGTAAAATACTTTACCAGTGAAATACAAAATAAAAAATCTTCAAAAATTAACATTACTTGCTTTGATAACACAGTTCATTTTTATTTCATCATGCAGCTCGGATGGTCCAGTTATGGAGCAACCTGAAAAGATTTATTACGATCTTGCTCAACGAAGGATGAAAGCAAATAATTACTTTTCAGCTATTGAGGCATTACAAGCAATTGAAACAAATTATCCATTTGGTCGATATGCTGAGCAAGCTCAGTCAGAATTGATATATGCATATTACATGAACGGTGAAGATGAAGCTTCGCACGAAGCAGCTGAAAAATTTATCCGCTTAAATCCAAGACATCCTAATATTGATTATGCTTATTTTATGAGAGGAATTTCCAGCTATACCAGAGATAAAGGAATATTTGCGAGGGTTTTTAAAAGAGATCTTTCTGATAGAGATATTTCTGGAGCCAAACAGGCCTTTGGAGAACTTTCAGAATTTCTGACTCGTTTTCCTCAAAGTCAATATGCTCCTTATGCTTCCCAGAGGCTAATTTATTTAAGGGCTTTGATAGCAAAAAATGAGTTAGTTGTGGCTGAATACTACCTCAGGAGGAAAGCTTATGTGGCGGCTCTCAGGAGAGCCAAGTATGTTATCGAAAATATTCCAAATACTTCAGAGACAATTAGGGCTTTAACAATAGCAAGAGAATGCTATAAGCAATTAGGTTATTTAGAATTAATGGAAGATATTGATTCAGTCATTGTGATGAACGGGGGTGTTATTTCAGAACCTCAAAAAAAATCTTCATGGAATTTATTTTCCAGAAATGCTCCAGCACCAGATTAGAAATTTTAAATTATTTTATACAAGGCTTTGGTTAGCTGATTGTTAGTTTTATACATTTCTCTTGGTTTATGTTGTTGATTGCAAATAAATCCGTATCCTAATTTTTTTTCTGGATCTCCAAATGCAACAGCTCCTCCGATCCCAGCATGACCAAACATCCTATCATTTAAAATAGGTGATATATTTCCAAGAAAAGAGATTCCCTGCGAAAGCTCATATCCAAGTCCAAATTTTATACCTGCACCAAATAATACTGAGTCAGGACCATTGGAATGCGGTTTAATAGCAAGCTCTAATGTATTTTTGGACATTATTGAAGTTCCGTTTCTACTGCAGCCGTTACTTAAAATCCCATATAATTTTGCTAAACTTTTGGCTGTTCCATGGCCGTTTGCTGAAGGAATTTCTGCAATTCGCCAGTCTTCAGAATTTTGAAAATTATCACTATCCTCATCTCTAAATTCAAATGCCTGTTCGAAGTCACCAGTCTTCAAGGCTTTCTTAAAGTTTTTAATTATTTTTGGTAAAAGAAAATCAGGAACATATTTTAAGAATCCTCCTGGGAGTTTAATAAAATCTTTTTGCATAATCATATCAGCGCACCTGCTAAAATTTTCTTTTGTAAGTCCAATATGAAAATCAAGGGCAAATGGTTGAGCTATTTCCTCTTGAAAATATTGTCCAACACTCCGACCATCAATTCTTTTTATAATTTCTCCAACCAGCCAACCATATGTAAGTGCGTGATAGCCTTGCGACGAACCTGGTTCTCTGTATGGACTTTGTGACTCCAGGTGGCTGACAAACTTATCCCAATCTTGAAATGAACCAGATGGAATTCCACCCTTAAATCCAAACATACCAGCCCTATGACATAAAAAATCACTAACCTTAGTTGTCTCTTTCCCGTTACAGTCATATTCCGGCCAATAATAACTAACTAATTGATTTGGGTTTAGCTTGCCTTGATCAATTAATCTTGCAGCGCATGTTGCTGTTACTCCTTTAGTAACAGAAAAAACATTCACTAAAGTATCTTCCTCCCATTCCTTTGTTCTGTTTGAATCCTGATAACCACCCCAAAGATTTACAACAAGTTTTCCCTTGTGTTCAATAGCTATAGAGGCGCCTGTCTCAAATCCACTTTTTATCGCATTAGAAAAAATTTCTTTTAAAGGAAGAAATTTTGGATCGCAATTTCCATTAATCATTTATCTCTCTATAATTTTGAATTTCTCCACTTTGTAACCTTTTTTGATAACTTAATAACTCCTTTTTAATTACAGGAGCCAAGACATACAAACCTAAGATATTTGGCAAAGCCACAATAAAGATAAGTGCATCTGAAAAATCTAAAACAGCACTTAAATTTACCGTGCAACCAATAGCAATAAAAATACAAAAAAATACTTTAAAAATACTTTCTGCTATTGAGGATTCTCCAATAATATAAGTCCAACCTTTTAAGCCATAGTATGACCAAGACAATATTGTTGAAAATGCAAATAATAAAGCAATAAATGATAGGGGAATAACGGACCAAGTTAGAGTGCTACTAAAAGCAGTTGAAGTCAAAGCGATTCCTTGAATTCCTTCATTTGCCATTGTTGGATCATAGACAGTAGTTAAAATTACTAAAGCTGTAAGTGTGCAAATCACAACGGTATCAATAAAAGGTTCCATTAATCCTACAAAGCCTTCAGAAACTGGTTCTTGAGTTCGAACGGTCGAATGAGCAATTGCCGCTGATCCAATACCAGCCTCATTTGAAAATGCTGCTCTTTGAAATCCTAAAATCATAATTCCTAGCATCCCTCCACTCATGGCTGATGGATCAAATGCTTCTTGAAATATAGCTGACAAAGCCCAAGGCACTCTGTCTGCGTTTATAAAAATCACAATTAAAGCTCCCATTACGTATGTCAGTGTCATAAATGGGACTAACTTTGAGGTAACCCGAGCTATGCTTTTTATTCCACCGATGATTACCAGTCCAACTATTCCAGCAAGAATTGAACCAAATAACCAACCCTTGTCAACAAAATAGCTAGAATCCCCCCCTGTTATAAAAATAAATTGCTGGAAAGCTTGATTCGATTGAAACATGTTCCCGATACCCAAACATCCAAAAACAATGGCCATTGCATAAAATAATCCCATTGGCCTTGCAAGCCAAGATAAATTTTTTTGATGCAATCCAGCTTCAAGATAATACATTGGACCACCAGAAATACTTCCGTCTGGATTAACCTTTCTATACATGACTCCAGCTACACATTCAGCAAATTTTGTAGACATTCCTAAGAAACCAGCAATAATCAACCAAAATGTAGCTCCGGGACCCCCTATAGAAATAACAATTGCTACTCCAGCAATATTTCCGATACCAACCGTTCCAGATACAGCAGTAGATAATGCTTGGAAATGAGTAAGCTCGCCTTCATTTCCTGACTTAGTGTAATCTCCTCTTAATAATTGAAATGCATGTTTAAATCCCCGTAAATTTAAAAAATTAAAGTAAAAAGTAAAAAAAATTGCTCCTCCAATCAACCATATAACTATCAAAGGCATTGGAGTATTAAAAATCGTATATTCATAAAAAATAAAACTAGATAAAATGTTTGTTATCGGTTGAATGACGGCATTAATTGAGGCATCAATTCCATCTGCTGATAAGGGTGTTGAAATTAAAAAAAAGAGACAAAAAATAAGTCTGTTAGGTTTCATAAATTGAATATACTACATTAACAAATTTATATTACATGAAAATAGGAATTCTCAATTCTGATACTGTAGAACTTCCGGGTGCATCAGCATTTGGTCAGTATCCAGAAATGTTTTCAAAAATTTTTTGGGCAATAGATCCAACCATTCAGTTTGAAACATATGAAGTGCAGTTTGATCATTATCCAAAAAAAATAAATGATTGTGATGGATACTTAATTACCGGTAGCAAAGCTAGCGCATACGAAGAGAAAAATTGGATAAATAAACTAAAAAAATTCGTTCAAACTCTTCATCAAAACAAAACAAAGTTGATAGGCATTTGTTTCGGCCATCAGATAATAGCGGAGGCTCTAGGAGGCTCTGTAAAGAATTCCCCAAAGGGTTGGCATGTTGGAGTAGATTCAATATCTTTATTTAAACAAGAGTTTGATTTTGATTTTGAAGATGGTGAGTTTAATCTGGTTTTCAGCCATCAAGATGAAGTTATAAAATTGCCTGAAAATGCAAAATTAATTGCAGGATCACCGATTTGTCCAAATGGGATGTTTGTCATTGATGATCATATCCTTTGTACGCAAGGACATATTGAATTAAAGAAAGACTTTGCAAAATTAATATATGAATTTAGAAAAAATCAGATTGGAGATGCGAAATATTTAAGTGCTTGTAAAACATTATTTGATAAAACAGATGAATTGGCAGTTGTAAAAGTCCTAATAGAATTTTTAAAAAATTAATTAAAAAGGTTTATCGCCATCTATTGCCACTCGCTCTAATAAACGGTGCGCAGGAAAATAATCATTAATGGGTTTGTGTTGAGTGCTTCTGTTATCCCAAATAGCAATAGAATTTGGCTCCCAATTGAAACGACAGGTATATTCGGCAGTAATTGAGTGATCATATAGAAAATCTAAAATTGCTGAGCTTTCTTTAGGAGGCAGGCCGATTATTTTTGTTGTAAATAAAGCATTTACAAAAATAACTTTTTGTTTGCTTTCGGGGTGCACTCTTATAACAGGATGTTGAACTGGAGGATTATCTTTGACAGCTTCAGCCAAGCGCTCTTTCCCACCAGGCTCTGCCAAACTTTCCTTAAAGCCATAACTAAAATCATGCTCAGCGTTAAGATTTGAAAGAAATTTTTGCATTCCCTTAGATAAACCATCATAAGCTGCTGACATGCTAGCCCACATTGTATCCCCTCCCTTTGGAGGGCAAATTTTTGATCTTAAAACTGAACCCAATGGTGGATGTTGACGGAATGTCATGTCCGAATGCCACACCTCGATTTTACTTGGTTTTTCTGCCGTGCTCTCAAGAATTGTAATTTCTGGAAAGCCTTCAACTGTGTCATAGGCGGGATGTGTTTGAACTGGGCCAAATGATTCTGCTAACGCTTTATGTTGTTGCGGCGTAATATCTTGATCGCGAAAAAAAATAACTTTGTGTTTTATAAGCAGTTTTCTGATTTCAGCATAGACCTCAGGTTGCAAGTCATTACAAAGGTCGACTCCATGTAATTCCGCTCCTAGAGCTGCAGCTATTGGCTTTACTTTAAACATTTTTAATAAAATATTTCTTTTAATAAAGAAATTTTAGTCTTTAATCTCACTATCAATCAAGACTGCTATTAATAAAGCCGGTTCATCTCCATGATTGATCCATGCATGATTTGTACCTCTTTGAACCACAGTATCAAATGGCTCAAGTCTTACTTCTTCTTCATCTAACAAAAGAGTGACATCACCCTTTAATAAAATTATGTAGTCAATCGTCTCTGTCTTGTGCATTGCAGGATGCTTAGAGGTGTCTATCCTATGGTGAGCTGCTCCAATGCGATCGAATGCCACAGCAGCCAAATCTTGAAGAACATCCCATGGAACTCCTTCTGGAGTAGGATTAATTTGAAAATATCTAAATTTTGTTCCGCCTTCGGGGGGTGACAAGATGATTGGTGAGTCACCCCTATCGACTTCATCAGTTGAATCAATTACTGCTCCATCTGTATTCCAGATTTCAAATAGTCCTCCTACCTCTTCTCCTATTGAGCATGCAGGTGGTCCATCAATTGTGATGATTGATTTACCGTTTTGATTATGTCCAGTTATTATTCTTCTCATTTTCTTTATTTTAAAAAACTTAATAAATGATTTTACAACTTATTTGAAATTGCATAGCAAGCTGGAATATAAAAAACAGCAATAATCGTAGAGCCGATAACACCACCTGCCATTGCCCAAGCAAGCGGTTCAAAGAAAATACTTGTGATTAATAAGGGCATGAATCCTCCAATGGTCGTTGCTGAGGTTGTAATTACATGACGAGTAGATCTTATGATTACATCGACTAAATCCTCTTTATTTATAGGGGATTTAGCATGAGCCTCTTTTATATGAGATAAAACAACTATTGAATCATTAATTGACAGTCCAGCAAGTCCAATTGCTCCAACGAGACCCATGAAACCAAAATTTGCTTGACCAAGAGTTAATCCTAGGAAAGCTAAACCTGTGCACCAACCCGCAACGCTTAATATAAGGGTTGCTTGTCTAAATGAGTTTAAAGCTGAAACTAATGCAATAACAATAAGCACAAAGAATAATATTGCCGATGAAAAAATGTTTGCTTGAGATTTTCCTCTTGCATCTGCTTCTCCGCCTACCTCAAGAATGTAGCCAGGAGGAAGCTCAGCTCTAAATATTTGTATCTTATCCTTCAAAAATTTTTCTGTATCTGATGGAAGTAATCCTGGCCAAATCCAAGCCGCTACTTGATTTTGTCTTTTGCCAGCATCTCTAGAAACAAAATTAGCCTTATTGGTAACAGCAAATTCTCCATAATTAGAGGAATAATCAAATCCATTTTTTGATGGGACTGATAAATATTGTGTAGATCTAATTGAATCATTAGAAGAACCTCTTAACTTAATAGGAATTTCTTTATTACCATCAAGCATAGTTCCAACTTCTATACCTTCACTTGCAATTGCGAGTTCGTTAATAAAAAATTCGCCTGAAATTGAATTCATTGCTAAATCAGATTCACTAAATTTAAACTCTAAATTAGCAGCGCCTCCGCTTAGTTCACTGTTGGTTAAATATACATCTGGGGCAGCTCTAATTATCAACTCTAGTTTATTGCCCAAAGCTCTAAGAACAGAAAGGTCTGGACCATCAATACTATACTCAACAGCCGCATCTACTGGTGGACCTGAATCAAATTTATCGATAATAATTTTTAAATCTGGATTTTCAAAAGTAAGTCTTTTTGCAAGCGCAGGAAGTTTTTTGATCATCTCACTGTAAGATGAGGCTATATAGACTCCTTGCGCTAGGTTATTAGATCCAAGAGCGGAATCGCCGCCTATTACATTGTAAAGTATTCTTGGCAATCTTCTGCCTATAAACCAAAAATCATCTTCAACAATTCCACTCTTTAATATAGACTCTCTAATTTTTAATACCTCTTTCTCAGTGCTCTCTACATTAGAGTTTTGAGGTAACTCAATTGACACTTTAAACATATTCCTGTCTAAAGCCGGAAAAAAATCTGCCTTTAAAAATGGAAATGATATAAAGCCTATCATGGGCAAAATCATTGCAATCATTATTCCTCTCCTGGGAACGGCATATGACCATGTAAGAAGATCTCTATATCTTTTTAGAAGCTTTTGATTTGAATATCCACTTCCAGAAAAAATTTCCTTATCAAAGAGCTTAATTTTATTAATATAGTTTAGAAGGAGTGGAACAACATATAGCGCGAGAAACAAAGACGCAGTAACAGATAAAATAACAGTTTTAGCCATGCCGCCAACAAATTCTGCGCTTGGCCCTTGGCCTGCTGCAATTGGGAAAAAGGACAAAGCAGTTGTTGCGGTTGCAGCAGAAAGTGGAATCCATAAATGGCTAAATGTTTCGTATGATGCTAATTCCCGAGAGTGACCTAAACTTCGTCTGTATTTAAAGTCTTCAACTACAATAATTGCGTTATCTATTAACAATCCCAGAGCAATAATTATCCCTGTCATTGAGGTTTGATGCAGTGGCAAACCTAATAATTTACATCCAAATAAAACTAAAAAAATTGTAAGAGGAATGATTGATCCAACGATCAAAGCTGATTTAAAGCCTAACAAAAAATAACTTATTCCAATAACAATTAGGGTCGCGAAAATTATGCTTCCATACAAATTATTAAATTTTTGTTTAAAATAATATGATTCGTCGTAAATTTTTTCTAATTTGATTTCAGGAGGAAGCTGCTTTCTAAAATCTTCTACTAATAACTCAATGCTTTCCACATAAAGATCAACTCTCAAGGAAAATGCACCCCTTATTTCAACAAGAACAGCCTTCTCTCCATTAAATACAACAAGTTCTTCGGGTGGATCTCTAGGATTTTTTGATAAGCTTGCTATATCACCAAGCCGAATAATTTCATATTCATTGAAAACTTTAATAGGTAAATTAGATACCTCGGATAAGTTAGTAAGATTTTCTTGAGACTTTACAAGAAATTCTTGACCATTTTTTGATATTTGCCCAATAGGTTTTTTTGTATCAAGTGAGGTGAGAACCTTTGCTACTTCTTGAAAGGTGAGCCCAAGAGCTGATAACTTTGCATTATCAACTTCAACTAAAACTTCCTCATCTGCAGAGCCAAAAACAGCACTCCTATCTGATCCTGCCATATATGCCATGCTTTGACGAAGATCCTCAGCTATTCGTGATAAAAGAATAAGTGGTGGTTCGCCATCACCATTCCATGTGAGCGCATACAACAATGTAGTTGGAGGTCCGCTACTTCTAATTAACTGTGGCTTCAGTCCAGCAGGTAAATCAAATAATGATTGATCTAATTTATCTTGAACTTCAGACCACACTTGCTCAATTAATGCTGGAGAAACATTATCTTTTATCTCCAGAACAGTTGTACCAAAACCTTGAGAGGCAAATGAAATAATTTCATTAAGCTCATAAACTTCTCGGAGTTTTGCCTCCATTGGCTCAAGAATTTGTGTTTCAATTCTTGTTGGTGATGCACCAGGATAAATTGTCTGAACTGTCGACCAGCGCTGAGCTAACTCAGGATTTTCTTGTCGAGGGACTGTGTTAAGAGCAAATACACCAGATAAAAATATAAAAATTAGTAGTAGTGCAAAAACTCTAGGTTGTGTAAATAAAATCTTTAAAAAAAACATAGCTTAATTTACTCTTAAAATCTCACTATCTATGACTTGTTCTGCTCCTCCGCTAACAACCATATCACCGGTGTTAATGGTGCCAGAAATATAAGCGTTATTTCCTTCAACATGAATTAATTCAACAATTTCTTTGGATACTTGATATTGATTTTTTTGATCCGTAGAAACTGTATAAACATTCCAAAGACCTTGTGTTCCTTGAGAAAGAGATTTAAGTGGTACCCATGCACCTGTTTTTTCTTTAGTTTGCATCAATTGCAGAAATGAAATAGATCCGGGGTTAATAAAGGTACTAAATTCAAAGATACACAATCTATTATCACTTCCTTGACTACTCATTTGAGTAAATCTTTTAAATTGAGCAGAATGTATTTTTTCATTAATAATAAAATTGTATTCCTGTCCAATAATAAGGCCATCTATGACGCCACTTGGTACAGATACATGTGCTTCAACACTCGTTGAATCAATTACTTCTAAAATTGCTATTCCAGGGCTAGTAACTGTTCCAGGATCAAAGAATCTATTTTGAATGAAGCCATTAAATGGAGCACGAATTTTAGTTTGCTCCAACTTTACAGAATAGAAATCAACTTGAGCCTTTGCAATTAAAAAATCAGAACTAGCGCGGTCAAGTTCTTGATTGGAAATAAAACCTTTCTCTTTTAAGTCTGTAAATCTCTTTAGAGCTTGATCTGCTAGGTCATATCTTGCAAGTGCCTGATTTAGGCTAGCCTGCATTTCTGATGGATCTAAAAAAGCTAAAATGTCGCCTTTTTGAACAGCATCACCTATATCAACTTTTACTTCATCAATTTTTCCAGCAACTTCAAAAGCTAATTTAGAATAATTAAGAGGGAGAATCTTGCCTGGAAATCTTTGAGAGATATTGTATGTTTTTTGTATTTCTAGAGTTGTAATCTCTAATGAGCCATTGGCAGATAATGAACTTATCGTTATAAGAAAAAGACCCAAAGTTAATAAAAATTTATTCATAAAAATTATTGTGATAAGCTTATAATGTTAACAGCGTAAACATAGTATATATATGATGTTTTCACTGTCAACATAAATACTTATGACATATCATCACGGAAATTTAAAAGAGGAGCTTATTACAAGCGCGTGCAAAATTTGTGAGCTCGATGGTCATGATCAGATGAGCCTGAGATCAATTGCAAAGGAAGCAAATGTTTCTCAAACTGCTCCATATAGACACTTTAAAACCAAAGAGAGTCTTCTTGCAGAGGTATCAACACGCGGGTTCAATGAATTGACTAAAAGATTGAGTGAAGCTTTAAAGAAAAAAAATAACGCTCTATCTTTAGAGGATCAGTTCTTAGAAATGGGCCTCGCATATCTAGAATTTGGTCTTGAGAAACGAAATATCTATGATCTGATGCATAGTCCTTCTATTCAAAAAGCAGATTTTCCTGAGCTGCTTGAATCTGCTGGCGGTGCATTTGATGTGCTAGTAAAAATTCTTATGAAAATTTATCCAGGAATAGATCAAAGTCAACTGAGCCGAAAATGTATGAAGTATTGGGCAATGATGCATGGTCTTATAGGTATATTAGACCTTAAAACAAATTCAGCAAAAGAATCAGATGCTGCAGAAGCAATGATTAATACAAGAAATGACCTTAAAGCTTTCCTAAAAGAGGCAGTAGACTTTTAGTCTATAAAAATTTTAATTTTTTTTGAGTAAATTGGAGGATCATGAGGTATGTGCCTAAAGTCACCCAAAAGAAGTTGCATTGTGTGCTCCCCCTTTGATAGTTCCAGCTCAACCTCTGTTTGACCTTTGCCAAAATGTATATGATTTTCATCAGCAGGAATTGGCATATTAAAAGGTGGCAAATCAGCGTCTATAATTAAATGATGATGGCCTGTATTTTGAATTTGAATTCCGGCTGGTGCGACGCCAAAATTTTTAAGGCCAAACTTAACTGTAACTTTGTCATTTATTGATTCCTCATTATTAGGGGATATGAAATAGACTGAGGCATCTATTGGACTGGGCGTTAATTCAATAGCATTTAATGAAATTGAAAAAAATAATATAAAAAAATATCTCATTTAACTTAAATATCTCCCATCACCATACATCAAGGTGTTGAATTTCCCTAAACTTTGGGCTTTTAGAGCTTTGGCTAAAACAATGGTATGAGAGTGATATGGATGCGTCTGATCAATCTTGCAAAAAATATTTGCTTGAGCATCTTTTAAGAATGGAGTATCACTTAAATCCCACAAATCATTTTCAAACCTTTGTGACTCTAAGTCTCTTGAGCTACATAAATTAGATATTTCTTGCTGACTCTTTTGTAAAATATTGATGCATAGAGATACATCTTTTACAAGAGTGTCGTGGATGCTGGCGTCTTTATTCACACAAACTAAAATTGCCGGTGGATCAATCGATAGAGAAGTTACTGAAGATGCCGTCATAGCATATGTTTCTCCAAAAGCATCTCTTGCAGAAATTACACTAACAGATGCGGCCAAAGATCTCATTGCAATTAAAAATTGTTCTTTAGTCATTAGCGTTATAATTTGTAATCTTTTAAAATTTAAAAATTGAATACGTCAAGCATAAGAATAATTGGAGGCAGAAACAAGAGCTATCGAATAGTTTTTAGAGCTTCTCCTGATCTAAGACCAACCAGTGATAGAGCAAAAGAGACTTTATTTAGTTGGCTCCAATTCGAAATAGAAAATAAATCTTGCTTAGACTTATTTGCGGGTACCGGTGGACTAGGCCTTGAGGCCCTATCTAGAGGTGCTAAACATGTAACATTTGTAGAAAAAGAAAAAGTCTTGCACTTAAATATATTAAAAAATATTAATCGTCTTGGTCATAAAAATAATATTGAAATAATTCACAATGATGCCTTTAGGTGGTTAAAGACAAATAAAAGGGCATTTGATTATATTTTTCTTGATCCTCCATTTGATAAAGTTAAATATACGGATCTTTTAAGCAAAATCTATGAAAGTAAAATCATCAATGATGGAGGAAAAATATTTTTAGAAACCAATAAACACGCAAAGCTTAAATTGAGTGACTCTCGAAAGATCCTTAAGCATAAGATTATTGGGGATGTTAGGCTCATGATCTTACAATGAAAATAAGAATAGCAACCAGATTCTCTCCCCTTGCAATGCTTCAAACTAAAGAAGTGATTAAAAAAATACATCATCATTATCCAACATGTGCTTGTGAGGTTATTAAAATAGAGTCTGATGGAGATTTAACTGATACACCTTTGCATATGATTGGAGGCAAAGGATTATTTGTTTCTAAGCTTGAGCAAGCTTTAGATAATGACATTGCAGATATTGCAATACACAGTTTAAAAGATGTGCCAGCATCCCTTGATAAAAAATTTACGATTGCAGCAACACTTCCGCGAGAAGAAGTGGAAGACGTTTTACTGTTAAGAGATAAATTAAACATAAGTGATTTATCAAAAAAGCTAAAAATTGCTACCTCAGGGCCTAGAAGAAAAGCGCAATTGCTTGGAATAAACTCAGGTTTCAACATAGTACCCATAAGAGGAAATATTCAAACAAGAATTGATAAAATGACTTCAGAAAATTTAGATGGTTTGATAGTTGCAAAAGCTGCTCTGAATAGGTTAAAAATTGCACATTCAAATATTTATATATTTTCGCAGGAAGAAATGCTGCCTGCGGCTGCTCAAGGAGCAATTGGTATCGAAGTTATTGAAGAAAATCTGGAAGCAGAAATAAATAATTTACTTCAATCAATAAACGATAATTTAACTTTTCAAGCCACAGAAATTGAAAGAACAGTTGTTGCAGCTCTTCAGGGTAATTGTTTATCACCAATTTCTGCACTTTGTAAAATTAATGATCAAGATGTTGAACTAAAAGTAAGGGTCTCGAATCAAAATGGAACTAAAGTTTACGATCAAAAAGAAATATTTAAATTGGATAATAAAATTGAAGCTTTGGAAGGTTTCATTGAAAAACTTATAAGTAATGGCGCAAAAACACTAATTCAAAAATAAATGATTGTTAATACCAGGCCGACAGAAATTAGTAATAAAACTAATAATTTACTCAATGAGCTTAAATGTGATTTTATACATGTACCTTTTACCAAGATTAAGGAATTAGAGCCTCCTGCCTCTGCAAAAATCTTGTTAGATAAATTAAGTAATTATGATGCTTTGATTTTTACCAGTCAGTCCGCTGTAAAATATGGCGTAAAATATTTTCAGGAAAAGTATGCGAATGTAAATCATATTCCTATAATCTCTATCGGATTAGCAACTCAAAAGTGCTTAAATGAGTTAGGCATCTCCTCAGTTGTTCCACAAACTTATAACTCTGAGGGAATTTCAAAGTTGATAGCAAAAAAAGATTATAGGAAATGCATAGTTTTTTGCGGTCATAAAGCTCCTCAACTTCTTTCAATAACTAATGCAGATATTGATGTATTTCCATGTTACGAATCTCAGGATAAGAAAAATATAGATTTTGGAAAGATAAAAGAATTAGATGAATCAATAATTTTAATCTACACCAATCAAAGCTTAGAGATTTTAGTAAAAAATGTTAAAGCCTGTGAAATGGAAAAAATCATTTTAATTTGCGCATCAGAGAGAATTCGAAAATTAGCATCAAATTATAGTTTTAAGGATTGCGTCTTAGCAAAGTCACCACTCGACAAGGATATCCTAAATGCTGCTTCAAAAATGAGTAATTAAATTAATTATTTCTTCTTACCATTGCCATTGCCACTCTTCATGGCACTAAAGAATTCATCATTTGTTTTTGCAGACTTAAGCCTTTCTATCAAAAATTCAATTGCTTGAGAATCTTCCATATCATCAAGAATTTTTCTTAAAATAAACATTCTTTGTAATTCTTCTGGACTTGTAAGAAGGTCTTCTCTTCTGGTCCCTGAACGTCTTATGTTAATTGCAGGATAAATTCTTTTTTCTGCAATTTTTCTCTCGAGGTGAATTTCCATATTCCCAGTGCCTTTGAACTCCTCATAAATTACTTCATCCATTTTTGAACCAGTTTCAACTAAAGCAGTCGCTATAATTGTGAGACTTCCGCCCTCCTCAAGATTTCTTGCTGCGCCGAAAAATCTTTTTGGTCTCTCAAGGGCATTTGAATCAACTCCTCCTGAGAGAATTTTTCCTGAAGCAGGTTGAACGGAATTGTAAGCTCTGCCTAACCTTGTAATAGAATCTAGTAAAATTACAACATCTTTTTTATGCTCAACAAGTCTTTTTGCTTTCTCTATAACCATATCTGCAACTTGAACATGTCGAGTTGGTGGTTCATCGAATGTACTTGCAACAACCTCTCCTCTCACAGTTCTCGACATATCTGTAACTTCCTCTGGACGCTCGTCAATCAACAAAACAATTAACTCAACTTCAGGATTATTCTTGGTGATTGAATGGGCAATACTCTGTAGCATTAATGTTTTACCTGCCTTTGGTGGCGAAACAATCAATCCGCGCTGGCCTTTACCGATGGGAGATGCTAAGTCAATAATTCGTGATGAGAGATCTTCGGCTGAACCACTGCCTTGCTCAAGCGTTAAACGAGCAGTTGGAAAAAGTGGAGTAAGATTCTCAAAGAGAATTTTTTTCTTTGTTTTCTCAGGGGCCTCTTTGTTTATCGTATCAACATAGACTAAAGCAAAGTATCTCTCACTATCTTTTGGAGGTCTTATTTTTCCATGAATTTCATCGCCTTTCCTAAGGCTAAATTTTCTGACCTGACTTGGAGATACGTAAATATCATCAGGACCAGAGCAATAGGAACCCTCAGGAGATCTTAAAAATCCAAATCCATCGTTTAATATTTCCAGCACGCCTCCACCATAAATATCAACGCCCTCTTTGGCTTGTTTTTTGAAAATGCGAAATATGATTTCTTGTTTTTTTAATCTTCCTACATCTTCAATACCAAGATTCTCGGCAATTTCAACCAACTCATTGATTGGTTTGGCTTTCATTTCAGTTAAGTTCATAAATTTCTCTGGTTTTTTGGAATTAAGTGTTGATTTGATGGGTAGCTATTAAGCTAAGAGAGGAAATGATAATTCGTTTTCCCGCAAGATGCAAAGTTTTAAATTTCTGCTGCTATAAATTCCTCCAATTGTTGCTTGCTGATCGCCCCTATTTGTGTAGATGATACTTCACCATTTTTAAATATTATTAGAGTTGGAATTGACCTAACACCATATTGAACAGCTAATTCTTGATTAGAATCAACATCCATTTTACAAACCTTAACTGAGCCAACCATTGCATTAGCAACTTCTTCCACAGTTGGTGCTAGTTGTTTACATGGTCCACACCATTCAGCCCAAAAATCAACTAAAACTGGTTGCTCAGAGTCGATAACCTCTTGATTAAAATTTTCAGAAGAAAGCTCTTTGACATTTTCACTCATGAATTAAGCTCCACCGCTATTTGTTTTGCTGCATAGCTGAGAATGGCATTTGCACCAGCTCTTTTACAGCACATTAAAGATTCTAGCATAACATCTTTATCAAGCCACCCCTTCTCAATGCTCAATTGAAGCATTGAATATTCTCCGCTAACTTGATAAACAAAAGTTGGGACCTGAAATTTGGATTTAATTGAATGCACAACATCAAGATAAGCAGTTCCAGGTTTAACCATTACTATATCAGCTCCTTCTTCTATATCCATCCCTACTTCATGAAGAGCCTCATCGAGATTTGCAAAATTCATTTGATATGTTTTCTTCGAAGCCTTACCAAGATTTGCAGCTGATCCAACGGCCTCTCTGAATGGACCATAAAAACTAGAAGCATATTTGGCAGCATAAGATAAGATAATCGTATCAAAAAATTTATTCGATTCTAAGGTATCCCTAATAGTCTTTATTCTTCCATCCATCATATCTGATGGAGCAATAATATCAGCGCCAGATTGCGCTAACAGCAAAGCTTGATCTTGCAGTAATTTAACAGTTTCATCATTCTCGACCCTTCCATTCATCAAAAGTCCGTCGTGCCCATGATCTGTATATGGATCAAGTGCAACATCTGCAATTTTAATAATATCTGGAAATCTTTCTGCTAATCCAGTTAATGCTAAACATACTATATTGCCTTCATCTAATGCGTATGATCCATCTTTATCTTTTTTGCCTTTATCAATTGCGGGGAAAATGGCAATTGATTTAATTCCTACTTGGGTTAGTGCTTCTACCTCGAAGTACAAAGAATCTAAATTATGCCTATGTATCCCTGGCATAGATGGTATTTCAATTTTATCTTCAGATTGATCGGCTATAAAAAGTGGTTGTATTAGATCGTCAGTGTTTAAATTATTCTCAGCAGTTAAGTCTCTTAAAAAATTTTTTGCGCGAGTTCTGCGCAATCTTGTATGAGGATATGTTCTTTTTATCATTTAAGTTAATCAGTAATAGCGCCTTTAGAAGCTGATTGAACAGTCTTTTTATATTTTGCTAATACACCACTTTTTGGGGACGAATTAGGATTTTTCCATAAATCTGCTCTTTTTTTCATTTCATTTTCAGAAATATTGAGTTCTAAAATATCATTATTTGCGTCAATGGTAATCTCGTCTCCATCTTCTATTAGAGCAATAGGTCCACCTAATTCTGCCTCAGGACTTATATGACCAACTACAAAACCATGAGTACCACCTGAAAATCTTCCATCAGTAATAAAAGCAACTCTATCTCCCAAACCCTGTCCCATGATTGCAGATGTTGGCTTAAGCATTTCTCTCATGCCCGGACCACCTTGAGGACCCTCAAATCTTATAACAACAACATCTCCATCTTTAATCTTCTTATCAAGAATTGCTGTCATTCCCTCTTCCTCAGAATTAAAGACTCTAGCATTCCCAGTGAAGACAGTCCCTTCTTTGCCAGTAATTTTTGCTACAGCTCCTTCTGGAGCTAAATTTCCGTAAAGCACCCTTAGATGACTTGAATCCTTTACAGGATTATTCAACGGCATAATAATCTTTTGATTGCTAGGATAAGGATCTAAATCCTTGAGATTTTCTTCTAATGTTTTACCAGTTACGGTCATACAATCTCCATGCAAAAGATTATTATCAAGCATAGTTTTCATCATTGGAGTAATTCCACCTATTTCATTTAATTGAGACATAAAGTGATCACCAAAAGGTTTAATGTCTGCTAATACAGGAGTTACTTTTCCAATCCTTGTAAAATCATCTAGGTCTAAGTCAACGCCTATGCAATGAGCAATTGCTATGAGATGCAAAACAGCATTTGTTGATCCTCCGAGCGCAATTACGACTGCTATAGAATTCTCAAAAGCTTTTTTTGTCATGATATCACTTGGTTTTAAGTCAAGATCAAGTAAACGTTTTATTGCCTCCCCAGCATTCTGACAATCTACTTTTTTGTCATCAGACACTGCATCCTGACTGCTGCTTCCTGGCAAACTCATCCCCAATGCTTCAATGCTTGATGCCATGGTGTTTGCTGTATACATACCTCCACAAGACCCTGGTCCAACCACTGAAACTTCTTCAAAAGCTATTAGCTCATCCTCGGTTATATCTCCTTTTGCATATTCGCCAACTTTTTCGGAAACTGTTACGTAATCTGTATTTATAGAACTTGGTCGGATGGATCCTCCATAGATGAAAATTGAGGGTCTATCAAGTCTTGCTAATCCCATAAGTGCTCCAGGCATATTCTTATCACACCCGCCGATTGCAATAACCCCATCATAACCAAGGCATCCAACAACAGTTTCAATTGAATCTGCAATAACTTCCCTGGAAACTAATGAAAATTTCATACCTTGTGTACCCATAGATATCCCATCAGATACAGTAATAGTATTAAAAAGAACTCCTTTGCATCCCGACGCATCTATTGACCTTTCAACGAGATCAGCTAACTCATTAATGTGCATATTACAGGGTGTGACTTTTGACCAAGTCGAAGCAATGCCAACTAATGGTTTTGAGAAATCAGCTGTTTCAAAACCAACACCTCTTAGCATTGATCGAGACGCGGCCTGAAAGGGTCCGTCTACTAAATTCTTTGAATGTTTTCTATTCGACATAATTAAACAGTTGAATAACGCAATGCTGCGTTAAGAAGTTTATCAGTATAGACTTCTTCTGGGTTTGAGAAAACTTGTTTTGCTGGTCCAGACTCAACAATATATCCGTTTTGCATGACAAATATGTAATCAGACATTGATTGAACAACCTTCAAGTCATGGCTAATAAACAAGTAAGTCAACTTAAAGTCTGTTTGAATATTCTTTAAAAGCTCAATAATCTGCATTTGAATTGATCTATCTAGTGCAGAAGTAGGCTCATCTAAAATCATAAATGATGGATTTAGTATTAAAGACCTGGCAATTGCAATTCTTTGCCTTTGTCCACCTGAAAATTCATGAGGATATTTAAATCTATCGTCTGGATTAATCTCAACTGACTTCAAAGATTCAGCAATACGTATGTCTTTTTGATTTTTTTTAAGGTTAAAGTGAACGTCAAGGCCTTCGCCAACTATCTCTCCTATTGTCATTCTTGGTGAAAGAGATCCATATGGATCTTGAAATACAATTTGAATATCTTTTTTGATTATTTTTGATTCTCTTGAATTTAATTGACTGATATTCCGGCCTTCAAAAAGAACTGAACCTTTGAAATCAATCAATCCTGCCAAAGCTTTCCCAAGTGTTGATTTACCAGATCCAGACTCGCCAACTAATCCAATTGTTGATTGTCTTGGTATAGAAAAATTTACATCTTTAACAGCATGAAAGAATTCTTTCTTAAAAAAATTTTTGTTTGGTAAGGGATAAAAAATATTCAGATCCTTAACATCAATAAATGATTTTTTTTCAGTTAATGTCTCTTTTTTTGCCTCCGGTTCTGAATCAATAAGTTTTTTTGTATAGGCATGTTGCGGACTTGAAAAAACAGTCTTTGTATCTCCCTGCTCCACAACCTCTCCATCTTGCATTACTGTAATAGTCTCAGAAAATTTTTGAATTAATCCTAAATCATGAGTGATGAATAATATTGACATTCCTATTTCATTTTTTAACTTGATCATTAAGTCTAATATTTGAGCCTGGATTGTTACATCAAGTGCAGTTGTTGGTTCATCAGCAATTAGTAATTTAGGTTTATTTGCAAGGGCCATGGCAATCATAATTCTCTGCCGCTGACCACCAGAAAGCTCATGTGGATATGAGTCGAACCTTCTATCAACATCTGGGATCTCAACCAAACCCATTAAATTTTTTGCTTCTAAAATAGCATCATACTTATGTTTTTTTTTATGCAATAGAATAGATTCTACAATTTGATCTCCAACTTTATGATATGGATTAAGTGAAGTCATTGGTTCTTGAAAAATCATTGAAATCTTATTCCCTCTAATCTTTCTTAAAGATTTTTTATTAGCGCTAAGTATTTCCTCACCATCAAATTCAATTGATGATTTCTCTCCATATGATGCTTTTGGCTCTTGAAGCAAGCGCATAATTGACATTGCTGTGACTGATTTGCCAGACCCAGATTCTCCAACTAAGCCCACAATCTGATTTTTTTCAATCATTAAATTAAAGTTCTTCACTGCAGAAAATTTACTTTTTCTAACTTGAAAATTTACGTACAAATTTGAAATTTTAAGTAAGGGAGTCATTTAAAAAAATTTTTATAGGATTTTATAATATCTAGCGCAGCAATTTTTGCTGAGTTCAAAGCGGTTAGATTAACAAAACCATGAATAAGGTGAGGATAATGAATTTGTTCCACATAATTTCCTGAGTTATTAATCTGCCTTGCATAAGCTTCGCCCTCATCACACAGAGGATCAAATCCTACTGTTATGATCAATGTCTTTGGCAATGCAACATCTGGATCAATAGTTAAGTTAAAAGCTGGATCAGCATTATTATTATCTGATGCCATAAGCTGCTTCCAAAACCAAATCATAAAATTCTGACCTAAAAAAAAGCCTTTGCTAAATTCGACTTGTGATTTTGAATTACATAAGGGATCTGTCATTGGATATATTAAACATTGAGAATGAGGAAGCTCAAAATTATTGAGAGATCTAAATGTTGATAAAGAAGCCGCTAAGTGTCCTCCAGCACTATCTCCGCATAAACTAATTTCGGAAATAGGTATGTTTTTTTCTTTAGAGATCCATTCAATAGCAGAATTAGCGTCCTCTTGAGCTAATGGGAATTTATTTTCCGGTGCCAATCTGTATTCTAGGGAAAAAACCCTTGCCTTCAAATTAGATGAAAGCAATTTAACCCATGCATCATGGGTATTAACACTTGAAACAACATATCCTCCTCCATGAAAATATAAAATTATCTTATTAGTTTCTAATTTCTTGGGAATGTATTCCCTGATCATCAGACTACCCCAATCTTTTTCAATGCAATGATCAATGGTTTTAACATGCTCACTAGGTTTTGCATTCAGTGGCAAATCAGATCTACCATTTTCAACCTTTTCTCTTAAGTCTTCTATTGAATCATGAGAATGCGGATCCTCAAATGAATTATTTTGCAATGAAAGGAGGCCAAGAAATATTTGTGTTTGATAATCTAGTATTTGATTATTAACAATAATTTTCTTCTGCAACGTAAGACATTTTAAAAGCCAAGTTGGAAGAGCAAAAAAAATCTTTAAAAATATTTTTATAATCACTTTATCTTTTTTTATAATGCATCTATGAAATCAAAAAAATTATTATACTCGTTTGTTTTTCTATCCGGATTTATATTTAGTAATCTACTATCTGAAGAAACAGATTTACTAAGTGTTAATGATGCGTTTATATTTAATACAGAAGTAAAAGAAAACAGAATTATTGCTTCATGGGAAATTAAGCCAGGTTATTACCTTTATAAAAAATCAATTTTAATTCAAGATGGTAATAAATTGCTAAAGCACAGGTTCATAACAAAAAATGAATTAAGAGTATTCGATGAATTTTTTGGAGAAACTCTTATTTTAAAAGACTTTTTAAAGGTTGATGCTGAGCTTTTAAGTAATGATAAAAGTTTGTTTAGCAACATAAAGATAGGTTATCAGGGATGTGCTGAAGGTAAATATTGCTATCCAAAAATAATAAAAAGTCTTTAAATTCGTTTAATTTCATAAAAAAACACTATAAAATCTTTTAAAATGAAAATACTAGTCATACATGGTCCAAATTTAAATCTACTTGGTTTAAGAGAACCTGACGTTTATGGTTCAACTACAATGGAAGAAATTAATCAAGGTTTACTCGATATAGCAAATTCAAATGATATTAAGATTGAAGCTTTTCAGAGTAACGCAGAGCATGAAATTGTTACTAAGCTTCAAGAGTCAATTGATCAAATAGATTATATTATTATAAATCCGGGAGCTTTAACTCATACAAGTATTGCAATTCGGGATTGTTTGCTTGGTATCGGAGTTCCATTTTACGAAGTTCATATATCCAATATTTTTGCAAGAGAAGAGTTTAGACATAAATCTTTTTTTTCAGATATTGCGAGTGGCGTTATTTGTGGACTTGGAACACAGGGGTATGAACTTGCATTGAGTCACATTATTAAGAGTTGTCAGGGAAAAAAATAATGGATATTCGAAAGATTAAGAAATTAATTGAAATGCTTCAAGAATCTGATCTAAATGAAATTGAAATTCAAGAAGGTGAGGATTCAGTTAGGATTTCCAGAGGAAGCACGAAACCCATAGAGGTTCAATCAGCGCCTATTGAATCCACCAAAGTGGATATATTATCTGTAAATAATGATGCTGATGAAAATAGCTCAGGCTCATCTATAAAATCACCAATAGTAGGAACTTTTTATAGAAAACCTGCGCCAGACAAACCTCCTTTTATTGATATTGGAAGTCATGTGAATGCTGGAGATGTTGTTTGTATAGTGGAAGCAATGAAAATGATGAATGAAATAAAATCAGAATATACTGGTCAAGTTACCGCGATTAATGTTGAGGACGGCGCGCCAGTTGAATTTGATCAATCTCTGATAATCATAGATTAATGTCAAAAAAAATTTTAATTGCCAATCGAGGAGAAATTGCTCTGCGGGCTCTAAGGGCATGCAAAGAACTAGATCTTCAAACAGTTGCAATTCACTCCTCAGGAGACAAAGAACTTAAGCACTTAAGATTAGCAGATGAAACTGTTTGCGTAGGACCTGAAAATCCACTTGAAAGCTACTTAAATATTCCAGCAATTCTTTCAGCTGCTGAGTTATCAGGAGCAGATGCAATATATCCAGGATATGGCTTTCTTGCTGAGGATCCTGATTTTTCAGAGAGATGCGAGGCCAGTGGTTTTATTTTTATAGGGCCCTCTTCAAATGTAATACGAAAAATGGGTGATAAAATTACAGCAAAGGATCTTGCAGAGGATTCAGATATTCCAACGGTACCGGGCTACAAGGATCAGATGCCTGATAATGATGAGGATATAAAAAAAATAGCCAATAATGTTGGTTATCCTATCATGATTAAAGCATCAGCAGGAGGAGGTGGAAGAGGAATGAGAGTTGTAAACGATGAGTCAACTCTGATTTCCTCTATACAACTCACAAGACATGAAGCAAAAAATGCTTTTGGAAATGATACTGTGTATTTTGAAAAATTTATCAAAAATCCAAGACATATAGAGGTTCAAATCATTGCTGACGGAAAAGGCAATGTTATACATCTTGGAACAAGAGACTGTAGCTTGCAAAGAAGGCATCAAAAGATTTTAGAGGAGGCTCCAGCTCTTGATGTTGATGAAGACTCATTGACTGAAACTTTAGAAGCATGTTTAAGGTTATGTAAAAATATTGATTACTCAGGTGTAGGAACTCTCGAATTTCTCTATGAGAATGGAAGATTCTATTTCATTGAGATGAATACAAGAATACAGGTTGAGCATCCTGTATCAGAAATGATTACTGGATTTGATATTGTAAAGGCACAGTTAAAAATTGCTCTTGGTATGCCAATAACTCTTGATCAAAAAGAAATTATTGTTCGGGGTCATGCAATTGAATGCAGGATTAATGCTGAGGATCCTGAAACTTTTGTACCATCACCTGGAGTTATTAATAAAATGCATCCGCCTGGTGGATTTGGGGTGAGATTTGATTCTCACATTTATTCAGGATATAAGGTTCCTCCATACTATGATTCCCTACTTGCAAAAATAATTACAACTGCAAATACCAGAAGGTCATGCATTAAAAGAATGTTAAGTGCCTTAGATGAATTCTTCGTAGAGGGCGTAAGCACTAATCACTCTTTACATCAAAAACTCTTAAAAGATGAGATATTCTGTCAGAATAAACACAACATTAATTATCTTGAAGAATCCTTTATAAAAAAATGAGTTTAGAAGAATATAATCCCCAAAAATTAGAAAATCTCATTCAGGAATCATGGAAACAGAAGGACTCTTATAAAGCCGACTTATCTAAAACTAAAGAAAAATTTTACTGTCTATCTATGTTTCCTTATCCGTCTGGAAAATTGCATATGGGGCATGTAAGGAATTATACAATTGGAGATGTAATTTCAAGATTTAAAAGAATGCAAGGTTTCAATGTACTGCAACCGATGGGTTGGGATGCATTTGGTTTACCTGCAGAAAATGCAGCAATACAGAATAAAGTTGATCCAAAAAGTTGGACTGAGCAAAATATCCAAAGTATGAAATCCCAATTGGAGAGATTAGGCTTTAGTTACGATTGGTCAAAAGAGGTTAAAACCTGCGATCCAAATTATTTTAAATGGGAACAGGAGATTTTTACTAAATTACAAAAAAAAGGTCTTGTTTATAGAAAAAAATCTTTAGTTAACTGGGATCCTGTAGATGAAACTGTCTTAGCAAATGAGCAAGTAATTGATGGTAAAGGTTGGAGATCTGGAGCAACAGTTGAACTTAAAGAAATTGATCAATGGTTCCTCAAGATTACTAATTATGCTGATGAATTGTTGTCCTCAATTGAAAACTTAGACTGGCCGGAGAATGTAAAGTCAATGCAAAAGAATTGGATTGGCAAGTCATTTGGGTCAGAAATAAAATTCGCTTTGCTTAATAGTGAAGAGTTAACAGCTTTTACAACAAGAGTTGATACTATCTATGGCGTAACATTTATAGCTATTTCGCCAAATCATCCAATTGCTCAAAATCTTGCAAAAGATAATACAGAGACCAGCGAATTTATAAAAAAATGTAATGCAACAAAAATCGCTGAAGCAGATTTGGCTAAAGCAGATAAGCTGGGACTTAAAACAAATTTGAAAGTGCGACATCCCTTCTCCGATATTTATCTTGATGTTTGGATTGCAAATTATGTCCTTATGGATTACGGGACAGGGGTGGTTATGGGTGTTCCAGCTCATGATGAAAGAGATTATGAATTTGCTAAAAAATATAACATTGAAATTAAGCAGGTAATTGAAAGTGATGATTTGCCATCACCTATAAAAGGTAAACTTATCCACTCAGATATTTTTACCGGACAAGAATCGGATGAAGCAATTAAAAATATTAATGATTACTTAGAAAAGAATGCCATAGGAAAAAGCATTGAAAATTTTAGATTAAGAGACTGGGGTGTAAGCAGGCAAAGGTTTTGGGGATGTCCCATACCTGTAGTCTTCGATAATGGTGAACCTATTTTTTTAGAAAAAAAGGATCTTCCAGTGGAATTACCAAAAATTAAAGATGGAGAAGCTCCTAAACCGTTAAGTCAAAATAGAGATTTTTTTGATTTGGGGTCTGGAAAGACTCGTGAAGTTGATACATTTGATACATTTGTAGATTCGTCATGGTACTACGCAAGATTTACTTCTGCAGATAATGATGAAAAAGCTCTTGATGATGATTCAAAATATTGGCTACCTGTTGACCTGTACATAGGTGGGATTGAACATGCAATTTTACATCTTTTGTATTCAAGATTTTTCCATAAAGCAATGAGAGATATTGGTCTTGTGGAAGGTGACGAGCCTTTTAAAAAACTTCTTACACAAGGCATGGTATTGAAGGATGGATTTAAAATGTCTAAGTCAAAAGGAAATACTGTAGATCCACAAAAGTTCATTGATAAATATGGAGCTGATACCATTAGGCTTTATATGATGTTTACATCTCCGCCCGAACAGTCTCTAGAGTGGTCAGATACTGCAATTGAAGGCTCATATAGATTTCTAAAACGACTTTGGGCTCTGATATCAGATAGAAAAATATTTTTAGAAGAACCACCAACCGATTTTTCAAAACTTGAGCTTAAACTTCGTCAAAAAAGTCATCAAACTTTAAAAAAAGTAACCAATGATTATGGAGAGCGAAACTCATTTAATACAGCAATAGCTTCAATAATGGAGTTATTGAATGCAATACCTGATTCATTTAAATCAAATGATGCAAGTTCAGCAGAGGTATTTTGTTTGGATGAAGTTATTCAATTTACACTCAAAATGCTGTCGCCAATCACTCCGCACATAAGTCTTTATTTATGGAAAAAATATACTGGCACTGATGGATACAATTTTGAAAATTCCTGGCCAAAATATAATGACGATTTTCTAAAAGTCGAAGATTTTCAATTAATAATTCAAGTAAATGGCAAGGTCAGAGGCAAAGAAATCATCTCAGTAGATGCTGATCAAACTTCAATAGAAAAGCTATCTAAAGAGAATGAAAATGTTAAAAAAGTTCTAGCTAATCAACCTATAAAAAAGGTAATCTATGTTAAAGAGAAGCTAATTAATTTTGTAATATAAATGAACTACATAACACCATTCGACGACTACCCTGTCCATCAGGCAGTAGAACCAATAACTATTCCTGGCTCGACTGATAGAAATTTCTATGACAGGTATTTCTTTAATGGTATGGATCCTGAAAATGAATACATCTTTGAAATAGGTTTAGCCCTTTATCCTAATAGGCATGTTATGGATGCTCACTTCAGCATTTCATATAAAGGTAAGCAGTATTCATTTCATGCAAGTCAACGCCTTAACAAAAATAGAATGCCAATAAATATTGGTCCTATGTGCCTAGCAATTGACGAGCCAATGAACGAGTTAACATTCTCATTAAAAGATCCTGACAACAAGTTAAATTGTAATCTCAAATTTTCAGCTAACTCTATTGCGCATCAAGAACCTAGATCCCTATTAATGGAGGGCACTAGAACAATTATGAATACAATTAGGTTTACTCAGCTTGGAAAATGGACGGGTGAGATATCTACTGAAGCTGGATCACTTAAACCTCAGACAGTTTACGGCACAAGGGACAGATCATGGGGTATCAGACCAGTAGGAGAGCCTGAGGGTGGCGCTCCAGGTATGCTTAATCAAGAGCCAGGGGTTTATTGGTGTTGGGCTCCGATCCATTTTGATGGATTTTGCACACAATTTGGTACATTTCAGGATCAAAATGGAAATACAACTCAAATTTCTGGGCACAAATTGCCGCTATATGATGATATGTCCTCTGCTCCTACTGATATTGAAATTGAGACAATGCACTCACTGCATCATTCCGTATACTGGAAGAAGGGTACCCGTTGGGCTACTGGTGCAAAAATATGCGGTGTGTTGAAGGATAATAAAAACTTTGAAATAGAGTTAGAAACTATGGGTCCAATATTTTTCTGTAAAGGAATTGGTTATCAGCATGATGAATGGAAACATGGAATTTGGAAAGGTGAAAGTGAAACAGGATATGAAGTATGGGACTTATCTAAAATTGATCCAGGTGATTACACTTTTTTTCATACTCATCAAATTGCAAAAGCAACACTAGGCTCTGAAAAAGGTATAGGAATACTGGAAAACTTAGTTGTTGGAAGGCATGATCCATCCGGCTTTGAAGACTTCTTTGATGGGGCAAAATAAATTTAAGAAGTATTTCTCAATACTTATTTATTTTCTATTGATCACAAGTTGTCAATATCAGTGGATTGAAAAAAAACATATAGAATTAGAAAAAGTTAGCTTTGGGTCAAGTATTAAAGACTCCTTTAAAAATAAAACAGTAAGATATTTTTCTGCAGGCGCATCTGAGGATAATATGAGTCTTAAAATTTTAAATATTAACTTTAGGAAGAAAAATTTTTACGGAGGAATTGCTGCAAGAGCAAAACAAATAGAAGTTATTGGTGAGCTAGAATATATTTTTTTAAATTCAACTCAAAGTAAAAGTGGTATTCTTCAAATATCTGGTTGGATACCAGTTAATGAATCTAATCCGCAGTCAGAATTGGTTGCGCAAAAAACAATAATTGAGGAATTGGAATTTTCCTTACTAGAAAAGCTTGCACAGGAGTATTGGTTAATTGAAAGTTAGTTTTATAAATTTTTTAGATCCTAAAGATCATAAATATTTCCTTTTAACTGGCGGCGAACATGTTTTAAAACAAGATGCTGTTAAAAAGATAGTAGAAAATTTAAAAATTAAAGGGTTCAGCGAGAAAGTCTCTATCTCTCAAGATGAACTCGATTCAATTCAAGAAATAACTTCAAGAAATATAGGTGGCTCTCTTTTTCAAGAAAATCTTATCATTCACATAAAGCATACCTCGGGGAAATTTCCAGAAAAAATTAAGTCGTTTATTGAAGACGGACATATTTTTAAATCTTCTAACATCGCATTAATTATTGAATCAAGTATTGAGAAAACTCCAGTAAGTGGAACTTGGATAAAAAATTTCGATTCCTTTGGCCTTATTATTAATTGCAGCAAATTAAAAGTTATGGAAGAAAAAATTTGGCTTAAACGACAGTTAGACTTTTTGCCAAAAGACTTGCTTCCAGTATTTGGAGGTTTAATTTTTCAAAACAATGAGGCAAATCTTTTAGGTCAAAAAAATGAAGTAGCGCTACTGAAACTATTATTTTTAAGTAAAGATTCTATTGATGAGTCAAAAACAGATCATATTATCTTTGGATCTGGCATAAGTGCATTTGAGCTTGAAGATTTATTAATTCAAAGAAATTTTAAAAAAGTTCTCAAAACAATTAGTTATATGCGAAAGCAAGATCGTCAGAGCTCTGCTCCAATTATTTGGATAATTTCAAAGGTTATAAATGCATGCTTGGAGTCATTAAAGGCAAAAGATAAGAAATCTGCATTAATTAAGAGCGGAGTTTGGTCATCTAAAATTAGTCTTTATTTGGATTTAATAAAGCGAGCTAAGCCAGAGGAGTTTTTAAAGCTAAATGAAGAAATACTGAAAATTGATTTAATTAACAAAGGTCTTATGAAGGCAAATACCTGGGGGCAAATAGATAGTTTAGTTCTTAAGCTTCAAGATGCGACTGCATTGCAGACTTAAAAAATTCTGAGATTTCTATATAACCCTTATAATTCTCTTGTAATACATAATCTGTACCGATTAAATTCGTTATTGGCAAAAGGCCTTTTGTAGAACTTGTTAACCATATACAAGGTGAAGTATTAAAATCCTCAACATCACATTTGCCTTCTTGCACACAATATGAGGTGCCTTCGAGTGCCTTAATTAAGATCTGTCTAGTTATGCCTGGCAAGATATTCTCAGACAATGCTGAGGTTCTTACTGCTCCTGAAGAATCAAAATAAAATACATTGCTCGCACCTGCTTCAGTCATAAAACCATCACGATGCATCACAACTTCTTGGCAGCCCAGAGATTTTGCCTTATTCATAGATAAAACATTTCCAAGTAATGAAGTTGATTTGATGTTACATTTTCCCCATCGGTCATCATCACACAACATAGCACTGATTGGAGTGGAAGACGAAGTGGATGGCATTGCATAACCAAACCTTTCTATTTCAAGATCATCTTGGTAAAGATGTGATCTAATCATATCAATGCCCCTAGAGATTTGATAATAAATATAACCATCTTGATCGGCTAAAGCGAATTCAAGTTGTTCAATATCATGACCCACACTATTAAAATCAACATTCATATTCATTTGATTAGCACTTTCAGTCATGCGTTCAAAATGCTCTCTAAAGCACAATGGTTTTCCTAAAAAATATGGTATTACCTCATAGATACTATCCGAAAATGTGTAAGCACGAGACATAGGTGAAACTCTTATCTTATCAAGTGTGCTTAATTTACCTTGATATATTGCTGAAATATCTGTCATTTGCCCATAGAAAATAAACTCATAATCCAGAAGACTATTCGAGCCCAAATTCTTCCAAAGAAACCTTTAGCTTCAACAGATTCAATTGCAATAAGAGGTACTGAAAGCACCAATTGGTCGTTAGAAATAAATTCAATATCACCAATTACATCTCCGACTGTTATTGGAGCTTGAACATTGTTATTAAAATTATAATTTGCTTTTAAATTTTTAAAATCAGATCTAGGTAAAGTTAACAAAATATCATCTTTTGCTCCTAGAGAAACTGTATCCATCTTGCCACCCCATACTTTTGCAGAAGTGACCTCAGTAGCCTTTGAAATTAGTTTTTGGGTAGCAAAAAATCTAAATCCATACTCAAGAAGTCTTTGAGATGCTATGAGCCTCTCATTTTCTGAAGGGCTGCCCGCCACCACAGCAATTAACCTCATATCATTTCTCTTAGCAGATGAAATCAAACAATAACCAGCTGACTCAGTATGTCCAGTTTTGACTCCATCTACAGAATCATCTCTCCATAGAAGCTTATTTCTATTGAGCTGTCTAATGCCACTAAATGTGAATTCTTTTTCTTTATATGTAGCATAGTGATCAGGAAAATTATTAATCAATGCTTTAGTGATATTAGCTAAATCTTTAGCAGATGAAAAATGATTTGGGTCTGTCCAACCAACAGCATTTTGAAACAAAGTATTACTTAAACCTAATTCTGAAGCATAGGCATTCATAAAATCAACAAATCCCTCTTCAGAACCAGCAACATATTCAGCCATTGCAACAGTAGCATCATTTCCAGACTGAATTACTATTCCAGATAATAGGTCTCGAACTAAAATCCTTTTCCCAGCCTCAATAAACATTTTAGATCCTCCAGTTTTCCATGCCTTTTCACTGATCAAAACTTTGTCATCAAGACTAATTGCACCAGAATCAATTTGATCAGCTATAACATAACCAGTCATCACCTTTGTCATGCTTGCTGGAGAAATTTGGTTATCAGGATTAAATTCAGCTATTACAGTATTGGTGCTCGCCTCAAGCAATATGTAACTATCTAAATTTAATTTAGGTGCTTTTGGAACCATCGATTGAGCAAATGCGTCAATGCAAATTGTGGCAATAAGTATAATATAAAATATTTTTTTCATTATATGAATATTACTTAAATTCAGTGGATAAATCATACACGGCTTTTGCGTAAAAATGACTACGATTATATTTAGTAATTGCAATAAAATTATCGTCGCCAATAAAATATTGATCTTTTGGCTTGCTCAACAAGATTTTTTGTCCAGCTTTGATAAGATTTTTATTTTTAATATTATTCATATTCATTAAATTTCTCAGTTCAAGGTTATTTTCTATTGCAATTGATAGTAAGCTGTCGCCCTCTTGAATTATATATTCCTCTTCAATGCCCTCAGTATATTGGAGTGGAATAAACTTATTGAAATTACTTGGAAGTTTATAAATCTTACTTACATTATTTAACTGAACTTTTTTTATTATTACGCCATCTCTTTTCCAGCCATGTTTTTTTAAATAATTAGCAATACTGGCAACAGCATCTGGCACTGAATTAAATAGATCAGCATACCCATCTCCATCATAATCTATTGCATAGGCTCGGTAGCTAGAAGAAATAAATTGTCCATAGCCCATCGCACCAGCATATGATCCTTTGACTGAATTAATGTCTAAATTATTATCTCTAGATAGAACGAAGAACTGAATAAGTTCACTCTTAAAGAATTTTGATCTTCTTGGAAAATCAAAACCAAGGGTTGTTAAACTATCAAGCACCCTATAGCTGCCTTTAATTTTCCCATACCTAGTTTCAACTCCCAATATAGAGGTAATAATTTCTCTTGGTACTCCAAAATCTTCTTCAACCCTATCAAAAAGAGATGCATTCTCTATGATAAATTTTTTACCGTTAACAATTCTTTTCTCTTCTATAAAGAGTTTTTTATACCTATCCCAAGTCCAAGTAAATTCTGCTGGGGATGACATTGATTGTAGGATCTTTTCTTGTTTCTTAGCAGATTCAAGGATCTGAATTACATAACTTTTTTCAAATCCGTGATCGCTAACGAGAGTTTCAATAACCTCTTTCGCTTCTGGATGCTGAGAATAATCAGCAAAAATATCAGTTGATAAAAAACACAAAATTATAATAAGAACTTTCATTGAGGTAAGAATTTTTTATGAGTACTCATTGATGTAATTATGCCAAAAGCAAAAAATAATGATATTAAAGATGATCCACCTTTGCTAATGAATGGCAAAGGCATGCCAACAACGGGAAGTAGCCCCACCACCATGCATAAGTTTATAATTAAATTTGCAGCAAAAGTCAGAGTGAGTCCTCCGATTACCAATCTACAAAATCTATCCCTTGCATTAAGAGCCAAATAAAAACATCTTAATAAGATAAATAGATAAATGATCAGCAATAATAAAACTCCAATAAATCCAAATTCCTCTCCAATAACGGAGAAAATGAAATCAGTTTCTGTTTCTGGAAGAAAATTTAGCTGTGTCTGAGATCCCTCTCTGAATCCTTTTCCAAAAAAGCCGCCTGAACCAATTGCGACTTTCGATTGAATTATATTCCAGCTTGCACCAAATGGATCTATATCTTGATTAAAGAATGTTGCAATTCTTTGTCGCTGAAAAGGTTGCAAAAGAATATTCCAAATAAAAGGGGAGCTTAAAATTAATAAGACAAAAGATCCGCCTATAAAACTCCAACTTAAGCCAGAAAGAAAAAGCACAAAGAGTCCTGAGCAAGCAATAATTATTGCAGTTCCAAGATCTGGTTGTCTAAATACAACAAAAAAACAGCTCAAAATAATTAATAAGCTAATAAATATTTCTTTTCTTTGTATTGGGAGTTCTTTATTAAATAAGAAATTGGCTAAAAAAATTGGTAATGCTAACTTCAATAGTTCTGAAGATTGAAAAGAAAAAGGTCCGGCTCTTACCCATCTTTGTGCTCCATTAATTTCGGGCCCAAATAAATATGTAAAGCCTAAAAGCAAAAATGAAAAAATAAGGAATAATCCGGAGGTTCTTCTAAAAATATCAGGATCAGGCTGACTTACCAAAGTCATAATAACAAACCCAATGAAAACATAAAAAGATTGCTTTAAGACTATGCTGAAATCTGCATTTGATGCAGAAAATAGAAAAAAAAGTCCAAGCGTTGAGAGAAAAAAAAGGGTCAAAAATAAATAGGGATCAAAATATATTTTTGGAAATTGTTTACTCATTAATTAAGCTCTTTAAAACTTCAATTGCAACTGGTCCAGCAACAGCTCCTCCACTTTCACCATTCTCAATTACCACTGAGACTGCATATTTTGGTTTAGGCATTGGACCAAAGGCAATAATAATGGAATGATCTCTCAATAATTCTGAAGTTCTTACTTCTTGATAAGCTTCCTTGCTGTCCAAACTGACAAGCTCTGCCGTTCCAGATTTTCCTGCTACTTGAAATTCCTTGAGATCACGAATGCTTCTGGCAGTTCCAAAATCACTTTCAATAACTCCCAGTAAGGCTTGATGCATTTTATTCCAATCCGATTCGTGAAATTTGTCATCCTGCCAAATTTTAAGAGACTTTTTTGCATTTTCAAATGTAACAATGGAAGGCTCGCTTGATATACCTTTTTTAGCCAGAAGGTAAGCATAGTTTGCTAATTGCATAGGTGTTACTAATAAATAACCCTGTCCTATACCTAAATTTACTGTATCACCTTTAACCCAACCTGCATTCATGACGCTGTATTTCCATTCAGGAGTGGGAACTAGTGCTTGATCCTCATCGTAACAGTCCTTGCAAACTTTTTGTCCAAAACCAAGGCTGAATAAATGATTAGACAATTCCTCTATATCAGCCTGATAAGCTAGTGAGAAGAAGTAAGTATTTGAACTTACCAAAAATGCTTTGTGCATATTCACTTTGCCATGACCTCCTTTTCGCCAACCCCTAAAAACTCTTCCTGTCTCTGGTAGTTCAAAAAAACCTGGATCTTTCATCTCAAAATCCCAATCAACAATATCCTAATATTTTTTCACACGTTTTAGGATATACCTCAAGATCTGACGATGAGTTTAAATCGATGCCTGAAATACCTCGAAGCCATTGGAGAGATGCTGAATTAGTTTATGCGCATGGTCTTATAAAGGGGAGGACAGGACTGGAAGAGATATATGAAGACCATTTAAGCGGTAGTCCTGGCAAAAGAGTATATGAAATAAATGCAAGAGGAAAACTGGTCCAATCACTCTCTTTCATTGAGCCTTTACAAGGAGCAGATTTGCACACAAATTTAGACATTGAAGCTCAAAAAAGCGCTGCAAAATTCCTTGGTAACAGAAGAGGTGCTGTTGTTGCAATCGACCTAGATTCAGGAGGCATTAACGTTTTATATAGTTCTCCAACTTATTCAATAAATCAGCTTTCAAATGGAATGAATGAGGATGATTTTCAAACTTTAATTAATGATTCTGAAAAACCATTTTTTAATAGAGCTTTGCAAGGAAGGTACCCACCTGCATCAACTATCAAGCCTGCAATTGGCATGTA
>CABZRR010000007.1 GCA_902528215.1 uncultured SAR86 cluster bacterium | reverse complement strand
TTCCAATGAAAAGAATGGGTAAACCATCTGATATTGCAAATGCCTGTTTGTTCTTTGCATCAAATCTTTCAGAGTGGGTAACAGGAGCATCTTTAGATGTTCATGGAGGCGGCGAAAAGCCAACCTACCTTGAAGTTGCAAAACCGAAATAAATTATTAGCCAAATAATTTTCTAACTAATCTGTTTCCCCAGAAAATCTTGAGTGCGCCTTTTAGTTGCTCAAAAGATTTATCTGTATAAGGATATGCAGATGCTGATTTCTTTCCAATGATAATTGGCATGGCATGAGCATATGCTAGTAAGCCCTCCTCTCCATTAACTACTCCTAGGCCACTTTCTTTAACACCTCCAAAAGGAACTTCATTAACGCCATAGCTCATTGCCATATCGTTTACAGAGCATGCTCCTGTTTCAATAGATTGAGCTAATTTTTTTCCTTTAATTAAATCTTTGGTCCAAACATTCCCATTCAATCCATAATGAGATTGATTGGCTAGCATTAAAGCTTCTTCTTCAGAGCTAACTTTCATTATTGAAATGATAGGTCCAAAAGTTTCATCCTTCATTATCTTCATTTCATGAGTTACCTCGGTCAAAACCGTTGGTTCAAAATATAGCCCTTCAAAATTTGGATTACGCTTTCCTCCAACCAGAACTTTCGCTCCCTTATCTATTGCATCTTTTACATGATCTTCAATTATTTCTATTTGTTTATCCCAAAAAGTTGGGCCGACATCACCCTTACAATCATTTGATTGAATTAGTGTCTTCGTAATAGAAACAACTTCGCCAACAAACTCATCGTAAATATCATCCATTACATAAATTCTTTCTGTGCCACAGCAATATTGACCAGCATTCATACATGAACCTACAACAGCACCACTGGCTGCATCCTTAACATCAGCATCAGAGCAAACAATCATTGCATCTTTGCCACCCAATTCCAGGCTATAAGGAATTAGCATCTCCCCACATTTGGTAGCTATTTTCTTTCCTGTAGCAACACTGCCAGTAAAAGACACTTTATCAGGGCCATTATCAATTAGTTCTGCGCCTGTTTCACCGTCTCCAATTACAGTTTGAACTAAATGCACTGGAGCTTCTGCCAATGCAAATATCTCCTCAACCAAAGCTCCTGACATGGGCGTTACTTCAGAAGGTTTTACAACAACACTATTACCGCATAAAACAGACTGAATCACAGGATTAATTGATAAGATGAATGGTCCATTCCAAGGAGTAATAACAGCAACTACCCCTCTTGGCTTGTAAGTTATAATAGTTTTTTTTAAAAACTGCATAGGCCCATGCATTTTAATTTTCTTGTCAGATAACCATTTTTTGGCTCTTTTTGCATAAAAAACCAATGAATCAACGGCAGAAAACACTTCCATTGCCATAGCCTCCTGTTGAGGTTTGCCTGTTTCCCTCATAACAACTTCCATGATTCTGTCTTGTTGCTGAATCACAATATCAGCAACCTTATGCATCAATTCAACTCGCTCTTTAAGTGATGTTTTTTTCCATTCACTTTGTGCAATTTTTGCCTGCGTCATTATTTTTGAAATGTCTTCAGAGGATGTACATTCATAGGTATCGATATGAGATAGGTCAACTGGACTTTGTAAAGTTAATAATTTTTGTCCAGTTTCAGATTTTGAAATAGAAAAAATAGCCATTAGAGTTCCTTTAGTTTTGCTTCAAGCATTGGTGTTACGTGATTGTTTATGTGTGCGTTCATACCTAGTGGCATCATTTCATAGTGCTCCAATTTACGGACGACTTTAACCATTATCACGGTGAATTTGTATAGAGCCAAAATATAATAATAATCAAAATTATTTGCACTTAAACCTGTTAAAGCCTCCCATTTAGCTATCGTTGCAACCGGACCAGGAAAACCACTTAAGCGATCAACATGAACTCCTTTTGAATTACAATCATCTATGGCTATCCCCCAAGCAAGATCAATACAAGGATCGCCTAAAGCAGCCATTTCCCAATCTAAAACTGCAGACACATCTCCATCAGGGGTATACATAATATTTGCACACCTGCAATCTCCCCACAGTATCGAAGCTTGATTAGGAGAGGGTTTATTTGCTTTTAACCACTCGCGAGCCTTGTCAGCAACTGGATGAGCTTCGCCTTCCATAGCCCATTCATGAAAATTAAAATAATAATTTAATTCTTGATCAAGATAATTCTCTGCGAGCTCTGGTCTATTAAGAAATTCAAAATCACCACCTGTAATGTCTACTTGATGAATTTTGGCCATTTGCTCAACCCATCCCCACCAAATATTCTCTCTAACCTCTTCTGATGAATCTGCAACCCAGCCTTCTTGATGAAATGGAGGATTATCAGAAGGCGCATCGCCTTTAGCCATTTCCATCACATAAAATGATGTGCCAAAAATATCATCGCTTGATTCATACCAAAGAACATTTGGGACTTTGATGTCATGATCGGATAACTTTTGCATAATCAGATATTGCTTATGAATATCGTAATCAGGAAAAACAAAGAATCCTTCTGGATAAAACCTGAGAACCATGCCAGTTTTAATTTGTTTATCTCCTAATTCATATGCCACATTAAAGCTTAATGTTTCATTTGAAAATCCTGTATTCTCCGGGCCACCTAATAACTCAACATTTAGATTATTTACATCGGTTAATTTAGATTCAAGCCATCTTGTAAATGTAATCTTTGTTTCCTCTAAATCTCTTTCTTGTGGTTTTGGCATTCTCTTTATTATTCATTGATTAAACATCAACCATAATATAAATTTAATTAATTACAAAGAAAAAATATGGCAGATTTATTCAAACAAAAATGGGATGCTTTTTGTGACAACTTAAAAGATCTTGGGTCTATCATTGAGTCAGAATCATCGCTTAGTGAAATTGATCAAGCTGAAGGATATAGATATTTACTAAGATTGATGCGCCTGGCATTAGAGATGAATTTAGAGCATTCAAATCCAACCTCGCCATCTTTTTATAATCTTTCTCATGAAACAGCAAAAATAGGTGCTGATAATCCAGATAATATTTATTTAAATGCAAACATTGATGGTGAGCATGCATATAAAATATATGGAAATATTGGTGAATTAGATTATTTAAGTTTTGGAATCAAAGAAAATAGGTACAGTGAAGATGGAACTATGATCTCTTTAGGTGAAATTGATATGAGAGATATGGAGATAGAAAATTCTGGAGATTTTATTCTCTATCTTGGAGGGGCTGAGACTTCTAAAAATTATTTACCTATGCCCAAAAGTGCAAACATGCTTATAGTGCGTCAAACCTACAAAAACAGAATTAAACAAACTCATGCAAAAATTAATATCAAAAATCTAGACTCTAAACCAATACCTGAACTTTTAACAACAGAAAAACTGGAAAATCAGCTCAATCAAACCTTGGCTTTTGTCAGTGGAACGGCATCTACATTTTTAAAGTGGGTAAATGAATTTAAACTTAATCATAAAAATTCTCTTCCTCTTGGTGATCAAAGCTTTTTTCAAGCAGCTGGCGGAGACCCTAAAATTTGTTATTTGCATGGATATTATGAGTTCAATGAAGATGAATGCTTACAAATTATCACAGATATTCCAGAATGTGAGTATTGGAATTTTCAATTAGAGAATTACTGGATGGAATCTCTAGATTACAGACATTATCCAATTCATATTAATGATTCGTCTGCTACTCTTGAAGATGACAACTCGATAATTATAACCATCAGCCATTCTCCTATTAATATAAAAAATAACCTTATTACAGAAGGCAGAAATAATGGTGCAATGCTTTTGAGATGGATTGATTCAACCAATAACCCCATCCCAGAGGTAAAAATAAAAAAGATTAAATCTGTCGAGATAAACTAATGCTTAATGAACTAGAAATTATAAATGAAGCTAAAAATCAAACTGGTTTAGAAAATTTTGGCAATCCATTATTTGTGGAAGGTTTTAAAACACTTATCAATTCAATAAATAAAGAAGCTGATTTGAATGAAGTTGGTGTTGAGGCGCAAAAACACAGACTGATTGGAATATTAGCTAATATCCTAAGAATTGAAAGTGCATTTATTGAAAATCCAGAAATTTTAAATGAGGAAATTAAGTCGCCAGTTGTGATTGTTGGTCTTCCTAGGACAGGGAGCACTATGACTCATAGACTTCTTGCCTCTGATCCAAATCATACTGCGATGCTTTGGTGGGAAGGAAGGTATCCAGCAATGCTTGAAAATGAACAAAGAGGCAACCCCGTGGATAGAATGGAAATGGGTAAAGCTGAAGTTGAAGCTGTTATGCAAGCTTCTCCTGATGCATTGACAATTCATCCCTGGGACTACAAAGGAGCCGATGAAGAAATTTTATTATTGGAGCATACATTTTTTAGCACGGTGCCAGAATCATTCATGCGACTGCCAGCCTATTCTCATTGGGTTGAATCTCAGGATCATATTCATGCCTACGTACAATTAAAAAAAATGCTTCAATACCTTCAGTGGCAAAATCCGGGCAGAGAAAATAAAAGATGGGTTCTTAAGTCACCTCACCATTTAGGTTTTATTGATAAATTACTGAATGTATTTCCTGACTCAAAAGTGATCCAGACGCATAGAGATCCTTACAAAACTGTGCCTTCATTTTGCTCAATGTGTGCAAATTTATTTGAACCGATTTCAAACTCATACGATAAAGAAGAAATTGGTCATCATTGGGCAAATAAGTTAGCCAAAGTACTAAATCACTGTATGAAAATAAGCAGATTAAATAAAGAAAATTTTCTCGATTTAGAATTTAATAAAATGATTAAGGATCCAATTTCGGAAATGACTGAAGTTTATGACTTCATAGGAGAGGACTTTACACATCAGGCAGAAAATGCAATGAAAGCTTGGAAAGAAGAAAATCAACATGAAATGGGTGCTCATCAATATTCACTTAAAGAATTCAATCTAGATGATTCTTTTATAAGTAAAAATTTTAATGAATACATAAATCAATATATAAAATAGGAAGTAAAAATGTTACTAGAAGATAAAGTTGTGATTGTTTCGGGTATTGGACCTGGCTTGGGCCAAGAACTTGCTTATGGTGCAGCAAGAGAAGGTGCAAAAATAGCAATTGCTGCAAGATCAACTGAGTTATTGAATAAACTTAAAGAAGAAATTGGAGAAAAATCAGATGTCATTGCAATACCATGTGACATCACAGATAAAAAAGATTGTGAAAATTTAGTTAATGAAACAATTAAAAAATATGGAAAACTAGATGGATTAATCAATAGCGCATACCGAGCGGGTGACTTTAAAGAAATTGAAGATTCTGATTTTGATGACTGGCATGAAACCATGAACACAAACTTTTTTGGAACCATGAATTTAACAATGGCAGCGGTAAAAGAGATGGTTCCAAATAAAAAAGGTGCAATTGTAATGATCAATAGCCTAATTACAAAAAAACCTTTACCAACTCAAGGAGGTTATGCTGCATCAAAAGGCGCTCTATCTACAGCAACAAAAATTCTTGCAAAAGAGTTGGGTCCAAAAGGAATTAGAGTCAATTCAGTATACATGGGCTGGATGTGGGGTCCTCCAGTTGAAATGTATGTAAATTTTACTGCAGAATCATTGGGTGTTGAACCAAGTGATGTAATTAACGGAGTTACAAAAGATATTCCCCTAGGAATAATTCCAGATGATAGTGATTGTGCAAATGCTGCATTATTTTTAATTTCTGATCTTGCAAAAGTAATTACTGGAGCAAATCTAGATGTAAATGGTGGAGAATTTATGTCTTGATGAGTATCAAGTAATTCTTTTTCGTCAAGCTTAAAAATAATTATTCTATACTTTTTTCATATTAACCAATTTATTAGTAATAATTGTTTAAAATTTAAATATGGCAATTAATAAAGATATTCATACCATTGATCTTATGCTTGGAATTCCTGAACAAGAAGATAGATCAGATTGGTATAAGTTTATGGAACCACTTCTTCGAGATGAGGAATCTAAATCTATGTTTAAGATGCCAGCTCAATACATGTTTAAGGATATACCTGAAACTGGCTCTCACGACGACTTTATTCAATATACAATCGAACAAATGGATAAATATCATATCAATCAAGCCATGATTGGATTCCATGAAAAATCTAAAGTAAAAATTGAAGCTGCGAAAAATCATACAGATAGATTTTTTTTTGATCTGCCTGTAAATCCAAATATTGAAAACGAGGCTGAAAATATCAAAAGACACTATGAAACTTATGGAATTAAAGCGGTTAGTGCTTTTCCATCTGGAATGTATCCTCAAATTGCTATCAATGATCAAAAATGGTATCCCATATATGAGATGTGTATCGCACTAGATATCCCTTTTTTTTGCTGTGTAGGAGTTCCTGGTCCAAGAATTCCAATGGCTCCTCAGAAAGTTGAGTTGATTGATGAGGTATGTTGGTATTTTCCAGAACTAAAATTTATTATGAGACATGGGGCCGAACCCTGGACAGCCCTTGCATGTAAACTGATGCTAAAATATCCAAATTTATATTATTCAACGAGTGCTTTTTCACCAAAACATTATCCTAAGGACATTATAGATTTTGCTAATACTCGTGGAAAAAATAAAATTTTGTATGCAGGATATTTCCCTATGGGGCTATCTTTAGATAAAATTTTTACTGAAATGGATAATGTCCCTTTTAATGATGAAATATGGCCGCTTTTTTTGGGAGAAAATGCTAAAAGAGTGCTTAAATTAAATATATAATTAACAATATAAATTACCACAAATCATGACAGAAGAAAGTAGATATTCAATGTTGCAGATACCATTTGGATGGTATGTTGTTGATTACTCAGATGAGCTCAAAGTTGGTGATGTAAAAGCAGTGCGTTACTTTGCTCAAGATCAAGTTTTATTCAGAACTGAATCAGGTGAAGTGAGCATGTTAGATGCATATTGTCCTCACCTGGGAGCCCATTTAGGTCATGGAGGTATTGTCAGCGGAGAATGTATAGAATGTCCTTTTCATGCATGGAGATGGAAAACTGATGGGAAAATTGGAGAGATTCCATACGCCAAACGCATTCCTCCAAGAGCGCAGGATACAAAAATATTTACCTATCCAACCGTTGAGAGAAATAATCTAATTTATGCTTGGTATCACCCTCATGGTGACGAACCACATTATGAGGTAGAAACATATCCTGAAGTCCTCGATCCAGAATGGGGCGATGAGTTTGAGAAATTTGAATACCGAATTAAATGCCACATTCAAGATATGGCAGAAAATGCTGTCGATGCAGCTCATTTTGTATACGTTCATGGTGTTGCAACATATCCAGAATTTGAAGTCACTTATGAAAATCAAAAAAGATTTTTTTATCAAAAAGCAGACATGATTACTCCTAGGGGAACCGTTAAAGGTAAAATATCTGGCGCATCAAATGGACCAGGTGATAATTTTACAAAGTTTGAAGGAATCTGTGACACACTTCTTTTAGGCTCAACAACTCCTACTGAAAATGAGGAAGTAATTACCAGATTCTCGTTCCTTCAGAAGAAGGTTAATGGAGAAGTTCCAACTGGTGGCGTTGGCGCAGCAATAATTGCAGATATTAATAAACAAGTAAAAGAAGATATTCCCGTTTGGGAAAATAAAAAATATGCATCAAAACCTGTCCTGTGTGACTCAGACGGGCCAATTGCTAAATTTAGAAAACACTTTGCAACATTTTATGCTGAAGATAAGGAACCAGAATCAATCAAAACTGAAAATATCGAAAAATAAAATTTTTTATATTTAGTGCTATTCCTCTATTAATTCAAAATCAAACTTACTAACACCGCAATCTGGGCAGACCCATTCATCTGGAATATCTTCCCACCTTGTTCCAGGAGCTAAACCATCATCTGGATCACCAAGTTCCTCGTCATAGATGTATCCACAGATGATGCATTCATATTTTTTATAAGGCATTGTTATTTAGTTTAGATTTAATTTTTTTATGATCTTCCCTCCCCAGTGAATGAGTAAATAAAAGATATGATGCTATAGAGTAGCTAATTATTGGAACAAATGTATAAATATAATAGATTGCCATCTTAGATGATTCAGTATTAGATACACCAAGACTAATATCAAAACCCCAATAAAGCTCTAAGATTAAATAAGGAACCACAGCAGCCAATGCAAAACCAATTTTTGTCAGTGTTGTTAGGAATGAAAAAACTGTTCCAGAAATATTTTCTCCAACTTCAAAACTTAATTTGTCTGAAATATCTGCAGTCATAGCATTAATCAATGGAAGTGGTCCTGAAAAAGAAAATCCATATAAAACTATAAATGTTCCCACTCCAATTAACTTTTGAAAAGTAGTTAGATCTTTTATATACCAATAACCAATGAACCCTATAGATAATATAAATATTGCGTATATGCATGAAATTCCAGCTGCAAAATGTTTAGATGTTTTTAAGCTTAAATGTCTCCATATTAGCAATCCAAACACACTTACAACATAGTAAATCAACATTAATCTTGAGGAATATTCTGGCAGCTCAATTACTACTTCCATCCAAATTAAATACAATGCTCCATTCAAGCTCATACAAAACGCAATTAAAACTGCTGCTGTGACAATTCTAATTAACATCTTATTAGAAAATAAGGCGATAAAATTTTTGAATGAGTTTTCAGACTTTTCCTGATCTTGAAATGAAAATGAGTCAGGTGTATTCCACAAAGAATTAATTGTAATTAATGGAATACAAAATAAGACAAAAATTCCAATTGCATTCACTTTTGCTTGCAAAGATGGATCATTTATTTCAACAACGGCAGGGATTGCAATTACTGAGAACATACCAAGCAGAGCCATAAACTCTCTTAAAGTTAAAAGTCTCGTTCGATCATCATAATCAGGCGCTAAAAATGTTGCCCACGACAGCTGGGTAATAGTAGATAATGTAAATGCTAAGTAAAGTAAAAATAATCCTATAAAAAAATAAATCCATGATGGTGAGGATGTTTGAGGTAAAAAAATTAAAAAAGTTGCAAACATGAAAATGGGTGCAGAAAGAAAAACCCAGTGCTTGTGCTTACCCCAGCTTGATGGAAATTTATCAATCAATAATCCCATGACAGGATCAGTTAGAATATCGGAAAATCTTCCTAAAAAGAAAATAATTCCAACCAAAGATAGACCCAACCCAAGATCATCTGCGTAAAAAGGTAAAATAAATATAAAAATAGGCATCCCTGCCGCTGAAGTAGGAAAATTCAATGCTGTATATGACAGCCGTTGATATAGATTCATTTTTGTATATTAACTTCTAAACTTTAAAAACATCTCTCATAGAGATAATTCCAACGAGTTGTTCGCCTGAAAAAACAGGTAAATGTCTTATCTGATTATCAAGCATAAGTTTTTTAGCTTCGGAGTTAGATGTTTCTGGGCATGTATAAATTAGTTTTCTTGTCATAATATCTTTAACAGTCTTTGAACCTAGATTTTTTGCACCTCCAGATAAAGCATATACAAGATCTCGTTCAGTCAATATACCGAGAACAGATGACTTACATAAATTTTCTTCTGATCCGATTTTAGAAATCATCAAAGCGCCTATTTTATTTTTATTCATGAGAGATGCGGCATTAAATAAGTTAGAATTTTCTGGAATAGTGAAGATATCCCAATATCTTTGTGCGTTCAAATGATCTTTAACTTTCTTCATATTAACTTTTAACTTTACGTTAACATTATGATAAATATATAAAAGATATTAACACCCTATCTAATTTCTTGGTATCATAAGCTCTACTAAAAGTATGTATGATTACTACTTGTATTATTAACGTAAACATTTAATTGATATGAAATCGTTTTTTACCCCCATTTTGTTTGTTTTTGCATTATTAATTTCTATGCCATCTTTTGCAGGTGATATAGGTTATGTTGGAGAAGAAGGAACTGAAATTGAAGTTTTTCGAGTATCAAGTCCTGCTGCCGAATATCCAAGAAGAGCGATCAGACTTGGTATTGAAGGCAATGTAAAACTTGAGTTTGATGTTGATACAGATGGATCTGTCTTAGATCCGTATGTTGTTGAAAGTAGTCCTGCTGGTGTTTTTGATAGAGCATCTATTAAAGCTGTAAGAAAATTTTTATATCAACCGCCTACATATAATGGAACATCTGTTAAAGTTAATAATGTTCAGATCAGTCTCACGTTTAAACTTGCTAATTAACTTAAAATTTTAATATAGCCAGAGAATATCCATGCCAATAAGACTCCAGTTACTGCTATTTGGGGTTATAGGCAATGTGCTAGTTGCAGCCATATTCATATTTTCCTTTGGATATAGAGAAAATATCCAAGAAAATTCATCGAATGAGTCATTGCTCACCTTGTATGAATCTGCATGGTATCAAACCTATAATAAATCTTTTGATGTCATGTCAAAGTGGTTACCAGTTACAGGAGAAAATGCTTCTTTTTGGGAGCCTGATTCAGAAATTTTTTTAGATGAAGTTGCTTCAAGCAATATATTCACTAATCCACTCCTTGATACTATAAGTGCTGATAGAATTGGAGATGCGCAATATTTAATTGAACTTTTTTTTGAAGAAGAACTAGATTATGGAAATTTAAGTTATGTAATGGCTTATTTTCCATCAGGAGAGAGGATATATTGTGGAAGCGCACTTGATTTATTAGGAGTTGATCCCTGCTCTCCTGCCGCTCGTCCTGATTTTTTTAGTTATCTTGATTCTTTTCTTACAGACGCATCGACAAGACCAAGACAATCAATAGTTAAAATTAAAGATAAAAATGAGGATCAAGCATCTACTTTAAATCAGGCATTAAGTTTTCCTATTAAAGTTGAAGGAGAAACTTTGGCGGTTATAGCGCTTGGTGTTGATATTAGAAAAGGATTAGAGGTATTTGAAGATGAGTTTGAAGTAAGAACAGCTATTAGTACTGATTCGAGCCTGATCTCACTTAATGATTATTATCAGCAATTTGGAGATACTGAGGATGATCTTTTTGATATTGAAAATTTTAATAAATTAACCGAAAAAGCCTCGGCTTTTAAAGCAATACATGGTTCGCGTCATTCTGAAAAAGATACAGAATTAGGAACCTCAGTGACCCTTCTTCCACTTAGCACATTTTTGTCAGCGGATGAAGCTCAACTTTTTGTGTTTAAAGACGAAAGAGAAAATATACTGAGAGCAGCGAACGTTTTAAATCTTACATATATTGCTGCAATATCATTTGTAATTTTCATAATTTCATTAATAGCTTTCATTACTACAAGAACATTTGGTGGCATAACAAAGGCCATTGAGGTACTGGAAGGTTTAACAAAGGGTGATCACACACAAGAGATGCCTATAAGGAAAGGGATTCTTGCTTCCGAGACTGATGAGGTTGGTCAATTGTCTGCTGCACTGGGAACATATAAGTCTCATTTGATCGAAATGGAATCAATTAGAGAAGAACAAGCCAAAAGAAGACATGAGCGAGATGAAGTCATTATCGAAAAAATGACAGCTCTTGCTGATCAACTCGATGGAAGCGCAAGAACACTTATCTTAAATGACATTAAAAAAATGAATGAGCTTGCAGATAGTTCAGACAGAAACTCCAGCGAAGAAGCCTCTGTTGAATTAATGTTGGTTGCTTTTTCAAGGATGTCAGATGAAGTTAATGGTTTGATTGATGCAAGAACAAGTGAAATGGAGTCAGCAAGAGATGAAGCTAGAGACGCAAGTGATCAAAAAACAAAATTCTTTGCAAACATGAGTCATGAATTAAGGACTCCACTGAATGCTATTCTTGGATATGGAGAAATGCTTTACGAGGATTGTGAGGATTTAGGTTACGATGATTTGTTGCCTGATTTAAAAAAAATTACATCCTCGGGAACACATCTTTTATCTTTAATTAATAATATTTTAGATCTTTCAAAAATTGAAGCTGGAAAAATGGAGTTATTTGTTACCAGTTTTGAAGTAGAGAATATGATCCAAACTATTAAAGATGTTTCCGAACCTCTTGCAGCTAAAAATGATAATGGATTTGTAATTAATCTTGATGGTGCCATGGGATCTATGTCTCAAGATGAAACAAAACTGAGACAATGTATAACAAATTTTTTAAGTAATGGATTTAAATTTACAAAAAATGGAACTGTAACTCTAGATGTAAAATCCAGAATGATTGATGATGTAGAGTTTATTGATTTTGCTGTAATTGACACAGGTGCGGGGATGAGTCCTGAAGGAGTTGCTAAAGTCTTCGAGGAATATACTCAGGCAGAACGTTCTACATCGGCAAATTATGGTGGAACTGGATTAGGTCTTCCAATCTCAAAGAAATTTGCAGAGATGATGGGTGGTGACGTTGTTGTGACTAGTGAAGAAGGAGTTGGATCTACTTTTACGATGTCAGTTCCAAGAGAATGTCCTGAATACAGTGAGGATGAGGTTGATGCAAATGTTATAAATTTAGATGATCAAGATAATCTTGTTGTATTGGTGGATGATGATGTTGCAATGCATGATCTAATTAAACGAACAATTTCAAAGCTAAATCTTACTTTACTTGGTGCTACAAATAGCGAAAAAGGAATGGAGCTAATTCGTGAAGTTAAACCAAAATTAATTTTGCTTGATGTTTTGATGCCAGGAAGAGATGGATGGTCTTTACTTAAGGAATGTAAAACAGATCAAGATTTAAAAAGTATTCCGGTAATTATGATAAGCCAATTAAATCAATCAAATCTTGCTTCTTCACTTGGTGCAAATGATTACTTAACAAAACCCATTGATAGGACTCACTTTATTAATACCGTAAAAAGAGTCCTTGGGAACGAAACTCAAGATCATAAGGTTTTGGTGATCGATGATGATAAAGATGTTAGAGAATTACTTTCAAGACTTCTAAAGGATGCTGGTTACAGACCCATTGATGCAAGAGATGGTAAAGAAGGTCTTGAAAGAACTAAAGATGAGCCGTCACTAATTATTCTTGATTTAGAAATGCCTAGAATGGATGGGTTTGAATTTCTAGATAATTATATTAAAGATACTCCTGAAGACAAAAGAGCGCCAGTCTTAGTATTTTCAGGAAAAGATTTAACCGAAGTTCAAGAAGATCTTTTAAAAGAGAGAGTTGTGGGATTAGTTAAAAAAGACGATGTCTCAATGGAAAACCTTTCAAAGATGATTCAAGGTATTGTGACAAAATAATTAACCAATCAACGACTCAATTTTTCCAAGTAACCTTTTAAAATCTACAGGCTTTGTATCAAAATCATCTGCTCCACATTCTAAAGCTTTCTGTTTATCTGATTCTAGCGCATGTGCTGTTAAGGCAATGATTGGAATTGAACTAATTGAATCATCAGCTTTAGCTTGAATTGTTGCTTCCCATCCATCTAGCACAGGCAATCCCATGTCCATTAAAACAAGATCAGGAGACTCACTTCTCATCATATCGAGACCAGCTTGACCATCAAAAGCCATAATAATTTCATAACCCCGCCTAGAAAGTCGCCTAGACAACATATCACGATTCATTTCGTTGTCTTCAATGTAGAGTAATTTAGCCATTATTTTTATTCTCCTACTAGCTCGCTATCATGTAAAGTAAATCTGTTTCTACCATTTTTCTTTGCTTCATAAAGCCTTTCATCAGCTTTATTAGTCAGATCTGCCGAAGTTTCTGTTTCTGTCGAAAATGCAACTCCTCCACTTGAACTAATTTTTATTTCAGTGCCTTCAAAATCAACAAGGTTGTTATTAATTTTATGTATTAATTTAACACAAAATTCTTTAGCTTCATCAGGACTAAGGTAAAGAATTGCTAAAAACTCTTCTCCTCCGATTCTACCAACAATATTAGGAGAAGAAATCTCAGTTTGAAGCAATTGAGCAAATGATACTAAAACTGCATCGCCTCCAGCATGCCCATAATTGTCATTAACCTGTTTAAAAAAATCTATATCAAACATTATGGTAGCAAATTGACGATCCTTTGATTGCTTTGAGTTTTCCATAGCCTCGTCTAATGCTTCAAAGATTACTCTCCTGTTATATATACCTGTAAGTTGATCAGTTGTTGCTTGGATGTGTAATTTGTTAACGAGTTCCTTTTCTCTCTCTCGCCAAAATTTTCTTTCCAAAGCTGCTACAACTTTAGCCAATAGGATGGTTCCATTTATTGGTTTAGGCAAATAATCTTGTGCTCCCAATTGAATACATTTGGAAATACTATCTACATCATTAAAAGCAGAAACCATTATCACAGGCAATGATTCTGCATTGTGTTCTTTTCTAAAGGTTTTTAATAATTCTAAACCATTGATATCTGGCAAAATTACATCAAGCAAAATAAGATCTGGAGTTTTGTTAAATACTTCAGCAATTGCAGAGTTTCCATCATATGCTGTTCTACATGATAATCCTTGCATTGATAAGCGTCTCTGAAGAACCTCACAGTTAGTTATATTATCATCAACTATTAATATATCTGATTCTTTGATTTCGTCGCCAAGTGAAATGGAATACTCTATATCACCCAGTGATTTGAAAAGAGCCTCTGCAGATTCAAGCTGGTTTGAGTTATTTTCATCTGTTATATCAACAGCCTCGCCTCGAATGTAATCTACAAAATTTTCTATAGCGGTTTCAGTTTCACGAGCAAGGTTAATTATTTGCTGAAAATCTTGGAGAGTTCCTTCATCTAGATCATCTTCGTAATCCTCCATTAGAATTTCACTGTATCCAATAATTGCATTTAAAGGAGTTCTTAGGTTGTGGCGTAACTCAGAATACTCTTCTGGAGATTTTTTAGACGAATCCGCATTAGCTCCAGTGTTTTGAACAAAAGCGACATCGTATTGATCAATTAATTTTGAGCAAGAGGATTTAATTTGCTCTATTTCATCGGTGGATTCTAATTCTGCATCATTCAGAACTTTTTCAACCATATCGATATAGTCAAAGATTGCATTAGCAGGAGTTATAAAATCCTGTTTTATTTGAGTTAAAACAATTTCTTCTGCGCCTTTTGATGTTTCCTTTGGAGTAAGCTTATCCATTTTTATGTTTTCTCAGACGTAAATGATTTTAAAAAATCTGGCCGATGCATTAAAAATCCTTGTCCTGTTTCACAGCCTAAGTCAATCATCATATTTTTTTCTTCTTCAGTTTCAATGCCCTCTCCAATCATTTCTAAATTAAGATCGTCACAGACCTCTGAGACAAAACTAATTAATCTAGCCGTTGTTGGATCAGAGACATTAAAAGTGAAGTGCTTATCAAGCTTAACTACATCTATAGGCAACTCCCTTACATATTTTAGTGAAGCATATCCGGCTCCAAAATCATCCAAAGCTATTTTGATACCTTTAGCTTTTAAGGATTTTAATGAGTTAGAAGCAATTTTTATGTCTGAAAGTTCTGCTGTTTCAGTAACTTCAAGTCCAAATTGATTATCTTTTAGATCATGCTTATCAACAAAATCTGTGAAGATTGAGCAAAACTCTGGATGCATGATTGTATGCGCTGAAACATTTAAATATAAAGTTGCATCCTTGAAGCCAATTTCATCTTTAACTGCAAAAAACTTCTCTAATTGAGCAAGTGATTCTAGAACCACTAATGAAAAAAGGCTTTCTCCTTCTATTTGAGGGATAATTTGATCATTTGGAAGATATCCTCCCTCTCCATCCTGAAGCCGTAATAAAGCTTCAACTCCAGTTACCTCGTTAGTTTTTAAATTAACTTGTTTTTGATAAGCTAGCTCGATTCTATGATTCTCAATACAGTCAATAGTTTTCCTCAAGGCATCTAAACCCTCTCTGGATGAGCATAAAAGTTCGATTAGCATGATGCCCTCTGATATGTCTACCGGAATCATGTGGACTCTCGTACGCATTAAAAAATTTATCTCTCTTAAAGAAATTTCAATTGGAGTATCGTAATAAAGGGCAATGGATTCCAAATCACCAAAGTTATTTTTTACTTGATCATCGATTTTTACAACAGAAATCTCATCTAAGGTCGACAAATTAAAGATGTATTTAGCTGCAAGATTTGCCCATGCAATTGAACCATCAAGTTCATAAATGATGTAAGGACTTGGATGATGTAATAATGATTTTGTAAGATAATTTAACTCTCTATCTGGCTGCATTATTTATCCATATATTTTACTTTGCGTAATTTGATCATCTACAAGCTCAACAAAATCCTCTGCGAAAGTGATTTTTATAAATTCCCATATTTCAAGATGTTTCGGCTCTTTAAATAAAGTCTTGAATGAAACAAGCATAGCTTCCCATTCATCCTCATCAAGCATGCCTATTTTAAATTGATAAAACTGATTCTCACGTGCTCTGAGCATAACACTGAAGTATGTTAGATATGCAGCATTCTCTTCTTTGGTAAGCTCTTCATTATTTCTTAGCTTTAGTTTGGTATTAACAAGTATAGGTTTCATACCAGCAAGAGCTACTTTCTGGTGAGAGTCGGCAATATTTTGTCGGGCATTTGCACGAGCTACCCTGTTTTGCTCTTTTAATTCTGTGACTAGAAAATAGACTGTAACCAAGACCGTAAAAGGGCCTACTGTCTGTAAAATTAAGATAATATTTTCAAAACTCACTACAATGCAATATGTTTTTTTCTAATTCTTTAATATAAGGTTTTTTTAAGGGTCGGTAAAGAAACTTATGGATATAGAAAAAATTTCTAAAGTATAATTTAAGTGTGCGCCCGTAGCTCAGCTGGATAGAGTACTTGGCTACGAACCAAGGGGTCGGGAGTTCGAATCTCTCCGGGTGCGCCAGCTCCTACTTATGATTATAAAACTTTAAAGTTGAGTCTTTAATTGAGAATAATCGAACTAAAAAAATATCTTTAAGGTAATTTTGATAGTTTCTCCAAGGCGCCTTAGTCCCTTGTTTTGGTAATATATCCAATGCTCTTTGGACATATCCTGAAGTAAAGTCTATATATTCATCGTCTACCATTGCTTGAGAGTCTTCCTTTGGCAAGCATACCGTAACATTTTGCTTATCCATTTCATTGAGTAATCGACAAACATACTCGCATGTTAAATCAGCCCTAAGCGTCCATGAGGCATTTACATACCCAAATGAAAAAGCAAGATTAGGGACCCCACTTAACATCATCCCTTTATAAGAAAGCTTATTATTTGGTACTACTTTTCTATCATCCACTGAAACACTAATATCGTTAAGAATATTTAACTCAATACCTGTAGCGGTAATAATAATATCTGCTTCAATTTGCTCACCTGATTCAACCAATATTCCTTCCTTCGTGAAAGATTTAATAACATCAGTTACAACCGAAGCTTTGTTATCTCTTATTGATGCAAAAAGATTGCTATCGGGCACAAGACACATTCGCTGATCCCAAGGATTGTATCTTGGAGTGAAATGTTTCTCGACATTAAAATCTTGACCAAGCTCATCTCGCACGCGATCAATTAATCGTTTTTTTACCCAGTTAGGATATTTTCTTGCTAAATAAAATCCCAAACTTGTTCGTAAAATATTTTTCCATCTAATTAAGAAGTAACTTAACCGTAAAGGTAAAATTTTATTTAGAGAGTGGCTCCATGAATCTTCTCCTGGACCAGAAACGACATAACTGGGGGAACGTTGAAGCATGGTAACGTGCTCAGCTTTTTGAGCTATTGCAGGAACCAATGTAATCGCAGTGGCTCCACTGCCTATAACTACTACCTTTTTATTTGAATAATCCATGGATTCATCCCAAAATTGTGGATGGATTAATTTTCCTTGAAATTCTTCTTGATTTGGAAATTCGGGCATGAAGGGTTTGTCATAACTGTAATAACCGCCACATAAAAAGAGAAAATTGCAAGTCATATGTGTCTCATTTCCATTGCTCAGAACTTTTATTTCCCAAACAGATTTATCTGAAGACCAATTGGATGAAATAACTTTTTGATTAAAACTGATTTTTTCTCTCAAGTTAAATTCATCAACAGTCTCATTTAAATATTCAAGAATAGAAGGTCCATCTGCAATAGACTTTTTGTGTATCCATGGTTTAAAACGAAATCCAAGCGTATGCATATCAGAGTCAGAACGAACTCCAGGATATTTAAAAAGGTCCCAGGTGCCTCCCAATGAGCTCCTACCCTCTAATATTACAAATGATTTGTTTGGGCAGCTTTTTTGAAGGTTATACCCAGCAGCAATACCTGAAATACCCGCTCCAACTACAATAATATCCTTATGCATCATTAATCCTCATTTAAATTGCGCGATAGATCTCTGATTGACTTAAATTCATTATCCTCATACCAGTTTGGCCATTGTGAACTATTTGCAAGTTCATTGCTAATATTAAAAATTACATCAATTGTTTGATTTAATCCGTCTAAATTCCATGACTTATCATATTCGTCAGCAACACCATGATAAGCATCCATTTGATATTGTTGTATGAATAGATAGCCAGCCTCTTTTCCACCATTGGCTAGATCAAAGCCTCCACCGGAGTAAAGCACTGGAACACCTCTTTTTGCAAAACTTATATGATCAGATCTATAAAAAAATCCTTTTTCAGGATTTGGATCTGGATTGATGTACCTTCCAGTTTTATCTAATTCTTTTTCTAAAAGATCCTCTAATTCTGATGCTCCGTAACCAATAACCACCATGTCTTTGGTAGGCCCTGTTGGTAAAACAGCGTCATAATTAAAACCAGCAACAACATTTGATAATTCTACTGGGGGATATTTTGCAAAATATTCAGAACCTAATAATCCAGACTCCTCTAGAGTAAGAGCTAAAAACATAATTGATCTATCTGTCTTTATCTCAGAGAACCTTTTAGCAAACTCCATTACTGCTGCCACTCCTGTTGCGTTATCGACAGCCCCATTTGCAATATTATCAGCGCCGGGTGGCAATCCATTCATAACACCAATATGATCCCAGTGGGCCATGAATAATATATATTCATCTGGTCTTTTGGAACCTCTTTTAATTGCGGCAACATTATGAGACTGAAAATATCTAACTTTATTATGTATTTCTGAGCTCAAAGTTAGTCCTCTTAACTGAAAAGCTGAAAAAGTTTTTTCCAAAGCTATTTCTTTAAGAGATTGATAATTAAATCCAGTAAAATTTAGCACCTCATCAAGTGTAATGTCTCTTATCCAGCCCTCAAGGATTGCTCTATCAGCACCCAAATCTTCACGTTGTAAATCTAACTGTGGACCTTGCCAACTATTTTCAACCACTGACCAGGGATATGCAGCCGGTTCTTCATCATGAACAATAATTGCAGCAGCGGCTCCCTGACGTGCAGCTTCTTCAAATTTATATGTCCATCTTCCGTAATAAGTCATTGATCTTCCATTAAAAAGTCTTAATTTTCCGGTTGCAAAACCAGGATCATTTACAAGTATGACAACTGTTTTACCTTTGACATCAATACCCTCATAATCATTCCAGTTATATTCAGGAGCAACGATTCCATAACCAACAAATACAACTTCACTGTCTCTTATTTTTCTGAATTCTCTAGCCTGTTTTGTCCAAAAAACGACTTCTTGACCTGTGATCATTTTTCTATCATTACCACGAAAAGATAATGTTAAATATGAAGAATCTTTTAAAGTTATTTCTGAGGCAGGAACTTTATGGAGATACTCTCCATTCACAGGATCAAGACTTAAATCCTGAAAAGTTTTAGAAATAAAATTTTTAGTAAGTTTTCCGCCCTCTGTTCCTGGTGCTCTCCCTTCAAATTCGTCAGATGCAAGCGTTGAAATCCAGTACCTTAATCTTCCATCAGTGGTGTCACTCAATGAATCTGAGCAACTTGAAAAAAGAACCAAAGATACTGATAGTAAAAGAAATAAATGATTCTTATAAATTTTCATGTCCATGTGTATATTCAGATAAGTAAAGTATAAAATATATTTCCAAATTTATGGGATAGATACATATGAAAAAATTAATCAAAACCTCAACTGCTAGCTTTATATTTATTGCAAACACTTATGCTTCTTTATTGAATGACTTGCCAGAAATAAATTATGAATTATTTACCTTGGATAATGGTCTCACTGTTGTTGTTCACGAAGACCGAAAAGTGCCAATGGTTGCGGTTAATGTTTGGTATCACGTAGGATCAAAAAACGAAAAGGTTGGAAAAACTGGATTTGCTCATCTCTTTGAACATCTTATGTTCAATGGAACTGAGAATTACAATAGTGAATACTTTGAGCCATTCGAAAAAATAGGTTCAACCGATCAAAATGGAACTACTAATTCTGATAGAACTAACTATTTTCAGAATGTTCCAACAAATGCCGTAGACTTAGCATTGTGGATGGAATCTGATCGAATGGGACATTTGCTTGGTGTTGTTGATCAAGAAAAGCTCGATGAACAAAGAGGGGTAGTTCAAAATGAAAAGCGCCAAGGTGAAAACCAACCATATGGGAAAGCATTCACTAGAATTTCAGAAGCTGCTTTTCCAAAAGGTCATCCCTACTCATGGACAACAATAGGATCAATGGAGGATTTAGATGCTGCATCCCTAGAAGATGTCCAAGAATGGTTTAAAACCTACTATGGTCCAAATAATGCGGTGCTTGCTCTCGCAGGAGACATAGATTTAAAAACTGCAAGAGAGAAAGTTAAGAAATACTTTGGAGACATACCTGCCGGACCACCTTTGGTAAAACCTGATGTATGGATAGCAAAAAGAAGTGAAGAAAAACGTGACATCATGTATGACAATGTCCCTCAAGCAAGAATATACAAAGCATGGAACGTACCTCCAAGAGATACTGAGGCAGCAGCTCATTTTGACTTAGCATCTAGCGTATTAGTCGGTGGAAAAAATTCACCTCTATTCAAAGAACTTGTATATGAAAAGCAAATCGCAACAAGTGTATCCGCTTTTTATTATGATAGAGAAATTGCTGGAATGTTTATTATTATTGTTGATGTAGTTGCAGGCCAAGATCCAAAAATGATAGAAAAAGAAATGGATACTGTTTTACAAACATTCATACAAAAGGGTCCGAACAAAAAGTTACTTGAAGCTGAAAAAACTAAAACATTGGCAAGTTTTATCAGAGGCGCTCAACGAATTGGAGGTTTTGGTGGAAAATCTGATCTTCTAGCTACTTGTCAAACCTACACAGGAAATCCAGGCTGCTATATTAATAATGCAAGATATATCGATGAGAGTACTCCTGCTAAAATTAAATCAACTTTTAGAAAGTGGATTGATAATACTCCCTATGTTCTTACTATATTACCTAGCGAAAAATTAGCTATTAATGAATCAACTATAGATAGGTCCGAGGGCATTCCCTATCCTACTGAAAAAATTTCATTTAAATTTCCATCTTTGCAAACTGCAGAACTATCTAATGGTGCAAAGGTTGTCTTGGCTGAGCGCAAAAATATTCCATTAGTAGAAATTAACATTCAATTTGATTTTGGATATGCGCAAGAAGATGCTGATCAAATTGGATACACCAACTTTATGATGGACATGCTTAATGAGGGCACAAAGAAATACTCCTCATTAGAGTTTGATGAAGTTTTAGATTCATTGGGTGCAAACATGGGATTTGGTTCGGATTTAGATACATCTTATGTATCCATCTCTTCTCTTAAATTAAATCTTGATGAGACTTTAGACCTTGCAAGAGAGGCAATAATGTTTCCTACATTTCCTGAAACTGAGATTGCAAGAATTAAAAATCAAACACTTGCTGCGCTTAAAAGGGCTGAGTTTCAGCCAAGCTCCATTGCCTTTAGAAATATAGGTAATCTTTTATATGGCGAAGATCATCCCTACGGAAAGCTAAGAATTGGAGCTGGGCCGACTCAAACAATTGAGAGTATTGATAACAAAAAATTGTCTGAAATTCATAAACTTGCTTTAAATCCAAATCATCTAACTTTTACTGTTGCAGGTGATATCTCCTTAAATGAAATTGTGAAATTGCTTGAATCTAAATTTGGAAAATGGACGGCTGAATCAGACACTGAATTGAAAAATTTACCCAATGTACCATTACCAGAAAAAAGAAAAGTATATTTAATTAATAAACCTAATGCCGAGCAATCATATATTGTTGCAGGCCAGCTGTTACCTCCATCGGCTACACCAGAAGAATTTAAAATTGATTATATGAACTATGCAATTGGTGGAAGCTTTACTTCTAGGCTTAATATGAATCTTAGAGAAGATAAAAGTTGGTCATATGGAGTAAGAACTCGATTGGGGGACGCAAAAGGTCAAAGATCAATGCTGATTACAGCCCCCGTTCAAACTGACAAAACATCTGAATCAATTACTGAAATAATTAATGAGTATGACGCATATTTGTCCTCGTCTCCTACTACTGAGGACGAATTAGCAAAAGGCAAAGCATCAAAAATACTCCGATTACCTGGTTTATTTGAAACACTCGGCTCTTTAAGGGCAGGAGTTTCGAATATAGTAACTTATGATCGAGACTTGGATTATCTTAATCAGCTGCCTGAACTTTACGATGAACCTTCTTTAGAGGATGTAAAAGCTGTGGCACAGAAGTATATTAAACCTAATCAATGGACGTGGTTAATTGTTGGTGATCTAGATAAAATTGAAGAGCCTATTAGAAAATTAAATTTAGGCGACTTGGAGATATTAAATTAATGGTTGAACCAATATCCATTAGCAAAGATCTTGCTAAGAAAACTTTTAGCTCGAATGCATATCCCCCTATCTATGATATTGGGTCTAGCATTAACTTTACTGATTTAGAGTTTTTTACAAACGGACAACCATTTAGCCAATTTAAACAATTACGAGAAAAGGCACCGATTTTCCTTCATCCACCTTTTTTAAACGATCCAGAGCCCGTGTTTTGGTCGCTGACTAGGTATGAAGACATATTGAAGGTTTCCTCTGATCCCAAAACATTTTCATCTCAAGCTGGGACAGGAACTCTAATAACTTTAGGAAGCGAAGAACGCAGGCATCCCAAGCTGTGGAGATCTGCAATTGATCACATGCTCAATCTTGATGGTGACTTACATATTAACCTTAGACGAGAGCACATGCCCTTTTTTAAGCCTGATTATGTTTCCAATCTTCGCATCAAAGTAAAAGCAAAAGTTAGCACCTTGTTAGATGCTATTAATACTCAAGAAGATTGCAATTTTGTGACTGCTTTTTCACAACAGCTACCGATATTTACATTGTCTGAAATTTTAGGTATTCCTGAGTCTGATAGGCAGAAGCTAGTGACCTGGATGGAATTCTTGGAATTAGCACAATACATTCAAGTCGAGCAGTTAAAAAAAGAAATGGATGGTGAAGTTTCAAATGAACCAGTCAATACTGACATGGTTGATATGTTCAATGGGATGGTAGATGAGATGTTTGAATATGGTAGAGATATTTTAAACTCTAAGCGAAAAAATCCATCTGATGATTTACTTTCTGCTATTGCAAATGCTGAGTTGGAAGGCCAGAAACTAAGCCAAGAGTTCTTAGATGGTTCATGGTTATTAATTATTTTTGCAGGAAACGATACCACTAGAAACACCCTCAGTGGTGCAATCAAGCTTTTAACTGAAAATCCTGACCAAAAACAAAAACTGATAGAAAATCCTGAATTAATGCCTAATTTTCTTCAAGAATGTATTCGCATGGTTTCTCCAGTCATTCATATGCGCAGAACTACAACCTGTGAAACTGAGCTTAGTGGGCAACTCATGGGCCCCGGTGAGAAGATTGTAATGTGGTATGGAGCTGCAAATCGAGATCCATCAGTTTTTACCAATCCTGATAAATTTGACATCGAGCGTGAAAACGCTGATAAACATCTTGCATTTGGTATTGGCAGACATACTTGTGTTGGCAAGCCGGTTGCTTTGATGCAATTAGAAGAGTCTTACAAACAAATATTATCGCGTTTTCCAAACATTCATATGAGTGGAAATTGGAAAGTAGCGCCAAATAACTTTGTTCATGCAATTCAAGAAATGCCAGTAAAATTTTAATTCAGGCAAATCATGACTAAAAGTATTTGGTTCCAACCTATATCAATTGAAAACTTTAAAGATTCATCCGTGAAAATGGATAAATATCTAGACATTGAAGTAATTGAAGTTGGCAATGATTTTATTATTGCAAAGATGCCGGTTACAGAAAAAACTAAGCAACCTTATGGAATTCTTCATGGTGGAGCGTCTTGTGTTCTAGCTGAAAGTGTTGGCAGTATTGCTGCGGCATTAACGATGGATGGTACAAAAAAGTATCCTGTTGGCATTGAAATAAATGCAAATCATATCTCCTCTCCTACTGATGGGTATGTTTATGCCAAGGCAGTTCCAGTCCATGTTGGTGGATCAACATCGGTTTGGAACATTGATATTACCGATGACAATGATAAGCGTGTTTGCTTCTCAAGATTTACAGCCTTGCATAAGACATATCCTACTAAATAACAAACTTATGGCCTTAAGGGATGCTTAAGGCCAATTCTAAGATTTATTTATTCCTCAAAATCTGAAGCAACAGTAATATGAACCCCACCAAATTGAGCTGGTGAATAGTGCTGAGTTTTAACAACCCATTTATCATTCTCCTTTATCCAGTTCTGTGTAACCTTTGTTCTATAGTCACTTGATTTGGAACCATTGATAGCTATACCTTCATAATAAAATCTAACATAGACAACGTCATCTGAAAGTTCAGCAAACTCTGGGTAGTAAATATTTAGAGAGCCCGCCTGACCACTGGCTTTCCATTGAGCAGCAGTTGTTTTTGATAATGCTTTATGAAAGCTTCCATCTGAATTTGAATTATATGTTCCAGTGGCACTTTCCATAGCTGCCACAGTATCCCAATTCTGATTTGCTCTTGCATCAAAATACTTCTCAAAAGCAATAGCAACTTCCTCCTCAGCTTTTGAGGGAGCAGCATCAATTGCTTGAGTAAGACCAAACATTAAAGCGCTAATTAAAAATAAATTTTTCATTGATTCTCCAGTAAATAGTTAATAACTAATACTAGCATTATGTTTATAAAAAAAACTAAGTTTTATTTTGAAGAATTAATTTATGTCTAAAGCATATTCCATAAGAATTTTTAAAGGGACTAACTCTAGGGTTTTCTCATGTGTTTTGGTTAAGTAAATCTTTGGGGCGCAGTTTGCTTCATAAGCTTCAACCCATCTTGGAGCACACAAACACCAATGATCGCCCTCCTTCAAACCAGGAAATCCATACTCAGGCATAGGAGTTGATAGATCATTACCGTGAGCTTTAGAAAAGGATAAGAATTCATCGGTCATATGAGCACACACTGTATGCATTCCATGGTCTTGATCCATAGTCTCGCAGGCACCTGAACGGGTGAACCCTGTCATGGGATCTTCGCAACAAATCGGTAATGGCTCACCAAATACATTTAATTGTTCCATAACATAATTATAAGACTTATTTTGTTAATTGGAGAATCTCTCCAGGCTTAGGGGATATAAAAAAATCTGGTGCTAAGTTTTGTTCTTTAAGTGTTTCCTTTAATCTTACTGGAGGCTCAATAACAGGCTCATCCGTTAAAATAAAAGTTCCCCAATGCATTCCAAACGAACGAGGTGTCTTAAGATCTAATGCAATTTGTACAGCCTCTTCTGGATTAACATGAGAATCTTTCATGAACCAACGAGGATCATAGGCTCCGATTGGTATAAATGAGAAATCTGGAGCTCCCAGACGCTCGTAGGTTGTCTTGAAATCACTAGAATACCCTGTATCGCCAGCATGATATAAAGCCAAGTCCTTTGTTTGAAAAAACCAGCCACCCCAAAGGCTCTTGTTGCGATCAAAAAGACCGCGCTTTGACCAATGCTGAACAGGTGTAAAGCTAAAAGTAGTCTCACTATGACTGAATTCATCCCACCAATTCATCTCATACACATTTTTGATACCAGCTCTGGAAAGCTTTTTGCCATCGCCGATAGGCACTAAAAAAATAGTTTTAGAATTGAGTTTATTTAATTTTTTAAGAGACCAGATATCCAAATGATCATAATGATTGTGACTCACAACTACTAAATCTATTTTAGGTAAATCGCTTAGACTCATAACTGCAGGAATCATTCTTTTTGGTCCAGCAAAGCCAATAGGTGAAGCTCGTTTTGAAAAGATTGGATCAGTAAGAATATTTAGATCACCATTATTAATAAGATAAGTTGCATGTCCTATCCAAATTGCATAATTAGTTTGATCAAGAGCTAATTCTTGCCACTGGTTAGAGATTTCAATTTCTACTCTCTCTGGCCCTTTCTCTCCATCAAAAACCCATGTCATTAACTGGCCAAAAGTCTTGCCGTTTAGTTGATCATTTGTATTTTTATACGTTTGCGCATCTACAAAACTTACATAAAAAATTGATGTAACAACAAACGTTAAAAAGTGTTTCATATATTTTAATTATTAGGGAATATAATGAATGGGTGATGACCAAACGCGCTCTTGAATGGTTTTAGGTATGTCTGATCTTGGCTCAACATTATTTCTAATGGCGTCCCAAGTACTCCATCTACACGTTGGATTCTCCATGGCTCTTACGTAATAAAAAGCTCTTTGTTCAATTTTAAAGGTTGGATCATTCCAAAAAGTTTTCAATTCAGCAGCTCCAGCATCTTGAGAAAATTCACAAGTTGAAATATCAACCTTGGCATTATTATCTGGACATCGATATGTATCTGAGTCAGGCACTCCTCCATCGGAACATGCAACATCAAACACCTGTTCTTGCGGATCACCATTCTCATCTACATAACCTTTGATAATTTGCACTCTTTGCAAAGGTGCAGTGAATGTATCTCTTACAGCCCAAACAAAAAAACTAGGTGTTTGCTGACCAATACCATCAAGATCTGCTCCCATGGTTTTAGCATTTGAGTATAAATACTCAACTAAATCACTATCATTAATTTTTTCGAAATCCATGTCATAGCCTGCAAAAAACCTTATTGTCATCCTAGGTCCTGTTGTGGCAAATGATTCTTTTCGCCTAAATGCGTCATAGATACTATTTCTTGTATTTTCTTCTGCCCACACCCCTGCAAGTCCTGCTGCACCCCAAGTTATTGATGATGAATTCATATATTGATTTCCATCAACCTCTTCAAAAAGCTGGCCTGATGCAAGCATTGCAGGATCAGTCACCGGAATAGATCCTCTTAGGGCAGCACTAGAGTCTAACAAACCGACTTTCGAAAAAAAGTTATCTTCCTCCTGAGAAGAAGCTGCTGTATGAGAATCACTGGAACCAATTAATCCAAATTTATAAGGATTAAAACCTTCGGTTTGTTCCATTTTAAGACCTTCTAAAAATGCATCTCGGACATAACTCCCCTTAGGCTCTGAAAAGCTTTGAGTTGCAACTTTAAAGGGCATGATTTCAAAGTCTGCCCACTCATCATTAGTGGATAGTACTGGATGGGTATCTGATGTTCCTTTTACTTGTGTGATCTCAACTATTGGTTCATTTCGCATTCTGAGTTCGGCATATTCTTTGGTGAATGAGTTTCCAAATGAGTCTTTTAGGGCAAACATAAATCCGTCTGATCCATTAGAATTGTGTGGGATAGCTAAACTTTCAATACCGTCCTCTCTTAATCTATCCATCCATTGCCATAAATCCTCAGGATCATTTGAATTAGCTCTGCTGTAGGGCACCGAAGGAATACGGTTACTATTGCCTCGAAAGATAACATTTCTATGAAGATTGCCCATATCTGGAGTTGATGCAGTGTATTCGTAACCAATGAAAGTTGTAAAATTACCAGGGTCATTATGCCTTTGTGCAGCAGCTACGGTATCAGCCCAAGCCCTTCTACTGATACTATCTACATATCTAATATCAAGCTTTTGTTCTCTTAGGGCATTGACTGTGTTTACTAAAAAAGCTCCAAAAGCCTCTGTTCTTCTTGGAATAGTTGAAATATTTAAATTTTCAGGACTGTTAATGTCATTCACAGGAGCGCTCGATGGAGCCTCATAATACTGTGTTCCAGGAGTTGCTGCTTCTTCAACATGACCTAAGAAAGTTCCATGATCGGTCACACCATAAAAATCAAGGGGTCTATCTATGCTTACATCAAAACCACCAGGATGCTTAATGGGTTTTCCTTTCGCAAATTCATAGGCATCATCAGGCGTCGCTAAAGTTCCAAAAATATAAGCGTCAAATGAATAAGTTGTATGGACATGTAAGTCACCAAATAAAGGTACCCTGCTAGCACTAAGCTTTGGATCCAAGTTCATATAAGGATCTACAGCTTGAAAATCCCAATCAATGGGTTGTTGGCTAGCTAGACCAACTCTTGCACCAGCTATATTTAGAAAGCTATCAGATTCAGGTTCTTGGACTGGCTTTGAGCAGCTAAAAATCATTGTGAAAGCGAATATCAAACCTATGCTTTTATTCAATTTATTTCCTTAAGTTTTTTCAATTAGTCTATTATGTTTAACTTCAATTAAATGCTCAATACTAATAAAAATTTTATATGTCCAATTAATGTAATGTGAAATTTAAAAATATGTTTCAAGGATTTCTATTATAATCTTGATTAAAGAATGCGCCCGTAGCTCAGCTGGATAGAGTACTTGGCTTCGAACCAAGGGGTCGGGAGTTCGAATCTCTCCGGGCGTGCCAATGAAATATATTATGATAAAAATACTAAGCCTTGTACTAATAATAATTATGTCTAACTCTGGATACGGATACGATCGAATCACCGGTGAAAAATTTGCCAGTAGATCTGAGGTTATAGGACAAAATGGCATGGTCGCAACCAGTCACCCTCTCGCAACTCAAATTGGTCTAGATGTTTTAAAACAAGGAGGAACTGCTGTAGATGCAGCGATCGCAGCTAATATCGCTTTGGGTCTAATGGAGCCAACTGGTAACGGAATTGGGGGGGATTTATTTGCGATTGTTTGGGATGCTAAAACAAAAAAGCTACATGGATTAAATGCTAGTGGACCTGCGCCTAAAAATATTTCTATTGAATATTTTATTGAAAAGGGGCTAAGCAAAATTCCTGCATATGGCCCTCTTCCAGTCACTGTTCCTGGGGCTGTAGATGGCTGGGTAAAGTTACATGAAAAATTTGGTAAATTGGAATTTAAATCTTTGTTTGAGCCAACAATTAAATATGCAAACGAAGGTTTTCCGGTTACAGAACTAATTGCATATTATTTAGATCGATCTAAAGAGCGTTTTGAAGATTACCCAAACTTTAAAGAAGTGTGGATGAAAGATGGAAAAATGCCTGAGAAAGGTGAAATCTTTAAAAATCCTCAGCTGGCACAAACATTAGAAATAATTGCAGAAAAAGGTAGAGATGGTTTTTATGAAGGTGATGTTGCAAAAACCATGGCAGACTTTATCCAGTCTCAAGGTGGATTCTTAACTTATGAAGATATATCCTCTTTTCACTCAGAATGGACTCCTCCAGTTTCTTCAAATTATCGAGGGTATGATGTTTGGGAGCTTCCACCTAATGGTCAGGGCATCGCTGCCTTGCAAATTTTAAATATTCTAGAAAATTACAATATTCAAAAAATGGGACTTTTTAGCTCAGAATATATCCACTTATTTACTGAAGCAAAAAAATTAGCTTTTGCAGATAGAGCTAAATATTATGCTGATCCTAACTTTTCTAAAATTCCGGTAGATCAACTAATTTCAAAATCATATGCTAAGGAAAGATTAAAGCTAATCAATATTAACAAAGCTGCAAAATCGGACCAAGCCGGTGCTCTTGAATCAGGAGATACGATATATCTTACTGTAGCAGATCAATATGGAAATATGATCTCTTTGATTCAAAGTAACTATCGAGGCATGGGTTCTGGAATGGTACCGCCAGGACTCGGTTTTATGCTTCAAGATAGAGGTGAACTATTTAGCCTTGATAAAAATCATAAAAATGCCCTTGAGGGAGGTAAAAGACCCTTTCACACAATTATCCCAGCTTTTGTTACGAAAGACGGCGAGCCTTTTATGAGTTTTGGTGTCATGGGCGGAGCTACTCAACCTCAAGCTCATGCACAAATTATTATTAATGTGGTAGATTTTGGTCTTAATCTGCAAGAAGCTGGAGATGCGCCAAGGATTGTTCACAGCGGTTCATCTCAACCTACTGACGAAATAATGACTGACGGAGGCACTTTAAGCCTAGAAGGTGGTTTTGGAAGAGAAATTGAAGCTAGGTTATCTTCAATTGGGCACAAAATTAAATATCAAAAAGGTATCTTTGGAGGATATCAAGCAATAATGCTCAAAGACGGTGTTTATTATGGCGCTTCAGAAACAAGAAAAGATGGACAGGCAGCAGGATATTAAATATTTATTCACTCATTCTTTTTAAAGCACATAGTTTATTTCCAGATGGATCTCTTAGGTAGGCTAAATACATATTTGTACCCATTAACTTTTTAACATCCCTAACGCCAGGAGGATCCTCACAGGTTTCACCTCCATTATCTAATCCAGCTTGATGCCAAGCATTACCCGTTTCTTCATCAGGAACTAAGAAACCAATTGTACTTCCATTACCAATTGATGATGGTTCGTCATTTATGGGTTCAGAAATAATAAACATATTATTTTCATGGATATATAAATATCTTGTATGTCCAGTAGGATTGACAGATAAAATTCCTGGTTTACAACCAAGTGTTCCTAAAACTGCATCGTAAAAAACTCTTGATGCCTCGATGTCATCAGCTCCAACCATAATATGACTAAACAAATAAACCTCTCAAAAATTTAAAATCATAGCTGTTTTTCAGCACCCTGATCTAGAATATCTTGAAATCCACCTAAATTAAAAATATTTTTATATCCAATTTTTTTCAAATTATAACCAGCTATAGCTGACCTTACTCCAGCTGCACAATATACATAAATGGATGTCTCAAAGGAAACCTCATCATTATTATTTAGCCTAAACTCAATTATGCCTTTAGGAATGTTAATCGACCCTTTAATTGACCCTGATGCTTGAAGTTCTTCAATTTGCCTTACGTCTATCATGATTTTTGCATTTAAGTCATTTTGAAAATCAGCTAATGTAACCCTAGGAATGGCTTCGTCTGCTTTTAGGAATAGTTCTTGTGTGTAGCTCATGATTAATTTAGAGTTTTTGGCTTTTTAACTGAATTAGCAAAATACATACCCATCATAACAAACATAAACCCACCAAAAATTATTAAAGTAATATTTTCATTTAAAAAAATTGCGCCCCAGATAATACTAAAGACGGGAAGCAAATAAGTAAGCGTAGAGGTTTTTACAGCACCAATTCTATCTATAAGCCTTACATAGGCAAGATAACCTATTCCAGTTGAGACAACAGCAAGCCATAATAATGCCAGAAAGGAATTAAAATTTGGCATTTGATTAGGTAGATTGAAAGCTGCTAGAGGCAACATTAATAATCCTCCAAAAAGCATTGACCATCCTATCAGTACGATTTTATTTGAATTTTGATGATACTTTTGAAGATAATTTCCATTAAATGCATAACAAAGGGACCCTACCAATGCACACATGCTGGCTAAAATTGTACTAGAACCATTAGCAGGGTTAACCAAAATTATCACGCCAATAAAACCAAGAAAAAGACCAACAATTTGTTTTGAAGATATGAATTCCTTTAGCCAAAAATAAGCAATAACGGTTGTCAAAAAAGCAGTAGTTCCATTCAGAATGCCAAGCATGTTTGATGTAGCGCCAAGCGAAGCAAATGCGAAAAGTGTAAATGGCAATGCATTGCTAACGAAAGCAATTATAAGAATACTTGGCAAATATGGTTTGAATTGTAGTCTGTTTTGCTTTTTTAATAACAGTGGGATGAATACAAGGCCGGCTATCAAAAGTCTCAATGTAACTAAAAGAATTGGTCCAAATTCAACTGCAGCGATTTTTATAAACATGAAGGCGCTGCCCCATATTGCTGCGAGTGAAATTAATAAAACCCAATCTTTAGATTCCATATTACAAATGGATGAAGTAAGAATTGATGAATTTTAAACCAATAGAAAGGTTTTTGGACAATACTTTAATTCTGATTGATTAAAAAAAGAAGCCTCAATTAAGAGGCTTCTTACTATCAGAGTTAGATAAGTCTGATAGGCGAATTCAGTGATTCACCTCTTGTCAAAAGGCGAGCCCTCCGTTTTCTAATTTAATATAAATACTAATAAGATCACCTCCTGTGCAAGGGTATTAAAAAAAACATATTCAAATCCCCTTAGTAATTTGATTTATGCGACATTTATCAAAATTATATATAGAAATCTCGAGAATTAAAGGTCGAAATTATCAAAAATAATTAAAATTTTAATGTAATAGCTCTGGTTGATAATATTCTTTACTTTCTATTGAATCAGAGTTTGAAAATTGCTCATCTGTTGAGTCTTCTTGTTTATCAATATTGAGGTATTCAAGAGCCTGCTGCAGATCTGCACCAAAATATTTGAATGCAATTGTTTTTAATCCAGCAGCTTTATCAACAAATGCTTCATATTCATTAAAAATTGGGTCTAAAACGTTTAAATGTATTAAATTATTCATAATATGTATCCTTATACTGTATATTTATACAGTATTTAATAATATTATTACTATTTAGTCAACATTAAAAAATTTAAGATTTAAAAAGGCTGTTTAAAGTTTTAAATGCTTTAAACTCAATTGCATTGCCACTGGGGTCTTGAAGAAACATTGTTCTCTGCTCTCCTGGCTCACCCTTAAAACGAATTTTAGGCTCAATCAGAAAGGACTGGTTTTGCTCAGATAATCTTTTACTTAAAGAATCAAATTGCTCAAAATTAAGGATAACTCCAAAATGAGGAACTGGAACTTTATCACCATCAACAGGATTTGAGTGGCTGGCTTGTTGTTGGTCAACATAATGACATACGAGTTGATGGCCGAATAAGTTAAAGTCAATCCAAGTATCGCTCGCTCTGCCTCTTGAACAACCTAATACATGTTGATAAAAGTTATTTGCAGTAACTAAATCATTTACGGGTATTGCTAAGTGAAATGGATTCTTCATAACCAGTGTTATTGATTAGATACAAATGTCAATTAAATGCATTTTATTTTAGATAAGCCTGATTAAGGACTCTCTTCCATCAGATTCAGACTGATCTGAAGCAATAATTTTTAAATTAGATAATTTCTTTAAAGTTTTGTATACCGTAGATCTAGACATTCCAGAATTTTTAACAACTTCGCTAATATTAGAGCCTGAATCATCGAAAGCAGAAAGATTAATAACAGTATAGAAAACCTTCAGCTCATTAGGAGAAAAACTTTTTAAATTTAACTCATTCTCTATCTCATATATTGTATTTAAAGCATCGGCAATCTTTACGTAAGATTCATTCATTAGTTTTTTCTACCCCCCCCCTTAACTGTAATATCAATGAATAATCTTTGTCAATTTTTTGATAAAACAAGACTTTAGAAGAATCTAAATTTGGCGGAGAGACGGGGATTCGAACCCCGGAACCAGTTGCCCGGTTACTACCTTTCCAAGGTAGCGCAATCGACCACTCTGCCATCTCTCCAGCTGATTTATTAGCATTTTACATTAACCATAATCTTTTGGGGGGTATATCAAATGCACACTTAAGAATCTCTTAAAGTAATTACTGGTGATGTATAAATAGTTTTTCTGATTGATAAAACCCCACTTATAAAAATAAATATCACACCAACAGTGAAACTCAAACCCAATATTAAAAGATTGGGAGAATATTGAAGATCGAGAAATTGACTAAAAATAATTGAAGATAAAATAGTTGCAAAGATTATGGCTGTGAAACCCGATAGAACTCCAAGAATAAAAAATTCTGCAGCAGCAGATTGAAAAATGATTAATCTATTAGCTCCAATCGCATGCATAATAGCAGTCTCCTTTGTGCGTTGGTCTCTGCTAGAAAACACAGATGCCACCAAAGCTAATATTCCCGCGATTAATGTAAGAAGAAATATGTACTGAACAGCTAATGATGCGCTCGATACAGTATTTCTAATTTGCTGAATAACAGCTACTAAGTCTACAGCGGTAATTGTAGGAAAGCGCTTAGTAAATAAATTCATAACATTACTCTGCTCTGAAATTTTAATGCTAGAAATATATGAATTGGGGAGTTTCCGGCCTGCGCTTGGTGAGAGTATAAAAAAGAAATTAGGTGAAAAACTTTCCCACTGAATTTCACGAAAGCTTGTCACAGTTGCGCTGAATTTAGATCCACCAGCAGAGAAAAGTAACTCATCACCAATTTCTAAGTTCATAGAATTCGCCACTTCTGTGTCTATGGAAACCTCTGCTTCTTCACTATCCTCATTCCACCACTCTCCTTTACTAATCTTATTACTTTTTGGTAAAGATTCTTGCCATGTTAGATTTGCTTCTCTCTCCATTAAATTTTCAGAGCTAAACTCATCTGAACCAGCACGTTTTGCAGACAGCAATCTGCCCCGAATTAATGGAGTGTAACTAGGTGAAAAATTAGCTGTTTCCAATAAATACGAGGTCACGTTCACCAAGTCATATTCTTGTATGTTAAACAGAAAATAATTAGGCGTATCTTCCTCCAATGATTCGCTCCAAGAATCTATTAGATCTGTTCTGGTTTCAGCTAAAACAATTAAAAATAATAGTGATAAACCAAATATGATGATCTGTAAGATGCTTTCATTACCCCTAGAAACAATGTTTTTAAGACCTATTTTCCAACCAACTCCAGATGAAAATTTTATTGAGCTGAGCAAATAAATTAAAGTTTTTCCAATCGCATAAAGTGCAGCAGTAACAAAAATTAAAACCAGTAAGATATAAGAAATTAATTTTATATCCTGAAATAAGATGCCTAAAAATATGAACATTGTTACCAAAGCAACAAGATAAATAATTAAATTATTACTAATATTTATAGAGAAGTCGTTTCTTAAAATACGTATGGGCTCAGTTTGACTTAATATTTTTAGATAAGGAGATGCTGTTGCGAGTACAACAAAAATAGATGTAATAAAGCCGAGAATTACAGGCTTGAATGACGGTGCAGGTAGTTCATTAATCAATATTCCTTGAAGAGCAGTAATTATAAGGGATTGCAATGCAAAGCCACATAAAAGACCAAGTAGAGTTGCAAATAAAATGATTAATAATAACTGCATAATTTGATGTCCTAAAATAAATAATTTTGAAGCACCAAAAACCTTCATTAGAGATGCATGCAGAAGATTTCTATTTGCATATCTCCTAACTGCCATCATCGCAGAAATTACAGAAATAATAACTGTAAAAAGGCTTGCTAAATTAAAAAATGTAGCCGATTCTCTGAGCGCCTCTCCAAGTTCATCACCGACACCGTCAGCTTGTTGAAGTCTTATATCAGCTGGAATTTCCCCAATATCATTTACAAAATTATCTAAATTTTTTTCTGATCCAGAGAACATATTTCTATAAATCACCCTGCTGCCAGTTTGAATAACTCCCATCTCAGATAAATCATTAATGTTTGCAATTGCAATTGGATAAAACCCAACAAAGCTAGAATTTCTGTCGGGAAAATCTTTTATGATACCGTCTACTTTAAAGGTTTTATTGCCAATAGATATTTCACTAGAATTATTTATGCTAAGAGTTTCAGCTATTTTTGGTTCAATCCAAACGCTACCGCTTGGCGGACTTCCACTATTTTGAATAAGTGATCCATCAAAGTCTGCAATTATTAATTCTCCTTTTAAAGGGTATGATTCAGAAGTTATTTTTATAGAAGTAAGTAAATTATCGTCATCTGTGATTACCATACTTAAGAAAGTAATAGTTTCAGCTGTGTCTAAATTATTAGCAACACCTAATTCTAAGTAGTTTGGATCAATAGGTGATGCAGATCGCAAAACAAGATCGGCACCAAGAATACTTGATGCTTGAAGCTTCATTGATGTTTGAAGTCGATCTCCTAAAAAGCTAACGCTAGATATTGAAGTAACAGCTAAAACTATTGATAAAGACAATATCAAAAGATCTCCACTGAGCGCTTCTGACCAGAATTTGTTTAGCGCATATCTAAAACCTTTAATCACAAAAGTGAACCATCGGATAACTCATATAAATCTTTGCACTTTTCTGCTAAAAGCAAATCATGTGTGACAAGTACTAATGTAGTGTTAATTAATTCATTAATTGAAAAAAGCAAATCAGTTACAGCATTAGAGCTTTTTTGATCTAAATTGCCAGTTGGCTCATCAGCAAATAAAATTTTAGGTTTATTTACTATCGCTCTTGCAATGGCTACTCTTTGTTTCTCACCTCCGCTGAGTTGAGTGGCAAAATTTTTTTTTCTTGAACTTAAGCCAACTTGGTCAAGAGCAATTTGTGATTTTTCGATTGCGTCAGGATCTCCTGCTATTTCTAGAGGCAACATAACATTATCTAATGCTGATAATCTTGGCATAAGGTGAAAAGACTGAAAAACAAAACCAACATCCTTAGCACGTATTTGAGCTCTTTGATCTTCATTCATTAAAGAAATATTAGAACCTAAAAGTTTTACAGTTCCCTTAGTTGGTACATCTAAACCAGCCATAATCGCCAACAATGTCGTTTTTCCGGAACCTGAAGGACCAACTAAAGAGATGGGCTTTCCTCGTTCAACTGATAAATTTATATCTTTAACTATTGTCAAAAGCCCCTCTGGACTGTTAACTTCTTTTGTAATGTTTTTAACTTCTAAAATAAGGTCTTTCAATGGCTGCCTTGGTGTATTCTCAGCTATTTTACTTTCAGTTTTCATGACAGTAAATGCTTCAGAAAGCTTATCATTAAATGAAAACACCATTGTTGTTTTAGGTGATAGTCTGAGTGCAGGATACGGAGTAAAAGCAAAAGAATCCTGGCCATCTTTATTAGAAAATACTTTAAAAAAAAATAATCCTAATGTATCAGTTATTAATGCTGGAATTAGTGGCGACACGACCTCAGGTGGATTATTTAGATTGCCTCTTCTTCTTAAAAAACATCAACCAAAGATTGTTATCTTAGAGTTAGGTGGAAATGATGGTTTAAGAGGCATGTCAATAAAAAGAGTTATTAAAAAGAATCTTGAGCAAATGATTAATATGATTCATGCAAGTGGCTCTATTGTTGTAATGATTGGAGTGGAACTACCTCCCAACTATGGAGATCTTTATACATCAAGCTTTAAGAAAATGTATGTTGATTTAGCGAATGATTACAATATCAGTCTTGTTAAAGGATCTCTAATAGAAATGGTATCGTCGAATTTAATGCAATCTGATGGCATTCATCCAAATCAAGCTGGTCATGTCTTAATCGAGCAAGAAGTTCTCAAAGAAATAGTGCCAATTCTATTTAATGTTACTGATTAAAATCTCTAAAGTTTTTAAAAATAATTTTTTTGTTGGTGGATCTAATTGGATTTATATCGATGCCACCTCTTCTCAAGAATCTACCGCAAACAGTTAAATCGTTTATCTTAAATTGATCTCTTAATGTCAAAAAAATTGAGTCAATGCATGCTTCATGAAAATCACCCTTTTCTCTGAAAGATTTTAATAGCTTAATTAGTTTAGCCGAATCAATTGGATCAGAAGATGAGTGAATGTAAATATTAGCCCAGTCAGGCTGCGATGTAACAGGACAAATCGATCTAAATCCTTCAAATTTAAGCACCTTATTTTTTTTTATAGTTTTTAGCAATCCATTTAACTTAATTGATTTAGGCGGAGAATCATATTTGGTTTTTCTTCTTACTTTGACTTTTGAATTAGTAAGTTTGGATAAATCTCTTTCAATAATGGTATAAGCATTGAATGAATTTTTAAATTTTCTTTTATAAAAAGATGCTAGATAAATCTTGAGAGACTTAGATTCAACTGTAAAGTTAGAGTCAACAGAAATTTTTATTTCTATGGTCTCTAAAGTAGGTTTATTTTCTGCGTTTAAGAAAGAAAATTCATAAACATTCCAGTAGTCAATTCCATAATAGGACATCGAATTAGTTTGTGAGCGTTTAACTGAGTCTAGAAGGTTTGGAGAATATTCTAAAACCTTTGAACTATTTTTATTACCTAAATACTTAACTTTCACTGACGTGTTCCAACACCTTTATTAAGAAGCAAAAGACATGCCGCAGTTAATATTGCAATAAATAAAAGGATCATTGCTAAGGCAAAGGGTATCGATACATCGCTTACTCCTAACATTCCTTCCCTAAAAGTATTCACCACATATAACATTGGATTGGCCATAGAAATATTTCTCCAAATATCAGGAAGAATATTTATGGAGTAAAAAACTCCCCCTAGATAAATTAATGGAGTTAATACAAATGTTGGAATAATTGAAATATCATCAAAACTATCAGCAAATATTGCATTTATAAAGCCCATAAGGGAAAAAAGGATGGATGTAAGGAGCAATACTAAAATAGTCAGCATTGGGTTCACTATGCTAAATGTGGGGTAAAAAAAGAGACTGACACAAAAAACAATGAATCCAATTAAAATACCTCGAGTTACTCCTCCCATAACAAAACCAATCAATATTGCCCAATTCGGCATAGGTGAAACCAACAATTCTTCAATGGATTTTTGAAATTTCACTGAATAAAAAGAAGAAACAACATTCGCATAAGAATTTGTTATCACTGACATCATAATCAATCCGGGGATCATGAATTGAATATAATCTAAACCGTCCATGGTTCCAATTCGTGGGCCAATTAGAGATCCAAAAATTACAAAATATAATGACATAGTGACTGCAGGAGGCACCAATGTTTGAACCCAGATTCTTAAATAACGTTTAATCTCTTTTCGGATTAAAGTGATTAATGAAATTAAAATTTCATTTTTTCTACTCATAATTAATTTTTCTTAACCATCTCTATAAACATTTCTTCTAATCTATTCGATTCATTTCTCATAGATGAAACGTTAATACCTTGATCTGATAATTGATCAAACAGCTCATTGATAGATTGATCTTTTTTAATTGCCACATTTAGAGTATTTGAATCCTCTAATGAAATTTGAAAATTATCTATTGATGGAGGGTTATCAAGAGACTGATCAATATCCAACAGGAAGCCTTGAACATCAAGCCTACGTAAAAGATCTTTCATGGATGTATTTTCAATAAGCTCTCCATGATCAATAATTGCAATATTTTTACAAAGTTGCTCAGCTTCTTCGAGGTAATGAGTAGTTAAAATAATAGTTGTTCCATTTTCATTGATTTCTTTCAAAAAATCCCACATTTCTCTTCTAAGCTCAATATCAACTCCTGCAGTAGGCTCATCTAAAATTAAAAGTTTGGGTTCATGAATCAGAGCCTTTGCTATCATCAATCTTCTTTTAAAGCCTCCTGATAGCGTTCTTGCTTGATCATTTCTTTTCTCCCAGAGACCCAAACGCTTAAGGGTAATTTCAGTTTTTTCAATTGCCTCTTTTAAAGGAATACCATAAAAACCAGCTTGAGTTGTGACTATATCAATAACATTTTCAAAATTATTAAAATTAATTTCCTGAGAAACTACTCCAAGCAAACGCTTTGCCTCTGGAAAGTTCTCATCAGTATCTATATTAAAAATTTTTACTTTGCCAGCAGTTTTGGTAACCAAAGAGGCAATAATTCCAATGGTGGATGATTTACCTGCTCCATTTGGCCCAAGCAGTGCAAAAAAATCTCCTTCTTGAACAGTAAGATTAATTCCCTTCAATGCAAGAACATCGCTATCATATGTTTTTTTAAGATCAGTGATCTCAAGCGCAAATTGGCTCATGCTGTCTCTTCTTCTAAACCATCAACAAAAACAGTTAATAGCAGGCCAATAAGAAGCCCAATCCAGGCACTGTAAAAGGTTATAAAAAAAGCGATTAATAATGCAGTTGCCATTTCAGAATTCTTTTTTGGTATTGTCATAGCAACATAAGCGCAAGCAAAGCCCGTAAGAATTAATGTAAGAGTAAGAGCCATTACCATTAAAGGCTGCATTAAAGTAACAAAAGGAAGAGTAAAGTACAAAAATGGAATTCCCATTAAATAATATGAGCCAATACCATCAAAGATTGATGGCATATGCTTGGATCCTTTTTTCCATTGCTCTGCAACAACTACATGAACTCCTGTCCATAATGCACCTTGAGTTGGAAAAAAGGGATTTAATAAAGAGGCTAACAAATTTCTAATTCCGACAGATAAATGAGATCTGTTCAGATCTATTGGCAATATCTCATCATCTCTATTTTTTTGTGCATCTTTTAAAACCTCGGTTGCAGTTACGAGATCACCAAAAAGGAGCATGTATCCTATAATAACCAAAGGCAAAGCATCAACGTACATCTGAAATGAAGGCAATCCAATATAAAAAGGTGAAGTCTTTTCAATCAAGCTGACAATTGCTGGGATTTTAAAACCCCACTCAATATTGAAAGTTAATTCGCCCAACAAGAATGCAACTAAGCCAGCTACTAAAAATCCTGGTAATAAGCCAAGAGAGCCAATAATTTCAAAAAATTTATTTTTGGCAGCTATTTTTTTAAAGGGATTAGAAAAAGTTGTTACAACACAGAGAACTATTGCAACAGTCATGGAAATTGGCTGCAAAAGATATGAATCAAAATCTTCATAAAATACCTGATAAAAAGCTGCTAGTGCAGCGCCCAAAATAATACCAGCTTTAAGCCCATTAGGAATTCTCTCAACCAATAATTTACCCCATCCAGTCATACCAAGAATAAGAATTAAAGCAGTAAATTCAAAGCACATTGCTGCCATAAATTGAAATGCTTCAGGGTTATATCTGCAAACTCCATCCACACAGACATCAGACCCATCAGTAGGAACACCGTAATAACCAGCTGCAGCTAAGGCTCCCATAACAATTGGAACTGCTGGAGTGACCCATCCTGGTGCCATTGGTTCACCAAAAATAATAGGTCCTGCTGAGATAAAAGTCCCTGCAACCATACTTAAAGCAACTGCTTCCTCAAAGTTTAGTCCAAGCTTCATAGCTAATGGGGCTGCAGCAAAAGCGGTTGCACCTGAAATGACTAAACCTTGCAGAAATTCTGGAGCTCTAAACTTAATGTGAATGAAGGGAATTCTTAACGTAAATGGGCCCCATTTAATGCCGTTGTTTAATGGTGTGGTAAGCGTGTTCATTTTGAAAGTTCTGACATGCCTTCTTCTAACCCTTTTAAAGTTAATGGAAACATCCTGTTATCAACAAGGTCTCTGATAATACATAAAGAAGAAGTATAGTCCCAATGATCATCAGGCACAGGATTGAGCCATGCAACCCTATCAAAATGTGCGCAAAGACGCTTGATGGTAGCTCCACCAGGCTCCTCATTCCAATGTTCAATACTTCCTCCAGCATTCGTAATTTCATAAGGCGCCATTGTTGCATCACCCACAAAAATTACCTTATAGTCAGCACTGTATTTATTAATAATATCTTGTACCAGAAATCTTTCTTGAGTTCTTCTTCTGTTATCCTCCCAAACTGACTCATAAACACAATTGTGAAAATAAAAATATTTTAAATGTTTAAATTCTGTTTTAAGCGCTGAAAAGAGCTCCTCACATAATTTAATGTATGGGTCCATTGAACCGCCAACATCAAAAAATATGAGAACCTTTACATGATTTGTTCTTTCTGGAATCATATTGATATCTAAAATTCCAGCATTTCTTGCAGTGGATTTAATTGTTCCATCCATATCTAATTCAAGATCAGTGCTTTGTCTTGCAAACTTTCTTAATCTTCTGAGTGCAACTTTAATATTTCTGGTTCCAATCTCCACAGAGTCATCTAAGTTTTGAAATTGTCTTTGCTCCCATACTTTTACAGCTTTTTTTTGACCGCCCTCGCCACCTACCCTAACGCCTTCTGGGTTTTGACCATTGTTTCCAAAAGGTGAAGTACCATTTGTACCGACCCACTTATTGCCACCCTCATGTCTTTCTTTTTGCTCTGCAAGTCTTTTTTTAAACTCTTCAAGAAGCTTTTCCAAACCTCCCAAAGATTTAATTTTTTTTAACTCATCTGGATCCAGTTCTTTTTCGAATGCTTTACGAAGCCAATCTTCTGGAATAAGAGCTTCAAATATATCTTCCAAATTTTCTATACCTTTAAAATAAATCTCAAAAGCTCTATCAAACTTATCGTAATTTTTTTCATCCTTCACGAGAATAGTTCTTGAAAGGAAATAGAAATCTTCCATATTTGCAAATACAAGGTTTTTTTCTAATGCGCCCAATAAATCTAGCAACTCTCTTAAAGTACAAGGAACACCTGATGATCGGACCGTATGGAATAGATTAATTAGCATTTATTTTGTCTGTTCTCTCCTGGACATGAATGCCAACCTTTCAAGAAGCTGAACGTCTTGCTCGTTTTTTAGTAAGGCTCCATATAATGGAGGTATTGCTTTGGATGAATCTGCATTCTTTAAAATTTCATCAGGCAACTCATCCGACATGAGTAATTTAAGCCAGTCAATTAATTCAGAGGTCGATGGTTTTTTCTTCATCCCAGGAATTTTTCTTACATCAAAAAATATATCAAGAGCATCTTTTACTAAGGATTTTTTTATTTTTGGATAATGAACTTTAACAATTCCCTCCATGGTTGAACGATCAGGAAATTGAATATAGTGAAAAAAACATCTTCTTAAGAATGCATCAGGTAGCTCTTTTTCATTATTGGATGTAATGATTATGAGTGGCCTTTTTTTAGCTTTGATAGTCTCTCCAGTTTCATAACAATAAAACTCCATGCGATCGAGTTCTTGTAACAAATCATTTGGAAATTCAATATCTGCCTTATCTATTTCATCGATTAATAAAACAACTTGTTTCTCTGATTCAAAAGCCTCCCAAAGCTTGCCCTTCTTAATGTAATTTTTAATGTCTTTAACTCTCTCATCTCCTAACTGAGAATCTCTTAATCTTGTCACTGCATCATATTCATAAAGCCCCTGAGACGCCTTAGTGGTTGACTTTACATGCCATTCAATTAGATCCATTCCAAGTGACTCAGCGACTTCAATTGCTAACAGTGTTTTACCAGTTCCAGGTTCTCCTTTGATAATCAAAGGCCTTTCCAATGCTATAGTCGCGTTAACGGCCATACTGAGATCCTCAGTAGACACATAATTTTTTGTACCAGTAAATTTCATTTGGTTTCCTTTTTTAATTTGAAGAAATTTTCTCCTCTGATTTTAAGATTTTTGCGAGCTGTCTGCTAGTAACAACTAAATTTCCATCCATATCCCATATATTACAATCTTGCTCAAAATATCCATTGCATATGTCTTTTGCAATGCCATCGATAAATAATAAATTTGTTTGAGGAAGTTGGCGTATGTTGCAAGTAAGTGTAAGCGTAGGAATCCAACCTAGAGAACCATACTTATTTTGAACTACAGGCGGTAAGATGTCAGCTAGGTATGAAAGCACGAAGGTATCAGCAATGCCTCCTTCTAATTCTAAATATGCAGAACATCTTGCCTCAGCAGCATCGCTCGAAACATCTCTATCCCACCAAGCATGATCTGGATGCACTGACATATTTAACTGCTGAATAAATGCAGGAGTTGAGCCTAATCCTATACTCTCATAACTCATTACCTTAAAGTCATCTTGTTTAAGTGAATGGATTATTTGAGGTATTGGTGTACCAAGACCAGAATAACCTTTCATGTAGTCAAAATCAGAATATAAGGCTGAGCACATACAAGTGATTTTGTTATTTTGAACCAATTTTACTTGGCTCATTGAAGATCCTCTGGAGGTTCTTAAAACTTCAACATGCAGCTCAGCAGAATCTGGCTCGGTTCTATCAAGATAATAGACATTTGAATTTATTGCACTTGGATGAGAAAGTACTTTTGACATTGCTTTGTTCATTAAAGCTAATAAATATCCTCCATGAGGTGTATTACCAACAAAGTATCTTGAGTCAGGCGTAAAAGAATAAACATTATCTGAAACTTTAGTCAGATCTAAAGCTGAGTGAAATTGTTCAAATTGGTTCATATTGGTAGATAATTACATCATTATTGTAATTGATAGAAATAAAAAATGGCTGGATTTGTAGACATTGCTTGTAATTTTACTCATGAATCTTTCAAAGACGATCTAGAAACAGTAATTGCTAATGCAGAAATTGCTGGAGTAGAAAAATTCGTTTTACTTTGCGCAAGTTTAAAAGATCTTGATCCAATTAAAGTTATACAGAATAAAGCTCCAGAAAAATATTTCATCTCTGCTGGTATTCATCCTCATCATGCAAGTGAAATAAGTAATGTTAATTTCAATGAATTGCTCACAAAACTGCAATCAATCAATCCTCATGCAATTGGTGAAACTGGATTAGACTATTTCAGGAATATTTCACCTCCTGGAACTCAGAGAGAAAGCTTTCAGATGCATATTGAGATTGCAAAAGAATTATCACTTCCTCTTTACCTTCATCAAAGAGAAGCTCACGATGATTTCATAAAAATTATTAAAGAAAATATTGAAAAATTTCCAAAATTTGTTGTTCATTGTTTTACTGGCACTCAAAGTCAATTAGAGGAATATTTAGAATTAGGAGCTTATATTGGCTTAACAGGTTGGATATGCGATGCAAAAAGAAATATCGATCTTCGTCAATCAATAAAAAATATACCCATTGACAGAATGATGATAGAAACCGATTGTCCATATTTAATACCAAAAAATCTTATAAAAAAGCCAATAAATAATATAAATGAGCCAAAATACTTACCTCACATAGCTAAAGAAATTTGTGAGCTTATTGGAGTTGAAATAGAAGAATTAAAATTTTTTACCAGCAAGAATGCTGATGACTTCTTTAGCTAAAACAAGATCTATCTAAATTGTACTCCGCACAGATCTCGTCATTATTTTCTCCAGCTTTAAGTGCAGGATGCTTAATTTTAGAAACAGTTTCTGAAAATCTTGGTGCAGGTGCAGGCTGAATGGTTCCATCAATATCAATAAATGCATTTCTTGCCTTCATGTGAGAATGCTTTGGTGCTTCAGATAAATTTAATACAGGTGCAACACAAGCGTCAGTCCCATCAAAAATATTTGCCCATTCATCTCGAGTTTTTTCTTTAATTTTGCCTTTTATAATTTCTTTGAGATCAGGCCATTGATTTCTATCATGCTGATTTTGAAATTTTTCATCTGATATTTCTAATTTTTCAAGAAGAACCGAGTAAAATTGAGGCTCAATAGCTCCAACTGCTAAAAACTTTCCATCAGAGCATTCATAGGTGTCATAAAAATGAGCGCCGCCATCAAGCATATTTGATTCTCTTTCTTCTAGCCAAAAACCAGATGCTTTGAAAGCATAAAACATTGACATTAAAACGGACGCTCCATCTACCATTGCAGCGTCAACTACTTGACCTTTACCACCTTGTTTAATATTTAACAAAGCCGAAACTATTCCTAAAGCAAGAAACATGCCCCCGCCTCCAAAATCACCTACTAAATTTAATGGGGGTGGAGGAGTATCATCTTTCCTACCCATTAATTCCAAAGCACCAGTAAGAGCAATATAGTTAATATCATGACCAGCAGTTTTTGATAATGGCCCATCTTGTCCCCAACCTGTCATTCTGCCATAAACTAAATTTGAATTGATTTTTAGGCACTCTTTTGGCCCTAGGCCAAGTCGCTCCATAACACCGGGTCTAAAACCTTCTATTAGTCCATCAACACTTGATAATAGTTTTTTTATTTCCACTATTGTATTTGGATTTTTTAAGTCTGCTGACAATGAGGATTTAGATCTATGTTGAAAATCAATTGAATTGCCTTGACCATGTTGAGAAGCTCTGTCAATCCTTATAACCTCTGCTCCTAGATCTGCAAGGATCATTCCACAAAAAGGTCCGGGACCAATGCCCGCAAATTCTACAATTTTTATACCACTTAAAGGTCCTGCCATCTCCTACTCCTGATATGAAAAAGCATTAAAAATTTTTAAAAGAAATGGTAACAAAGTTAAGGAAGCGAAAAAAGAAACCATCAACGCAAAAGCTGTAAATAAACCAAAAAGTATGGTTGGCGTGAAGCTTGATAGTGCAAAAATTGAAAATCCAGCTGCTATTGTTGTGGCAGTATAAAAAACAGCTCTGCCAACAGTTTCATGGGTGTTAATAATCCTTTGATTATTATTGAGATTGTGATTATGAACCTCAACTTTATACCTGTAAAGATAGTGAATAGTATTATCTACTGCCATCCCAACACTAATTGCAGCAACAGTAATAGTCATAATATCAAGCGGTATATTTAAAAATCCTAACAAGCCTAAAACTGAGCCAGCAGTAATTAAATTTGGTGTTAGAGCAATTAATGTAATTTTTATTGATCTAAACAGCAACAACATCATCAATCCAATAACACTAAAAACTATCCCTAGAGATTTAATTTGTGAGGAAAATAACGATTGAAGCATGTTGTTATATAAGACAGCTAATCCTGTTACTTGAATTTGATCTTGATTTAAATCAAATTTATTTATGAGGTCATAATTAATCTGATCTAAAAGCTCCTTTCTATTGAGAGTTCTGGCAGATTCAAGAACTCTTGCCGAAATTCTTACTTTGGAATCATCTTTATTAATATATGAATAAAGCAATGTTTCTTTAATGTCCTCAGGTAATACAGATCGCAATAAAGCTAACTCCAAATCATTTAATTCATTATTGTCATTGATCATGCGAGCTAATTTAATTCCACTTGCTACACTCAGAACTTTTCCCATTTCTGGAATTTCATCGAGATAATCATGAATTTCTTCTAGCTTTGCTAGAGATGTTGTATTCCACCAATAACCAGATACATCACTTGATTCATCCTCAAATAAATCATCCTCAAATAAATCATCACCTTCAAAGTCTGACTCATCAAATATTTCTGTAGCAGGTTGATCTATTAAGATATCAAGAGTTGCTGTTCCACCTAATTCTTGATCAAGTAACAACATGCCTTGATATATTTCTGTATCAGGAGAAAAATAATCTATAAATCTATTTTCTACTTCAAGTTTTGAAATCCCATAAACCCAAGCAATGGAGATAAAAATAAAGAAAGTAATGATGTATTTACCTTTATTGATTGTAAAAAAAGCGAGATTTAAAGGTATTTTATTAATAAAATTTGGTGATCGAGTATAGGTAGACTTTATAACTAGTTTCATCAAACTCGGTAAGTAAGTAAAAGTAAATATAAAAGCAAAAATCATACCGACTGACATCATTTTTCCAAACTCAATTACAGGTTTTATATCTCCCATTATCAACGAAAGAAAAGCTATAGCAGTTGTTAATGCGGCAAATAAACAAGGCATAATCATCTGATTAATAGTATTTAATATAGCTTCGTCAACTGAATCTGCTTCACGTGAAACTTCAGTAAATCTTACTAACACGTGCACGGTCAATGAAATAGTTAATATAAGTAATAAGGCAATGAAGTTAGATGAAATTACGCTAATTTTCCAATCCATTAATCCAAGTATGCTAGCTGTAAAAGCTGTTGTAATTAATGCATTGCTCAAGGGCAAAATTACGAACCAAATATTTTGAAAAAATAGATATAGCATTAGACAAAAGATTATGGCAACTCCAATGCCAAATATTGTTAAATCAGATTCAATAAAACTCATCATGTCTGTTGCTATCATGGATGCTCCACCTAAAAATAAAGTCCCTTGATCGCTGTTCTCTAACAAAATTTTTCTAATTTGATCTATTAGATCTGCTCTCTGCTTTGCCTTATCATCATTTATTTTTGAAATTTGTTGGTTAATTTTTCTTAATTCATTTTTTTGAATGGATGATAAGTTGGTAATATCTAATAATTCATATCTCTTTTGTATTAAGCTTCTGTATTGAGGATTCTCGTAAATGGTTACCTGTAGCGCAGTTGTATCACCAGACGGGCTAATAATAAGCTCTGAGTAAACTGGGTTATTAAGAATCTCTTCTTTAGCAGCTATAAAATCAATACCTTTTGTTTCTAAAGTTTTTAAATTATCCATTAAATCGGCAATCGGAACTTTTGGTTGAAAAAATATTGGGGCATCCAAAATACTCAAAACAGATTCTACGCTTGCTAGTTTCTTTAATTCAGTAGAAAGATTTTTAATTGTTGCCAATGATTGGGATGAAAATAAATCAGCTTTTGGAGTGAAAGTAATAATTAAAAAATCTGAATCGCCAAAAATTTCACCTGTATCTCTATAAATCTTAAAAGCTTCATCACCCTCGATTACCAGCGCATCAGAGGATGCATCAAGCTTAAAATTCTTAAGACCAATAGCTGCAGATAAAAAAATAGCAACTATCAAGACCATTACAGTTATAGGTTTTTTTAGAATAAATTTAAAAATACTCTGCATATTTATTTTATTTTGTTGGCACAATCTGGCGATGAATGTATCTTTGGACTAGCTTTGTACTCTTCAAGAGTAAAGGCTTGAATGGATAATGCATGAATTTCATTCATAATTTCAGCCAAGACTTTATATATTAATTTATGTCTTTTCACATTTGTTAATTCAATAAAATCATCTGAAACTACAATCAATTTAAAGTGAGTTTCTGAATTTGCAGGCACATTATGCATTGAGCTTTCGTTCTCTAAAAATAAATGCTTGATAGCAAGTTTATTATTTAAAATATTTACAATGTTTTTATAGGAACTCATTGAGACTCCATTTTTATAAGGTATTCTTTATTGAATTTTCCTAATGCAAATTCACCGATTGTGCCATCTTGCTTTATTACCCTATGACATGGGATAAGAAGAGGTAATGGATTATATTTGCAAGCTGTACCAACTACCCTAGCCGCTCGAGGAATGCCAATCTTTGAAGCTAATGATGAATAGGATTCAGTATGGCCTCTTGGAATTGATGATAATGCTCTCCATACCTTCAACTGAAATCGTGTGCCTTCAAGATGATATTCTGGAAATTTCTTTAAATCTGTATTGCTAAAGAATATATTTATTATCTTTTGAAGACTAATATCAGGCAAATAAGTAGAAGGTTTTTGACCTATATAATTCAATTTTATCAATAATGAATTCATATAAAATGAATTAAAATTTCCAATTGGAGTTGATAATGACTTTATCTCCATGAGCATAATTTTAACATTGGCAACCGCATGAAATAAAAAAATATATTGTATTGATAAATACTTTTTAGATGGTGCGGCATCCGAGATTCGAACTCGGACCATCTGCTTGGAAGGCAGATATACTAGCCATTATACTAATGCCGCTGTTTTGTGAATTGGTATGTTACACTATCTTTGTACTAATCATAAGACTAATAAACGCTCAGCAAGCATTTAATACACGTCCTAGAAAAAAATAGTTTAGAATTAACTATATTAATAAATTTTTACCGCCTAAAAAATTAAAAGTTAGTTATTTTATTCGTGGAGTAAGATTTTCTAAAATATCTTTAAGATTAATATATCTAGGTATAGTAGGCTTCATTCATGCATTGTTACCGTTTGTTTTTTTAGAAACTGTAAGTTCTGGAGTGAAGAAGATTAATCACGAAATCTCTCAATTTTAATTTAAACCACTTTATAACGACGATACATTTTTGAGGACTGACAGATTGACTGCTCCAATAATTTTGATTGGATTTCTTTGCTGACCTCTAAAGACTTCCAATATTCTACAAATTCTTCGCGAGAATCAAGTGACAAAAAGATATTAGTCCATTCAAATTGATCAATAGAATCAATTGCTTCTGCATAAAATATATCTACAGGTAAATTGTTTTTTAACAAGGCATCAGTAAATTGTTCAAGAACCAATTTTAATGTTGCATAGCTAAATCCGGATGAGTACGAACAATTTAGTATTTCTACTACTACATTAGGATCTAAAATATTTTGACTAGTTAAACTCAAAACTTTGGTTAAATTATCTGCGCCATCACATTCTGCTATCTCATCAAAGGATAACGTTTCAAGGGTAAGTTGAAATCTATCAAGTGAAAGCATGTCAGAATGATTAAAAACTAGCTTGAAAGATTTGGCATCAATTTGACCTTCTTTTAACAACGGAAATAAAAAAAATAATTCCTCAGAACTTCCATCAATTTTAGAAAAACTATTAACAAATTTAGGAATAAACCTTTCAACTGAATTAAGAGTTTTTCCTGAAACTAAATTACAATTATATGATATTTGATTGGAAGAGAATTCAGGTTTGATAAAGTTTTTTAGCTCCAAATTAGAATTTTGAGGATCACTCCCACATCCTGAAAGAATGACTAAAAAAATTATTAAAGGATAGTTTTTCAACTTTATTTAAAAATATTGAACTGATGAGATAATAATATTATGAAAAAATATATCTGCATACAAATTATGTGCATGTGCTTAATTTTTTTTGCGCCTAATAATCTACAAGCATATAAATATGGATTAGGCTCTTGCCTAGATCAAAGTCTTGAGCAAGAAATTTGGCCCGCTATTAAAGACGAAAAATTAGATGGATTTATTTTTCTTGGAGACAACGTTTACGGTGATCAACCAAATGGAAAGCTTCTTAAAATGAAAAATGCATATCGAATTCAAAAAAATAGATTACCAAAATGGTTGATGCAAGATAAAGAGATTTTGGCTGTATGGGATGATCATGATTTTGGACTAAATGATGGAGGTAAGGACTATCCTCATAAAGAAGAAGCACAAAAAATGTTTTTAAATTTCTGGGAAATTGCTGAGAATGATCCAAGAAATTTCAGGGAAGGTTTATATTTTAAGAAAGAAAGAAATATAGATGGAACTGTAATTGAAATAATTGCGCTTGATACAAGATACTTCAGATCAAAATTAAATGGTAAGAAAAATGCTTATAAGCCAAATAAAAATCCTCAAGCGACCATTCTAGGCAATAAGCAGTGGGATTGGTTTGAATCCTCAATTGCTAATTCAACATCAAGATTAATTATTATCCTATCATCTATTCAAGTATTAGCCACTGATCATTCATATGAAAAATGGGCAAATTTTCCATTAGAGCGCTCAAAATTAATTAGAATATTGTCTGAAGCAGCACAAGATAAAACAGTAATTGTAGTTTCTGGTGATAGACATAGATCAGGAATATATCAAAATGATTTTTTTACTGAAATTACTGCCTCCTCACTTAATAAACCTGGATCAAGATTTAAAGAAAGTGATCCTTTGTTAATAGGTGAAACATTTCCAGAAATAAATTATGGAATTCTAAATATTCAACCAGCAGAAAAACGAATTATCGTCTCAATACATAACAAAAAAGGAAAAGAGCTTAATTCTAAAATTATCAAAATGTTTTAATCTAAGGATAAATTATGAAAAATATTGGAATAATATTTCCAGACGAGTTATCAACAAATAATAAGGTTCTGTCAGCCATCAAAAAATCTGATCCATTATTGGTCTATGAGCCATGTGATACCTTTTATCAAATAAAACATCATAAGCATAAATTGGTACTTCTTATTTCAGGTTTACGGCATTGGATGAAAGAATTAGAAAAAGATTTTGAAAAAATAATTCACATAAAAATAACTAAAGATAGAAGTAAAGACCTTATGCATGAATTAGAAAGCTTACATAAGAATCTTGGATTTAATGTTTTACATGTTACACAACCAAGCGATCATGGCGTTTTAACACAACTTATGTTCTTTGGATCTAGTCACAATGTTGAGTTAAAAATTTATCCTGATACAAAATTTATTGATTCAAGAGATGGATTTTCTGAATGGTCTAAAGATAAAAAGTCGCTCGTGCAAGAATATTACTATCGATGGCTTAGGAAAAAATTTAATTTACTAATGGATGGTGCTAAACCTCTTGGTGATAAATGGAATTTTGATAAGGAGAATCAAAAAAGTATTTCAAAATTAAAAGAGTCTCCGAAAAAAAGAGCAAAAATCAAATCTGATGAAATAACAATATCAGCAATGGTTGATGTGGAAAATTGTTTTCCAGAATCAATAGGAAATTTAGAAAATTTTAATTGGGCAGTTACACATAAAGATGCAAGAAGGCAGCTGAAAATATTCTTAGATCATTACTTTAGGTTATTTGGAGATTTTGAAGATGCTATTGATAAAGAAAATAACACTTTATTTCACTCCCTTTTATCTCCTTACATAAATTCTGGCTTACTAGATCCAATGGAGTGTATTGTTGATGCTGTAAGTCAATTCAATAACAAAGAGAACAAAATACCAATCAATGCGCTAGAAGGATTTGTCAGACAAATTTTAGGATGGAGAGAATTTATTAGAGGAGTTTATTGGGAAAATATGCCTCAATATAAAGAATTGAATTATTGGTCTCATAAAAAAGATCTCAATAGTAATTGGTATTCAGGTAATACGGGAATTCCAATACTTGATGATGCAATAAAAGAATCTGCAGCAACTGGATATACGCATCATATAAATAGACTGATGATAATTTCAAATCTAATGAATTTATCTAATATCAATCCAAATGAAATATATAGGTGGTTTATGGAAATGTATGTTGATTCTGCTGACTGGGTAATGGTGCCTAATGTTTATGGAATGGGCACATATGCAGATGGTGGAATATTTTCAACGAAACCTTATATTTGTGGTTCGAGTTATATGCTTAGAATGTCTAATTATAAAAAGGGAGATTGGTGTGATGAAGTAGATGGTCTTTACTGGCGATTTATTGAAAATAATAGAGATTTTTTTGCTACAAATCCAAGATTAGCATTAATGATAAGATCTTTGGATAAGATGAATAGCGATAGAAAAACCAAAATATTTCAGGCTGCGGAAATGTTTATAAAAAGGAATACTGTTTAAAGATCTTCTAGCAGAAATTCTGAGGCAGCCATACTCATTCCAATGTTGCTATGTCCAACGTTAGAAACAATTTGAAATCGCCACCTGAACGGTAAATTATTATCTACTCCATATTTAACCAAATCATCAAAAAAATTTTTACCTCTTTCAAGTCTATTCTTGCCCTGTTTTTTTGCTTTGCGCATTCGAGGCAATGACTCATGATTTGAGTCATTATCAGCAGAACCTAAAAAAACTCCTCCTTTTAAACGATAGAACCATTTAATTCTCTCATCGGATATTTTCATTTTTTTTGTTCCGAATGGGTATGTAATTTCATCATCCAAAAAGGTATAGAATCCTGCATTCGCCATAGCCGCTTTTTCTATCCTTGTATCATTGCTCAACAATAAATACCTATGAACAAATTGTGATCCGCCAGAATGCCCATAAAGTCTATAATTTGAAGTAGAAAGTTTTAGCTTAGCTTTAAAAAAATCAAACAAAAGTCCAAGTGAATTATTAATATATAAAGATTCATTATTAAGTGGCTTGCCGTTTTCCTTACTCATCATTAAGTAAGCATATTCGGGATAATATATTTCAGAAAACTCTGGAGCAACTAGTACAACATTCCTATCTTTGCTAAATGAAATCCAATCATTAATATATTTTTCTGCAGCCCTAGAGCCGCCATGCATAAGAAAAAGAAGTTTTGTGTTTGCATTAATTGATTTAGGAGTTGAATAAAAAATATCTATATCGGGCTTCTCCCAATAAGAGAAAGTTATTTTTTGTATTTGTCGAGCTGACAACTCAAAACTTAAAATAAGAACAGAAGCTGCTATTAAAATCTTCATTAATGAATATGATCTTGATGATTAGACATTTCGAAAGGTTTGCATTTACCTATCTCCCATTCTCCAGGCTTACAATCATAAATAATTCTTCCGTGATCTTTAAGGTAAGAGTCTAATATTTGATGTGCATGAGCGCCAAAACCTAAAGAAGCATCATTTTGTAACTCATTTATAGGAATAGTATAAGTCGCCCAATCTTTGGGCGCTCTCCATCCTGGTGGAGGAACTAATAAAGTTCTAGTTCCTGCAATTGGATGTAAGGCCCTCCAGTTTCTAATTTTTTCAGCCATTTCTTTGACTATATTTGGATTTTGAGATGAGAGATCTTGATACTCATATGGATCATTTGTGATATTAAATAACTTATTTTCAATTTTTATTTCAAGTAACGAAGACGAAATAGATTGCACAAGTTTCCATTTATCATTAAAAACTGTTGTTTGAAACTGCCCATAGTTAGGAATTTCAGATACAAAGAATATATCTTTTTTTAGAGGAATAATTTCTTGATTTACAATTGCTGGCCACATGTCTCTTCCGTCAATCATTTTTGTGTTCTTCATACTAATGCCGCTTGCAGACGATAGTGTTGGGAAAACGTCCATGACCGTCATAATTTGATCTAGGGAAATGCCTGCTTGAATTTTTCCTTTCCATTTTAATGCTGCAACAACTCTAATACTTCCCTCGAATGTATCTCCCTTACCTCCTCGGAGAGGAAAATTGTCTGCTCCACCTCCACCATAGGTGGCTCCTCCGTTATCAGAACTGAAAAGAATTATTGTTTCTTCTTCAATTCCCGCCTCTTCAATTGATAATAAAATCTCGCCAATGGCTTGATCGAGTGCATCCACAACCGCAGCATATAAAGGCCTAGCAGATGGAGCTAGAGTTTTACTTCGTTCTCTTGCACTATCAGCTGTAAGATTTCGAGTAGGTTTTCTTGTATCTTCAAGAGTTTTGTATTTTTCTATTAATTTTTTAGGTGCTTCAAGAGGAGTATGAGGAGCTAAAAAAGGAATGTACATAAAAAATGGTTTTTCTTTATCTCTTGAATTTATCCAATTTGATGCTTCTCTTGCTAAAAGAAAGGTTGAGTAACCTTGATCATCTATGGTAACTCCGTTCTTCTGGAAATCAATTCCACCTTGATTAGAAAATGGAGGGAAGTAACCAACCTCTGTGTGCAGATGGCCATAAAAATCATCGAATCCTCTTTGATTTGGATGAAAAATTTCTTGTGAATGACCAAGATGCCACTTTCCAAACATTGCTGTTTGATAACCATTCTTTTGCAGATGCAAACAAACCAAACGTAATCATTATATTAGTAGATG
>CABZRR010000006.1 GCA_902528215.1 uncultured SAR86 cluster bacterium | reverse complement strand
CAAATTTTTGACGCATCATTAAAATCAATTTCTGATGAACAGACTTCACCTGGTTCATTCTGCCAGTTTTGCATAAATAAACCTTGAACTTTGTATCCTTGTTGTTGAAGTAAATAAGCAGCGACAGATGAATCTACACCACCCGACATTCCAACAACAACTGTTTTATTAATTTTTGTCATAAATTATCTGAAAACCTTAATTTTAAAGGTTTTTTTAGAGTATAATTCATGCAATTTTACAACATATTTATCTATATAGAGGATGTATGGGCTATAAACATATCAAGATCCCAAAAGAAGGCTCAAAAATTAATTTGTCTGATGGAGTTATTCAAGTCCCTGACAATCCAATTATCCCATATATAGAGGGTGATGGAATTGGAATTGATATTACCCCAGCTATGCTCGATGTCGTCGATAGTGCTGTCGAAAAAGCTTATTCAGGAAGCAAAAAAATTTCATGGATGGAAGTGTATTGTGGTGAAAAATCTACAAAAGTTTATGATTCTGATACATGGCTACCAGATGAAACTATAGATGCATTAAAAGAATATATAGTCAGTATTAAAGGCCCATTAACAACTCCAGTTGGTGGCGGCATAAGATCACTAAATGTATCTTTAAGACAAATCCTTGATTTGTATGTTTGTCTTAGGCCAATTAGATATTTTGCAGGCGTACCAAGTCCAGTAAAAAATCCTTCTTTTGTCGACATGGTTATATTTAGAGAAAATTCTGAGGACATATATGCAGGAGTTGAGTTTGAAGCTGGCTCACCAGAATCTGATGAAATGGTAAAAGTCTTACAAGAACAATTTGCTGTAACTCAAATTCGTTTTCCTTCAGATGTTGGATTGGGCGTAAAACCCATTTCTAAACAAGGTACAGAAAGGCTAGTTAAACAAGCTCTTGATTATGCAATCAAAAATGACAGATCATCTGTAACGCTTGTGCATAAGGGAAACATTATGAAATTTACAGAGGGCGCATTTAGAGATTGGGGATATGAATTAAGTATGAATTCTTATGATGGACAACTTTTAGATGGCGGCCCTTGGGTAACAATTAAAAATCCAATTAATGGAAAAAATATTATTATTAAAGATGTTATATGCGATGCCTTTCTTCAACAAATACTTACAAGACCAAAAGAATATGACGTTATAGCAACAATGAATTTAAATGGTGATTATGTTTCAGATGCCCTAGCTGCATGTGTTGGTGGTATAGGTATAGCGCCAGGTGCAAATATTGGAGATGAATCTGCGTTGTTTGAAGCCACTCATGGAACAGCACCTAAATATGCTGGCCAAGATAAAGTAAATCCAGGTTCGCTTATTCTTTCCGCTGAAATGATGTTAAGACATTTGGGTTGGGTTGAAGCTGCAGATTTAATAATATCCTCAATGGAAGCAGCAATAAGCGATAGAATGGTTACTTATGACTTTGAAAGATTAATGGATAATGCTCAATTAGTTTCTTGCTCTGGCTTTGCAAAGGAAATAATTAAAAGAATGTGAGGATTTCTATGTCTTCAGAAAATTCAAATGGTTCAATTCCTAATGGGGATACTGGCACTATTGTTATGGAGGATAAGCCAGATTTAAAAGAGCCGCCAATGTATCAAGTTGTTCTCCTCAATGACGATTTTACTCCTATGGAGTTTGTTGTGTATATTATCCAGTCGATATTTGGATATGAACATGAAAGATCAACACAGATAATGTTGTCTGTTCATACCAAAGGAAAGGGAGTATGTGGTATATTTCCAAAAGAGATTGCTGAAATGAAATCTCATGAAATTAACGAAATGGCAAAAGCTCATGAGCATCCACTCATAAGTGAAATTGAACCATTAACAGATTAATGTTTAGTAAAGAATTAGAACAATCTATAGCAAATTTATTTGATCAGGCTCAAGATAAGAATCTTGAATATCTGACCATTGAACATTTGTTATTAATGTTGATAACAGATTATGAAGTGCGTCAAGCCCTGGAAACAAATGATGTAAATATCTCAACATTACGTGAAAATCTAGAAGAACATGTTCGTGATAATACTCCTGCAAAAGTTGATTCAAAAAAACCAGTACAGCCAACTTTAGGTTTTCAAAGAGTCCTTCAACGGGCAGTTTTTCACGTTCAATCATCAGGCAAAGGTGTTGTAAAGCCGATTAACTTGTTGGTAGCTATTTTTTCTGAAAAAGAGTGTCACTCAGTATTTCTTTTGTCCAAGCAAGGTATTGGGAGGCTTGATATTGTTTCATTTATATCTCATGGTAAATCTGAAAGCCCAAAAGTAGATACAGAATCTTTATCTAATGAAGAATCAAATGAGGTTGTAAACACTAATACTGAACTTGAATTTTTAATTGATTTAAATCAACTAGCTGAATTGAATAAGGTTGATAAATTGATTGGCCGAGTTGACGAACTTGACAGGATTATACAAATACTTGCTCGTAGAACTAAAAATAACCCTTTATTGGTTGGAGAGTCAGGAGTTGGGAAAACAGCAATTGCTGAAGGACTAGCACATTTAATTAACTTTAAAGAAGTGCCTGAATTTCTGCATGAGTCTAAATTATATTCATTGGATATAGGCGCATTAATTGCAGGCACAAAATATAGAGGTGACTTTGAAAAGAGGCTTAAGTCAGTACTGAAGTTTTTAGATGATCAAGAAAATCCTATATTATTCATTGACGAAATACATACAATTATAGGTGCTGGATCTGCTTCAGGTGGCAGTCTTGATGTATCTAATTTATTAAAACCAGCATTAGGTAAAGGTAAATTAAGGTGCATTGGATCGACAACATTTCAAGAGTACAGAGGTGTATTCAATCAGAATCAAGCATTATCAAGAAGATTTCAAAAAATTGATGTGCTTGAGCCATCAGTTGATGAATGCATACAAATACTAGATGGTTTAAAAAATAATTATGAAAGTCATCATAATGTAAAGTATTCAAATGAATCCATAAATTCAGCAGTTACGCTGTCTAAAAGATTTCTTAATGATAGATTTTTACCTGATAAAGCGATTGACTTAATAGATGAAACTGGTGCTTTACTAAATATATCTAGACAAGATTCTAAAAAGATAACAGTCAAGGAAGTTGATATTGAAAAGACTATTTCTAAAATCTCAAAGATACCAGAACAAACCATTTCTAGACAAGAATCCGTGAACTTGAAGAAACTAGAATCAGATCTAAAAACAGTTATATTTGGTCAGGACACAGCAATTAAAAGTTTAGTTAACGCTATTAAATTATCTAGAGCAGGGCTTAGAGATGATAACAAAACAATAGGGTCATTTCTATTTGCTGGTCCAACCGGTGTCGGCAAAACCGAAATTACAACGCAACTAGCAAATATGATGGGTATTGAGCTGGTAAGATTTGATATGTCCGAATATATGGAAAGGCATACTGTTTCAAGGCTTATTGGAGCACCTCCAGGTTATGTAGGTTTTGATCAAGGCGGTCTTTTAACAGAGGCTGTGGTCCAAAATCCTCATTGTGTTTTATTGCTCGATGAAATCGAAAAAGCGCATCCTGATATATTCAATTTATTGCTTCAAATTATGGATTCAGGAGTTCTAACAGACAACAACGGACGAAAAGCTGACTTTAGAAATGTAATTGTTGTAATGACAACAAATGCTGGCGCAGATCTTCTTGAAAAGAAAAGCATCGGGTTTAGTGATCAGTCAAATGAATCAGATGCTTTGTTGTCACTAAAAAAACTATTTTCACCTGAGTTTAGAAATAGACTAGATGAGATTATCCAATTCAATTATCTACCAATGAAAGTAATTTTAGCGATTGTTGATAAATTTCTTACAAAACTTCAAGCTCAGCTAGATGCGCGTAATGTTGAACTCATATACTCTAAAAAAGTTTTAAATTGGATTGCAGAAAATGGTTATAACAAAGAAATGGGCGCAAGGCCTATGGAAAGATTTATCACCAATCAGATCAAAAAACCTTTGGTGGATAAAGTATTATTTGGAGATCTCAGCAAAGGAGGGCAAATCAAAGTGGATTTAGTTTCAAATAAGATTAAATTTAGCGCCAAAAAGAGAGCAGTTAATACTAAGGCTTAACGGCCTCGAAAAGTAATTCTTCCTTTAGTTAAGTCATAAGGCGTCATTTCAACTTTAACTTTGTCGCCTGTTAATATCCTGATGTAATGCTTTCGCATTTTTCCAGATATATGCGCTTCAATGATGTGATCGTTTTCTAATTTAACTTTAAAAGTTGTATTAGGAAGGGTCTCAATTACCTCACCTTCAAATTCTAGATTGTCTTCTTTTGCCATATCTTATTTTACACGAATAAATACAAATATTGAGGCAAGAACTGAGCTATTTATGAATTACCTTTTAATAGTTCTAATTCCTCTATTATTGGATTCAAAAAGATTGAACTTTTATTCTGATAAAAATCATTGATAATTGAAAATTCTTTTTCCGTATAATAATTTAATATACCCTCGTCATAACTATCCCTTTTTTTCAAATGATTCCAATACCTTTTTATCAAAGGAGTTTTATTAGTGTTGAGACAATCTTCAAGCTGAAGATCTTTCAACCTATTGAATAAACACATCATGTTTATATCTATATGAGAAAATGTTTTATAAAAAAATTTATTATTTTTTGATAACCGATTCTCAAAATTAATTAATTCAGTTGCAAATTTCTTTATACCCATTTTTGGAAGATTCTTTGAAAAATTAAAAAAATACATTGATAAAAAAATAAGTTTTCTATCTTTTCTTGGGTGACGTAAAAGAATTTTTACTATTGATTTAAACGGAAGTTTTTTTACCATATATTGTATTAATGGAGCAGAAAAAACAGGCAAAATTGTTCCAAGAGTTGAAGCAAATTTTACTCCTTCAGTAATGGTGGTTTCTGATATTAAAGTATCAGTATCAGTATCATTATTATCATTTTTATATAAATTAATTTCCTTTGAACCTTGCAAACTATTAAGCTCCTTAATTATTATTGCGCTGTCACAAATTATTTTTTCATTAATTTTTATTGCTGGTACTGTTCCAAGGGGATTTATATCTAGGAAAAATTCATCTAAATTTTCTCCTTCGGGATATTGATCACATAATTTTATATGCCTCTCATTAAAGGAAATACCTTTTTCATATAAAGCGACTCTGACCATTTGGCTGCATAGAGACCAATTAGAATGAAATAAAATAATTTCTTTATGTTCCATAATGTTTGTCAATCTTTATATTTTTTTTTCATATTCTTAACCGCATCTAATCCTGAAAGAGGTTTTTTTCCATCTGGCACGGTGTTACCTTTCATAATAAGGTTATTGAATGATTCCCCAGATTTATACATTTCAAATAATATTTCAATATCCATATTTGTCCCTATTGGCTCGTCCTCAAAGTCAGGTGATATGTTTTCTTTAAACTCATTTTCACAGGAAAAATGTTCAAAAAAAATCTCTACCAAGTTATTATCTGGATCCTTAAAATACATACCAGAAATCCATCCATGATTTACCGTCCACAAGGGTTTTAATCCTCTTTCTTTAGCGTTAAAGTAGAAATCAAACCACTTATCAATTGGATTAATCCTGTAAGAGATATGATCAAGACCTTCAATAGTAGGTATTTTCTTATTTAAAAAAATTTTAAATTTCATTATATTTTTCTGAATAATATTTAGATCGTCTAGAATATTAGCTGTATTTGCAATTGCTATTCTGTGATGCTCATTGTCATAGGCAAGAAAAGTTATTAAATTGCTTTGATAAAGAGGCTCACATCCAAATAAACATTTATAAAAATTTACCATTGCTTCATAGTTTGTTGTTTTAAATGCAACATGATGAAAATCATCTGGAGAATGATCTGATTTAAAATTAAGATACAAATTTTTATTAAATATTTTTTTCATAACTACGTATAAATATTATACTTACACAAAAAACATATCATTAACATGAAACTTGTTACATTTTTATCCAAAAAAGATCCTACTAAAAGTAAGATTGGTGCAATTCATAAAGAGGCTGTAATTGATTTCTCTAGTACAAATTTACCAAATAATATGATTGATTTTATTAAAATGGGTGAAACAGGTCTTGATATAGCAAATGATTATCTCCAATTAGAAGTGGGTACTTTTTTTATGGATGAAATAATTTTAAAGTCTCCAATTTTAAACCCAAATAAAGTTCTAGCAGTTGGTTTAAATTATAAAAAGCATGTCGATGAAGCAAAAGACCTTAAAGATCATCGCAGTAACAAAGTTCAGATTCAAGAAGAATATCCTACAATTTTTAATAAACAAAATTCATCCGTAAATGATCCCTATGGAGATGTCCACTTGCCTAAAGAATCTAGTTGGTTGGATTATGAGGGTGAGATGGGTTTTATTATAAAAAAAGAGTGTAGGCGTGCCCCTTATGAAAATGCAAAAGATTGTATTTATGGTTATACCATTGTTAACGATTTTACAATTAGAGACTGGCAATTTAGAGGTCCACCACACACCATGACAATGGGAAAATCTTGGGATACTCATTGTCCGTTTGGACCATGTATTGTCACCACAGATGAAATTATTGATCCTCATAATCTTAACTTAAAAACTTACGTAAATGATGAGCAGAGACAAAATACAAATACAAATTTAATGACTTATGATTGTTTTGATCTTATTGAATACATATCTACAGCATTTAGTTTGATGCCTGGAGATTTAATAGCAACGGGAACTCCCGAAGGCTCTGCATTAGCAACACAAAATTGGCTTAAGCATGGAGATAAGATAAAAGTTGAAATTGATGAAATTGGTTTTATAGAAAATAATGTAATCAATGAGCCTAATAATACAACACAATTTTAAAATTGATAAAATATGATGTTGCAATATGTGGTTACGGTCCTGTCGGCTCAGTATGCGCAATTTTATTGGCGCAATATGGATATAAAGTAATTGTAATAGATAAAAATATCGGCCCTAGTCCAACTGCAAGAGCTATTAATACTGATGGAGAACAATTAAGAGTTTTTGATAAGTTCAATATAGCAAAAACTATTGTTGAAAACTCAAATCAAATTGAAAGGGTTATATTTTCTAAACCCAATTTAGATGCAATCCAAACACTCGAACAACCTCAGGAAGAATCAGAAATGGGTTGGCCAAATCAAGTTTTATTTTACCAACCAGAGCTTGAATCATTTATTAGAGAAAAAATTAGCTCATTTAAAAATATAGATGTTATAGAAGATTGTGAATTAATTGATTTTAAAGATAAAAAAAATTCTGTTTTATTAAATTGTATAAAACAAAAAAAATTATTTAATATTGAATCTACATTCCTCATTGGCTGTGATGGAGCGAGTAGTTTTATAAGAAAAAAACTAAATATTGAATTAGACGATTTTGGATATAATCAAAAATGGCTAGTTTGTGATGCGCATATAGTAAAAAAAATAGAACTAAAAAATGAACTTATACAGGTATGTGACCCAAAAAGACCGACTACCTTTCTTCGCGGTAGAGGGGAGCATTTAAGATTTGAGTTTAAAGTAATGCCTAACGATAATTTAAATCATTTAAAGAAAGAAGATACTATTTGGGAACTTTTGTCTCCCTGGATAAATAAGAATAATTCATTACTTGAAAGAGCTGATATATATAATTTTCATGCATGTATTGCTAACAAATGGAACCAAAATAATATTTTTCTTGCTGGAGATTCTGCTCATCAAATGCCTCCATTTATGGGAGCAGGTATGGGAACTGGAATTAGAGATGTTGCAAACTTATCTTGGAAAATTGACTTATTTTTAAGAAATAGATCAACAAAAAGTATTTTCAATACATATCAAAAAGAAAGATATCCTCATGCAAAGTGGTCAATTGGTCAGACAGTAACGATTGGTGAGATTATAGAGGGATTTTGCGCAGCTGAAGAAGGAAAACAATTTAAACCTACAAGAAGAAGTTATGACGTCAAATTTCCTCATATACCTAATGGCATATACTCAAATCCAGAAGATAAAATTACCGGTCTACCAATTCCTCAACCTATTTTATTTCATGATAAAGAGAGAGTTAGACTAGATACACTCATAAAATCAAAATTTGCAATAATTTCAAATTTGAATGAATTTAAGGTTTCTAAAAAAGCAAAACAGATTATAGAAAAATTAGATATTAAACTAATCTTTATGGATGAAAATGATGATCCGGATAATAGAATGAGTAAAATATTTAAATTATACGAATATATATTGGTAAGACCTGATCTTTATGTTTACGGTGGCTCTGATAAAAAAAGTCTTTCAAAAATGATTAAAAGTTTAGAAACATCTTTTTATTTAATTTAAATTTATTCATCTTTTATATACTTATAAAACTTTATTACAGGCGATTAGACTTTCTTTTATAAATATAAATACTTGTCAATAGAATTACCATTAAACAAATTGGAATGATAAATTCTTTAAAGGTTAAAAATACTATCCAAGTAAAAATAATATTTTGAATAATAGGGTGGGGTGGGTTCCTTTCCTCATAATTTCTTTCAAGCCAGGGTGAATTATTTATTCCAATGTATTTGTCCCCATATAGATATGAGTGAACTGGATTAAAAAGCGGTGTCTCTAAATTAATGGGTTTTTCGTATAACGTTTTTTTCATTGATTCCAATATTTCAGGATGTTCTGAAGAAAGATCATACTCTTCATATGGATCATTCAAAATATCATATAACTCAAAATTTTTTTTTGAGTCATCATCATAGATAAAATGTCTGTAATACAATTTCCATTTATCATTGAATAAAGCTCTTTCATCATTAACAATAACATTTCCAGTTATTGAATTATTAGGGGGGACGACATTATTTGTAATCAAATTTGTCCAATGATCAATACCAGTAAAACTTATAGAATCTGATCTGATATTTAGAGCGCTCAAAATTGTAGGTAAAATATCATCAACAAAAATAAATTGATTGCTTTTTGCCTTATCTAAGACGCCCTTGAAATAGATAACAGCTGGAACTCTTATTCCACCCTCATATGCACTTCCCTTACTACCTCGTAGACCCAAAGTATTTCCTTTAGAGTCTACAACATGTGATGCAATTGTTGCAGCTATTGGATCTACATTAAAAACAGGACCATTATCTGAAAAAAATATGATGATTGTCTCTTCTAGTATTCCTTTAGACTCAATTGCGCTCAAAATGTTGCCAATTTCTAAGTCTAAAATCGTTATATTTGCGGCATAGATTCTTTCTTTTTTGTCCTTTATATAACTTAGTTTATCAATAAATTCTTTTTCGGCTTCAATCGGAGTATGGGGTGCATTAAAAGCTATATACAAAAAAAGTGGAATTGAGTCATCTGAGTTATTAATCAATCTAATTGCCTCATTAGCAATTAACGTTGTTGAATAACCGTCTTCGTAGAGAACTTCTCCATTCCTATGCCAATCCATTCTTCCTGATAAAGCATGATCAAAATAACCAATTCCTCCACCAAGATGACCATAGGTAGAATCAAATCCTCTATTAATTGGTAAATATTCATCAGCAAACATGCCTAAATGCCATTTTCCTGATAATGCAGTTTGATAACCAGCTTCTTTAAGATATTCAGGCATAATTTTATATCTAAGTGACAATCCATACCTATCAGCCGTAGGATTATCAAAAGGTCTAATGACACCATTTTCAAGACTATTTATACCTGTCATAAGTGCTGCCCTTGTTGGTGAGCAAGTTGGAGCAGCATAGAATCTATTCATCTGAAGACCATCCATTGCAAGCTTATCAATATTTGGAGTTAATATTGGACCACCATTATATGAAACATCACCCCATCCAAGGTCATCAGTAACTATAATAATTACATTTGGCTTATCGATTGAAAAAACATTTATAGAAAAAAATAAAATTAAAAAAAATTTATACATTTTGTAAATAAGCTAGATTTTGAAATAATAAATCATTCAGCTAAAATTTAGTATCACTTAAATTATTTATAACAAAATGGAAGATGTAAAAGTATATATGGTTGCCAATCTTCAAATTCATGATGCAAAGAGGTATCGTGAATATGAAAAAGGATTTTTTCCAATTTTAAAAAAGCACGGAGGAGAGTTTATTACTTATGACGATAATATAATTCACTTTGAAGGCGATAATCCATTAAAAGGGAGAGTAATTTTATTTAGTTTCCCATCGTTAAAACACGCAAATGAGTGGTATTCAGATCCAGATTATCAATCTATTAGTGAGCACAGAAAAGCAAGCGTAACATCAACTATTACCTTAATAAATGGATTACCGCCAAGATAAATTCATATTTAAGAATTTAAAATATGAAAAAATTTATCAAAATTAAAAATACAAAAATTGCATACATTGATGAGGGTGGGGGTGATGCAATTATTTTTATTCATGGAAATCCAACCTCTTCATACTTATGGAGAAATATAGCTCCAAATTTCGTAGAACGTTATAGAGTGATTGTCCCAGATCTAGTCGGCATGGGCGACTCTCAAAAACTTGAAGGTATTGATAATCCTGGTTATAGCTTTAATGGTCAATATGAATATTTGGACGGTTTTTTAAAAGAATTAGATCTTGGTATTAGATTACATCTAGTTATTCATGATTGGGGTTGCGGTCTTGGACTAAAGTTTGCGAGATTAAATTCTAGTATTATTTCGTCAATAACTTTTATGGAAGGAGTAACTGTACCTTTAACTTGGGATCAATGGCCTGATGCAGGCATTAAAATATTTAAGCTTTTTAGGTCAGATGCTGGCGAGGAATTAATTTTAGATAAAAATTTTTTTGTAGAAAGGATTTTGTTCAATGATCCTATCAATCCAATGTCAGAGGAAACAAAAAACGAATATTTAAGACCATTTGCTCAACAAGGTGAAGATAGACGGCCAACATTAACTTTTCCAAGAAATATACCTTTCAATAAACAGCCGTTAGATACATACAGTGAAATTATCAAGAATGCACAATTTCATAGTTCGTCTAATATTCCAAAATTATTTATTAACGCTGATCCAGGATTTCTACTGGTTGGATCTCAACGTGATGAAGTAAGAGACTGGAATAACCTTAAAGAAGTTACTGTAAAAGGTAATCATTTCATCCAAGAAGATTCTCCTAATGAAATTACAGTTCATATAAAGGATTTTATGAATAATTTGTAAAAGGAGTTAAATAATGTTTGTTGAGGCTAAAAGATCTTTTAAAAAATCGAAATCTTATCTTTTAAATATAATTAATGAATCTGGTAATTTATCTTATTATCATCCATTTTGTAAAAGGAATGATGCAATCAAATGGCCTGGAATAAATTCAATTGATGAGCTTGAGTATTTGAATGGTTTAACTTTTGAGAGAAATTTCTTTAATTGGCATGAAAATGGATATGATTTGATAATAAGAGGTAAAAATAAATCAAAAATGGCTCAAGTAAACTGGGTTATTGAAGGTAATGATGAAATATCTTCATTAAGGGTAAGAATTAACCCTGAAATATGTCATTTCACACCATTTAAGCATAAATTTATGCAAAATTTGTCATGGTACCTGTTTGTTAAGCCTATGTTACAAAGCTATATAAATAAAGTTATTAAGGGCTTTGAATTCTTTGTAAACACCGATATGGAAGTAAAACCTAATCAATTCGGAAAACATTCTTGGTTCTCATAAATTTTATTTATTTATATTAGATATGTATTCATAAATGAAAACTGATTTAAACAAAGGGTACTTTAATTCCCATTGGCCAGTTGAGTGTGGCGGTAATAGGCGTCAAAAAATATTTAATGGTTCACTAAACGTCAAAGAGAAGTCCCATCATTTAATTACTAAAGTAAATAATAGATGGAATGTAATGTTTATCTGCAGAAATGATAATGAACTTTATCTTGCTGGAACAATGCCAAATTTTCTTGGCGATAAGCCATTTGGATGGGTTCAAAAAGTAAATCCTGACAATCTAGAGACTATTTATGAATCCCCAAATTTGGAATGTGGTGAGCACATTTGGTGTGGCGCCATTGCAGCTCATGTTAATGGAACTATCATCAACGTCAATGGTTCTTTCATGCATATATTGGATGAAAACTGCAATATTTTAAAAGAAATAAAGCTGCCCATTGATCAAGCTCATAATGGTCTGTTAATCCTTTCTGATGGAAGTATTATTACAAAAGATATCCGAGTGTCTAATGACACATCATCAACATTGACGAGACTAAATCCAGAGTCTGGAGAATTAATTGGAAAACCTTTGAAATTGCCAGAGGGATCTATGGGGAGAATAGCATGCGATATTGATGATAATGGTGAGTATATCTACACTCCAGGTATTGAACATATTTTTAAAATTAGAGTTGAAAAAGAACAATTAGTAATTGAGAAAAATTGGTCAGTGAAGTATCGCGAGAAAAATAGTGATCATGGTTTAGCATGGGATGGCTGTATTTCTGAAGGATTTATTTGGCTGATGAACAATGGTGATATTGAGTCTGTTCGATCTATTTTTAGTAGACACCCAAATGGAAGATTTTCATCACCACCAGGTACTCTTAGTTGGCAAAGACCAGCTTTATGGAAGGGAAATCAACAACTTTTAAAAGTATCAATAGATAATCAAACTATTGATTATGTGACCCTTTCAAATAAACCTGGTGGAGGGATCATAGCTCCTCCAGTTTCTATACCTAAATATAATCTATGCATCGCATGGGATAGTTTAAACAGTGGACTATATGCAGTTAATCAAGAAAACTTAAATATTGAGTGGTCTGTCAATATAAGACCAACAATGCAGCCTGTAGTGTTTTTAGATTCAGGTGAACTAATAATTAATAGTTATGAAAACAACAGTGACCATATTGTTGTTATAAATCTTGAAAATGGAGAATTAATAACAAAAATAGACCTAAAATCGCCGCTTGCAAATGGAATGTTCTTAACACCGGGTACCAATAATGATATTTACTATTGTTCAACACTTACTATAGCTAAAATACGGTGGAATTAATATACATTAATTTAACATAATATATATTATGCGAACTTACATATATTTTACACTTCTTTATCTATTGTCGCACTCTTCTTCTTAAAAGGCTTTGGATCACCTTTAATAAAGCTAATTATTAAATTAGCGTATTCTGGCCCAGCTTCTTCTTGTATAAAGTGTCCTGGTCCTTCAATGATTAGTTCCTCAGCAGACGGTATTCTTTTTAACATTTCAACCATTCTAGGATTATTTTTTGTAACAGGATCATTATCACTATTTGCAATTAAAAAAGGTTTATTCCATTTCTCAAAAACATCTCTATATGCCTTTTCATTTTTTCTTAATTCACTGGGTATTAAATATGGAAAAATTTGAGCACCTGCTTTATAGGTAGCATTTGGATATGGTGCTTCGTACCCTATTCTTTCATCATCACTTACATTACCCAAAGTTTGCATAATCTCACCGACATCAATGTTATCCGTAAATCTTGAATATCTTATCCACCCTGAAAATCCATTCCCGCCAATAAACTCTTCCCATGTGGCTGGCCCTTGAAGCCATATACCTAATTTGAATAAGGGATAACCGATAAAAGATATGATCTCGTTAAAGAAACCTCTTCCAGGTGCCACCAAACTAGTATTAGAAGCAATAACTCTTGAAAATCTTTTAGGCTCTTCTGCAATAACTCTAAGACCAACCAACCCCCCCCAATCATGAACATGGGCTGTAATATTATTTAAGTCAAGCTCAACTACTAATTGAGTCATTTTATCAACATGCATTTGATGTGAATAATCGTCTATTGATGCATATTTATCAGATTTTCCAAATCCAACCATATCAGGAGCTATTACTCTATACCCTGCCTGAGTAAGAGTTGGAATCATTTTTCTAAATAAGTAACTCCAAGCAGGCTCACCATGAAGTAAATATATAATTTCTCCTTTTTCTGGGCCTTCATCTAAGTAATGAATACGTGTATCGCCAATCATTAAATAGTTTTCTTTAAATGGATAATCTGTAATGTTTTCGAACCGTTCTACTGGTGTTCTAAGGATACCAGGCGCAACCACATTAAATCTTTCATAATTAACATCTACATCTGCATTTCTTAAGTATAGAAATATACCAGCTATAATTACTGCTAAGATAAATACTATTGATACAAGCTTTTTCATAAAATTTTATCTAATAAAGTCTACGATATGTATTATCATCTCAATAGATAATATTTAAACTATTTATATGAATATCAAAAATTTACTTACATTTACATTAATATTTTCAACTATTTTAAATAGTGAAACCCTGACAAAACCTACTTCATACTCTAAAGATTTGTATGTAGAAAAAATTCTATCAGGTTCATACATTGATTCAATTGATCATCCAAATGAATTCTTAGATTTTAATTATGGAGATAGAGTGGCTAATCCATCCCAAATATCCAATGCAATCTTAAAATGGTCAAAGCAGTCAAATAAAATAAAGGTTGTTGAATATGCAAGGTCTCATGAAAATCGCCCTCTTTATGCGCTTTTTATTTCATCACCTGAAAATATAAATAATCTTGACCAAATCAAAGAAAATATTTCAAAAATATCTGACGCAAGAAAAATAAATAATCGTGAAGCAATTTCAATTATTGAATCATTACCTGCAATAGCATGGATGGCATATTCTATCCATGGAAATGAAACATCTGGAGCAGATGCTGCTTTAGGAATTATTTATCATCTGATTGCTAACAATGATCCTGCAGTTGAAGATTTACTTAACAACATGGTGGTTATTATTGATCCTATGATGAATCCTGACGGTAGAGATAGATTTGCAAAATCATTGGAGCAATACCGAGGAACTGCTCCAAACTATGATGATCAATCGCTATTACATACTGGAGATTGGCCATACGGAAGAACAAATCATTATTTCTTTGATTTAAATAGAGACTGGTTTTACTTAACTCAACCTGAAACACAAGGAAGAGTAAAGTTAATAAATAAATGGAGGCCTCAGATTCTAGTCGATGGGCATGAGATGGGCGCACAAGACACTTTCATGACAGGACCTCCTAGAGAGCCAATTAATAAAAACATAGATGAAGATCTTATTAAATGGGGAAATGTTTTTGCAAAAGACCAAGCTGAAGCATTCGATAAAAAAAATTGGCGTTTTTATACTGGAGAATGGCATGAAGATCTTTATCCAGGTTATTCTTTTTACGTTCAATTTCGGGGTAGTCTTGGAATACTATATGAACAATCAAGAATGTCAGAAGACGGCGTAAGAAGGCCTGAGGGAACTATTCAATCATATAAAGAATCAGTTCATCATCAATTTGTAAGCACGATTGAAAACCTCAATACTTTAAAAGTTAATACAAAGGCTATGTATAAAGATTTTTGGGATGGCCGTAAATATAATATTTCTAAAGATAGCAAATATGCTAATCAAACTTTTGTTGTCTTACCATCAAAAAATCATGGGCGCTTAAACTCACTAGTAGATAAATTAAAAGCCCAAGATATAGAGGTATTTAAAAATACAAAAACTTTGCTGGTAGATAAAATAGTAAATCAATTGGGTGATATTGAAGCTAATTATGAAATACCTGAAGGAAGTTTAATTATTCCAAATAGGCAGCCTGAGGCACCACTTATAAAGGCAATATTAGAATTTGATGCAGAAATTGATGAATCAGTGCTTATAGAAGAACGACAAGAAAACCTCAGAGACGGTTCTTCTATAATGTATGACACAACTGCATTCAATTTCACAATGATGTATGGACTGCCAGCTGTAACTGCTCTAGAGCATATTGATAAAAATCTTGTTAATTGGGAGCCCCCCTCTACAAATATTGCGATAAATGATAATGCAATAATATGGGCAGTCGATGGTAATGATGATAGATCGGTTGCATTTGCAGCAAGACTGCTTGAAGAAAATGTTCAAGTACGAATCATTGATAAAGAATCGATACTTTCGGGTCAAAAGTTATCTCGAGGAAGTGTTGCTGTTATTGCTATGGATAATCCAGGCAATGGAAATTTAATTTCTCAAATAAAAGAAGTGTCTGCTGATCTAAATATACCTGTTCAGTCAATAGAATCTGGCTTTGGACCAGAAGGATTACCTGACTGGGGTGGCAGGCACTTTAGATTATTAAAAAAACCACAGATTGCAATTATGGGACATGGTGATTACAACTCTTATGATGTTGGAGTTAGTTGGTGGTCATTAGATCATCATCTTGGAATAAGGCATAGCCTTGTAAACGGCTCTTTTGCTGGATATGCTGACTTGAGACGTTATAACACGCTAATTCTTCCAAGCGGATATCCAGATATGAATACTAACGAATTAGAAAACCTATCAGAATGGATAAGAAATGGGGGTACCCTAATTGCGCATAATAGGTCGACAAGATTTTTATCTTCAAATGATGGTTTAGGCAATGCAAAACAAATACAAAATACATTTGAAAATATTAATGATTATAAATTTGATCTTTTGAGAGAGTTAATGGCGTTAGATGATCAAATTGATAAAGACAAAATTAATAGTAATGGTGTCGACAATTCAATTGATTACCCATGGGAATTAAGTGAAACAGAAATGTCTCAGGAACAGTTTGAAATGAGAGATAAATGGCAATCAATTTTTATGCCATCTGGATCATTTGTAGCTGGGAGAACAGATCAAAAACATTGGTTAACTTTTGGTAGTCCAGAGATATTACCCGTTCTGTACTCAAATTATCCTGTGTTAATGACGGGAAGTAACGTGGAAGCTGCGGTCAGAATAGGCGCGCTTGTTTCTAATGTAAATGTAGATGAAACAAAACAAATAAATTGGTCTCTCATTCCACCACAAAAAGATATAAAGGTAAGAATGAGTGGTTTAGTTTGGCCAGAAGCTGCACAAAGAATAGCTAATTCAGCCTATGTAACTAGAGAGAAAGTAGGTAAAGGACAAGTAATTTTATTTTCCGGTGAGCCAAACTTCAGAGGTTCCACTAGAGGAACAAATAGAATCTGGCTTAATGCTGTGATATATGGTTCAGGCCTAGGTACAAATCCCTTAGTAAATCCCTAATTTTTTAATAACCTTATGGATTTCTTAAATTATCAACCATTTGATTAATACTATCAGGTGGTTTTTTAAAGAAATAACATACACTAAATGCAACAATAAAGTTGATTATCATTCCTATAAAGCCAAATCCCTCTGGAGAGATTCCGAAGAACCAATTTTCTGAAGAATTTAAATTAGTATTAATAAATTTAAAATTAATAATGTAAATTGATGTGACAACTAACCCAGCAAGCATTCCAGCTATAGCTCCTTCTTTATTCAACCTTTTATAAAATATACCCATAAATAATGCAGGAAAAATTGTTGCAGCGGCTAAACCAAAAGCAAATGCCACAACTTGTGCAACAAAGCCTGGCGGATATATACCAAAAAGCCCAGCTATAAATATAGCAACTGCAGCAGAACATCGAGCATAAAATAGTTCTTGTTTATCAGTAATTGATGGCATAAAAGTTTTTTTCAGTAAATCATGAGAAACTGAAGCTGAAATAACTAGTAATAACCCTGCTGCAGTTGATAATGCTGCAGCTAAAGCTCCAGCAGCAACCAAAGCTATAACCCAAGGTGGTAATTTAGCTATTTCAGGATTCGCTAAAACCATAATATCTCTATCGATATAAACTTCATTTGAATTAGTCATATCTGGTTTATTATCTGTAGCTCTCTCTCCAGAAGAACCTTTATTATTATTAAATTTTGGCTTCACTTCATTTAATGCATTACCAGCAGAGTATTGAATTAAGCCATCACCATTTTTATCTTTCCAAGCTATCAGACCAATATTTTCCCAATTTTTAAACCAACCTGGAGCCTCTTGATAGTTAACCTCTTGAACTGAATCAATAAAATTCATTCTGGCAAAAGCTGATACAGCTGGAGCTGTTGAATACAAAATAGCTATAAAAATTAGTGCGTAACCAGCAGATTTTCTTGCATCACTAACTTTTGGCACAGTAAAGAATCTGACGATGACATGAGGAAGACCTGCTGTTCCAAACATCAATGCAGCTGTAATACAAAAAATATCAATTTTAGTTTTAGTATTTTCTGTGTATGCATTAAATCCAAGTTCACCAGTAACCTTATCTAATTTGTCTAATAAATATGTATCGGTGTTAACAAGAGTATCCCCAAAGCCAAACTGTGGGATTGGATTACCAGTCATCAAGATAGAAATAAAAATAGCTGGAACTAAGTAAGCAAAAATTAAAACGCAGTACTGGGCAACTTGTGTATAAGTAATGCCCTTCATACCGCCAAGGACTGCATAGAAAAAGACTATACACATTCCAATAATGACACCTAAGTTAATATCAACTTCAAGGAATCTAGAAAAAACAATGCCTACTCCTCTCATTTGACCAGCGACATAGGTAAATGAGATAAATATTAAGCATAAAACAGCAACTAATCTTGCTAAGTTTGAGTAGTATCTTGTACCAATAAAATCAGGAACAGTGTACTGACCAAATTTTCTTAAGTATGGAGCAAGTAATAGTGCTAATAGAACGTATCCACCAGTCCAGCCCATTAGATATACAGATCCATCTTTACCTAGAAACGCTATAAGGCCTGCCATTGAAATAAAAGAGGCTGCTGACATCCAATCTGCAGCAGTTGCCATACCATTGGCAATAGGATGAACACCCTTCCCTGCTATGTAAAAATCATTAGTTGATGATGCGCGTGACGATATAGCTATTCCAATATATAAAGCGAAAGAAGAACCAACAAAAATATAAGTAAGTAACTGCGCATCCATTTGAGTTAGTTATCTTTACCAGACTTATCTTCATATTTTTTATCTAATTTATTCATCAGATAAATGTATATAAAAATTAATAAAACAAAAAAATAAATGCTGCCTTGTTTAGCAAACCAAAACCCAAGCTTAAAACCACCTATTTGAAATTGATCTAAAAAATCAGACCATATAATTCCAAAACCAAATGAAACAAGGAACCAAATAAAAAGTAAAATAGAAACAATCTTGAGGTTTGATCGCCAATAATCTTTATTCATAAATAAAGTACATCTTTCAAAATAATGAAACCCGCTTATGCGGGCTCCTTTGAATGCAGTTTATTTTAATAAACTTTATTTATAACTGCCTTGTTATTTTGTAATTCACCATCAATAAAAACACTGTTTCGCATAATAAGTGTTTCTTTTTTATCTGAATCAAATGACCAAGATATAGATTTAACAAAATTATGGTGCTCACTATGATAACCAGTAGATGGATCAGACTTAAATACTATTGAGTCGTCTGAAAGTTCATCAACAGTAAACATTGGTTGTGTGCCTAATGCACAGTAATGCTTGATTACAAGCTCTCCATTTTTATCTGAATATGTTGTAAACATCTCCACACCATCCTCTACAAGCTCTTCTCTTATAGTATTTCCATTTGAAACTAGCTTGAAATGGTAAGATGCACTTATAACATTTCCTGATTCTTGAGTAAGTTCACCTTTCCATTTTCCTAGCATATTGTTTTTAATGTAATTAAATGCAGAACTATGGGTTACTTCTCCCATGCTTACATCACCAACAAAAGTTTCTTCAGCAGATTGAAGAGAAAATGAAGATACTAAAGTTAACGCAAAAATTATATTTATAAATTTCATAGACTTATCCTCTGTATATATTAAAAATTTTAACTTACATAAGTTAAATATTGTTTAAAATGTTGTAATATTCTTTCAGTAATTTCTCTTTTAAGATTAATTATAAATTTAATTAATGTTACATATAAAAAAATAAATAATGAAAAATATAACTAAAATAAAATACTTGCCTTTACTTTGTCTATTAGCTTTGCCATCAGAAGCAGTTAAGTACAACAAGCTTGATGCAACTACTCTATATAAAAGAGCAATTAAACATCTTGATAATGAAAATTATAGAAAAGCAGATAAGGTATTAAAAGCATATACAAAATCAAAACCAAATGATTCAGATGGATGGAATCTTTACGCTTTTACAAAAAGAAAGCTTGGTAAGTATGATTTAGCGGAAAAGTATTACAAAACATCGCTTGAGCTTGATCCTGAAAACAAATCTGCTCTTGAGTATCAGGGAGAACTTTTCATTAAGACTGGAAGAGTTGAGCTTGCAAAAAAAAATCTTGTTATATTAGAAAATCTTTGCTCGAGCCAGTGTTTTGAGTATGAAGAACTTAAAAAATCACTTATCAAGGCAAGTACCTCCTAAAAAAATTACTCTACAGAGCTTCTTTGAATCACTAAATCTTTTGTTAACACGCTTCCAATAGCTGTATGGGATAGATTTTCTCTTGATATACCAATAATATCAGCGACTCTTTCGGCAGCATATATGCCTGTACAGTGTCCGCCCATAAATTTTGTCATTCCCTGATTTTTTAGCCAATTAGCAGTTTTATCTATAAGTTGATCTGATGCTTTAAATAAGTGAAATCCGCCTATGGCACCGTATACAGGTATATTGTTAATAGACTGGAGTTTTTTTGCTGTGTTAATAATCCCCGAATGTCCACAGCCTGACATCATTACCCATCCATTTTCAGTTAACATGCCTGCTGACTGGTCATCTAAAATTATATCTGGAACAAATTTATTTGATTTAATATCCTTTACAACTAAACCCTCGGGCCCATTGTATTTCTCTACAGTCCTTTCAACAGTTCCCGTTGCAAATATATTCTTTGAAACTTCATAATGACTATCTAGAATTATGAAATTAATGCCTAAATTTTCAGCGTCTTTTTTCCATTTACTTGAATCAGCATAATTTCCCGGACCGACCTTTGAACCATCTGGAGCAAATCTTTGATTAAAAAAGCCTCTTGCAACATAAACCTTAGTAAAAGCTTTACTGTTAAGTTCCTTGTATGTTTTTCTTAATTTGAGAAGGCCTCCTGTATGATCGCTGTGAAAATGACTTAATATCACCTTTTCAACTTTTGATAGATCTTTTCCAAGAATTTTAGCATTATGTAAAACAGTATCCTCATGAAATCCAGTATCAAATAACACAGATTCAGTTTCACTTTCATATAAGGCTGAAAAACTCCATTCTCCGAATCCACCATAGTTAGATATATTTGTTGCTAGTACTGTTATTTCATAAGATGCATTTAAATTAATACAAAATAATACTAAGAATAGATTTATTCTCCTCATAAATTTATGAAGTTGATGGGCCTATAGCAACAGGTCTGATTGAAGATGCTGCACTACCTTTAACCATTAAAGGTAATATCATTACACAAGAGAGCTCTACTGAATCATTTGATAATTTTTTAAGATTAAAATTTTCAAGTGTATGAACACCAGCCTGAGTTAAGAAATAATGATGTACTGGAAATACCATATTTTCGGGAGTACCTTCAGGAGCTGGAATTGGGTTATTTGGATCAGCTACTGCATCAACAAAAGGAGTATCTAATCCAACAGCAACGACTTTTTTTGAAGCCAGATATTCAGCTAATCTGTATGAAATGCCTGGAGCCATTGAATAATATAGTTTTAATTCATCAGGATCCTGATAATTATCACTCCAGCCTGTATAGATCAATACAACGTCTCCTGGCAATATACCTCTTGATTTTAAAGATGATGATTCAATCGACTTATTGATGTCATTAATTGATACATATTCTCCTGCTGACATAGATTTTCCGTTATATGCATATTTTTTTACATCGATAAGTATTGCAGTTGTAATAATTGGAGGTACAGTCTCTATTCCAAGCTTAAGTAATGGAGATTCCTTAGAGGGCTTAACAACATCGCCTTTTAATCCTCCAAAAAAAGTTACATTCGATATATCCAGTTCAGTTTCACCATCCCAAGGCTCATCTAAATGACCAAAGTGGCCTAATGCATCCATTTGAGTTCCTTGATTTCCGTCATTAACATCCTCGTTAAGGACATCCATGGTAAATATTTGAACTGTGTTTGGCATTGCAGATGCAGGTAAAAATTTTGGCTTATATTCACCTGCAAATGGCGACAAAGGCATTGATTTAGTTCTTAAGTATGACAACTCATAACTACGTGATTTAGGGTTAGATATTAGATCTGAGCATCTTGACCAAGTTTCAGGACCTAAGATATTTGTCATTCCTCTTTGTGAAGAAAGGTCTGCTGAATACAGGCTTGATAAGTAAAAAAAGAATACTAATAAAAAAAATTTTGACATGATTAATAAATTATAGATGATTTAAGTTCAACATCTGACATCTGCCAAATTTCTTGATGTTTTACTAATGCCTCATTAGATAATTCAGCCTTATTTAGTGCTTTATAAGCTTTATAGAGTCCATAATATGACCAACCATTCCGAGGATAATCTTTTAAATCTTGGTTAAAAACACTTACTGCTTCTTCAAAATCTTTGTTTAGAAACAATGCATGTCCTAATGACTGTCTTGTTGGGTAGTACCAAAATTCTGGCTCTCTATATGGAAGAGCATCTTGCGTTTCTACAGCCATCTTAAAATGCATTATTGATGCATCTAAATTCATATTAGCCAATTCAATTTGACCCATCGCAAGATAATTTGCAATTTCAAGTAACTTATCCGATGGTTGGCCAGCTCTTATGATTGCTTTAATTTCTGGAGCATCCTTAAGTGGTAATATTTTTTCTTGTTCTGTAATGGCTTGCTCAGTATTACCTGTTGATGCGAAAGCAATACTTCGGGCATAGTGATATAAACCTAAAGAAAACTTGAATTCATCTATCGGTTTCTCATATGCCATAATTTCATCCCACTTAGCAAATCTTACATAAGAAAGTAGCGGAATAGTATGAAAGAATTCTAAAAATGGAATTTGTTTGATTTGCTCTATGCGAACATATTTAGAAACTTTCAATGCTGATTCTATTGAAAGTTCACTTCGACCTTCCATAGTAGATGCAGCCCATAAAAAATGAATATTATGAGGATAGTACAAAGCAGGATAAAAACCTTGAGCATTACATTGAGCTATATAATCCTCATCAACTTTTGCAGCTTCAATGTTTACAAGTGATGCATCATGATACCTTCCTATACGCCAATAAATATGTGCTGGCATATGAACAAGATGCCCTGCCCCAGGAACTAGTTTTCCTAACCGATCAGCAGGGTCTTCAGCCCTACCTGGATTTGAAGAAGCCTCCACCGCATGAATATATAAATGTATAGCAAGAGGATGATTTGGATTTTTTGCTAATACATTCTCAAGGCTATCAATGACTTTAATTGTATTTGGTTTTGGATCACCATCTTCAGCCCAGTAATTCCAAGGCATTGTATTCATCAAAGCTTCAGCAAACAATGATGCTGCATCATTATCATCTGGAAACTTCATTGATAATTTTTCCATTGCATTAGCATAGGCGATATCTAATGGATCTCGATCTGATTCTGGATTTCCGTCATACCTGGATGATAAAGCTGATATGTATGCCTGCTCTTTTTCAGAAACTGTTCCAGATAGAGCAATAGCTTTATTAATTGCCTTAAATGCTGCAATTCTGTTTTCAGGAGCCATGATAACTTTTCCATCACTATTCACATTTATATTTGGACCCAATGCTAATGCCTCACCCCAATAACACATTGCGCAATTTGGATCTAAGTTCTGTGCTGCTTTGAAACTCCTTATAGATTCAGCATGATTAAATGCAAATGCCATAATCAATCCCTGATCAAAATATTTTTGCACTCCATCAACATTCGATGAAATTTGATGAGTATGATCTCCTAATCCTTTTAGGAGTGGAGCACCAGCTTTACCTGTTAATTGGTGATCAGAATTATTGCTACATGCTGAGGCAAAAAGTATTAAAAAAAATAAAAATAAAGATTTAATATTATCCACTCTAGTAACCTCCTGAAATAAATTTATTAAGCTAATTGTTGCATTAATTTGCATTATTGAGAATCATTCTCATTGCTTGAATATTAGTATATTATTTATACGTATCTTAATTAAAGGGTATAAATTCGGAGAAAAATAATGAATACGGAATATGAAATATGGAATTTAATGTATTTGGGCTTTATATCAAATGCAATGTTTATGGTTGCTATGGTATTGCTTTCATGGCTAGGTTTTAGATTCGCAGCGGCAATTGCAGCTGATCCAGAAACACCAATCATGGCAAAAATCTTTTCAACTGCTTTTTATCTTATTGTTGGACTAATGTTCTATAATACTGCTCAAATAGGGGGAGCAATAATTAGCGGTGCTGCTGAAATGATGGCTGAATTATCAGAAATCTCATCAAGAGGTACAGATCTAATTGAGAGAGTTGAATCTGGATTTATCCCGGGTGGGTTTATATCTACAGCATTAAATGTAGTTATTGTCGTCTTTCAATTAGCAATAACATGGATTAAACGCTAACAAAAAGAAATTAAAAAGCCTGCATAAGCAGGCTTTTTTATTGGATATTAATTATTTTGTATAAATAATCTGACAATGCTCGATGGTATCGCTGACAATTTCATCAACATACTGAGCTGATTCATTCCAAATCGAAGCCCAAGATCCCCCAGCATAGTATTCATCAATAACCTTTCCTAAATCGCCAGCAGTCTGGCTCACTGCCCTAACATGGAAAACTTCTGTACCACCGCCGAGAGGTTGAAATACACCAATATTCATATCGTGACCTGCTGCTCTTATGGCTTCTTCTAGCTCGACAATCTTTTGAGTGTAAGCCATTGGATCATTTAAGTTTAGTCTCCATAAACGTTCGTAGCCAGGTTGCAATTTAAATTCTTTTAAAGGCTTAAAAGTGGATGAATATTTAACATTACGCATTTTTTTGTATGCTCCTGATGCCTTCATTGGATCATACAAATCTGTTGCTTCCATAGCTTTTTCAACGCTAGGAAAGGCATTCCAAACAAACATTTCACCAGGATATTGATTTCCTGTTTTAGTTACACAAACTCCTGCTACATCTGAGCCAATGGCTTCAAATGGAGCTTGATTATCTTTCATCATCTCTATGTATTTATCTACATTTTTTGCTTTTACGTGAAGTGTTGTAAAAGCCCCTTCTGGAACAGCAAATGTATTCATAGACAATATCAACATCATTGCTGTAATTGATTTTAAAATTTTCATATATCTCCGGATTTAAAAAATTACTTTACCAATATAATGTATTTCTTTTATACATTAAATAATTTTATTAAACTTGATGTGTCAAGATTTCCGTTTTTATCGTGAGACAATTTTTTATAGTTTTTTAATACAGATTTAGTTGTTTTAAGATCTAAGTTATTTAAATTTGCTTGTTCCAGTGCAATTTTTAAATCTTTGATCATTAAATCTACAGCGAATCCAAAATCAAACTTATTATCAACCATCGATTTAAAGCGATTATCCATTTGCCAAGATTGAGCTGCTCCACCTGAAATTGCATTAAAAACTTTGCTCATATTAAGATCAGATGACTTGCCAAGAGCAATGGCTTCTGACAGGCCTTGCAATAATCCAGCAATACATAATTGATTCACCATCTTTGTTAATTGCCCATGTCCACTGGGACCAACCTTAGTTATAGAGTGAGAATATGCATTCATTATGTTTTTTAAAATATTAATTTTTTTGCTAGGCCCTCCGTACATGATCGTAAGAGTTCCATTTATTGCTCCAATTTCACCTCCACTAATTGGTGCATCAAAATAAGTGAGGTTCTTTGATTTATAGATATCAATTTTAGCAACTTTGTTTATTAGATCCAAAGAAGTTGTTGAGTGATCCAATATGAAGCCATTGGGTTTTATAAGTTCAATAAATTTATTTTTTGATAAGACATTGATAATTGATGCATCATCTTTAAGGCACAAAATTAATCCATCAAATTTAACTTCATCAAATTTATCTTTTATATATTCATGACCATTATATTTCGATAACCACTTTTTAGTTACATTGGTAGATCGATTATAAATATATAAATCTATACTATTTAATTTAGACAGATGCCCTGCCATTGGATAGCCCATAACTCCTAATCCAATAAATAAATATTTTGGTTTTGATTTAATCATACAAATTAACTATTTTTATATTTTAACTGATTTATGTAATAAAAATTAATATGAATGTTCTATTGTTTTAACATGCTAAAACGTATAGAATCATCTCATGAAATTATCGACAGCGTTAAAAAAACTAAATTCTGATAAAGATATAGAGAATTTTTTAAAGGATCTATGCACTCCAGCAGAAATTGAGGCTATGCAGGAACGATGGGAGGTTGCCCAACTCTTGTATAAAGGCAATACAACTTATAGAGATATAGCATCAAAACTTAATACATCAACCGCTACGGTTACTAGAGTAGCTCGTTTTTTATTTAAAGAATCGAACAAAGGATATTTAGGCCTTTTAAAAAAGGATTAACAAATGACAAAAAAAATTACTATAGCTATACAACGTAAAGGTCGACTTTATGATGATAGTAAAGATTTATTAATAAAATCTGGAATAAATTTTTCAACTAATGGAGATAAATTGTTAGCTAGATCCTCGAATATGGATATAGATATATTATTGGTCAGGGATGACGACATACCTTCATTGGTATCAAAAGGAGTAGCAGATCTAGGTATTGTTGGGCAAAATGTGTTGGCTGAACAAGCTGTATCAAATAAAAAAATCTCTGCTAAATCAGTTTTAAGTCTTGGTTTTTCTAAATGTAGATTGGCTTTTGCCAAGCCAATGAACTCTAAGTTGAGATCATTAAAAAATAAAATCATTGCAACGTCTTACCCTGCTTTGGTAAAAAAATTCCTAAAAGCTCAAGATATTAAAGCTGAGGTAATAAAAATTAATGGATCTGTGGAGCTTACACCATATATTGGAATAGCTGATTGTATATGTGATCTTGTTTCATCAGGAGCAACCCTTGAGGAAAATAATTTAATTGAGTTTAAAAATTTAATGGATTCAGAGGCAGTCCTTATTTCTCCCGTTTCTTATAGAAAAATTAATGATAAAAATATTTTAGATTTAATTAAGCGATTTGAAGGAGTTATCAATGCTGCAGAAAGCAAATATGTAATGCTAAATGCACAAACTCATTCAGTTGAAAAAATTTGCAAATTACTTCCTGGAGCTGATTCGCCAACTATTATCCCATTGCAACAACAAGATAAGGTTGCTATTCATGCACTTTGCAGTGAACCTGTGTTTTGGGAAACGATGGAGCAACTTAAATCTAATGGAGCCTCATCTATATTAGTAATGCCCGTAGAAAAAATTTTAAACTAAATGAAATTAATAAATAGATCAAAATCTAATTCCTCAATTAACTGGCTTTCGAATATTAATAATTCTAAAGATGTAGATAAGACAGTACTGAGATACAAAGAATTAATTGCAAACAAAGGAACCAAGGCATTTAATCTTATAAATGCAGAACTAAATTTACCTGAAATAAAATCATTTAAAGTACGAAAATCAGAATTCAAAAATATTGAAAATGAAATTTCTAATGATTTAAAACAAGCGATTTTAAATTCTGCTAATAACATCAAAATTATTTGTGAAAATGAAAAAAAGAATTTAGTTTCATCGGCTATTGAAACCACTAAGGGAATATCTATCTGGAAAGAATTCAGACCTATAGAATCTATTGGAATATATGTTCCTGGAGGAACAGCTCCGTTAATATCATCATTTTTAATGCAGCTGATTCCTGCAACTATTGCTGGGTGTAAAAATATAGTAGTTTGCACTCCCCCATCTATAACAGGAAAGATAGCCGTAGAAATATTATGGATAGCAAAAATGTTTGGTGTTTCATCTATCTATAAAGTTGGCGGTTCTCAAGCTATATTTGCAATGGCTTATGGAAACACAATAATTCCAAAAGTAGATAAAATATTCGGTCCTGGAAATGCTTACGTAAATTCTGCTAAAAAAATATGTTCCGATTCTGTTGCTATTGATTTACCAGCTGGTCCAAGTGAGGTAATGGTTGTATCAGATGATATTTCAAAGGTTGATTTGATAGCAGCCGATGTCTTATCTCAACTTGAACATGATCCAGCAGCAAGAGCCTTTGTATTGTCAAACAACTTAACTTTATTAACAAATGTAAAAAAAGAAATTAAAAAACAAACTTCTTCACTATCTAGACAGAACATTCTGCAAAAAAGTTTAACCAACCTAATATTAATTAAAGTGAAATCCTCAAATGACTCTATAAATTTAATAAATGAATGTGCTCCTGAACATTTAATTTTACTTGATGATGACTATGCAGACACTTTGATGAAAATTAATAATGCGGGTTCAATTTTTTGCGGCTCATTAAGTCCTGAATCTTTTGGTGATTATTCTGCTGGGACAAATCATGTATTGCCAACCAATGGAATGGCAAAAGTATTCTCAGGTTTAGGAGTCAAAGACTTTGGTAAACAGATAAGCGTTCAAACAGCATCATCAGAGGGTTTTTTAAACTTAAAAGATACTGTGATTACTATGGCAAATGCTGAAAATCTTGATGCTCACGCTGAAGCTGTAAAAATTCGAGAAAGTCTGGCAAATCAAAAATCTACCTCAAGAATATCAACTGAAATTAGAAAAACGAATGAGACATCTATATACATAAATTTAAATTTAGATGGAACGGGAAAATATAATATTAATACAGGCCTAAAGTATCTTGATCATTTATTAGAGCAATTTTCAAAACATGGCTCGATAGATCTTAATATTTCTTGTCTTGGAGATCTAGAAATCGATGAACACCACACAATTGAAGATATTGCTATTACTCTGGGATCTTCCATTAATGATGCGTTGCAGGAAAGACATGGTATTTCTAGATATGCATCTAGTGAAACTTTAGTGATGGATGAAGTCAAATGTAATGTAAGTATTGATCTGTGTTCAAGAAGATTCTTAAATTTCAAGTGCTCTGAGTTAAGAGAAATGGTAGGTGATTTCCCTACCGAAATGTTTGAACATTTTTTTGTATCGCTTATCAATGCAGCTGCTTTCACATGTCATATTGAAACTGATGGTAAAAACTCACATCATTTACTTGAAGCAACCTTTAAAACATTTGCTAGATGTCTTAAATCTGCAATTGTTATTGAATCAAATGAGGTTGTATCTACCAAAGGATTAATGTAAACGTGAGCGTTGCAATTATAAATAGCGGAGGTTCAAATCTTCGCTCAGTGGCCAAGGCTGTAGGTAGATTAGATAAATCATATGTAATTACAGATACTGCAAATGAAATTAAAAATGCCTCATTCGTAATTCTTCCCGGAGTTGGATCAGCTGAGAATGTAATGCAAGTGCTTAAAGAAAAAAATCTTATAAGTGTCATAAATAATTTAAATCAACCCGTATTAGGAATCTGTATAGGCATGCAAATTTTATTCGAATATTCAGCTGAAGGTAATACTGAGTGTTTAGGGTTAATTGAGGGAAATGTTAAAAGATTTGATGAAGCAAAAAATTTAAAAGTCCCTCAAATGGGTTGGAATAAAGTTATATTTACAGAAACAAAGCTTCAAAAATTTAATAGTTACTATTACTTTGCAAATAGTTACTACTCTGTTGTTCAAAAATATACAACAGCCACATCGGATTATGGAACTAAGTTTTCTTCGGTTGTAGAAAAAAATAATTTCTTGGGATGTCAATTTCATCCTGAAAAATCTGCAGATGCTGGTGAAAGTTTTTTAAAATATTTTTTCCAAATATCATGATTATCTTACCTGCAATTGATCTTAAAGATGGATGTTGCGTTCGTCTTTTTAAGGGAGATTTTGATAATCTCACTAAATATAATAATGACCCAATTAATCAAGCAAATATTTTCCTAGAAAATAATTTTAATTATCTTCATGTTGTTGATCTCGATGGTGCTCAAACAGGCAATCAATTAAATATTGCGGTCATAAAAGAATTGTTGCAAATCCCTAATCTTAGACTGCAAGTTGGTGGTGGAATAAGAAAAATTAGAGATGCATTAGAAATGCTGGAAATGGGTGTCTCAAGAATTATTATTGGAACATCAATATTTAGTGAAGGTTTTTTAGATGAAATTAAAAAAAATTTTGATCCTCATCAGATCGTTTTAGCATTGGATTTTAATGAGATTAAGGGCATCCCATATATCTTTACTCATGGTTGGCAGGATAACAGCAATGTAAATCTTTATGATTTTATTAGTGATAATTCTTATTTCAATAATTTCCTTGCAACTGATATTTCTCTTGACGGTGTAATGAAGGGGCCAAGCATAAATACATATCAAAAAATTTTAAATATGTTTCCATCAATTAATTTAATAGCATCTGGCGGCATAACCTCAATAGAGGATGTAATTGAATTAAGACGAATCAATATTCAAGAATCTATAGTTGGAAAAGCTATCTATGAAAAAAAAATAACTTTGTCTGAATTAAACAATGCTTACTAGAAGAATCATACCCTGCTTGGATGTTAAAGATGGCAAAGTTGTTAAAGGAGTGCAATTCAAGAATCATAAAATTGTAGGTTCTATAGTTGATCTAGCAAAGAAATATTCCATAGAGGGAGCAGATGAGCTTGTATTTTATGATATCAGTGCAAGCACAGAAGGAAAAACTGTTAAAAAAGAATGGGTGTCAAAAATATCGGATGTTATTAATATTCCTTTTTGTGTAGCTGGAGGGATAAAGTCTGTTGGTGATGCAAGGGAAATTCTAAATTTAGGTGCAGATAAAGTATCAATCAATACCCCTGCCCTTGAGAATCCTAATTTAATAAATCAACTGAGTAAGGAGTTTGGATCACAATGTGTGGTAATTGGTATGGATATAAAAACTATTGATAAACAAAATTATCTCTTTGCCAAAACTGGTAATGAATCAACTGCTCATTCTACAGGAATTACAGCTTTGGATTGGATAGAGACAGTTCAAGATCTTGGTGCCGGAGAAATTGTTATTAATTCAATGAATAAAGATGGAATGAGAAATGGATATGATATTGAGCTTCTCAACAAGCTTAGCACTGTTTGTACTTTACCAATGATCGCATCAGGTGGTGCTGGTAACAAAGAAGATTTTGTAAATGTATTCAAGGAAACAAGTGTTGATGGTGCTCTGGCAGCAAGCATTTTTCACAGTGGTGAATATACGATATCTCATATTAAATCTTCGTTAAAAAATAAAAAAATAAATATTAGGATCTAAATATGATTAAACTCGACTGGAAAAAAGTAAATGATCTTATTCCTGCAATTATCCAAGATCATAAATCTCTTCAGGTTTTAATGCTTGGGTATATGAATGAGGAGGCATTAAAAATTAGTCAATCCACAGGATTAGCAACGTTCTTCAGTAGAACCAGGCAATGTATCTGGACAAAAGGTGAAACCTCAGGGAACAAATTAGTTATTAAAAAAATTCTTCATGATTGTGATAATGACACACTTTTGGTCCTTGCGGAAAATAAAGGGCCAACATGTCATCTTGGAAGGAATTCTTGTTTTCTTGACTCTCCTTCATCAAAAAATATTATTGAAAAGCTTGAGGAGACAATAGATCTTCGAATTAAAGATAAAAATTTGTCATCTTATACATATCAATTATATAAGGATGGAATAAAAGAAATTGCAAAAAAAGTAACTGAGGAAGCAGGAGAAGTATCAATAGCTGCGGTAACAAATGATGGAAGAGTTACCAGTGAATCTGCTGATTTGATTTATCACTTACTGGTCATGCTCAGAACTCAAAATATCGATTATCAGCATGTGCTAGATGAACTCGAGCTAAGGTCTAAGTAATTTTATTTTTCAACTATGTAATTTGTTACCTGCTCTCTCATTTCTTTTCTTAATAAAAACATTGCAAATAAGTTAGGAATAGTCACAAGAGCAACAACGACGTAAGCTATGTTCCATATAACAGTAGTATCAATTATTGCCGCAGCAATAAAACAAAGAACGTACAACATTCGATACCATGGAACAGCAGTTTCACCAAAAATATAAGCTGTAGACCTATCACCATAGTAGGACCAAGCAATGGCAGTTGAGAAAGCAAATAAAAGCAGGCCTATTGCCACTATATATTCTCCGTAAACCCCTAAAAGACCGGAGCCAAATGCTTTTGAGGTTAATTCAGCTGAATGAATTAAAGATTTTCCCTTAACTTGAATTGAATTATCTGTAATTACGCCGTTTTTAATTTCTATTTGCCCATTAACCGGAATATTTTGTTTGAAGAATTTAACATCTTCAGCAATTGAGTTATTGTGGAAAATTGTAATATTTTCAAGATTTAGTTCACCATCAATAATATTTAAGTTTCCAGAAAAATTTTGTATAGCTGAAGTATTTTCTGTAAATTTTCTAGCATCAAGGATGTATTTACCAAGTTCTTCAACGTCATTTATATTAGACTCATTATATTCACCAACAAAAATTGCCATAGAAGACCTTTCAAATGTATTCTCATATTTTTGAGTCCAGGCGCCGCTCGATAGAATGACTAATGCTGTAACACTGCAAACAACAATTGTGTCAATAAATGGTTCTAAAATAGACACCATGCCCTGTTCAATTGAATGCTCTGTTTTTGCAGACGCATGAGCAATTGGAGAGGAGCCTTGACCAGCCTCATTTGAATACAATCCTCTTGCAACACCAAGTTTTAAACTCATTGCAAAGCTAGCACCTAAAAAACCACCTACTGCTGCTGAGCCTGAAAATACTTGTGAAAATATAGAGTTAAATGAAGGAATAATATTATTGTAATTTTCTAATACAACAACTAATGCTCCACCAAAATAAATGACTGCCATAATTGGAACCAATCTACTGGCAATTTTTGCAATTCTTTTAATGCCACCAGAAATAATTAACCACAGCATAATTCCCAAGATCAAACCAGTGGCTAATTTCGGAATACTAAATGCTGAATCAAGAACACCGGCTATATTATTTATTTGGGGCATGTTGCCCGATCCAATAGCGCAAATCATCATCAAAGCAGCAAAAAGGACTCCAGCTGATCTCATGTTGAAACTATTCTCAATGTAATACATTGGTCCACCTGATATGGATCCATCCGATAAAGTAGTTCTATATTTATGAGCTAATGTAACTTCGACAAATTTTGTAGTCATGCCAAAGATAGCAGTAATCCACATCCAGAATATAGCTGCAGGACCTCCAATCCATATTGCAAGAGCCACTCCACCGATATTACCTGTGCCCACAGCTCCTGACATGGCTGTTGTTAGTGCTTCAAATGGTGAAGTTTCTCCCTTTGTATCTTCTTTTTCGTATTTACCTGTAACTATTCTCCAACCATGCGAAAAGAATCTGAACTGAGGGAATCCAAGATATGCTGTGAAAAAAATACCTGTGCCAATGAGAAAAGCTGGAAACCACCATGAACCGCTGAGATATCCATCTAAAAGTAATAAAAAATCATTAAAAGCAACCATGTAAATTCCTTATTTTTCTAACCATTCAATTAAATCTGTGTATCCACCAATAAGTGTATTATCGATAAATATTTGTGGCATTGTCCTAGCATTAGGGTTTCTTTTCATTAGAGCATCAAAAACTTCAGGAATTTCTACATTAAATTCTTCATAAGTAATGTTGTTTTGTGTGAAGTAATTTTTTGCTTTATCACAAAAGACACAATTTGATTTAGAATATATTTCTACGTTTTTTAACATCATGGGATTATAAGCCAAATGTCATTATTTAATTTAAAAAATAAATCATTTTTAATTACGGGATCATCTAGGGGAATTGGTAAATCAATTGCATTTCATGCAGCAATACATGGAGCAAAAGTAATTATATCTAGCAGAAAAATTGATGCTTGCAAAGCCACAGCAAGGGAAATAAATGATCATTTAGGATCAGAGTTAGCATTTCCAATTGTTGGAAATATCGCTATTGAGTCAGATCTTGAAAATCTTGTAAGTCAATCAAATAAACTTTTAGGCAAAATAGATGTTTTGATTTGTAATGCTGCGACGAATCCTTTTATGGGTTCAATGGCTGACATACCATCTGATGCGTTTGATAAAGTTCTCAACAATAACATTAAGGCAAACCACATATTAGCAAATTTAGTTACTCCACAAATGATCGAACGAAAAGATGGAGTCATCATCATTATTTCAAGCATTGGTGGAACTCGTGGTAGTAACCTCATTGGAACCTATAATATTAGCAAAGCAGCAGATATTCAGATGGTTAAAAACATTGCTGTTGAATATGGTCAACATAATATAAGAGCGAATAGCATCGCACCTGGTTTAATACGAACAGACTTTGCTAAGGGGCTCTGGGAAAATCCAACTCTTCATGATCACTATACAAGCACTCACCCCATGAGAAGGATTGGAGAACCTGACGAAGTAGCGGGAGCAGCAATTATGCTTGCCTCTGATGCTGGGAAATATATTAATGGCCAAACAATTGTAGTCGATGGCGGTGCTACTGCTTAAGCAAATAAACTCTTTATTTTTTGAAAAAAGTTATTTAGCCCAATCTGTTCATTGAGGGACGGAACTTTTATAAGTTGATATTTATATTCGACCAACTGCTCAATTAAATCTGTTAGTAACATTGGATCCAGTTTTTTTTTATCCAAGGCTGTAATAGCAGGATGAGCTTTATAAAAATCTTTTTCAATTCCTAAACAAGTCTTTAGGAATAAAATAATAGAATTAATTTTTTCATCAAAAGTGATATTAATTTCTTTGTAAAATTTTATTAAATCAGGAGTAGTTATTTCACCTAAACAATAAGAATTTAAATTTTGAGAAATTTCTCTATATTGTCCAACCATGTCATTATTAATAAGTCTCTCAATTTCTAACGGTGTTGAGTCTGGAGCGAAATCTATAGTTGAATAATCAATATATCCTTTGTCTGCTATCCATTGATCAAGAATGTCTGATTTGGGATTGTTTATTGTAATAATATTTGAGCGGCTATATATAGTTGGTAAGAAATATTTACGTTTATTTGAAACTAAAAATATATGCTTGTTCTCGGACAATTCCTCTAAAGTTTTTAGAAGTGCATTTTGAGAATTAATATTCATATTATGAGCATCAAAAATTATTGCCACTCTGTGATTTGAAACAGAGCGGGTCATAGCAACGAATTCATTTAAAGCTCTGACGCCTTCAATTTTTTTTGAATTCATTGAGTCTTTATTAGCTTTTGAATAAGAATGCAATATGCTTGAGCATGAGTCAGCTGAGAGAAAGCAAAAATCTGGATGTGTTCCAGCTAAAAAATAGTTACATGAATTACATACACCACAAGGTGCCAAATCATCAGAGCATAATAATTTTTGTGCAAAAAAATTAGCAAGGTGGTTTTTAGCAAGGCCCGATTCACCTTCGATAATTATAGATGTAGGAAAATTAAAATTTTTATATGCAGTTACTACTTCAGTTAACCAAGGAAATTTATTTAAATTCATTTTAAAATTAGAGGTTTTATCAATTCTTTAGTTTGCTGATTCAGTACCTCTATGGACTCTGATGCATCTAATAATACAACCTCCTCCCTGTCCTTAGCTATTTGCTGATAACCTTTTCTTACATCTTCAAAGAAATTTACTCCAGCAGATTCAATTCTATCGATATCATCATTAGCTTTTCGTTTAAAGCCAAGTCTTACATCAAGATCATATATTATTGTTAAGTCTGGAATTGGGCAATTTATCTTCTGAATTAAATTCTCAATTAGGTCAAGGGAAAGCCTTCTTCCATAGCCTTGATAAGCAATTGATGCATGATAGTATCTGTCACAAAGGAGAATGTCTTCTTTTGAATTTAACAAATGCTCATTGACCATCTCTGCTCTAGCAGCAAACATTAATAATAATTCACTATGGGCTGAAATATCAGAATCATTTGATAATAGTAGCTCTCTTATTTTTTCTCCAAACTCAGTTGAACCTGGCTCTCGAATTAGTTTTGTACTTAGACCTTTTGTTTTTAACCACTCTTGAATTAAATTAATTTGCGTAGATTTACCAACACCCTCAATTCCTTCAAACGATATTAATTTCATAATTTAATTAAGCTGATATCTCTCAACTGCATCAAGATGCTCTTGATAAGTCTTAGAAAATTTATGAGTTCCATCTCCTTTAGCGACAAAGTATAAATAATCATTTTTCACACCCAATATTACTGCCTCTAATGAAGATTTGCTAACTGTAGATATTGGAGTTGGAGGTAAGCCAGGTATTTGATATGTGTTGTATGGATTGTTTTTATCTATTAAATTTGCTTTTGTGATATCACCATTAAAATTTGGCAATAATCCATAAATTATTGTTGGATCTGCCTGCAACTTCATACCAACGGATATTCTGTGTAAAAATACTCCAGCAATAATTGGCTTCTCATCTTCATTACCAGCTTCCTTTTCAACAATTGAAGCAAGTATTATTGCATCAGATAAATTTCTAATTGGTGATTGTGGATTCTTGTTAATCCATAGATTTGTAGCTAATTGAAAAAACTCAGTTTGCGATTTTTGTAAAATACTAGCTAATGATGATGAGTGCTTGTAGAAATAAGTGTCTGGTTTTAATGTACCTTCTACAAAATTAAACTGATTATCTAAGCAATCAAAGTTATCACAATCATTTTTAAAATTTGATTCAGAGATAATTTTTTTAACTTCATACAGATTTTTTCCTGAGGGTATTTCCAATTTAAAAATGACAACATCTCCGTTAGATACCGAATTCAGAAATTCTTTCCAAGATTTATTTTTAAGATAATAATGTCCAGCTTGAGCTACTTGAAGTTTATTTTTTTTTAAGTAGATTTTCAAAAAAAATTTTTGGATTGGGTGCAAGTCAAAGTCATTAAAAATTGAATTGAATGAATCGCCTTTAATTACATTGTAAAACTCTAATCTATCATCAACTCTCAGTTGAGAATATGATTCAGAGGTTCCAAGCAAGCTTATTACTAAGGTTAATATAGTAATTGTAAATATAAAAAAATTAGATTTGTTTGAAGACAAGTGTAGAGTTAGTTCCTCCGAATCCAAATGAGTTATTCATAGCAACTCTAACGTTTTTTTCAACAGATACCAAGGGAGTATAATTTAAATCGCACAATGGATCTGGTTTATCTAAATTGATTGTCGGAGGAATAATTCCGTGATTTATGGCTTGAATACAGAATATTGATTCTATTGCGCCCGCTGCACCAAGAGTATGTCCGGTCATTGACTTAGTTGAACTAATTTGTGGAACGTAATCGCCAAATACTTTTTTAAGAGCAGTTGTTTCAGCAATGTCACCCAAAGGTGTAGATGTCCCATGTGCATTTACATAATCAATTTCAGATGGATGAATCTCAGCATCATTTAATGCATTAGTCATTGACAGAACCGCTCCTCTTCCATCTTCAGGGGGAGCTGTCACATGATGAGCATCAGAACTAGTTCCAAATCCTATAACCTCTGCATATATTTTTGCATCTCTTGCTTTAGCATGATCAAAATCTTCAAGTACCAATGAACCAGCTCCATCAGATAACACGAATCCATCTCTATCTTTATGCCATGGCCTACTTGCAGTTTCAGGATCGGAATTCATAGAAAGTGCTCTAGCCGCGGTAAATCCTGCTATTGATAAGGGTGTTGAAGCCATTTCAGCACCTCCAGCAATCATTACATCAGCTTCGCCGTAAGCAATAGATCTTGCAGCAGTTCCAATACAGTGATTGCCAGTTGAGCATGCTGTAACAACCGAAGTGTTTGGGCCCATAAAACCATGCTTTATAGAAATTAAACCAGAAATCATATTAACAATTGATCCTGGCACAAAAAAAGGAGAAACTTTTTTATAACCTCTTTCTTCCAATAAAGATTTATTTTTTTCTATTGTATCTATACCACCAATACCGGCACCAAAATTAATACCAACCTTTGACAAGTCTATCTTGGAATCAAGAATTCCTGAGTGGTTTATAGATTGATTGGCAGCAATTATTCCGTATTGAATGAAGGGATCAATTCTTCTAATCTCTTTAGAATCAAGAAAATCTTCAGGATTAAAGTTTTTTAAACGACCGCCAACTTTAACTGGATTATTTTTTAGATCTATCTCTATTCTTGAGATACCTGATACTCCATTTATACAAGAATCCCAGGCTTCAGCCAAAGTATTACCAATTGGTGATAATATACCCAAACCTGTAACTACAACTCTTCTGTGTAGTTGTTTCATGAAAAAAAAATTTTAGCTGTTTGAGTTTATGTAGTTTACGGCTTCTTGAACAGTTGAAATCTTTTCTGCCTCTTCGTCAGCAATTTCAAGTTCAAACTCTTCCTCAAGAGCCATTACTAATTCCACTGTGTCTAATGAATCAGCTCCAAGGTCATCAACAAATGAAGAATCATTATTCACCTCATCATCGCCAACGCCAAGTTGCTCACAAACAATTTTTCTCACTCTTTCTTCGATACTCACAGGGCATCCTCCATTAATTGAAATCTATTTTACAACAATTTTAACAAAAACAAATAAAATCATTAGCTCATGTAAAGGCCACCATCAACAGAAATGGTCTGACCGGTAATATAATCTCCCTTTGAAGATGCTAAAAACAATGCTAAATCAGCTATTTGTTGAGGATTGCCCATTTTATTTGCAGGGATTTGATTTAAGATATTTTCCAATTCTTCATCTTGAAAATGATTAGTCATATCGGTTTCTATGAAACCAGGAGCTATGCAGTTAACTGTTATATTTCTTGCAGCAACCTCTTTTGCTAAAGCTCTTGTAAAGCCTCCAAGGCCAGCCTTACTCGCGGAATAATTAACCTGACCAGGATTACCCATCAGCCCAGCTACACTAGATATATTAATGATTTTTCCATAACGATCCTTTACCATTGATTTGATAAATAATTTAGTAATATTAAACACACTCGTAAGATTAGAATTAATTACATCATCCCAGTCATCCTCTTTCATTCTCATAAAAAGTTGATCCTTTGTTATCCCAGCGTTATTGATTAAAACATTTGGAATCTTATTAATTTTTTTAAGCTCATCGAAACATGATGAAATTTGTTCTCTATCCGTAACATCCATTAATAAATGCATACAATTTTTAGAGTTCAATTCTTCATTAATTCTAAATGATGATCTGGATGTCCCAATTACAAAATAATCATCATTCACGAAGGATTTAGCTATCTCCAATCCGATACCTCTAGAAATTCCTGTAATAAAGGCTATTTTTTTATCCATAATTACTAATTTTCTCATAAAATTCTTTATCAGTTACAGAAAAATAGTTTTCAAGCTTATTTCCTTTAAATAAACCTGATAACACTTTTCCAGGACCACATTCAATAATTGGTAAATTCAATTTAGAAACAAAATTACATGTTTCTACCCACCTTACAGGTGAGTACAATTGCGAAACAAGTAAAGATGGAATATCTTTAGAGGAAGTTGATGAATTCACTGATACATTATGGATAATATTTATGTCTGGCATTTTAAATGTTACACATTCAAGAGTTTTTTGAAATTCATCTGCTGCAGATAACATAAGCTTGCTGTGAGATGCTATGCTAACTTTTAGTTTAATGGCTCGTTTTGCACCTTTTGCAATACAAAGATCTTGAGCTCTTATGACCGCATCATCATGACCAGAAATAACTGTTTGATTTGGAGAGTTTAAATTTGCACATTGAACATGAGAGTTATCACCATGAGATGCAATTAAGCAAATCTCACTAATAACACTATTATCAAGGCCCATTATTGCTGACATGGAGCCATTAGGCGCTGACTCCATCAACTCTCCTCTTTTTCTTACTAATTTTAAAGCTTCAGTAATTGAAATTGAATTACCTGCGACCAAAGCAGAATATTCACCTAAAGAGTGGCCAGCGATATATGTTGGGTTTATATCAACCGTATTAACTAACTTGTTAAAATGGAGATATGAACAAAGGATCAATATAGGCTGAGTTATAGAAGTCCTATTTATTAATTCTTCAGGTCCCTCCTCAATTAATTTAAAAGCATCATGGGATATTAAATCACTGCAACACTCTAATGCATGAACATACTCGCTTGAAAGAGCAAGATCTGAAATGCCGCCCCTAGAGAGCATAGATTGGTGTTGGGAACCTTGACCAGGAAACGCTAAAAAAGCTGAAAAAGACATTCTTAGTCTTGTGTTGAGTTATCCTCTTCCTCTTTAACTGGCTTCCTTAAATCTTTAATAAGTCTACCCTTATAGAAACCGTCTGCGGTCATTTGATGGCGAAGATGTCTCTCTCCAGAAACAGGATCAGTAGATAATGTAAGATCTTTAAGATGATCATGAGAACGAATCATTCCTCGTTTTGATCTGGTCTTTTTACTTTTTTGTACTGCCATAATATTTTAAAAAAAGCATCCTATCAGATTAAATCAAGATTTAATAGTTAAATCACTTACTTCGCTGAGCAGTATATCAAATTCATGGTTTTTTGGCGCTTCATAGCATACAACTTGGTTATTTATATCTTTAAAGGAAATTGACGCAGCATGCAAAGCGAGACGACCAATTGATGTCTTGGAGAATATAAATTTATTTAAATCAAATAAACCATATTTTTTATCATTTACTATTGGGTGGTTAAGATTTGAGCTTTGAACTCTAATCTGATGCATTCTGCAGTACTTATGTGAATCTCAACATAAGTAAATGAAGTAAATTTTTTTAAAATTTTAAACTTTGATATTGCTTCTTTACCATAATTTGATTCGGTAACTTTATGGTTATGCTCTTTTGTCGATATATCAATTTTTGATTTTACCTTTACATCTTTATCGAGAACGCCAAATAAGATAGCTTCATATTTTTTCTTTACTTTATTAGACATAAGCTGTTTATTAAAATGTCTTAAAAATAATTTATTTTTTGCAATCAAAACACATCCAGAAGTAGATTTATCAATTCGATGACAAAGGTCAATATCTAGTAATGGAAAATTAGCTCTAGCAATATCTATAAGACCAAATTGATTTTTTGTTCCAGAATGAACACTTAGTTCAGAATCTTTGTTGACTAAAATATAGTCATCATTTTGATAAATAATTGATTTTATGAATTCTTTAATTCTAGCTGGAGGAATCTTTAAATTAGGTTCTTTATTTTTTAAATCAATTAAATATGGTGGTATTCTTATTTCATCATTTATCTTTAATTTATATAAAGGTTTAATTCGGCCAGAATTTACTCTAATTTCCCCTTTTCTAAGCATGCTATATATCTTTGATTTAGGTAAATCCCTAAAAAAACTTATTAGAAAGTTATCAATGCGTCTTCCAACATGATCATTGCCAATTTTTAGGTTTTTATCACTCATTGATGTAGAATATTGAAAAATACTAGTTTATATATAAAAAGTTACTAGTTAAAATTTATTGAAAAGAATTAATAAATATTAATTAAAATAGCTGTAAGGCAGTAAAGAGAAAGATAAGCAAGCACAAGGGTGCTTAGAGAATAAGACAAGTTTTAAAACCTTCACAAACTAAGGTGAGGACAGTTTTAAGAGCTCCACAGGATAAGACTCTGACGACTCAATAAGCATTAGCGCTATTCGCTTTCTCTGTATCGGAGAAAATAATGAAAAGGATTCTAATTAATTGTTCATATTCAGATGAACTTCGTGTTGCGTTGGTTGACGGGGCAAAACTCTTTGACCTTGATAATGAATTTAACAATCAATCTCTATATAAAGGCAGCATATTTAAAGGTACTGTCTCTAGAGTTGAAACAAGTCTTGATGCTGCTTTTGTTAATTTTGGAAGTGAAAGACACGGATTCCTCCCTTTAAAAGAATTATCAAATGAGTTTTTTGGTAAAGACTCTGAAGGAAGAAGAAAATGCACTCTGAAAGAAGGTGATGAGATTCTTATACAAGTTTTAAAAGAAGAAAGAGGTACTAAAGGCGCAGCTCTATCAAACCAGATATCTCTTGCAGGACGATTTATAGTTTTGATCCCAAATTCTGAAAAATCAGGAGGCGTTTCTAGAAGAATCTCAGGTGATGAGAGAGAAGAGATTAAAAATGCATTAAATGCGTTGCAAATTCCTGACGGGATGAGTGTTATTGTTAGGACAGCTGGACTTGGACGATCTACCGAGGAGTTAAAATGGGATTTGGATTATTTAATGAATTTGTGGGAGCAAATTAAATCCTCTGTTGCTGATGCACCAAGCCCAAGCTTAATCTACAAAGATGATAAGTTAATTTTGAGAGTATTTAGAGATTATTTTAGAGATGATATACAAGAAATTCTTATTGATGATGAGTCAGTGCATGCCGAGGCTTTAGATTTTGCAAAGTCTGTTATACCGGATCATGCAGATAAAGTTATTTATTACAATGAAGAAATACCATTGTTCAATAGATATCAAATAGAAAGTCAAATTGAATTAGCTTTTCAACGGGAAATATCATTACCATCTGGTGGATCTATTGTCATAGATCCTACCGAGGCTATGGTGTCCATTGATGTAAATTCAGCACGATCGACAAAAGGAAAGGATATTGAATCAACAGCTTTTGCAACAAACATGGAGGCCGCTAGGGAGGTTGCAAGACAATTGAGACTAAGAGATTTAGGTGGTCTGATAGTAATTGATTTTATCGATATGCAAGATGAGAAACATCAACAAAAAGTTGAAAATACATTCAGATCAGCAGTTCAAGCTGATCGAGCTAGAATTCAGATTGCTGGTATATCCAGATTTGGTTTATTAGAGCTATCAAGACAAAGACTGAGGCCGTCATTGGAGGAAACTTATGATATACAACATGTTCAAGTCAGAGGAACGCGTTCTCTAGGTCAATCAATTTTGCGAATAATCAGCGAAGATGCAGCAAAAGAGAACACTGGAGAAATACATGTTTACGTCCCAGCAGATGTTTCAAGTTATTTATTAAATGAAAAAAGAAGAGATATCATTGCTATTGAAAATACCTATCAAGTAAATATCTTGATAATTGCTGATCCATATAAATCTAGACCTTATTACAAAGTAGCAAGAGTTAAAGCTGCTGCCGGTAAAAAAACATTTTCATATGACATGACTCCAAATAGCCCAGAACCGTCAATGGATTGGCGAGATTCAAATACATCTAAAAGACCTTTAAAGCCATTAGTAAAAGTATCTGTTCCTCCTCGAATGCCAAAAACTAAAAACGGATTTTTTGCTTTTATAAAATCTATTCTTACACTATCTATTTTCTTTGGTAGTTATAAGCCTAAAAAGAAAAAGATTAATAAAAATCAAAAACCAAGAAAGTTCAAAAAAAGTCAATCCAAAAATAATAAAATTAGAAATCAAAATAATAAAAATGCTAGATCTAATCCTAATCGAGGTAGAAGCAACAATCCTAATCAAAAATCAGGAAGTAATAAAAAATCTTCAAAACCAGTAGTAATATCCCCAAAGAAATCACAGCAAAATATAAATAAGCCTAAAAAATCTAAAAATGACAATAACAGTACTAAGGAGGTTGATGGAAATAAATTAGATATAAAATCTTCTGCCCCTTTAGCACCAGAATCATCCACATCATTACCTTCAGGTCCTATACCATCACCGGCTCCAACACCATCTTTTAAGCCGACTAGAGCTTTAAATGATCCTCGATATAAGAATGAATAAGCTTTCCAGAAATTGAAGTCTGAGGTGGGATACTAGGTAATTCATTAATATTGAACCATTTTGCATCCTCTAATTCATTATCATTTAAAATAATTTCTCCACTTTTATATTTACATTTAAAGCCCAACATAAGTTGAGAAGGAAATGGCCATGATTGAGAGGAATAATACTCTATAGACGAAACCTTAATATTAACTTCCTCAGCTACTTCTCTTTTAAGAGCTTGCTCAGCATTTTCCCCAGCTTCAATAAAGCCTGCTAAGGTGCTATACATATTAGGTGGGAAAAATTTGCTTCTGCCTAGCAAAATTCTTTCCTCATCATGTATCAACGTTATGATGCATGGCGAAATTACAGGATAGTTCAATAATTTTTTACAATCGCACCTAAAAGCTCCCTCCTTCCGATCAAATTTGTTAATTTTTCCACAATAGCTGCAAAAGGAATTATTAAGGTTCCAATTATTTAATATTGAAGCTCTTGATGCTAATAAAAAATTATCAGAATCAAGAAAAGCTATTATGTTGATCAAATCTACGAAGTTAGTTGTTTCAGGGTCCATAAAAATCCCCAAAATTTTTTCACTTGAGCTTATCTCTAATGAATAAATATAGTTATTTTCTGCATCTGCTATAGCTAGATAAGGACCATTTAGTAATTTTGAATTCAAATCTTTTAAATTAAAAATAAAAGAATTTTCTTTCTGATCATATAAAATTTTACTTTCACAAAATATAATAAGATTTGCATCTTCATTTATTTGTTTATGAAGTGTTCTAATTAATTCCATACATTAAGGATTTTAAAGATGGTGAATAATTTATACAAAATGTTCCTCGGTGACTCGCCTGATTGGTATAAGAATACCATCATAGCTTTTTTAATAATTAATCCTATTACTTTATTTGTATTGAGTTCTTTAGGAATAAAAGCAACGTTCATAGTGGGCTGGATGATTTTATTAGAATTCATTTTCACCCTTGCTCTGGCGCTTAAGTGTTACCCACTTCAACCAGGCGGGTTAATTACAATTCAAGCACTTTTTTTAGGATTAACAACTCCTTACACATTGTTATATGAAATTGAACATAATCTTGAAGTAATTTTATTATTAGTTTTTATGGTAGCAGGCATCTACTTTATGAAAAATTTAATGCTTACGATTTTTACAAAATTGCTTCTCACAATTCAATCAAAGATAAAGCTATCTTTGATGTTTTGTTTTGTATCAGCTTTTTTATCAGCATTTTTAGATGCCTTAACTGTAACAGCAGTTTTGATTGCTGTTGCTGTAGGTTTTTATAGAATCTTCCACCTTGCTAGCGCAGGAAAAGAGTTTTCATCTGGTGATCACGATTATTACGACAACTCCATGTTGTCTTCAACTGGAATAGAGGATTTAGAAAATTTTAAAGCTTTTTTGAGAGACCTTATTATGCATGGTGTAGTTGGAACTGCACTGGGAGGAGTATGTACTATCGTTGGCGAGCCACAAAATTTATTAATTGCAAACGTTGCGGACTGGGAATTCATTGAATTTATGATCAAGATGTCTCCAATTACAGTTCCTGTATTTATAGCAGGAATGATCACTTGTTATGGAATTGAAAAGCTACATTTGTGTGGTTTTGGAAACCAACTACCAGAAAACATTAAAAATATATTTCATGATTATAACGATTATGAAATTTCTCAAAGAACCGAGTTATCAAACATGGAATTATATGTAGAAATGTTGGTTGGTATATTTTTAATTATAGCGCTTGCTCTTCACTTAGCTGCGGTTGGAATTATTGGTTTAGGGGTGATAATACTATTAACTTCATTCAAAGGAATTACACACGAGCATGATTTAGGTGATGCCTTTAAAGAAGCGCTCCCTTTTACAGCACTTTTAGTTGTATTTTTTGGAGTTGTTAGTGTTATAGCCGATCAAGAATTATTCACGCCAGTAATTTCCTATGTCTTAGCGCAAGAAACTAGCAGTCAAGCGCCAATTTTCTTTGTAGCAAATGGAGTGCTTTCAGCTATTAGCGATAACGTATTTGTTGCAACGATTTACATAAATGAAATTAAAGATGCATTAGATATGAATATTATCTCTCGAGCTCAATTTGATAAATTAGCAATTGCAATTAATACTGGAACAAATATTCCTAGTATTGCAACACCTAATGGACAAGCAGCATTTCTGTTTCTACTTACGTCTTCATTAGCACCACTTATCAATCTCTCATACATGAGAATGGTAATAATGGCTTTGCCTTACACTATTGTGCTAAGTATTGTTGGATTTTTAGCAGTTATTTCTTTCTTATAAATTAATGTCATCAAATCATAGGTTTTGCATTGCCCCAATGATGCAATGCACTGATATACATGATCGATATTTATTTAGATTAATAACAAAAAGATCATTTCTTTATACAGAAATGGTTACAACTGGAGCTATTATTCATGGTAGATGTTTAGAGCAATTGAACTTTAATAGTGAAATTGAGCATCCAGTTGCAGTGCAACTAGGCGGTTCTGATCCATATGATTTAGCTGAATGTGCAAAAATTTGCTCTAATCTTGGTTACGATGAAATTAATTTAAATGTTGGTTGCCCATCTGAGAGAGTACAAAAAGGCTCGTTTGGGGCATGCCTTATGCAAGATCCAGAACTTGTAAATGATTGTATTAAAGCAATGCAAGAAGTTGTATCAATTCCAATAACAGTCAAGTGCAGAATCGGAGTGAATGAGAGAGATGATGTTGATTTTTTAAATAATTTTGTTTCAAAAATTATTAATCCAAAACTTAAAACACTAATAGTTCATGCAAGGGTTGCAATCTTAAAGGGCTTAACACCAAGACAAAATAGGCAGATTCCTCCTTTAAAATATGAAAATGTTTATCAGCTTGTTACTGAATTTCCTGAACTTGAAATTGTTATAAATGGAGGAATAAAAGACATCGATGAATCGATTCAGCATTTAGATAAAGTTGATGGGGTTATGCTTGGTAGGAGCCCATATGACAATCCAATGATAGTAAGTAATGTTGATTCTAGGATATTTAATGATTCCGACATGGGAAAGGATAGAAAAATGATCCTTAGTCAATATCTAGATTACTGCTTAGCTCAAGCAAGTAGAGGTCAGCCATACTCAAGTACACTTAAGCACATTTTTGGTTTAAATAGAGGATTAAAGAATGCGAAATCATTCAGAAGACTGATTCTTAAAACTATCCAAGAAAAAAATTTAGAGACCACAAAAGATGAATTAATTTCAATGGTCTGAGTTTAATCTAATAAAAAATCATCCATATCATCAACAAAATCGTCCGATAGATTCTCTCCATCACTAGACTCAAAGTCTAAATATTGCATGTAAGAATCTCTTATAAAGGAGTATCGATCACCAACAATCAATGTTTCTACTTCTAAATACCTAGCCCTAGTTTCTAATGCATCAAGAGCTGTGACCCCTATTCTGACATCTGTTTCCTCAATGGCAAAAGTGCCTGATAAGACAGAGCTTACACTTCTCCCTGCAAGGCTTCTAGGTGTAGATGGTCCAAAAAGGGGTATCATTAAAAATGGTCCTTTACTAACCCCCCAAAAACCCAATGTTTGACCAAAATCCTCATCGTGTCTTTCTAAGCCCATTTTTGATGCCACGTCAATAAAACCCAATAGTCCAACCGAAGTATTAATAATGAAACGTGTAAAATCATTCATTGCATTCATAGGTTTGCCTTGTAGTAACTGATTTGCAGTATTATCAAGCTCATTTATGTTTCTAAAGAAATTTGTTATTCCTTTTTCAATAAAATCGGGTGTTATATTTGTATAAATTTCTGCAGTGGGTTTCGCAAAGTTATCATCCAAAGATTCATTTAAAGCCCAAATCTTCCGATTTAAATCCTCAAATGGATCTTGAGTAGCTGAAATATTTGAGCTAAAAAAAACAAACAAAACTAAAAAACATAAAAATCTATGAAAGGTCATAATAATTTCTTTAATTTATTATAAATTGGTTCAAGCAAATTATTTTTTTTACTTGAATTAAAATCTGTTAAATCTTTGTGCCTGGGAATAGACCCTAAGAGATCGCAGCCAATTTCTTGTTCCAGATCGACCAACATAAAATCATTTATGTGCTCACGAGTATTTGGACAAATTGAATATGACATATTATCAATAATGCCTAACACGGGTATTTTTAATCTATCAAACATAGTCTTTGACTTTTTAGTATCGTGAACTGCAAGCTTACTCATTGAAGTTATTAATATTGCGTAATCGGGTTCTATGTCAGAAGCAACAGTTAAATATGCATCTCCTGTTCCAGGAGGCATATCAACAAACAAATAGTCGAGATTTCCCCATTGAGTTGAATTCTTAAGTTGTTTAATAGCTTTACTTAACATTGGACCTCGCCACATAGCAGCTTTAGCTGAATCAATAATAAATCCCATACCGCTCAATAAAATATTGTCAACTTCAACAGGTAAAAATATCTTTTTTTCATCAATGGTCTTAACTATTGGTTTTTGATTTGCAACATTGAATATAATTTGCTGATTTGGACCATAGATGTCTGCATCTAATATTCCAACTTTATAGTCTCTAGAAAATTGCTCAGCAAGATTTGCGCATATAGTAGACTTGCCTACACCGCCTTTAGCTGATGCAATAGCAATTATTTGCTTGATACCCATTGATATAATGTTTTGACTTATAATACTCGATTAAAAGATAAATTAGGTCCTAAAAATAAAGAAAAAAAGAAAAATTATCGTTACAAATGCATTGCCCTATGCTAATGGTGAGATTCATATCGGGCATATTTTAGAACATATCCAAACAGATATTTGGACTAGATTTATGCGCAACTGCAATCATGAAGTTCTAAGCTTTTGTGCTGATGATGCACATGGTGCCCCTATCATGATGAAAGCAGACGAAATGCAAATAAAACCCATTGATTTTATAGATCAAATGAAAAAGGATCACATGAATTCTTTAGAAAAATTTGGAATTAAATATACTAATTACCACTCTACACATTCAAGTGAGAATGAGGACTTAGTCTCAGAAATTTATCTTGCTGCAAAAGATACGGGTCTTATTTACAAAGAGGATATCGAGCAATGCTTTGATGAAGAAAAGAAGATGTTTCTTGCAGATAGATATGTTATTGGCGAATGCCCAAAATGTGGTGCCAAGGATCAATATGGAGATGGTTGTGATTCTTGTGGAGCTACATATTCTGCTACAGAAATAATTAATCCAAAATCCGCGCTAACTGGCAGCACACCAAGCACAAAAATATCAGAACATATTTTCTTTGATCTTAAAAAATCCAAATCTAATCTTAAAAAGTTTTTAAAAACTGCGTCTATTCAGAATTCAGTTGTTGGCAAGCTTTCAGAATGGCTTGAGGGCGATTTAAGGAGTTGGGATATTTCTCGTGATGCTCCGTATTTTGGTTTTAAAATTCCAGATGAATCAGATAAATATTTTTATGTATGGGTTGATGCTCCTATTGGATATATTGCATCAGCAAAAAATTGGGCAGAGAAAAATAATTTAAGTATTGAAAGCCTATGGGGTAAAAATTCAGAATATGAGATTCATCATTTTATAGGTAAGGATATTACCTATTTTCATGGTTTATTTTGGCCAGCTTTTTTGAAAAGTTCAAATTATAAGCTCCCTGATAGTATACATGTCCATGGCTTTGTTAGTGTTAATGGAGAGAAAATGTCTAAATCAAAAGGGACATTTATCACAGCAGATCAATTTGCAAATGTATGTGACCCAGAATTATTAAGATATTATTTCGCCAGTAAGCTTAATTCAAAAATTGAAGATCTTGACTTAAATTTAGTGGATCTAGCACAAAAAATAAACTCTGATTTAGTTGGAAAATTTTCAAATATTTTTAGTCGCTCTGCTCCGTTCATTTCAAAAAATAATAATCGCCTATCCAAATCAATTAATGAAGAATATCTATCAGCTTGTATGAAGGATATGGATAAAATCCTTGATTATTATGAAAAAAAAGAGTTTTCCAAAGCAATAAAACTCATCATGCAGATAGCAGATAATACTAACAAATTTATAAATGAAAATACTCCTTGGAAAATTGATCAAAAAGACGCGATAATTATAGTGTCAACTGCATTAAATGTTTTTAAAAATCTTTGCATATTGCTAGCTCCGATAATGCCAAATTTATGTAATAAAATGCTTAAGATGTTAAAAATAAATAGCTTTAGCATTGATAATCTTGAGGATAAAATGATCGATTTGGAAATTGATGAATTTAAACCAATTATTTCCAGAGTCGAGCCGATTGATTTAAATGATTTCTATAAAAAGGAAAAAATAATGAAAGAAGAAGAAAATATTATTCAGATTGATGACTTTATGAAAGTTGATTTAAGAGTTGCTAAGATTGAGGAGGCTTCTCATGTTGAAGGCGCAGACAAACTTCTAGCAATAAAGCTTAATCTTGGAGATTTAGGAACAAAAAATGTCTTTGCTGGTATAAAATCAGTTTATGAGCCTTCTGATTTAATAGATAAATTAGTAGTAATGGTATTCAACCTAGCTCCAAGAAAAATGAAATTTGGTATTTCTGAAGGCATGATTCTTGCAGCCAGTGATTCTGAAGGCGGCATATTTGTATTATCTCCTGATTCAGGAGCGCAACCAGGACAGAAAATTAAATGAAAATTGAAACAGATATTTTAGTAATTGGCGCAGGTCCAGTAGGATTATTTACTGTTTTTGAGGCTGGTCTTTTGGGTCTCAAATGTACCCTGATTGATAACTTGGACAAAGTTGGTGGGCAATGCTCTGAACTCTACCCAGAAAAGCCTATATACGACATACCAGGGGTTCCGACCCAAACAGCGCAAGAGCATGTGGATGCATTGATTGAACAAATTAAACCCTTTGAGTATGATCTTCATCTTTCTCAAAGAGTTGAATCGATCGAATCAGTTTCATCATCAAATGATATATCGACTTGGTTAGTGAGAACTAATGAAGGTATTGAATGTACTACAAAAAATATATTCATTGCAGCTGGAGCTGGTTCATTTGAGCCAAGAAGACCTCCAAACATAGAAGATCCTGACAAATTTTTAGGGAAAGGTGTGAGCTATGCAGTTAAATCTATAGATCAATATAAAGATAAAAACTTATTTATTTTTGGTGGTGGCGATTCAGCATTAGATTGGACAGTTGAATTAGTAAAAACGGCTAAGTCTGTAAATCTAGTACATAGAAGAGATCAGTTTAGAGGAGCCCAACATACTGAGGCTCAAATGAGAGAACTTGTGAAATCTGGTAAAATCAATCTTCTAACTCCTTATCAAATTGAAGAAATAAAAGGTGATGATAAGGTAAATGGGGTTATCTTAAAAAACTTTGATTCTAAAGAATCTGTAGTTCATGAGGCAGATGAATTATTGTTTCTATTTGGATTAAATAAAAAATTAGGTCCTATCCTTGAGTGGGAGTTAGAACTTGAATCAAAAAAAATATCTGTGAATACTGAAAACTTTGAAACAAATAGAGATGGAATTTTTGCAGTTGGAGATATCAATGATTATCCCGGAAAACTAGATTTAATTTTATGCGGATTTCATGAAACTACTTTAGCAGTTCAAAAGGCTTATCAAAGGATTTTCCCAGGAGAAAGAGTGCCATTTGGATATACAACTTCGAATACTAAATTACAAAGAAAGTTAGGGGTTGCTGAATAAATTTAAATAATCAGTTCTCTTATTGTATCTTGAAGACTAATTGATTTTTCTTGAGATTCAGTAAAGGCTTCTCTAACTCTGTAAGCAATATTCATTAAATCTGATTCGGTCTCCAATTCGTTCCTTTGCATTAAATCTTTCGTTAAACCTATAGCTCCACCAGAGTTTATTAAAATGTCAGGTATATATATTATGCCCCTGCTATGAAGGGCGTTGGCTATCGACAAATCTTGGAGTTGATTATTTGCACCGCCAGCGATAATTTTACAATTTAAACTTTTAATAGATGACTTATTGAATATAGCTCCTAATGCACAAGGAGAAAATACATCACATTCAAGTGAAAATGCATCATCAATAGGATTAATGTTAGGATTATCGATGATTTCAAGTTTTGATTTATCAATATCCGAAATAAAAACATTAGCTCCATCATTGGCTAGATGCTCTGCAAGATGCATCCCTACACTTCCAGCTCCTTGAATGGAAATTTTTTTATCAGTTAATGGTTGTGAAAAACAAAAATCAATTGCTTCCTTTATTACATAATAAATACCTTTTGCTGTATATGGTCCAGGATCAATATTATCAAAAACAAATTCGGTATATTTTTTAATGAATCTTATATCCTCCAGTGAAATACCTATGTCTTCGGCAGATATGTATTGACCCTCTAAGAGATTTAAGAAATTGGCATATGATCTTAATAGATCATCTGATTTGTGAGATTCTTGAAAAATTATAGCTTTGCCACCACCAAATGGAATTTGAGCAACATTGTTTTTATGAGTCATGCCTCGAGACAAACGCAATACATCATTTAAACCTTGCTCAAATGAATCGTATTCCTTGAATCTGCACCCACCAATTGCTGGGCCTTTTGAAGAATCGTGAATAGCTACAAGAGACTTAATGCCAGTATTATCATCTTCATAATAATAAACTTTCTCGTGATCAAACTCATGATAAGAAGATATTTCAATACCTTTGAACTTTGTGTCAGTTATGTCTTTAAAAATCATATTTATATGAGATTATCGTTTATATTATATGAGCATAATAAGGGGCTTAAATGTTAAAAGATAGATTTAGAAAATTTCTTCCTGTTATTGTTGATCTTGAAACTGGTGGTTTTGATTCAAAAAGAAATGCAATTTTAGAAATAGCAATTCAATTAATTGATGATGAGGATTCTAAATTAATATTAGGCGATTCGTATAGATATCACATTAAACCTTTTGAGGGACTTGAGGTAGACAAGGAAGCATTAGAATTTCTTCGATTAGATTTAAATCATCCACTAAGATTAGCTGTAGAGGAGGAGCATGCCCTCAAAGAATCCTTTAAAATAATTAATAAACAAAAATCAAAATATGAATGCTCAAGAGCAATTTTAGTAGGTCATAATGCCTTTTTTGATCATAGTTTTCTTCTTGAGGCATGTCATAGGAATAATATTAAGAAATCTCCTTTCCATACCTTTTCATTAATAGATACTGTAAGTTTAGGTGTGTTAGCTACCAAGCAAACTGTTCTTGCAAAAGTATGCAAAGAATTGGATATATCTTACGACAACGATGAAGCTCATAGTGCTGCATATGATGCCGAAGTCACAGCTCAAGTCTTCTGTAAAATTGTTAATGATTATGATAGTTTCATTAAAAATTAAATACTAAGAGTATCGCCAACCTGTCTGCAGACTGCAGGTAATAGATCATTCCCTGAATCAAACTCTTTAATACTTAGAATATAGCTTATAAGACCCTTTGTTCTGCTTGGAGCAATTCCTGTTGGTATAAAGTATTTTGCATTTAAGGCTAATTGTGCAGATTTTGCTTGTTCTATATCCATAGAAACTTGAACGATTCCAAAAACCTTAACCTTATCAATTGTCATAATACAAGCGTCGATATCTTCAATTACTAAGTTTTTATTGAACATATGAGATTCATGAAATACCTTGGCATTTCCATCCTCTAATGAATAAGCAAATGTGGTCGAATGATAAGGTTTCCCCGCTTGATAGATTCGTAACTTTAATGATCCTAACTCATAAGATTGGTTAATTTTAACTTTGGTCACATTTTTAAATCCATTTTTAATTAAAATTTTTGACGCTTCATGAGTGGTGTATATGTGAATGTCTTTATCAAATTGATTTAAAGAATCTAAGTCTAAATGATCAGAAAAATGAGCAGTAATAATTATGTGAGTCACTTTATTTATTAAATTATTTTTTACTAAGTATGACTCCTGCAAAGCGCTGCGATGTAATAACCAGTTCAATCCCGGAAAAACCTGTTTATTTGTTAGCCACGGATCAACAACTATTAAGTCATCATGATGTGCATAAACCCATGATTGATAGTCGTCACCTCTAATTATTTGCATGTTTCTATGATTTCATAAATGAGAATTAATACTAGAGTGAGAATGATTATCATTAAAAAAATACCTTAAATCAATACTTTACATATTATATAAAACACAATATTATATGCATTTAAATACAAATTAAAAATTATGAAAGAATTAAATACTAAAGAAGTATGTAATATTTTAAATGAGATCATGGAATATGAATTAGCTGGTGTAGTTCGTTATACGCACTCCTCATTGATGGTAAGCGGGCCTTATAGAATTCCTATCGTTACATTTCTTAAAGAACAAGCAACAGAATCAATGGTTCATGCCCAACAAGCTGGTGAACTATTGGTCGGTTTAGATGGACACCCAAGTCTTAAAGTTGCCAAAATTGTTGAGACACATAGACATTCAATAAAGGATATTTTAGAGGAAGGCATGGAACATGAACTTCATGCGTTGAGTTTATATAAAAAACTCTTATCAACTGTTGAAGACGCTTCTGTATATCTAGAAGAATATGCAAGAAGTATGATTGGAGAAGAGGAGCAACATAGCCTTGAATTAAAAGCGATGCTGAAGGACTTCGGGTAAGTTTTAGGAAGCTACCTCTTTAATAATTGCTTTTAGCTCTCCTTGTTCATGCATTTCGGTAACTATATCGCAACCACCAATTAATTCCCCTTTCACAAAAAGCTGAGGGAACGTTGGCCAATCAGATATAGATGGTAAAGTTTGTCTAATATCTTGATTATCTAAAATATCAACATAGGAAAATTCTGCTCCACAATCAATCAATGCTTGAACGGTTTTTGCTGAGAATCCGCATTTTGGTTCATATGGTGATCCTTTCATATATAGTAGAATTTTGTTCTCTTTTATTTGCTCTTTAATTTTTTCTTCTATAGACATTAATGATTCCTTATTAATTTAATATATTTCATTATGGTATCGCTAAAGCCAAATTTCAACGCATCTGTCATAATTGCATGGCCAATAGAAACTTCATCAATAATACCGCATTCTTTTAATTGAGGGAGATTAACAAGATTTAAATCATGGCCAGCATTAACTCCCATGTCATGATCATTTGCGGTTGCAATACAATCAGTTATATTTTTTTTCACTTGATTGAGTTTATCTATGTTATTTGACTCTAAGTAATAAGCAAATGGCCCTGTATAAATTTCAACTCTATCAAAACCTTTATTAGCAGCGTACTCAACTGACTTAGGATTAGCATCTATAAATAAACTCATTCTCGAATTAGAAGATTTAATTTCTTTTACAAATTCACTTAATTCATTATCTAAGTAGCCAGGTTGCCATCCATGATCAGAGGTCACTTGGTCAAGACTATCAGGCACTAGAGTTATTTGATGTGGTTGAGCTAAATTGCATAATTGTTTGAAACCAAGAAAATCTTGCTCCGGTAAAGAAAAAGGATTGCCCTCTAAATTAAACTCAAGATTATTATCTTTACAAATTTTTGAAACCTCTAATGCATCATCAGATGTGGCATGACGATGGTCAGGTCTTGGGTGGAGAGTTAAACCATCTACACCAAGCCTAATAGCCAAATTAGCATATTCTCGTAACGATGGAACGTTATTGCCACGAGAGTTTCTGAGAAGTGCAATCTTATTTAGATTAACGCTAAGTTTCATCAGCGATGAAATATCTATCCTCTGTCTTTAAATTCATCAACATTGATGTCAAATGAATTTAAATCGGAAGGGTTAGAGATTGATGACTCATCCCAGAATGCTCTTCCACTTGTAATCTTGCCCTCTTTATTGATAACAAAATGATCAACAATTGAAATATTCATTCCGGTATTTTCATTGGTATTCCTAACTTCCATGGTTGCTTTTAAGATACCCTCATTTGAGCAAACAACAGTTTCAACATTTTTAGGTGTTATTTCCATACCGCTAGCATGACCATAATCCCAAAATTCACAAATAGCTTCTATTCCAATGCAGGGATCAGCCCCTACTGGGTCTTCAAATATTGCGTGATCATCCCACAAACTTCTAAATAAAGATTTGTCATTATTTGTATATGCAAGCACATAATTATCAAGAGCAGATTGAACTTTTTCTTTCATTTTTATTCCTATTTTTGAATTCCTTTTTCTTTTAACATGATTGTCGTAAATTTATCCTCAGGATTTATTGGTGATACGCATTCCCATATTCGATCATATTCGGAATGAAGTATTAACCAATTATTTTCGAACTTAATATATTTATCCTCATACAATGCAGTTCCTTGTGTAACGCTGTCCATATCAAAATTATAGAAAATATCCTGCAAATACCATTTTCCTGTCGCTTCTGTCTCAGAAAGAATTTTTATCTCTGGATGATGAGCGGTATGCATTGATGCAGCTTGATTATGAAAAGCTTGTTTAAGACTTTCTTTTATATTGTCTTTTCCCTTTGACTCCCATCTATATGTCCCACCCCGATAATCAATTGAAATATTATCTGCGAAAACGTGATCCAACAAATCAAAATCTGCCATATCAATAGCCCTAAAATATCTATGTTTAAGATTTTTAATTTCTTCAATATCAATTAATTTTTGTAATTTATCCATCTTGGTATTATCTTAAGTATGCTTGACCACCATCAATCATAATAGTTGATCCTGTTATGTAATTCATTCCATCAGATAATAAGTGGCAAACTGCTTCTCCGATATCATCTTTACAATCACCTACTTTACCAACTGGGATGGTTTTTAAAAATTCATTTGCCTCATCAGGATTTTCATTCATCCACCATTCCATTCCAGAAGATTTTGCAAGTGGCATAATACAATTAACTAAAATATTATCTGATCCCCACTCTACTGCCGCGGCTCTTGATAATGAACGTATAGCTTCCTTTACAGCTGCGTATGCTCCATAAGAAGCTGAATCGGGTCTAAGTGCTGAAGAGCTAGCTAGATTTATAATCTTTCCATCTCCTTTAAGATGAGGATAACATCCTTTCATAAATCTCAAGGTAGCTAGAGGGCCAGAATTCCATCCATCAAGAAATGATTCATCAGAGACATTTAGTAGATTTCCTAGTGGCACCTCTTGAGCATTATTAATCAATATATTTAAAGATTTAAAATGTGTGACTGTTGATAAGATTGAATTATTGATTGAAGTTTTATCTTTTACATCACATTGAATTGCTGTAGCTGATCCTCCATTATCATTTATCTCATCTGCAACACGTTGAACTTTAGATAAAGTTCTGCCAATCAAACTAACGTTAGCACCATATGAAGCAAGAGCCGTTGCAATTCCCTCTCCAACCCCCTGACCTGCGCCAGTTATTAGTGCAGTTTTATTAGAAAAGTCCATTTATTAAAAATTTGAACCAGTTATATCTTTTGCAGCTAAGTATCCAAATGTCATAGCTGGGCCAAGAGTTGATCCTGGACCAGGATAAGTTGGCAGCAACGCTGTAGAGCAATTACCACAGGCATAAAGTCCAGGTATGACGTTTCCTTCTTTGTTGAGGACTCTGGCATGAGTATCAATAACTAAGCCTCCAGCAGTACCCATCTCTCCTGGATAAAGGACCATACAATAAAAAGGGCCCTTCTCTAATGGTGCTAGGCATGGATTTGGTGTGACAGATGGATCACCATAATATCTATCATAAGCTGTGTCACCTCTGTGAAGATCAAGATCTTTTCCAGATTTAGCATATTCATTTACTTTAGCTTGAGTTGATAAAAGACCCTTTATGTCAATTCCAGCAACTTCGGCCAGCTCTTCTAAAGTTTCACCCTTAGATAGAAATGATGGTGTCCACCACTCTTTTGGGACAGCAGAGTCAGGTTGCATAGAGCTCTGAAGAAGAGGACCGCATGGACGATTCTTTCTAAAGGT